>NZ_JBQFSZ010000001.1:0-1031391 GCF_056538325.1 Ruegeria sp. BG8 | reverse complement strand
TTGAGCGTGGCCAGGTTCTGTGTAAGCCGGGTTCGGTTACACCGCACACCAAGTTCGAAGCCGAAGCCTACATCCTGACCAAGGAAGAAGGCGGTCGTCACACCCCGTTCTTCGCGAACTACCGTCCTCAGTTCTACTTCCGTACAACTGACGTGACAGGCACCGTGACCCTGGCCGAAGGCACCGAGATGGTCATGCCTGGCGACAACGTGTCGTTCGGCGTTGAGCTGATCGCACCGATCGCGATGGAAAACGGTCTGCGCTTCGCGATCCGCGAAGGCGGCCGCACCGTCGGCGCCGGCGTTGTGTCGAAAATCATCGAGTAATCGGTGACGGTGCTGAGATTATTCGTCGAATAATCTCGGACCCAACCGGTTGAACTAAGAAAGGCCGCCCCACATGGGGCGGCCTTTTTCTTTTTCACATTCTTCAGCTAAGGCTTTTCCAAAAAACAATTAATCGAACGGTGATCGGGAACGTGATCCAGAACAAAGCCGTTGCAGATAAAGCTGGCGCAAAAAGGACGATGATAATCATCCAACCAGGTGCTTGTATTAGGCCAAACCATGCTCCTGACAGCGCAAAAAACAGAAAGGTCAGAAGCAGCGCAACACCCCCGATTTTCCTTGAACAGTTAGTGATTTCTTGTTGAGTTGCCGTTGTGGCGTGCCGTTTGAAGTAGAAAATTGCTGCCAGTGAGGCCCCGATTGCAAAGGGTAACAACAACAGTGAAATTTGAGCAATAGCCCCAATCACTCCAAAGCGACCGAAAGGTACCCCCCGAGGTATGCCCATTAAATCGTGGGAGAAGATAGAAATCAGATAAGATACCGCGAACCCGGGTATCAAAAATAGCCAAAACTGCCAGAATGATCTTGCCATTGTCTTCTCCAGCATTTGAATGGCCATTCGTTTGAATATTGGTCATGTCGTCGCTTTGAGAAAAGGCAGGCAATACCCACTTGCCAAACCCGACCAACGCCAATAGCGCGCGGGTTCTCAACAAGAACGTCAAGGCGGCGTGAATCCCGCTTTTGGGGCTCCAAGAGGGTTGGCGATGCGCATTTTGCCTAGCGGCTTGCGCTCAAGACACCCCTGCCTCAGCCGCTACCCGCACAGCTTGGATGTTTTGGCCATAAACCTCAGGCTGATCCACTGATCCACCTTTGAATACAGCCGATCCGGCGACCAGAACGTCAGCGCCAGCTTTGGCAACCAACGGGGCCGTCGTTGGATCAACACCACCATCGATTTCGATGTGAACCGGGCGGTCGCCGATCATCTGTCGCAGCTTGCGGACCTTGTCGGTAAGGTCGATGAACTTCTGGCCTCCGAAACCGGGGTTCACGGTCATGACGCAGACGAGATCCGTAAGATCCAGCAAATGCTCGACCGCGTCGGCTGGGGTGCCAGGGTTCAGTGCAACGCCTGCTTTCATCCCTGCCGCTCGAATGGCTTGTAATGTGCGATGCGTATGTGGCCCGGCCTCGACATGTGCGGTCAGGATGTCGGCGCCTGCGTCGGCGTAAGCCTGAATGTACGGATCGACAGGAGTGATCATCAGATGCACGTCCATTACCGTCTTTACGTGCGGGCGGAAGGCTTTGACGGCAGGGGGGCCGAAGGTCAGGTTTGGCACAAAATGCCCGTCCATCACATCAACATGCACCCAATCGGCACCTTGCGCTTCGATCGCCTGAATCTCGGCGCCGAAATTGGCAAAGTCGGCGGACAGAATCGACGGAGCGATCTTGATGCTGCGGTCAAAGCTCATTGGGGGGCCTCATGTCAGATATCGAGTCGGCCCGCGTATACCTGCGATATACGAGGTTGGGTAGGCCTCTTGGCGCTGTGGGCGTTTACAAAACTTTCACCGAACTTACACAAAGCCGTTGAAGATCGTCTTTAGCTGACCCCCAACATGAATTGGGGGTGGCTCGTGCTGCACATCAAGAAACTGACCAAGCGTTTTGGTGACAACGTCGCTGTGGACACTGCGACGCTGGAAATAGACAAGCCCGGGATGATCGGGATCATCGGACGCTCTGGTGCAGGTAAATCGACCTTACTTCGGATGATCAACCGCCTCACCGACGCCAGTGAAGGTGAGATCAATTTTGAAGGTCGTGACGTAACCAAGCTGAAGGGTCGCGACAAGCGCGCCTGGCAGGCGGACTGTGCGATGATCTTCCAACAGTTCAACCTGGTACCCCGCATGGATGTGGTCTCGAACGTTTTGCATGGCACGTTGAACCGCCATTCCACGTTGGCCACCATGTTCAACCTGTTTCCGATGGACGAGATTCACCGCGCTATCGATATTCTAGATCGCCTGGGCATTGCGGAACACGCCCCCAAACGCGCCGAGGCGCTGTCGGGTGGACAACAGCAACGCGTAGCCATTGCACGCGCGCTGATGCAGGACCCCAGCATCATTCTGGCGGATGAACCCATCGCCTCGCTTGATCCGATGAACGCGCAAGTTGTCATGCAAGCCCTGCGCCGTATCCACGAAGAGGATGGCCGCACTGTCATTGCCAACTTGCACACACTGGACACCGCCCGCCGCTATTGCGACCGCGTTGTGGGAATGCGCGACGGGCGCATCGTGTTTGATGGCCTGCCCGAGCAACTGACAACCGGTGTCGCCCGCGAAATTTATGGCGCTGATGCAAGTTTCTCGGAAGAGGCAACCTCGACCGAGATCGAAACGCTCGACGCGACCCAAAAAGCCCTGATGGAAGCAGAAGCGACCATCTAAACCACCCACCCCTTTCATCGACCGGCCGATGAAAGGCCGGCATATCAAACCGGAGAGACTCGAGATGAAAAAACTGATTGCTGCCCTAGTGGCCACAACTGCAATGGCCACACCGGCCTTGGCTGCGGATATCAACGAATTCCGCATCGGCATTTTGGGCGGCGAGAACGCTCAGGACCGTTTGAACAACAACGAGTGCCTGCGCGAATACACCGAAGAAACATTAGGCGTTGAAACCAAACTGTTCGCCCCTGCCGACTATGACGGCGTAATTCAGGGCCTGCTGGGCGGCACCATCGACATGGCATGGTTGGGTGCCTCGGGTTACGCCAAAACCTATCTGTCTGACCCAGAAGCCGTCGAGCCGGTGCTGGTCAAGGTGAACCTGGACGGCGGCTACGGCTACTATTCGATCGGTTTCGCGCGCAAGGACAGCGGCATCACCTCGCTGGAAGATATGAAGGACAAGACCTTTGGTTTTGGTGATCCGAACTCGACCTCGGGCTATCTGATCCCTTCGATCGAAATCCCCGCAGCCACCGGCGCGACCATGGATTCGGGCGACTACTTTGGCGAAGTGAAATTCACCGGCGGCCATGAGCAAACCATCGTAGCGGTCAACAACGGTGACGTTGATGGCGGCGTAACATGGGCCGACGGTCTGGGCGATTGGGAAGACGGTTTCAACTCGGGTGCGCTGCGCCGCGCGGTTGACGCAGGTCTGGTCGACATGAACGACATGGTCATGATCTGGCAGTCCAAGCCGATCCCGGAAGGCCCGGTTGTTCTGCGCCAAGCTCTGCCAGCAGATGTGAAAGAAAAGATGACCGCTCTGATGGCGGGTCTGGCTGAGAAAGACCGCGAGTGCTTTTACGGCGTAGCCGCGGGTGAAGCGAAGGCGTTCGAGCCGATCACCCACGAAGCCTACGAAGTCATCATCGAAGCACGCAAGCTGAAGTCTAACTAAGCCTGCACATCCCCAATATCGGGGTCCGGTGTCGAAACCGGGCCCCGTTTTTCCACTCAGGAGCATTCCATGACAGACCTGACCGCAGGGTCCCCCAGCGTCGACCAGATTCGGGCCGACTATACCGAGATGACACGACGCAAGCGGGTCTATGGTGGTATCCTTCTGATCGTATTCGTGGCCCTCATGGCCGCCGGTTTCCAAACAGCTGACGATCGTAACGCCGGTAGTTTCATTGATGGCTGGCACCGCATTTTTGACTATCCGGCCGAGGTTTTGTCCGAAGCGTGGGAAAAAATCGACGCTCTGCCCGCCAATCTGGTCAAGTTCTTCCCCGCACTGATCGAAACGATCAACATTGCGGCCGCTTCAACGCTGCTTGGTACCATCGCTGGGACCTTTCTGGCGCTTATGTCGACACGTGGTATGGCGCTTTGGCCATCGCTGATCCCGCTGTTTCGTCGCATCGCCGATGTGTGCCGCGCAATCCCCGAAATCGTGATTGCCTTGGTTCTGATCTTTGTGCTGGGCGGCGGCCCGGTGCCTGCGATGATCGCTATTGCCATCCATACGGCGGGTGCGCTGGGTAAGCTGTTCTCGGAAGTGAACGAGAATGCCTCGCTGAAACCTGTCGAAGGGTTGCACTCGGTCGGCGCGAACTGGTCGCAAAGGATGTATCTGGGGGTCATCCCGCAGGTCGGTCCGAACTATGTCAGCTATGCTTTGTTGCGGTTCGAAATCAATATCCGCGCGTCGGCCATTCTGGGTTTTGTCGGTGCGGGTGGGCTTGGCTATGAACTGCGCAATTCGATGTCCTGGGGGCAGGGGCGCTACGACGAAGCCGCTGCGATCTTTCTTCTGCTGTTTGTCACCATCGTTGTTGTCGACCAAATTTCGGGGCTGCTGCGCGATCGCCTGACCCACGGATCCGAGAAAGGAGCGCGGGCATGAGCACCTTTGCCACAAATCTCAGCATTGACGAGCTTAAGGCAGAAGCCGGAAGTCTGTTCAACTGCAAGCGGCTGCTGAACTTCGGCCTTCCCGGAGTAGTTCTTGCCTACCTGATTTACGTTTTCTTCGCGTTCGATGTGCCGGGACTGGCCGAGCGTGCAAATTGGGAGAACGGCAAGACGTTGGTGGCGGACAGCTACAGCTATAAGACCCATGTCGAGCGCGATAACCGCAATGGCGAAGTTTCGGTCGCCATCGAGGGTGAGCGCAAGGGTGCCTATCCAGACGGTGAAGCCCCGGATTGGGTTACTTTGGGGGAGACCACGGTAATTGATCTGGAAGACGGTCACGTCGTGCGCTTTGGTCCAGAGAACGTTGAATATGACATTCCTGGCTACGGAACCGTTCGCGCCACACCGACCCGTTCTGCAGGGGTTCAGGCAGAGCTGCCGTCGGCTGAGGTGCCTGAATGGATCAATGTTTCGAAAAACCGCATGGCAATTACCACGGATGCGGGCCGATTGACGGTAACCCGCAACCGGTCTGAGGTGTTCCGCTATTTCAACGGCTGGGAATTGTTCTGGTTCACACTGGACAGCCCCTACTATGGCAAGTCCTTCCCGCAATTGGTCGGGCTGGCTGCCTCAGGTGAAGCGGGCGCGATCTTCAACGATTTCTGGACCAATAAGATGTGGCGGCACCAGGATGTGGCATGGGCAATTTTTGAGACCATCCTCATGGCGTTTCTTGGCACGCTTGGGGCGGGTATGATTGCGCTTCCGCTCGCTTTTCTGGCGACGCGCAATTTCAACCCGCTAAAGTCGGTGCGGTTTCTGACACGTCGCGTGTTCGACTTTGTTCGTGGCGTTGATGCCTTGATCTGGACGGTCGTTCTGGCCCGAGCCTTCGGTCCGGGCCCATTGACCGGAGCGCTGGCTATTCTGGTCACTGACACGGGAACTTTTGGCAAAATCTTTTCGGAAGCTTTGGAAAACGTCGATCAGAAACAGATCGAAGGGGTGCAGTCCACTGGTGCGAATGCGCCTCAGCGTTACCGCTTTGGCGTTATTCCCCAAGTGACGCCGGTTCTGTTGAGCCAGCTTTTGTATTTCCTCGAGTCTAACACCCGCAGCGCGACGGTTATTGGTGCCATCACGGGAGGTGGTATCGGGCTTTTGCTGACCCAGGCGATTATTACGCAAAAAGATTGGGAAGAGGTCGCCTATTACATCGTCCTCATCATCCTGATGGTGATGTTGATGGATTGGTTCTCGGGCTGGCTGCGACGGCGCCTGATTCAGGGCGAAGTCAAACCTAAACGGACGAAGGCCAAGGCCGTTAAAGCGGCCTGAGGTATCTGAGTAAACGCATGGCAAGACTTCAAGCGGATCAGCCGTTTCTGCATCCCGAATGCGCAATCTCTAACAGTGAGTTTGGTGCCTATGTAGAGATTGGTGCAGGAACTCGCGTGGCAAACTCAACGTTCGGGGATTATTCCTATTGTGATCGCACGTGCGACATTGCGAATGCGCGGATTGGCAAGTTTGCCAATATCGCCAGTTTTACACGGGTCGGCGCCACAGATCATCCGATGGAAAAAGCATCGCTGCACCACTTTCTGTACCGGTCTGCGGATTATTGGGACGGAGAGGCAGACGATGCAGATTGGTTTGCGCACCGGGCCAGCCGTACCACCGAGATTGGGCACGATACCTGGATCGGCCACGCGGCTATCATCAAGCCCGAGGTGACGATCGGACACGGGGCAGTTGTCGCGTCCGGCGCGATCGTAACAAAAAACGTCGCGCCTTACACGATCGTTGCGGGTGTCACGGCAGAACCGATCAGGCCGCGTTACCCCGCTGGCGTGGCAGAGCGTATGATGACCCTGGCTTGGTGGGATTGGGACAACGCGAGACTACGTGCCGCTTTGCCGGATTTCCGGTCATTGTCTGCAGAAGCGTTCCTTGAAAAATACGAATAAGGTTTTTTATCCGACAACGTTGTTCTCCCGCGCCCGCGCGCGCCTCGGCAAAGCCGAAACGCACTTGCGGCTTTGGGCATAGCGCCGCGCTGTGCCCAACGGGATGAGGCCTCTGTAAAGAGGTCGAAGACGGGCGGGAGGGCCGCTGCGTTCAATCCTTGTCCAAGGTCAAAGTAACACGTTCACCGGCAAAAAAGGTTCGGCCGTACTCGACCGGTATATCGTTCACATCGGCGTTGACACCCACTGAATGTAAAACTGGCGCCCCTTCTTGTAGACGCAGATGCAGCGCTTGAGTTGGGGTCGCCGCTCGTGCAGTCAGACGGGTCGATACACGCACGTAATCTGATACACCGCAAAGCTGCAGCGCTTTGGTGACGGACTGGGTGTCTGAAAGCGCTGTCAGAATGTTCGGCAGGCGCTCTGCGGGAAAAACACTTTGAAACAAGGCAATTGGTTGCCCGTCTGCAAGGGACAATCCGTCATATACGTGGACAGAATCCCCAGCGTTGAGACCTAAAGCCTCGGCTTCAGCCAGATCCGCGGCGCGCGTGGTCAGCGTCAGGATTTTCTTGCCTGGAATTTTCCCGCTGGCTGAGATGCTTTTGTGATACCGAACACGTTTTCCGATCGGGTAGTCCGTTGGCCGCGCTGCCACGAAAACACCCGCGCCGCGCCGGGTGTGAACAAGACCTTGCTCGGATAAGTCCGATAGCGCCCTGCGCACAGTGTGGCGGTTTACCCCATGTTTTGCTGCCAATTGCGCTTCGGTCGGCAGACGGTCGCCGGTGTCAAAGCGCCCTTCTGCGATGTCGGCGGTCAGGCTCAGGGCGATGCTTTTCCAGACGGGTGTTTTGCTCATGTCATTAAATCTTCACACGCTAGCGGATTGCAGAGGGCGGGGTAGAAGTGTAATATTTGTCTAGTTGTATAGTTCATGTAGACAACCCGGCCAAGAGGCTTTCATGGAAGATTTTGACAAACCAGCCGATGTTGCCCGTCAGAAGCGGATGGGGTTACTGGCCCGCGCGCCCGAAGAAGCCCTGATGGCGCTTTGGAGCCAAACCGGCGTTCATCCAGCGTATGAATGGCTGCGCGCCCCTGAAGTTGGCGGTGTGATGGTCCGGGGGCGGGCGGGAGCGGTTGGCGCTCCGTTCAATCTTGGGGAAATGACCGTTACGCGCTGTTCGTTGGTGTTGAAGGACGGAACGGTTGGCCATGGCTACGTGCAGGGGCGATCAAAGCCCAAGGCCGAGGTGGCGGCTCTGGTAGATGCTCTGATGCAGACCGACGCGGCCGAGGCCATCGACACGCAGGTGGTCCAACCTTTGGCGGAGCAGATGACGGCCACACAGACCAACCGTGCGGCCAAAGCTGCCGCCACGAAAGTGGAGTTCTTCACATTGGTACGCGGAGAAGATTGATGAACGCACAACAGCAGTTCTCAGGCGGGTTTTCGAACGCCCCGATCGACGCAGCTCATGCGTTTCGGGCGGCCATGACAGTTATGGCGCGACCAGGTGAAATCAGGCAGCTTGCTGGTGCACGCCCGCCAGAGCCTTTGTCCGTGGCGGCCGGGACTTTGCTGCTGACACTGTGTGATCCCGAAACAAGCGTCTACTTGGCGGGGGCGGCGGATACGACGGATGTACGTCAGTGGCTGACCTTCCACACCGGCGCACCGATCGTTGATGCGACCCGTGCGGATTTTGCGCTGGGTACATGGCAGGCTTTGGGCGGTTTGGCACCGTTTCGCACTGGCACGCCTGAATACCCGGATCGCTCGGCGACATTGATTGTCGAATGTGATGCGCTTGTTCCGCAAGGCGCGACGCTGCGGGGGCCTGGCATCAAGGACACATCACAGCTCTCTTTGCCAGATGTCTCAGCTTTGCAGGCGAATGCGTCGCTTTATCCGTTGGGTTGCGACTTCTTTTTTACCTGCGGGGACAAGGTCGCAGCCCTGCCGCGCAGCACTCAAATCTCTACGGAGGCCTGAACATGTATGTAGCTGTCAAAGGCGGTGAAAAGGCCATCGAAAACGCGCATTCCTGGCTGGCCGAGGAACGCCGCGGGCCAACTGAAATTGCAGAGCTAAGTATCGCGCAGATCCGCACGCAGTTGAGCCTTGCGGTCAATCGGGTGATGGCCGAGGGGTCCTTGTTTGACCCCGACCTTGCAGCGCTTGCCATCAAACAGGCGCGGGGGGATCTGATCGAAGCGATTTTTCTGGTGCGGGCATACCGCACAACCTTGCCCCGGTTTGGCTACACGAACCCGGTTGAAACGGGCCAGATGGCCTGTGATCGCCGCATCTCGGCGACATTCAAAGATGCGCCGGGTGGGCAGGTGCTGGGGCCGACCTTTGACTATACGCATCGTCTGCTGGACTTCAAACTGGCCGCAGAAGGCGGCGAGGCGACCGCGCCCGAAGGCCCGCCTCGCATGGAGCCGACGCCGCATATAACCGAATTTCTCAAGGGCGAAGACATCATTCAGGAAGAACCGGCCAGTGACGACGTTCCGGGCGATCTGACGCGTGAACCGATGCAGTTCCCCTCGAACCGTCCTTTGCGACTGCAGTCGCTGACGCGCGGGGATGAAGGTTTTGTGCTAGGCATGGCCTACTCCACCCAACGTGGATACGCGCGCAACCACGCATTCGTGGGCGAGTTGCGGATCGGCAAGGTTCCTGTCGAAATGGATATCCCTGAACTCGACTTCGCGATCGAAATCGGAGAGGTTGAGCTGACGGAATGCGAGACCGTCAACCAATTCCAAGGATCAAAGACCGAACCGCCGCAATTCACCCGCGGATATGGGTTGGTTTTTGGTCAATCAGAACGCAAGTCTATTGCAATGGCACTGGTTGATCGCGCTCTTCGGTGGGAAGAGTTGGGCGAAGACAATGTCGGTGCGCCGGCGCAGGACGAGGAATTCGTTCTGAGCCACGCCGACAATATTCAGGCCACTGGGTTCTTGGAACACATCAAGCTGCCCCACTACGTGGATTTCCAGTCTGAACTGGAACTGGTTCGAAAACTCCGCCGCGAAGCCCAAGGACGGATCACACCGAAGGAGGCTGCGGAATGAAGGCTGTTGTTTTCGATATCGGTGGGGTCCTGATCGACTGGCAACCGCATCTGGCCTGGATCGATGCTCTGGGCTCGGAAGAGGCCGTTCACGCCTTTCTGGAACGCACCGATTTCCGGGCCAAGAATGCGCGTGGCGACAACGGAGAGCGCTTCGCGGACCTCGCCAAGGAACTGGATGATCCGCAGGATCAAATGCTTTTTGCTTCGTATGTCGAACGCTACACCCTGACAGTGGAAAAGCCGATACACGGAACATGGGACCTTCTGGATCGCCTGAAGGCGCAGGGAACACCGGTTCACGCGATCACTAACTGGTCGGCGGAGACTTGGCCCGAGGGGCTGAAGGTACACCCGCGCTTGGGCGAGGTGTTCGGAACCCTGGTCGTTTCCGGTCAGGAAGGGGTGATGAAGCCCGATGCCCGCATTTTCCGAATGCTCTGTGACCGCGCAGGTCACGCGCCGGAAGACTGCATCTTTATCGACGACGGGCTGCACAATATCGAAGGTGCCCGGGCTGTCGGGATGGAAGGCATCCACTTTACCACACCGCAAGCGCTTGAGGCGGATTTGACGGAAAGAGGCGTGTTATGAGCGAATACAACTTTGCCTATCTGGACGAACAAACCAAACGGATGATCCGGCGGGCTATCCTTAAGGGCCTTGCCGTTCCGGGATATCAGGTCCCCTTTGCCAGCCGCGAGATGCCGATGCCCTATGGCTGGGGAACCGGCGGGGTACAGGTTTCGGCGGCAACGCTGACACCCGATGACAGGTTCAAAGTCATTGATCAGGGTGCGGATGACACCACCAATGCAGTTTCCATTCGCAAGTTCTTTGAAAACACGGCGGGCGTTGAGACGACGGAAGAGACCGAGAAGGCGACCGTGATCCAAACCCGCCATCGTATCCCCGAAGCAAAGCTGCGCGAAGATCAGATTCTCGTCTATCAGGTGCCCATCCCGGAACCGTTACGCTTTCTTGAACCGCGCGAGACTGAGACGCGCAAGATGCACAGTCTGGAAGAATACGGGCTGATGCACGTAAAGCTGTATGAGGATATCAGCCAGCACGGGGCGATTTCGACCTCTTATTCATATCCAGTGATGGTGTCGGACCGCTACGTGATGGATCCGTCCCCAATCCCGAAATTCGACAACCCCAAGCTTGAGATGGACGCGATCCAGTTGTTCGGCGCCGGGCGTGAGCAGCGCATCTATGCAGTGCCTCCACATACCAAGGTCGTGTCGTTGGATTTCGAAGATTATCCTTTTGAAGCCTCAAAGGCTGACCACCCATGTGATCTGTGCGGGGCTGAAGACAGCTATTTGGACGAGGTCATCATGGATGACGTAGGAAACCGGATGTTTGTCTGCTCGGACACGGATTATTGCCGGTCTCGCCGTGAGGCCGGGCACGAAGGACGTTTGGCCAAGGAGGATGCGGCATGATGCGCGAGCACGTTTTGGGAATTGATCATCTGGGCCTGACGGTTGCTGACCTTGAGGCCACCAAAACCTTTTTCGTCGATGCCTTGGGCTGGGACGTGGTGGGTGGTCGGCCCGAATACCCATCGGCCTTTATCAGCAACGGCTCGGCAGTTCTCACGCTATGGCAGCAGAAAGGCGACGATCAGCGTGGCTTTGATCGGCACGCGAATGTGGGCCTGCACCATGTCGCCTTCAAAATCCCGTCGCGAGAGTCGCTGGATACCGTGTTCGACGCGATCAAGGATTGGCCCGGCGTTCAGGTGGAATTTGCGCCCGAGCCGTCCGGCGCAGGGCCCAAGATACATTTCATGATCCGCGAACCCGGCGGCAACCGGATCGAATTTGCCTATGACCCGAGGTAAGTGACATGACGCCGTTATTAAGTGTGAAGGACATCCGGAAAACCTACGGGGCCCGTATCGGGTGTGCGGATGTCAGTTTCGATCTCTACCCGGGTGAGGTGATGGGGATCGTAGGTGAAAGCGGATCAGGCAAGTCGACATTGCTGAATTGTCTGGCTGGTCATCTGGTTCCAGATCATGGGCAGGTCGTTTTTGATACGCGCGCGGATGGTCCGGTGGATACGGTCACCATGTCCGAGCCAGAGCGTCGGATGCTGGGCCGCACCGACTGGGCCTTTGTGCACCAACACGCCCGGGACGGCCTGCGCATGTCAGTCAGCGCGGGGGGGAACATTGGTGAGCGTCTGATGGCGGTAGGTGATCGCCATTATGGCCAGATCCGGGAACGTGCGGTCGATTGGCTTGGCCGCGTCGAGATTGACGAAAGCCGGGTGGACGATCGCCCGACGGCCTTTTCCGGTGGGATGCAACAACGTCTGCAAATCGCGCGAAACCTTGTGACTGGCCCCCGGCTGGTCTTCATGGACGAGCCCACTGGTGGGCTGGATGTGTCTGTTCAGGCCCGTTTGCTGGATCTGTTGCGGGGTTTGGTCCGCGAGATGGGGCTGAGCGCCATTATCGTCACTCATGACTTGGCCGTTGTCCGCCTGTTGGCGGATCGCCTGATGGTGATGAAGGACGGGCAAGTGGTTGAAACTGGTTTGACCGATCAGGTGCTGGACGATCCGCAACATGCATATACGCAGTTGCTGGTCTCGAGCGTGCTGCAGGTTTGAGAGGGCGACATGATCGAATTACAAGGCGTCAGCAAAAGTTTTACCCTGCATAATCAAGGTAGTGCAGTCATTCCCGTCATGGAAGGCGCGACCCTGAAGGTGTCCGCAGGGGAATGCGTTGCGTTGACCGGTGCTTCGGGCGCGGGCAAATCGACTTTGATGCGTGTGATCTACGGCAACTACCTGGCTGCGTCAGGTCAGGTGCTGGTCGGTGGTCTTGACGTCGCTCGGGCCCAGCCGCGCGAAATCCTCGCTTTGCGGCGTGATACGCTGGGATATGTCAGTCAGTTCCTGAGGGTCGTGCCGCGCGTGCCAACGCTTGAAGTCGTGGCCGAGCCTTTGTTGGCCGTTGGATGTGACAAGCAAACAGCATTGGACAAGGCCGCCGGACTGCTGGCACGGCTGAATATCCCAGAACGCCTGTGGTCCCTTAGCCCCACGACCTTTTCCGGTGGTGAGCAACAACGGGTCAACATAGCCCGTGGCTTTGCACATGATTATCCGGCGATGTTGCTGGATGAACCAACCGCATCTTTGGATGCGCAAAACCGCGAAACCGTTTTGTCGCTGATCGAAGAGGCTAAGGCGCGTGGCGCTGCGATTGTAGGTATTTTCCACGATATAGACGCGCGCAACCGGGTGTGCGATCGCGAAATCGACGTGTCCGGGTTTACCCCCAAGGCCGCCGCATGACCCTTGCACCCGTCATAGCGGTTGTTGGTCCATCAGGTGTTGGCAAGGACAGCGTTATGGAAGCGCTTGACGCGACCGCTCCGGGTATACGTCGCGTGCGTCGTGTGATTACCCGACCACCCGGCGAAGACGGCGAGGATTTCGACCGTGTATCTGCGGCCGAGTTCCAGCAGATGGTGACCAATGGTGCCTTTGCACTGCATTGGTCGGCGCATGGGTTGTTGTACGGCGTCCCGCGCGAGATTGAAGCAGATCGTCAACTGGCGGATGCTGTACTGGTCAACCTGTCACGGACGGTGTTGTTGCAAGCACAAGCCGTATTCAAGGATCTGATCGTGGTCTCTCTGACCGCCGATCCAGAGGTTCTTGCGCAGCGTTTGTGCAATCGCGACCGCGAAAACGCGGCAGAGCAGGCCCGACGCCTTGCGCGTGCATCGGCCCCCTTGCCCGAAGGTTTGGACCGTGTGATCGAGATAGACAACTCTGGTCCACTGACGCAAACGATCGACGCGATCCTGTCGCAGCTTCAACCTGAGAGGGCATAGCGTTGGATCAGGTGGAACATACCATCTTCGGCCTCGCCCATAAGCGCCAAGTCGTTGATCTGAAAGGGCGCGGGCAACAACGGCGCCAAATCTGTTTCGAGCGTGGATTGAACCTTGACCAGCGTTTCTTTGTCCAAACGACCGCTGAGTGTGATGTGAAAGCGAAAGGCGTCCATCACGTAAGGGTAACCCCATTGAACAAGATTGGCGTCCTGAATGGCGTTCAGCCCCGCTGCCCGGCGTCGTTCCAGTTCGTCATCAGACGGGGGCTTGCGAAAGCCATCCAGATCGCGAACACAAGCCGCGGCCAGAGCATTCAGTTCAGTGGCATCTCCGACAGGACGAAGGGCAAGAAACCGACCAAGCCGCGCAATTTCCATCCCATCCAACGTCACGGCAGGGCGCGCATCGGCAAGTTTGACGCAAGCGTTCTGCAGGTCGGCCACCGTTTTCCCGTGGGCCAGTCGAAAGGGCGGCTTCATCGTTGCATGCAGGCCGTATTTGCGCGGCACTGCGGTGACGGCAGCAAGGTCTATGCCATTCGCAGGTGGATGTTCGACCTGTTGCCCGGTCGCCATGTCCCAGCCCAGCCAGCGGGTTCCGAACTCAGTCCATTTGGCCCCAGCTGGGGGCGCAAAGTAAATCGCGTATCGCGTGAATGTCACATTGGCCTCCTAAGTGTGGCCTTCCCAATAGCTCAAACCGTGTGAAGTTCAGATGACAGAAGAAATGATCCTTGCCAATGCGACGCTGGTGCTTCCGAATGAAACGGTAACCGGCAGTTTGCGGATTGTCGGTGAAACGATTGCCGACGTTGCGACCGGCTGTGGTGTTCCTGCGGGAGCAGTGGATTGTCAGGGCGATTATGTGTGCCCGGGTCTGGTCGAATTGCACACTGACAATCTGGAACGTCACATCCAGCCGCGTCCCAAGGTCGATTGGCCCCATGCCGCGGCTATCCTGGCCCATGATGCAGAATTGGCCAGCACTGGCATTACAACAGTTTTCGACGCCATGCGCATCGGATCGATCCCAAGTGGGCAGCGTTACCAAAAGTATGCGCGTGATCTGTCCCGCGAACTTTGGCAGTTGCGGGAACAGGACGCGCTCAAGATCAGCCACTTTCTCCACCTTCGGGCCGAGGTCTGTTCGGAAACGCTTGTTGAGGAGCTGGACGAATTCGATGCCGAGGATCGCGTCGGCCTTGTTTCTATCATGGACCACACCCCCGGGCAGCGGCAGTTTCGGGATATGACCCAGCTAGAGGCCTATATGAAGGGCAAGCACGGAATGAACGATGACGATTTTCTGCAGCACGTGGCGCACCTGAAATGTCTGCGTGACCGTCACGGCGACAAGCATGAGACCGAAACTGTCAAGGCGGCAAACCGGTTCGGCGCCATGCTGGCCAGCCATGATGACACAACGCGGGAACAGGTGTGCACCTCGGCGGGCCATGGGATTAAGCTGGCGGAATTTCCGACGACGGTCGAGGCTGCGCGCGCCTGTCACGATCACGGGATCAAGGTGATGATGGGAGCCCCAAATGTGATCCGAGGTGGGTCTCATTCCGGAAACGTCGCCGCGCGCGATCTGGTCGAATTGGGCCATCTCGATATTCTGTCGTCTGACTATGTTCCCGCAGCGCTGCTGTTGTCGGCAACGCGCTTGGGCGACATGTGGGGTGATATGGCCCGAGGTCTGAAAACTGTGACGCTGACCCCGGCGCGGGTTGTCGGGCTTGATGACCGCGGCGAATTGCGCCCCGGTGCCCGTGCCGACGTGATCCGTTTTCGTATGCGTGAGGGGGCCCCGGCCTTGAACGGTGTCTGGTCGCGTGGGCAGCGGGTTTCCTGATCAGGATCTGTAGAACAGATAGCGATCCGGCGCGATGGTGTCGGGTCCCTTGATCTGCTGAAATCCGACCAGAGGTTGGCCAGAAATCAAAAGCCCCCCGGGCAGCATGACATCCGCAATGAACGGGCTTAGGCGCGCGGCTTCTGCAACGTCCTCTTCCTTAATGCCCCGTCCGAAATCATAATGCGCCATTGCAATTCTTGGGCCGCCTTCGGCCAGCTTCTGCAACATGGGTTCGGCTTCACCCTGCAAGAAATCCTCGGCGGGCGGAGTGCTGGATGGGTGGCATTGTAGGACCCTGTCCATCACCCAGATGCGCCGGTCGGGCAGGATTTCCCTCAGGTGGTCATAGGTTCTGCCGTTGCCTAAACCCATGTCCAGAACATCCCCGTCTTGCTCCGAAATCTGGTCGACCGCCCAGTTCAGCCCATCACGTTGAGCGGCCAGGCGGCGCAGCATGGAATCCAATCGGCTCATTCGGGTCTCCGTGTGTTTTCGTGGTCAGGCGCGGTCCAGACAGTTCCGGGGCCGTCCAGAAGGCGTTCTATTAGCTCTCGGGTGAAGGACCATATGTCCTCGTTATGTACAAGGTGGTGCGTCAGAATTCCGAAAGGTTCCGAGTTATCGCTTTGGTTCTCGCGTCGGGCGCGCAGAAGATCAACTGTCGTCGTAATAAGGTGATCCGGCTGCACCAGCCCACGCGTCCCGCGCCAATCAATCGGATCCACATGCGTGTTGACCTGCAGCAATCCTGCAGCAGGTTGAGCCGTCTCGCGCGGAGTTGCCGTTGAAAGCATTCGGAACCCAAGCGAATGCAGATTTGTGACCACATCATGCGAAATGCGGTTCCAAGGCGGCACAAACATGGGAAACAGACGTGAACCAAATTTGTCCGTCAACCGCTCCAACCCAGCCTGCGCATCGCCAAGGATCTCCTGCATCGGGCGATGCAGGCGGAATTCCGATTTCTTTTCATCTGGCGGCGCATGGTTTTGGTGCGCCCAGCCATGCACGACCGGGATCAGAGACTTGGTGCTATGTACGACCGACACCAACTCGTCCTCGCAGCCCCTCGGAATGATTGCCAGATGTACGGGAAGGTGTACATCCTCTGACAGCGCCCTAAGGCGCTCTAGTTCAGGTGTCACAGATATCGCGTCGTCGTCGCGCCACCACACCGGTAGGGAAAGACCTAGGCGCTGCCAGCGCTCAAGCTCGGCGGTAAGGGGGCTCCAGTCCAGGTTCATGTGCGTCCTTCAGATAGTAAGGTCGCTATTTCAACCGATTTCGCAGCGCCGTCGAAACCCGATGAAAAGTCGGGTCTGGGCGGGGCGGATAGCACTCGGTTCACGGCCTGCGCCAAGGTCGCGCCGGTTAAAGCCTGACTGCTCAGCACCTCAATCCCATTCAGATGAGACAAGCTGCGCGCGCGCAGAGTCTGTTCGACCTCGTTGCCGTCGTCAAAGGGGATAAAGACCGTGGGTGTCCCTGCTTGCAGAATATCCAGTACGGTGTTGTATCCGCACATACTGATCGAAGCCGCCGCATGATTAAGCATCTGACGGAAATCCGGCCTCACGGGTTCAATTGTCACGAGGGCGTCGCCCACAAGGGCTTGCAGTTCGGTTATGCGGTTCGGCGCGTCCTGTCCGCCGACCAACAGGCGCCAGCGCCTGTTGGGCATCTTTCGGGCGGCCTCGATGGCTGCCCGAAAGATCGGCTGCCCCACGGATCCGCCGCCTGCACTGACAAGAATTTCATCCTGTCCCGCGGCCTTGGGGTGTGGGGTGGCTGCGGTTGGTGCCACGAAACCTGTGTAAAACAAGCGTTTCTGCATGGGTTCAGTGACTGGCCAGCTGACCTCCAGTGGCACGATGCTCTGATCCGAATGCACCAAAACACCGTCATATTGCTGTAGCACAATTTGTTCTGTGCGTTCCGCCTTGGATGGCTTCGAAGGCGGGGCCAGAATATCTCTGACTGACGCAAGGATGACAGGCCGTGTCGGCAATGCCTGTGCAGCGTTCAAAGCGACATCAAACTCTGAGGCTAAGGAACGACGGCCAAATGGATAAAGCTCGGTGATTACCACATCGGGTGCAAAAGACCTCACCGCCTCGACAAGCGCCGTGCGGCGCGCATCATAATACGTATCGTCTGCCACATCGTCGGATTGGTCGAGCAGCCGAGTAAAATTGGTGCCGTCCGATCGCAAAGGCGGTAATCCCAAAAGGGTCATGCCGCGGCTGTCAAGCTGAGGGGCCGGCATCCCGCCTGAGACAATCAGAACGTCGTGATCTTTCTGCGCAAAGGCCCGACCCAATGTAAGGGCGCGGCTCAGATGTCCTGTACCCAACAAGTGGGTGACAATGATCATCACTTTCATGTTCGGGGCTCCGCTCGGATCAGGCGCACCGGTTCAGGTTCGGCGCGCATTGCCTGTGTGTCGACAATATACAAACGGTTGCGCTTGATTTTGAAGGGGGCAGGGCCGTCAAAGTTCCATCCCCATGCACGTGCCAGAATAACCCGCATGATCCCAATATGACAGACTGCGACGGTGTCTGCCGTCAGGGTATCAACCCAAGGGCGCAACCGTGCCCAAATCTCGGCTGGGCTTTCTCCGCCGGGGGGTCGGAAATTCCAGCTCCAGTCCTCGATGTGCCGGTATCCGCTGTCTGGGTCTGCGATCAGATCGACGCCGCGCAGGCCTTCCCATTCCCCCCAGTTCATTTCTATTAATGCGTCATGTGTGGCGGGCGGCTGACCGGTGACCAGCAACGCCGTTTCCTGCGCACGCCTGAGCGGGCTGGAAACGATCTGCGCCTTATCCCAAGGTTCGGGCAACCGATAAGCGGCCAGATCTTGCCGTGCCTCGTCATCCAATGGGATATCGCTGCGCCCTTGTATGCGACCCGCACGGTTCCAATGCGTATGGCCGTGGCGGAGCAGGGCGAGACGTGTCATGCTTGCCCCTCTGTCAACGGGCGGACCACTTGCCAAAACCGGTCTGTGGCGGCTGGGCTGAGATGCCGCGACCGGATCCGGTCGCGCGCTTTGGCTCCAGTTGCCAGTCGAAGGGATCGGTCACTCAAGAACTCACTTAGCCGGGCTGCCAGCCCTTCAGGTCCAGCGTCAACGGATGGATGCCGTGCAGGCAGCAGCACATCTCGGACACCCGGGCGGTCTTGTGCAACAACCGGCACACCGGCTGCCTGCGCCTCAAGATAAACCATCCCATATGCCTCATTCACGCCCGGCCAGACCAGCAGCGACACGTTCTGGTAATGGGTTTGCAAGGTTTCCCGATCCAACAAACCCAGGAACCGAACTTTCGACCCGAAAGGTGCCATCAAAGCCTCTACGTCGGGTCTGGCCGGGCCATCGCCGGCGATGTTCAATGACCAAGGCTGCTCCAACAAACTCAGCGTTTGCGCCAGAATCTCATACGAGGCCATTTTGTCGCCGTGACGCATCATCCCAACCGTCAGCATAGGGCCATCGCAGGATGATGCCACGGGCAGACGTGCAATCGGCAAAAATGGTGGTAACTCGACCAATTGCTGATCGCCGAATCGTTCCCGCTTCAATGTGATCAGATCGTTTGCTGTGTGGTAAAAGATCACCTGCGCGGCATCGCATGCTTGATGCGCGGCCTGTGCGAAATCGGCCCAAGGGCCGGTCAGCCGGCTGGTTGCGCGGGTGCTTTCCAATTGCACGTAGGGTATCCCCCGTGCATGGCAGACGTGCGGCCCCAAAAGGTCAGGGGCTTTGTAATAGTTGTGATAGGTAACCCAAAGGGCCGTGTCCTCGGGCAGTGTTTTGATCAGTCGCTGCACCTCGGTATTCGCCTCGGACCGTAATTTGCTTTGCAGCTGCTCATCACCGGTTTTGTCAAAGCTGCGCAGGTACGAGACAAGCTCAACCTCATCCCCTTGGGCGCTAATGGCTTTCATAAGGTTACGCGCCATTTCCCGATCACCCGAGGGGACAGGGCTGTCCGGAGATTTCATTGGTGCGTAAAATGCGATCCGGGCCATCAGTCCCTGTCCGCCCCCAACGCGGCAAGGCGTTTGGACAGGACGGCGACCCCTGGGTCCATCCGAAACTCTGCCAGTAGCCGGGCATAGGCTTTGGCGGCCATATCCGCCGTCGTCCCCGGGTTGTTCGCCAGTTGGGTGATTGCCGCAGCAAGCGCAGATGGTTCGTCTTCGGTCAGGGTTCCGTGCAGTCCGGTCTGGATGAACTCGGGGATCGCCGAGACGGGTGTCGACAGGATGGGCAGCATTTGAGAGGCAGCTTCCATCAAAACATTCGGTAACCCGTCGCGATCCCCGTCCGTTGCGATACGACTGGGCAAAACGAAGAGATCGGCGTCGCGCATTGCTGCGATGACCTCGGGCTGGTCACAGGCCCCTTTCCACGAAATCCGGTCTTCCACACCAGCCGCCTTAGCCTGTTGCTGCAGGGTATCGCCCAAATCGCCACCGCCGATATGGGTCCATCGCCAATCGAGCGTCTTGGGGAGGACAGCAAACGCGTCGATCAGGCGATCAAACCCTTTCTTTTCGACCAACCGCCCAACAGACAGCATGTGAAATGGATCGTCCGCAGACCTCAACGGCCGATTGGGCGGAGATGGAAAGCGATCCAAGTCCAACCCATGATAGATCAATTCAACCCGTTCGGGATGATCCGCAAGGCTGCGCAGGTGCTCGGCGCCGATGGCGGTGCAGGTTGCGCCGAAAGCAGCGCCATAGGTGTCGCCCCGCAGCTTTTCGGTTTTTTCCCAGTCGGGTGACGTCCAGATATCCTTGGCATGGGCTGAAAAGCTCCATGGCAGGCCTCGCATAATGGCGGCGTACCGCGCGACCGAAGACGGTGTATGCATGAAATGAGCGTACATAACCCGGGTGCTCGGCGGCAATTCAGCGGCCAATACGCAAGCCTGACCAAAACGCCGAATTCGGTTATGCGAGGGATCGCGCCGCAGGTCATTGCGCCAGACCTCATAAGCTTTGGCGTAACCGGGCAAAGCCTGCGCAACCTTGCGCGCCGACCAAACCCGCTCGGTTTCTTGGTACAGATACTCCGGTAAGTAGTGAACGTGACCATTGAAGCGTTCATGCAACGGGTGGCGTTTCACATCCGTCGGATGACGCAACGACCAGATATCAAAGCGATGACCTGCGTCCTGTAATGCCACCAATTCCTGCGCGATGAACGTCTCGGACAGGCGCGGCCACCCTTTGACCAGCACCGCAAGGTTCGGCTGTGTCGAACTCATCCGGTGGCCCGCTCCGGTTCCCCGGTGAGCAGGGCGTCAACTCGGTCGGTGACATAATCCAGCCCGTCCAAAAGCCCGTCGTCGATGGCTTGCGAGGGCAGGGCTTGTTGGGGCAGGGCCCGGATCGCGTGAATCATTGACTCTGCGGTCAGACCATCGCGGCTTTCGTCCAACATGCGCACAAGGCCCAATTCTTCGGCGCGCGATGCCCGAATCCATTGTTCAAGCCGCGGTGTTGTACGCGGGACAATCACTGCGCGTTTGTCAAACGACAGGACTTCGCAGAACGTGTTGTATCCGCCCATGCACACCACACCGGCAGCGCCTGCAAACAGTGTTTCTATCTCAGATTCGAAGCCTACCGCAGTTACGCGCCCGTTCAATGCCGCGACACGCGTTTCGAAGTCGTCGCGCAACTCACCAGACAGGAAGGGGCCATAAACCAGCACGGCCCGTGGCGATAGTGTCGGGTCTTGCTCGTAAGCAGACAGAACCAGGTTAACCATGGCCTTGCCGTCGCCACCACCGCCCGGTGTGATCAGAATATAGGGCTGTTCTGGGGGTTCATTGACCGGTCCAAGATCGCGGCGCAGGTAGCCTGTCCAATGGATGCGAGCCTGCGCGGACGCGTTCAGAGGCAGTCCGCTTGTCGGGTCGTAGATCGAGCGTAACCCATAGACCCAGATTTCATCATAGTATTTTTCGGTAGCGCTTACGGCTTCTTTGCGGTCCCACTCGGCGGCCAGAACCTCGGGTTCGTCAAGCACATCGCGCAAGCCGAGCACCATCTTGGCGCGTTTGCTCTGATATAGCGCTTCGAGCGTTGGCAGTAACTCACCTCGAAAACCGGTGGGTTCCTTGTCAACGATTAAAACGTCAGGATCAAACTGCTCGACCGCGGTATGAATAAGGCCAGCGCGCAGTTCGGTCACCTCTTCGATCCCCATACCCATCGTTTGCGAGGCATAGGATCCATCCGGGCGTTTTGTGACCCCGGGCAGGCGTACGTGATCCACACGCCGTGGAAATGTGAACCGCCCCGCAACGGGTGAGCCTGTCAGGATCAAGGCCGAGGCCGAGGGATCTGCCTGCGTAATAGCTGCGGCAAGGGCCCGAGACCTGCGCAAATGGCCTAGTCCGAATGTATCGTGGCTGTAGAACAGAATGCGGGGTGCACGTCCGGTCTTGTTATTTTGTAGTCCTGGGCTCATTTCGTCGCCGTCTTAGTGTCTTGGTGCTATTCCGCGCGCCTGCACCACTATCGCATATGTTTCTCGGCTGCTTGCAAAAACTGCGGCCCTGATCCGCGAAAAACGACAAACATAGCCAATTGGCTACACCCTACAGAAATCTTTGCTGGCTTGCCCCGACTTACATCAAACGCTGGCTACGACCGAGCTGCGCTTGCTCTCACTACTGTCATATTCAGTTTTTGTCGTGTTGAAAACACTCGATGCGGCTTCAGTGCGCCAAGAACACGCCACACCGGGATAACACCCGGCAGCAAGTTGATGATTTGAACACGGGTATGTGGTTCTGTAATGTGCGGCGCAAACGTCGAATTGGATAGAAACCCTGATGAAACTTAGACTTGTTGCTATTTTCGCCCTTCTAGGCTGGGCGATGCTATTGCAGTTTCCAACAGGGGTTTTTGCACAGACCTCGCTTATTCCGGGATATACCACGGGGGCAGATACCAGTTCGGATGCCTCTGAGGAAGGTGATCTTGCGGCTGCTATTCGTTCCGCAACCGAAGCCGGGGCGAGTGTGATCGTCATCGACAGCGCCGGTCAGATCGTATCATCGGGTGGAACAGCGACGGGGGCCCAAGACGCTGGCCCACAAGACCCAATGGCGCAGGGGTCGCAGTTGATGAAAGCGCAGGAGCGGTTCTCGAAATTCAGGGCGTCGATGGAATCGCGCCTTGAGGCGCTGCCTTATTCAATATTCGAGGTCCAGTATGTTCTGCGCCAAACCAGTCCGGACGGTCGGATACAGACCTATGTCGAGGTTCTGTTCTGGAACATTCTTTTCCTTTTGATCGGGCGCTGGCTGTCGATTGAAATCTACGGCAAGCGACTGGCTAAAGGGATCGTGGTGGCACGGTCCAAGGAAAACCCGCAAGGGTATCGCGAGAAGATGCCGTTCCTGGTTTTCCGGTTTCTTATGGGGATCGGGGCTACGATATTTGCGATGCTGATGGCGTTGATCGTTGGGTTCCTGTTTTTCGGCGAGGCCGAAGACCTCTCGATCCAATTCACGGTCACCGCAATTTTCACGGCGTTTTTCCTGTCGCGAACCGTGTCCGACCTGTGGCGCATGGTGTTGTCGCCTTATCTCAGCCAATACCGTCTGCCACCGTTTTCCGACAGGGATGCGAAACGGCTGTACATATGGGCATCTGCTTTGGCGACCTATGATATTTCGGTTGTTTTGTTTGCGACCTGGGTCGCGGATTTTGGTCTGAACTATAACGTCTACGCGCTGGTTTACGGCGGGCTGACCATGTTTGGCGCGTTGGGCAATGTGTTGATGATCTTATTCAACGCACGTGCAATTTCGCATGCGATCCGGGGTGGGCGCGCAAAGGATCAGGTTTCATGGATCTCGCGTTTCATCTCGTTGGCATGGGCGCCCGTTCTCATTGTCTACATGGTATTCAGCTGGCTTAAACTGGCCGTGGATCTGGTCTTGGAAAACCAGAATTCGATCCCATTGGTTGCCAGCAGCTATGCGATTTTCATGTCTGTCGTGATTGCCTATGGCGCGATGAACTACCTGTTGGAAAGGTACTTTGATCGCAATCGGCAGATGGAAGACCTGAACGCGGACGGGGACACCGTCGCGGAAGTCGTTGAGGAAGAGGTGATTGAAACGCCTCTGGCCGAAAAGCGAAAACACGCGATTCTAACCTATGAAGATCTGGCGCGACGGGTCGCAGGTATTCTGGCATTTGTTGTCGGGTTGTATGCGCTGGTCGTGATTTGGAACCCCGAGGCAAGCTGGAGCGAGGACTTGCCGATCGAACGGGCGCTGGATGTGATGGTGATCCTGTTCATCGGTTATATCCTGTTTCACTTTTTCCGCATTTGGATCGATACGAAAATCGCCGAGGAAGAAGACGATGGTGGAGCTGCGGCTGAGCTTGGCGACGAAGGTGGCGAAGGCGGTCAGAGCCGGTTGGCGACGTTGCTACCGCTTTTCAGAGGCGCGATTTTGGCAGTGGTGGTTGTCACCATTGTGTTGATTGTTCTGATGGAGCTTGGGATCAATGTCAGCCCGCTGTTTGCGGGTGCTGGTGTTGTTGGGCTTGCCGTGGGCTTTGGTTCGCAAACCCTTGTGCGCGACATCTTCTCGGGCGCCTTCTTCCTGATGGATGACGCATTCCGCAAGGGCGAATATATCGACATCGGCGACGTCAAAGGAACGGTCGAGAAAATCTCGGTCAGGTCGTTCCAGTTGCGGCACCATCTTGGCGCTTTGAACACGATTCCTTTTGGCGAGATCAAGGTGCTGACCAATTACTCTCGTGACTGGGTCATCATGAAACTGCCTTTGCGGGTGACCTATGACACGGACGTTGAAAAGGTACGGAAGCTGATCAAGAAGCTGGGACAGGAATTGCTGAACGATCCGGTCATTGGCGACAATTTCATCCAACCTCTCAAGTCGCAGGGTGTGATCGAGATGCAGGATTCGGCCATGATCATCCGGGTCAAATTCATGACCAAGCCGGGCGATCAGTGGCTGGTGCGCAAGAAAGTCTATCAGGATATACGCGAGCTCTTTGCGCGCGAGGGTATTCGCTTTGCACATCGCGAGGTTACGGTTCGTCTGGCGGACGACAAAGAGGCTGAAGACCTGACGCCCAAACAGCGCGAGGCGGTGACTGGCGCGGTACAGGCTGCAATCGACGAAGATTATCTGGATGATATCGGCCCCAGTGGGGATGACAGGTAGGGCACTCTCCCGCCACCTTGAGCAGTGTCTCTGACGAGACACAATTCAAGCTGTTGGGCCGGGCCGCGCGTTCCGCGCGGCGGTCGGTTTACGGGGTGAGCGAGGGCCAGGATGGTTGGGCTGTGCCCAGCTTGGAGGCTGGCAGGGGCCACGACATGCGGGCCTCACCGACACGTAGGGCAGGCTTTAATCGATAACCTAGTCCCCATCCGGATTCTTCGGTCACGTCTGAGTAGTCCGGGGTGTCAGCTTTGGTGATCTTGTCGGATGTTTCCGATTTCCCAAGAACCGCAAGCAGCTCGGCTGTTCGTGCAAGAGACAACCGCGCTTGCATGACGGTGTTCCCGGACGCGGCCTCGGCCAATGCAGAAAGAACCGCGGCGGCCATCAAGTAGCCTGTGGCATGATCAAGCGCCTGTACAGGCAACGGTGTGGGCTTTTCAGCCTTGGCCCATTCACGGCCTGCGTCGGCGATACCAGCGCTCATCTGAACCAAGCTGTCAAATCCACGCCTATTGGACCACGGTCCTTGCCAGCCGTAAGCATTCAGGGTGACCTCAATGCGATTGGGTGCAAGTTCATCGCGCTTTGATTGCGTGAGGCCCAAAGCATCAAGCGCTCCGGGCCGGTAACCATGTACGAAAACGTCGGCCTGAGCTAGCAATCCCTGTAGTTTCTCAAGGTCTTGCGGAGACTTCAGATCAAGGTAGGCGCAGTTTTTCCCCAGAGAAATGTCCGGTATAACGCCGGGCTCGTCCCACTCAGGTGGATCGATACGCAGCACCTCAGCCCCGAAGGCCGCGAGCGTTCGTGTCGATACCGGTCCGGCCAGAACCCGCGTCAGGTCCAGAACGCGTAAACCGGACAATGGGCGTTCAGCGCTGGCTTCGGGGCGGTCACGCAAGGTTATTTGGCGGGGATTGTGCCACCCGATCAACGGATCCCGTGATACGGCGCGGCCTTGGGGGTGATCGAGCCACTCTGCCCGGCTACGCATCGCTGCGGCGACCCCACCTTTGGCTACGATTGCGTTTTCCAGATCTCCGGCATTCCAGGTCTTCACAGCGGCTGCGACCTTTGAGCGTTCAGCATCCACTTTGAGCACGTCCAAAGCCACTGCTCTGTGGCGTGGCAGATTTGTATGCAGCCTGATCCATCGGTCGGCCGCCTCATAATCGCCTGCGACGGCGTCCCAAAGGCTTGGCATTGCCCAGCCATCGGGTTTGAAGGAAAACCCATACCACAGCGATGCGAGCCTGTGATCAACGGAAACTTCGGGCGCGGCGCTTGATAGGCCCAGAGCGGACATCAAACGCGCCAATTCTTGCCCAACGGCGGCAAAGCTGGCAGTGGCCAGTTCTGAAACCGCGTAAACACTTGGCCGCGCGCCTGATCCCGTTACCCGATAGCTGTCAGCAGCTGGAAGGGCAGAGATCAGCGTCATTGCTGATACGGATCAAGGCTGTCGCGCAAACCGTCGCCCAGGAAGTTGAACGCTAGAACAACGACGATGATCGGCAGCATCGGAATCGCTGTCCACGGGTAGATCTCGATCGAGGCCAGGTTCTGCGCATCATTCAGCATCACGCCCCAACTGACCGCGGGCGCGCGCAACCCAAGCCCAAGGAAGCTGAGCGCGGTCTCTCCAAGGATCATCGCTGGGATCGACAATGTGGCCGAGGCAATCAGGTGCGACATGAAGTTCGGCAGCAAGTGTTTGCGGATCACACGTCCTGAACTGGCGCCCATCATCTCAGCCGCGCGTACATATTCTTCTTCGCGAAGGGACAGGAATTTGGCGCGTACCGATCGCGCCAAACCGGGCCAATCCAGAATTCCAAGGATGATCGAAATGATAAAGAACACGGCGACCGGGCTCCAATTCGAGGGCACCGCAGCTGATAACGCCAGCCACAATGGCAGTTCCGGAAGCGAACGCAGAACTTCGATGACACGGTTGATGACCCAGTCGATCCTGCCGCCGAAATAACCGGCCATGGACCCGAACAAGATGCCAAGGAAGAAAGACACCGAAATACCGATAAGGCCAACTGTCAAAGACAGCTGCGCGCCATACAGGATGCGACTGAAGACGTCCCGGCCCAGCCTGTCGGATCCCCAAAGAAACACGGTGGCGCCGTCAGGAGGACAAAACAAATGGGTGTCGCTTTTGATCAGGCCCGCCAGTTTATATTCAGCCCCTTCACAGAAAAACTTGATAGGGCGTGGGTCATCCGTGTTGGGTATGAATTTCCACTGGAAGGTTTCCAGATCCGCTTCGGCCACGATTGAGTAGACGTAGGGGCCTATGAACTCGCCCTCGTGAAACCAGTTTATGCTTTGCGGCGGCGCATAGAGGTGTTCGTCATTCCGCTCATTCGGGCCGTAAGGGGCGATAAATCCGGCGAATGGCAACATCAGATAGCAGAGCAGCAGGAAGATACCCGAGATCAGCCCCAGCTTGTGCGTTCGGAATTTTCGCCAGACCAGCAGCCAGTTTGGCGCGTCGAGATCGGCGCGCTCGACCTGTTGCAGGGCGGCGTTGGGATCAAATGGGGCGTCGTCGACATAGCGACCATCAGATCGTTTGCTCATGCCTCGCGCCCCTCATAGCGAATGCGCGGGTCCAGCATGACCAGCAGAATGTCGGAAATCATGGTGCCGATCAGCGTCAGCAATGCGACGAACATCAAGATGAACGCAGACAGGAACTGGTCTTGCGTTTTAAGCGCAGTCAGCAAGGTTGGCCCGATGGTTTGCAGGCCCAGAACAACCGACACCAGAACCGATCCGGACACCATCGAAGGCAGCAGGTTGCCGATGTCAGCCACAAACGGGTTAAAGGCCACGCGCAGCGGGTATTTGGTCAGCATACGCGAGGGGGCCATACCTTTGGCAATTGCGGTTTCCACGTATGGTTTGCCCAATTCGTCCAGCATGTTGGCCCGCAGGCGTTGCATCATCGCAGACGCGCCCGAGGTGCCGATCACAAAGGTTGGAACGATCAGGTGCAGCAGGATGGATTTCAACTTGTCCCAACTCATCGGTTGACCCTCGAAGGATGGGTCCATCAAGCCGCCAATGGGTAGGTTGAAATACTGATGCCCGTAATAAAACAGGATCAACGCCAAAAGAAAATTAGGAGTCGCCAGACCGAGATAGCCGACAAAGGCTGACGTGTAATCAATCCATGTCCGTGATTTTGCAGCCGCGAGAACGCCAAGAGGCAAAGCCACCGCGTAGACGAAAAGGATCGCGGCAAGGTTGACAACCACGGTCAGCCAAAGCGTGTCGCCCACGATCTCGGCTACAGGGCGGTCAAATTCGAAGGACCAGCCATAGTTGCCTTGAATCAAACCCTCGAACCCGTGGGGGCCGGGCCAGAACCCCATCCAGATCAGATACTGTTCCCACATCGGGCGATCCAACGCATATTCGGTGCGTAGAAATTCAGCCTTGGCCACACCGGCAGATTGGCCCGATGCCTGCAATTCCGCGATCTGGTTGCTGAGATAGTCGCCGGGCGGCAGGTTGATGATCACGAAGATCAGGACCGACACCACAAGCAGCGTCAGCAGCATCGTGAAAAAGCGATACACCGCATAGCGCAGCATGACCATTTAGCTGCTCCTGTCAGTCGGCGAAGAAAAACTCGTCCGGACGATGAATGCCGAAATGCGCGCCGGGCTCCCACGCCCACATGGCCTGTTCGGGGACGTTACGCAGACGGTTCGACACGACAATTGGCTGGGGTGCCCCATTCAGAATACCGATAGCGTAAAGCTGATCTGCGTGGATTTTCAACATTTCACCCCATGCAGCCTCGCGCTCGGCGTCGGTTTCAGCGATTTCCCAGTCATGAGCTAACTGCATCAGACGTTCAGCTTCGGGCATGTCGGGCGGCTCACCGGCTTCGCCTCCGGTCTGGTAATATTGCCCCCATTTGGGCCATGCCAGAAACACCTGATCGGTCGGGGCCAGGTATGCGGGTGAAGTGTGCAGTTGTGGAATGCCGTCATCCCAGCCGAACCACACGGATGCCATGGTATTTCCGGCAAACACGCGGTTGCGCAGAATGTCCCTGTCCAGCGGCCGCATCACCAGATCAACGCCGATTTCGCGCCATGTGTCGGTGACGATCTGTAGCGCATTTTCAACTTCCTGACGTTCGCCAGCGGTTTCGATAATCAGTTCCATCGGGCGGCCATCTGGCAACAGGCGAATGCCATTCTTGTCGCGTTCGTTCAATCCAGCCTCGTCCAACAGTTTATTGGCCATATCGGCGTCGTGCTGCGCCCACGCGTTGGCATTTTCCTCGTCATAGAAAGGTGAGGCTGGCAAAACGGACATGGCGCCGGGTTGTGCTAGTTTGAAGTACAGCGCTTGGTTGATCGTTTTGCGGTCAATCCCCAGTGACAATGCCCGGCGAACGCGCACGTCCCGCAGCACTTCGCGCCATCCATCATCGGCGTAGTTCAGATTGGGGTAAATGGCGATTTGCGAGGCAACGCCGGTTTTCCACAGCAATGTCTTGTAGTTCCCGCCAGCTTCGCCTTTTTTCAGGATCGAAGCATCGCGGAACGCCAGACCACGCCCTTGCAAATCAGTTTCACCGGCATTGGTTTTTGCTGCGACCAGACCGGGTGCCACAATCTCCATCTCGACCACGTCGATATAGGGCAACTGTACGCCATTGCTGTCGATGCGGTGATAGTAGGGGTTGCGGACAAAGTTGTGGCGGATCTTCTTACCCGAGCTTGCATTCAGCCAGGGTTGCAAGGTCGGCAGTTCGTGATTGTCGAACTTGTACAGGTTGTCCAACTTGTTGTGCAGGGCCGCCCAACTGGTGACACGCGCATCTTCAACCTGAAACGCCAGTTCCTCTACGTCCGCGAATTTCTCGTGGTACTGTTTGAGGAACTCGGACGGGCGATAAATAAATGGTGGTCGCGCTTGCGCCAGCGATTGCAAGAAATCCGGGTTGGGCTCGTCCCATTCGAAAACAACGGTCGTTTCGTCCGGGAATGTTACTGTTGGCGCTTTGCCCTCGACGATCAGGAAATCTGGCGGCCCTGATGGGCTAAGCAGTTCGTTGTTGGCGACATCTTCCCACCAGTACCGAAAGTCCTCGGACGTGAAGGGCGACCCGTTTGACCATTTGTGCCCCTCCCGCAGCTTCAACGTGAATTTGCGGTTTCCTTCGTTTTCAAACGAGGACAGCAGGTCAGGCACAATCTCATAGTTTTCGTCGAACCCGACCAACCGCGCGTAGCCATAAACGACCATCTGGCGGATGTCTTTCGAGCGGGTCACCATCGTGCGGAGCGTTCCGCCCGGCGTTCCAAACTCACGCCCCTTTGCTGCCAGATCGACGATCAGCGGCTCGTAAGGCAAACGTTCGTCAACAGGCGGGAGATTCCCGGAACTGACCTCGTCAGCCCAAAAATCATTTTCCTGGGCTTGAGGCGTTTCTGCCCATGCAGTCGTCATCCACGATGTGCACAGGGCGGCGGCCATTAACAGGGGGCGAGTGGTCTTAAACATGGCATCTTACCTTATGGCCGGGTTCCATCTCTACCAATGAAGGTATCATGGAGTCGGTAAATCGGAAGGCGTCATCCCAACTGTCCGGCGAACCGGCGCCTAAAGCAACCAGATTCAAGTCGATGGGCCGGTTGATGTCGGGTTCCGGTTGAGCAGCAATCAACGCCTTGGTGTAGGGGTGGTGCGGGTTATAGAACAAAGTTTCGGGTGGGGCCTGTTCGACGACAAGGCCTCGTCGCATTACCGCAACCTCGTCGGCAATGCGGGCCACGACTGCAAGGTCGTGCGAGATGAAAAAATAAGACAGGTTCAAACTGTCCTGCAGGTTTTCCAGCAGAGTCAGGATTTGTTCCTGCACGGAAACATCCAAGGCCGAGGTCGGCTCGTCGCAAACGATAAGTTGCGGGTCCAGCATCATTGCCCTTGCGATCGACAACCGTTGGCGCTGACCGCCTGAAAAAGCGTGCGGGTAACGTTTCAGCATGTCCGCATTCAGCCCGACCCGTTGCAACATCTCGGCCGCTTTATCACGTTGTTCGGAAGGTGAGCCGATCTTGTGAATCTCCAGCGGCTCGGTCATCGCATCCTGAATGCGCATCCTTGGGCTGAGCGAGCTGTATGGGTCTTGAAATACCATTTGGGCCTTGCGCTGAAAAGCGGTGCGCTGGGCGCGGCTCATGTGGTGGACAGTGATCGGCTGATCTGCAGGTGACGTGCGAAAAAGAACTTCACCGCCGGGGTCAGGGGGCTCGGCCCCCAGCGCGATGCGGGCCGCTGTGGTTTTTCCCGATCCGCTTTCGCCAACGATTGCCAGCGTTTTGCCACGCGCCAGTTTTAGGTCAACGCCTCGGCACGCGTGGATCAATCGGTCCCCTTGCCATCCTTTGCTCGACCGCATGGTGTAGGTCTTAGAGACATCCTTCATCTGCAGGATCAGGTCATCTGCGGGCATCGGAATGCCGACGGCATCCTTGTCGGGGATCGCTGGGGCGGCATCGAACAATTGTTGGGTGTAAGGATGTGCCGGAGACGTCAGGATTGGCGCAGCGGCGCCAGCCTCCATCACCCGACCCTTGTGCATGACCACGACCTGTTCTGCCATGTTGGCGACCACGCCAAGGTCATGCGTCACAAGGATCAAGGCCATCCCGGTTTCGCGCTGCAATTCTTTGATAAGTCCCAGAACCTGAGCCTGCGTCGTGACGTCCAACGCGGTCGTAGGTTCGTCGGCGATCAGCAGTTCCGGTTTGGACACCATGGCCATGGCGATCATGGCGCGCTGACGCATCCCGCCCGACAGCTCGAACGGATAAGAATCATAGGCGCGTTGCGGGTCGGGGAAGCCGACGCGCTCGAACTGTGTCAGCACCTCTTTGCGCGCTTCCGCTTCGGATGCACCGCGGTGCAGCCACAGAACTTCGCTGACCTGATTGCCGATCTTGTGCAGGGGGGACAGCGATCGCATCGGCTCCTGAAAAATCATCGAGACCCGATTGCCCCGAATATTACGCATCTGACGCTCGGTGATCGCTGTAAGATCTTCCATGCCTTTGGAATCGTTCAGCGTAATTGTGCCCGATCGTATCTGCGCCGTGCGCGGTAAGATCCGCAAGGCAGCCCGGCAAGAGATGGTTTTGCCCGATCCCGACTCGCCGACCAACGCCAGAGTCTGCCCGGCCTCGACGTCAAAACTGACGCCGTTGACCACAGCTTCACCGGCACCAAAGCCGATTCTCAGGTCTCTGACAGACAACAAAGCAGTCATACGGGTATTCCACCCGTTAGGCCGATACTCGGCATGAGCTAGTTCAACTCCCCGTGTTTTTTGACATAGTTTCGCTCGGTTGGGCCCAACTAGTCAAACCCGTTCTTGGGTAGAAATGTCGCGGTATTATGAAACTGGGGCCAAATTGCCTACACAAAGCCTTGAGGATTTGTCATCTAATGCGACGTCTGCCTGTGGTTATACGTCGGCAGATATCAAGGAGAGATTTCCCGTGCCCGATCCCCAAAGCCGCCTGGACCTGTTTATTGACCGTATGGTGTCGCAACGTGCGTGTCTGGATTACGCAATCGCCGAAACAAGCGGCATGTCCGGACCCGTATTCGAACTGGGATTGGGTAACGGGCGGACCTATCACCACATGGTTCAATATATTCGGAACCGACCGGTTTACGTGTTCGAGCGGGCCGTTGCCTCGCACCCTGATTCCACGCCGCCAGAGGACCGCGTAATTCTTGGAGACGTGCGCGACACCTTACCAGCGGCAACCGATCGGTTCGGAGCGACCGCCAGCCTGATCCACGCAGACCTTGGGGGTCACAACCGCGAAAAGAACGACGCCTTCGCCCGTTTCGTATCGCCTTTGATTGAACCGCTGCTCGCACCGGGCGGGTTGATGGTTTCCAGTGACCGGATGTATTTTGAAAAGCTGACCGAGCTACCCTTGCCTGCAGGCGCGGTTGTCGGTCGCTGCTTTGTCTACCGACGCTGATCGCAGGGGGACCGATATGCTTTTCTATGATTGTTCCACCGCCCCCAATCCGCGTCGGGCCCGGATGTTTATCGCGGAAAAAGGGTTGGAGATCGAAACACGCGACATCTCGATCGCGAAAGGAGAGCAACTGAGCGAAGCGTTTCGCGCCATAAATCCCAATGCGACGCTTCCGGTTTTGATCACTGACGATGGTACCGTGTTGACGGAAAACCTTGGGATTGCCGCTTATCTTGAGGCGTACAGCCCCGAGCCGCCTTTGATGGGACGCACTGCGGACGAAAAAGGCTTGGTGCTAATGTGGAACAGCATCGTTGAGCAGCAGGGCGGAATGCCAATTGCCGAGGCGCTGCGCAATACGCATCCCGCGTTCGAAGGTCGCGCAATACCGGGGCCGACAGGGTATGCGCAAATCCCCGAGCTGGCACAGCGCGGCACCGATCGCGTTGGCCGGTTTTTCCAGATGTTGGAAGGACGTCTTTCAGACAGTCCTTTTGTGGCGGGCGATAGCTTTAGTCTCGCCGATATATCCACCTATGTTTTTGTCAATTTCGCACGCGTTATCAAAATGCGTATCCCGTCGCAAAACGTCGCGACGCAGGCATGGTTTGACAAGATCTCGGAACGCCCAAGCGCACAGCTTTAAATAACCGCTTCCTGAGGGCACTTGTTTCGCGCAGTGAACTGTACAGAAATGTCTAGACAGATGTGAACAGTGCGTCTAGCGTCCTGTGCGAGTCATGCGGGGGAGTGCGGGATGAAATCTCAGTATCGTGTTGTCGTCATCGGAGGTGGTGTTGTCGGGGCATCCGTTCTCTATCACCTTGCCAAGTTCGGTTGGTCAGATGTGGTCATGCTGGAACGGCGACGGTTGGCTTCGGGATCATCGTGGCACGCAGCCGGAGGTATTCACGCGCTGAATGCGGATCCCAATATGGCCTCACTGCAGGCTTATACCATCGACTTGCTGAGCGAGATTGAAAAGGAATCAGGCCAGAATATCGGGCTTCATATGACGGGTGGTCTGACACTGGCGGGAACGCCCGAGCGGTGGGAATGGCTGCAGGCCAACTACCGTATCTTCCAGTCTATTGGCATTGATGATTGCGAGTTGCTTTCACCCGAAGAAGCGCAGAAGCGTTGCCCGATCATGTCCACCGATGGTGTGTTGGGCGCGATGTGGGCCGATCGCGAGGGCTATATCGACACGACTGGCACGGTGCAGGCTTATGCGACAGCGGCCAAGAAACGAGGTGCCGAATACTATGAAGAAACCAAGGTCGAGGAACTGATCCAGACCGCCGATGGCTGGCAGGTTGTGACAGACAAGGGCACGATCACCTGCGAGCATGTGGTGAACGCCGCGGGTCTTTGGGCCAAACAGGTGGGCCGTATGGCAGGGGTTGAGCTGCCGGTCTCTCCGCTGAAACACCACTATCTGATAACCGATACGGTACCCGAGGTTGCGCAGGCGGATTTTGAGATGCCGATGACCGTGGACCTCGAAGGGTTCACCTATATGCGGCAGGATCAGAAGGGTGTTCTGGTTGGCATCTACGAGGTTGACCACGAACACTGGGCCATGGACGGCGCGCCTTGGAACTATGGCGAGGAGCTGTTTCAGGAACAGCTCGACCGGATCGAGAATGAACTGACGCTGGGTTTCGAACGCTACCCCTCAATTCAGAATGTGGGCATCAAGACATGGGTGAACGGCGCGTTCACCTTCTCGCCCGATGGCAACCCTCTGGTCGGTCCGGTGCCGGGCAAGCGGGGCTATTGGTCGGCCTGCGCGGTGATGGCCGGGTTCCTGCAGGGCGGTGGCGTCGGTAAAACGCTGGCCGAGTGGATGATCCATGGTGAGCCCGAGGCCGACGCATGGCCGATGGACGTGGCGCGCTATGGCGATTTCGCGCAGAACAAGCGCTATATTCGCGAGACCACGGGTCAGTTCTATTCGCGCCGTTTCGTGATGACCTATCCGAACGAACAACTGCCTGCGGGCCGTCCCCTTAAAATGGCTCCGGCCCATGACGCGATGACCGAGGCGGGATGCAAGTGGGGCCTCAGCTGGGATCTTGAGGTCCCGCTGTACTTTGCGCCGAAAGGGTTTGAGGAAACACCGACCCTGAAACGGTCGAACGCGCACGATATCGTAGCTGAGGAATGCAAGGTGATCCGGGAAGGCGTGGGTCTGCTGGATATCTCGGGCTTTTCGCGATTCGAGGTAACGGGTCCGAATGCGCTGGCCTGGCTGGATAAGGTCATGGCCTCAAAACTGCCCGCGCCGGGGCGCGCCAAGCTGGCCCCGATGCTGGGCGAGAATGGGCGGCTCAAAGGCGATCTGACCGTGCTCAACTGGGGCGATGGCACCTGGTGGATCATGGGCAGCTATTACCTGCGTGCCTGGCATATGCGCTGGTTTGATGATTATATGATGGACGGCGTCACCGTTCGCGATTTGGGCGAGGAATACTGTGGGTTCGCCGTGGTCGGACCGAAATCGCAGGCGGTAATTGAGAAACCGGCAGAGCAGGATATCTCGGGCCTGAAATTCATGGGCTGTGGGGATTTCGATATCGGTCTGGTTCGTGCCCGCGTCGCGCGTATGTCGGTCACGGGTGAGAAGGGATACGAGATCAACTGCCGCTATGGCGATCACATCAAACTGCGCCGGATGCTGTTGGAGGCCGGAGCTGACGAGGGTATCCGCGAATGTGGCTTTAACGCTATGCTCTCGACGCGGTTGGAAAAAAGCTTTGGTATCTGGTCGGCGGAATTCACCCAAGCCTACACGCCCGGCATGACAGGCATGGACCGCTGGATCGACTGGGATAAGGATTTCTTCGGCAAAGACGCTGCCATCGCTGAGCGTGACGGCAACGGACCCGCACAGGTACAGGTGACGCTTGAGGTGGACGCACTGGATGCGGATGCCAGCGGGTACGAACCTGTTTGGGCCGGTGATGAACGCGTAGGATTCGTGACCTCGGGTGGCTACGGGCACTACACAGGTAAATCGCTGGCAATGGCGTTGGTTGATCAGGACAAGGCGGAGCCGGGGACTGAGCTGTCGGTGCATGTCGTCGGTGTTGAAAGACCCGCCCGTGTCGTCGCACCATCCCCCTACGACCCGCAGGGCAAGGCGATGAGGGGCTGATGGACGTCTCACAAACCTCTGAGCGCGGACGGCGACGGCGGGGACGCGGCGCGGATGCCAAGCCAACGCCGAGCCGCGATGTAAATTACCGTCAGCTCAAAAACCCGTTTCCTCAGATGGAGGTTTTTCCAGCAGACCAGATTGCCGACATGCATGAAACGGCATTGCGGGTCTTGCAGGAACTGGGGGTGAAATGCCTGTTGCCAGAAGCGCGCCGTATCTACGCCAAGGCGGGCGCGCGCGTGGATGAAAGCACCGAAATGGTGTTCATCGGACGCGATTTGGTTGAGGCGGCGGTTGCCTCGGCCCCGAAATCTATCGCCTGCAGGGCAGGGGCACGGCGGCGCGATTTCACCCTGGAACTGGGCAGCCTAGTTTTTCAGCCCGGCGCAGGTGCCCCGAACGCAACAGATCTTGAACGCGGTCGCCGCCCGGCGTCCGGACAGGACTATCTGGAGTTCCTAAAGCTCACGCATCATTTCGACGTGTTCCAGATGATCTCACCACAGGTCGAACCTCAGGATGTGCCGACCAATCTGCGCCATTACTTTACTACGCAGGCGCAAATGGAATTGACGGACAAGTTTCCGTTTTTCTTTTCGCGCGGTACGCCGCAAGTGATGGATTGCTTTGAGATGCTATCCATGGCGCGCGGTTTGTCAGACGCAGAATTTCGCGCCAACCCGCATTGCTATACGATCATAAACACCAACAGCCCGCGCACATTGGATATCCCGATGGCGCAGGGGTTGATCGACTTTGCGCGCCATGGGCAGATGTCGATCATCACGCCGTTTACACTGATGGGGGCGATGGCGCCGATCACGGTAGCCGGGGCTATTACTCTGTCCCACGCCGAGGCGTTGGCGGCTTTGACTCTGACCCAACTGACAAATCCCGGCGCTCCGGTGTGCTATGGAACGTTCACCAGCAATGTTGACATGAAATCGGGTGCGCCGGCCTTTGGAACACCATCCCATTTCCAGGCGTCGCTCGCTGCAGGACAATTGGCGCGGCATCTGGGGCTGCCGTGGCGGTCGGCGGCGGGGTCTGCGGCCAACATCAATGATGTGCAGGCAGCGAACGAGAACCAGTTCGGGCTGTGGGGCTGTCTCATGGCTGGGGCCACGGTCATAATCCATTCGGCCGGGTGGTTGGAAGGTGGCCTGACGGTATCCTTCGAGAAAATGATCTGCGACGCCGAAGTGCTGAATATGGTGGCCGAACTATGCGCCGGGACGCAGGCCGGAGCGGACGAAATCGGCTTTGACAACGCGCTCAGCGAGGTTGACCCAAGCGGACATTTCTTTGCTGCCAGCCAGACGATGGAGCGGTACAACACCGCGTTTTATGAGCCGCACTTGCATGATTATGCCAACTTCGGAACCTGGACCGAACGCGGTGCCGTCGATGCCAATCACCGCGCGACGGGTGTGTGGAAGGATATCCTCGCCAATTTCCAAGCCCCGACACAAGATGCAGGGCGCCTTGATACGTTGCAGGATTTTATCGCCCGACGGACGCAGGAGGGCGGCGCGCCGCCGGAGAGTTAAATGAACACCAAACCCATCCTCCATCGCGACGACCCCGAGGCCGAACCGCTGGTCGGCAACGTTAAAGTTACGCGTGACGACTGGTTGAACGTGGCTATGGATGTGCTGATCTCAGACGGGATCGACCAGATCAAGGTTCTGAATCTGGCAGAGAGGATGGCCGTGTCGCGATCGTCCTTCTACTGGTATTTCAAGTCACGTCAGGAATTGCTGGACGCGTTACTGGCACGCTGGCAGGCGCTGAATACAGCGGCGCTGGTCCAACAGGCGGAGGCACCGGCGCAGACCATTACGGCCGCCGTCTGCAACGTGCAGAGATGTGTTGTGAATACCGATCTGTTCGATACTGCGCTTGATTTTGCAGTGCGGGATTGGGCGCGCAAGTCTGGCAAAGTGCGACGCGCGCTGGATCAGTCGGATGCGCGTCGCCTTGAGGCCCTGCACGCAATGTTCACGCGGTATGGGTATTCCGAGATCGAAGCCGAGACACGGGCCAGGGTGCTCTACTACATGCAGATCGGATATGATCTTGCGCAGTTGAACGAACCATTCTCGACCCGGATATCAATGGTTCCTCATTACCTTTACGCCTTTACCGGCGTCGAAGCCAAACCCGAAGAAGTTGAAGAATTCAGCGCATATTGCAGGCGCTATTGGAAAGGAGATCCGTCATGACCCAACCAGATGCAATCATCATCGGAACCGGCGTAATCGGCGCAGCCACCGCGTTTGAGATGGCAAAGGCTGGGTGGAAAACCCTTTCGTTGGACCGCAACACACAGGTGGGGCACGGCTCGACCGCGGGGTCCTGCGCGATCATTCGAATGCACTATTCAACGTTTGATGGCACCGCATTTGCGTGGGAGGGGTATCACTATTGGCGTGACTGGGCCCAGTATCTGGGGCTGCCTGCAGATGCCAATCTGGCGCAATTCCGCGAGACCGGTTGCCTGGTTATGAAGACCGACGCGAATGAGATGTTGGTCAAGCACATGAAGAACAGTGCCGACCTGGATTGCCCGTTCGAGGAATGGTCACCTGAGAAAATCACCGAACGTCTGCCCGTGTATTCTCTGGAGAGCTACGCACCTGCGCGTCGTATGGATGACCCCGAGTTTGGCCAGTCAAACGGGCGCAAGATGCAAGGGGGCGTGTTTTGGCCTCAGGCCGGATACGTGACGGATCCAGCCTTGTCAGCGCAGAACCTTATGGAGGCTGCGAAACAACACGGGGCCGAATTGCGAACGGGTGCCGAGGTTGTCGAAATTCTGACGGATGGCGGACGTGTTTCCGGTGTCAAACTCGCCTCGGGTGAGGTGATCAACGCCAAGGTTGTTGTGAACGTTGCCGGGCCGGGCTCGGCGATTGTGAACAAGATGGCGGGCGTATTGGACGACATGACCATCGAGACCCGACCGTTGCGTCAAGAGGTCGTGCACGTCCCCGCGCCTGAAGGGTTCGATTTCGAAAACGACGGTACAATCGTGTCAGACAGCGATATTGCCCTGTATTGTCGGCCTGAGCATGGCAACCACATTCTAGTCGGTTCAGAAGACCCGGAATGCGATCCGCATCAATGGTGCGAAGATGACGTGAACTACAATCACGATTTCACCGATCAGTGGACCACGCAGGCCATGCGTTATGCACAGCGTGTTCCAACCTTGGGTATTCCGTCCAAAACGCGGGGGGTTGTTGATTTGTACGACGCGTCGACCGACTGGATTCCGATCTATGATAAATCCAGCCTGCAGGGCTTTTACATGGCTTGCGGTACAAGCGGAAACCAATACAAAAACGCGCCGATCGCTGGAAAGATGATGGCAGCACTGATCGACTATTGCGAAAGCGGTGCGGATCACGACTCTGACCCGCTGCAGTTTGAACTGCCTTATATCAAGCGTACGATCAATGTTGGTTTCTACTCGCGCAAGCGCCCGATCAACGAAGAAAGCAGTTTTTCAGTCTTGGGGTAGTTTAAGTCCTAAAACGTTCTACACTTTCCTGTGACCGCAGAGAAAGGCAGGACCCCGGAATGACCGAGACGAAGCCACGCGTGTTGATATTGGGAAGCGCTCCGTCAGCTATGGCAGCGCGAGATTGGGCGCGCGATGCTTTTTCGCATATTGTCGCGATCAATAACGCATGGCGGATTCGCCCGGATTGGGACATCCTGATCCACCCCGAGGATTTCCCGCAAGAGAACCAGCCACAGGTACTGGCGGCAGGTCAACGGATCGTCGGTGCAGAGGAATATGTTCCTTTGCAAAACGAATTCGGCGGGTTCGTTTATGCCGGTGGAACGATGGCGTTTACAGCCGGGTATTGGGCTCTGGCCGCGTTGAAACCATCGGTTCTAGCGTATTTCGGGTGTGACATGATTTACCCGAAATCGGGCCAGACGCATTTCTACGGCCAAGGCACGGCTGACCCGTTGCGCGCAGATGTGACCCTTCGGTCGCTCGAGGCGAAGTCGGCGCGCTTGGCCTTATTTGGCGCGGCACAAGGCTGTCACACCGTCCGACTGTCCAGAGGGGAAAGTCGTCTTGTTTTTCCTTCGGTTTCGATCGAGGCGCTATTGTCGACTGATTTGCCGTCGACGGCGGGGATGGCTGCAGCCCTGCGGGCGGAACGCGAATTGGGTTATTTCGTTCCATCGGGACGTTACTGGGAAGAGAGGCAGGCGTTTGATCCCGCCAGCATAGATCGCATTGACCGGCAGTGGTTGTCTGCATACCGACAATCCGAAATAGAGAATGTTGCCTGAATATCCGCTAGGCGGCGAATTTCACCCAAGCCCAAACCATCGCCACATAGGTTAGGTTGTGCAGGCACTGGTCCAGTCCAGCAGCGCGCCAAAAGGCGGCCTGTGACGGCATGAGTTGTTTTTTGTCGGAATAGCTGGCTTTGGCGAAATCGATATTGAAATGAACGATCCACTCAAGTGCCGCGATGATCAAAATAAATGACCACGGCGCGCCAAATAGAAAAAACACGATGAACGAGCCCACAATATGCACTGCTGCATGTTGTGCGCGTCCCATATGGAAATATTCAGCCCGCCCCGCCAGCATTTTGGGCGTCTGGAGGTAGTAGTCCGCAAACATATGTTTGATCTGCAATAAGCAGAGCATCAAAAACACTGCGCCTAAATTGGCATGCAACTGAATCCTCCCGATATCGTCCTGTGGACGAGACTAGGGTTTAATGTGTGGTTGCGCAAATGAACTTGTTCACACTCGGCGAATATCTGATCAAATTTGAAACTATTTGCGTCGTCTGTATTGATTACGGTAACTTCGGGGTGTTGGATTTGCGACACATACGGCAAGATCGGGTCATTGATCCGCTATAGGGGCAGGTTCCATAGAACGCACAATCTTCCGATTTATTTGGAAATATTCGAAACGCGACCAGCTGATTTTGCTGGCCGTCACCTCGACCCTGTTCCCGCTGCTGTATCTGACGCTGGAGCTGCCCAAGCGGATTATCAACGATGCAATTGGTGCGGCCAGCCCCGTGGTGCGCGTTTTTGGATTTGATCTGCCACAGATGACATTTCTGATCATCCTGTGTTTCGCATTTCTTGCGGCAGTTCTTGCCCACGGGTTGATGAAAATGCGGATCAACACGATGAAAGGCGTGTTGAGCGAACGCATGCTGCGCCGTTTTCGGTACCAGTTGATCAGCCGCGCTTTGCGCTTTCCGCAGCCCTATTTCGAAAGGGTCAGTCAGGGCGAGATGGTGTCCATGGTCACGGCGGAAAGTGAACCGATGGGCGGTCTGATGGGCGACGCAATCAGCCAGCCCGTTTTGCAGGCGGGGCAGATGATCACGATTCTGTCGTTCCTGTTCCTGCAAAGTGTTTGGTTTGGTTTGGCGGCGGTTGCTCTTATTCCGCTGCAGGCCTGGTTGATCCCCAAACTTCAGCGGCAAATCAACTTGCTGAACAAGGAACGCATCCAAGAGGTGCGAATACTGGCGGCGCAAATCGGTGAAAACGCTGCCGGGGCTTCGACACTCAGAACCAATGGCGGGTGGCGTTACCGGCGCGCGATGATCTCTGACCAGCTCGGGCGCTTGTTCGGAATTCGGTTTGAAATCTATCAGAAGAAGTTCTTTATGAAGTTCATAAACAACTTCATCTCGCAGCTGACGCCTTTCATGTTCTATCTGGTGGGTGGTGTGCTTGTCCTGCAGGGATCTGTTTCGCTGGGTGCCTTGGTGGCGGCATTGGCGGCTTACAAGGATCTGAGCTCTCCTTGGAAAGAACTGCTGACTTATTACAACCAGACACAGGACATGTCTTTGCGCTGGGACGTTGTCATCGAACGGTTTGCCCCGCCCGGTATGGTGGATGAAAAACTGTTTGAAGAGGAACCAGCAGAGCAGCCTCGTCTGAACAGCGACATCGTTCTGGATCATGTTTCGGTTCGGGATATGGATGGCAACCAGGTGCTGGATGACCTGAACCTGACATTTGCCGGAGGGCAGACAATTGGTATAGCGGCGCCCAGCGAGGAAGACAGGCGCGCGATTGCTGAATTGCTGACGCGTGAAATACTGCCAACATCTGGTCGTCTGGAAATCGGGTCGGAAAGTCTGTCGGGACTGCATCAAAGCACTATCGCGGCGCGGATTGGCTATGCTTCGTCTCGGCCGATCATGTTTCAGGGAACGCTAGGCGACAACGTCATGATGCCCATGCGTTTCAAACCATTGACCGCGCAGACAGACGATCCCGGCTTTGCGGAAACCCAACGCGCCGGAAACAGCGCGGACCCGTTCAAGGCCGAGTGGTTGAACCCGTCTCTGGCCGGAGTGCAGGACGCGGGTGCGCTGCGTGACTGGTGGCTGCACCTGATCGACGGCATGGGTTCGGGCCCCGCCTTGTTCCAGCGCGGGGCGGAACAGGTATTCGAAGCGGATGATCATCTGGCACTTGCCCAGAAACTGGTCGAGCTGCGCCCTGTTATTCAAAAGGCCGTTCACGACGCCGGCCTCGAGCAGCAAGCGTTGATTTTTGACCGCTGCTGTTACAACCCAGCCCTTCCGGTGGCAGAAAACCTGTTGTTCGCAACGCCGCGCGTTCCGGTTACGCAGGAATTGCTGGCGCAGCAATCGGTGTTTCTGGGACAACTGCGCGAGTTGGGTCTGGACGAAACACTGGTCAACCTGACCCGCGATGTGGTCGATATGCTACGGCAGATCTTTGGACTGGATGGTACCGACCACCCGCTGTTCCGAAAATTGGGTCTCGAAGCGCAGACTTATGAAAGCGCGATAGAGCTATTGGAACGCACCCGTGACGAAGGTGTCTCGGGGTTGGACGACGAACAGCTTGCCAATTTGCTGGCGGTTCCAGTGGTCATTTCGGCCGAACAAATTGGCCCTGCATTTTCGGATGAATTGAAAAACCGCATCCTCGAGCTGCGTCACAGCCATTCTGACAAGCTTTTGGAAACGCTGCACGATGTGTTTGTTCCGCTTGATGCCTCAGAATTCGCCCCCGGCCTGACCGTGATGGAGAACGCGCTTTTTGGTAAAGTCAGCCAGATCGGAGGCGCACGGTCCGATGAGGTTCGAAAACTGATCGTGGACGTTTTGGACCAGAACGGTGCGCGCCCGCTGGTTGTCGAATTGATCTACGATGTGCCTGTTGCATTGGGGGGGCAGAATTTGCCAGCCGTATTCGCAGAACCCTTAGCGTTTACACGGGCGACCATCAAGAAACCCGACATTCTGGTTCTGGACAATGCGCTGGCCAGCTATGACATGGCGACACAGGTTGCGGTGTATAAGAACTTGCGCTCATTGCTGCCCGAGACGACGGTAATCTACCTGAACGAACAGTTCGACAACCCGGATGTTTTCGACGCGTATTTCGAAATACGACAGGGGCGGGTGGTGTCAGACGAAGGACCTTCGGACGTGGAAGAAGACAGCGCCGCTTCGGCAGATCTGGCGCGCAAACTACGCGCGCTGGAGCAGACCCCCTTGTTCTCGGGCCTTGATCGTCGACAGCTACGCCTGCTGGCGTTTGGGGCACGTTGGTTCGATGCCAAACCGGGCGAAATCGTATTCCTCAAGGATGATCAGCCGACCGATGGGGCTTATGTGATTCTGGACGGCGAAGCAGGATTGTACCTTCCGCAACAAAGCGGACCGGATCAATTGATCGCGACCGTCGGATCGGGTGCGTTGGTTGGAGAATTGGGGCTTATCCGCAAGGAACCTCGGGCGCTCAGCATGATCGCGGAAACCAACCTGTCCTGTTTGCGGATAGGTGAAGAAGAGTTTCTGGCCGTTGTCGAAAACGATGCCGCCACAGCCTTCAAACTGCTTCAAGTCATCGCCGGGTATGTGTCGAATTAAGGCTGCGGCTTGCAGAACAGGTCATAAAGCAGCCCGATCACTTGGGCTGTATTTCCGTCCTGCAGGGAATAGTAGATCGTCTTGCCGTCGCGACGGGTCGAAACCAGCCCCTCGCCACGCAGCCGTGCCAACATCTGGCTGACCGCGGCCTGTCGGATATCGAGCAGCTTTTCCAGCTCACCCACCGATTTTTCGCCATCTCCCAGATGGCACAGGATCATAAGACGCCCTTCGTGCGCCAATGCCTTTAGAAACGTTGCCGCCCGCGCGGCACTGTCTTGCATATCGGACAAAGCATCTGCCTTGGTCTGAAGGTCATCTTCCTTGAGCGTCACTGCGGGCCTGCCTGCAACTAGGGGGTCGCTGTAATATGCCTCAGATTGCGGGCGGTTGTCACCCCTCGGTTGCAGGGGCACCACCTTGAAACGCGTTACCATTTACATAATCACAGGGATCTTCCTGCATCTGCAGGTGTAGTCCGGTGTCTTGATAGGGGTGCGCACGGGCAAGATCCTCGTCAACTTCGATACCAAGCCCGGGCGCGGTTGGGGCGGTAACGAACCCATCTTCAACCTTTAGACACCCTTTGATCAGCGCGTCGTGGAACGGCGTTTCGATGGTCTCTAACAGAAGGATGTTTGGTATCGACGCCGCCAGGTGAATGTTCGCCGCCCATTCAACCGGTCCGGCATATAGGTGAGGCGCCATCTGCGCATTGAAAACCTCGGCGATGGCGGCAACTTTCTTCATTTCCCAGATGCCCCCTGCGCGGCCCAGAGCAGGTTGCAGGATTTCGGCGGCACCCGCCCGCAAGACAGCGCTGAACTCGGCCTTTGTCGTCAAACGCTCGCCTGTAGCAACAGGAATGCGGACGTTGCGAGCAACGCGTGCCATGTCTGCGATCATGTCCGGTGGCGTAGGTTCCTCGAACCAGAGCGGGGAAAACGGCTCCAGCGCTTGTCCAAGCCGGATCGCACCGGCCGTGTTGAACTGCCCATGGGTGCCAAACAACAGGTCCGCTTTGTCGCCGACGGCTTCGCGGATCGCCTTGCAAAAGGCAACGGACATCGAAATGTCGGACATTGCGGGCATGTGCCCGCCACGTATCGTATAAGGCCCGGCCGGATCGAATTTGACAGCGGTGTACCCGCGCCGCACCATCTCGGCCGCGCATTCCCCGGCCTGATCCGGGGCGGTCCAAAAGTCGTTCAGGTTATGATGCGGTAGGGGGTAGAGGTATGTATAGGACCGAATACGCTCGTTCATCAGCCCACCCAGCAGCGCATAAACTGGGCGATCACGATCTTTCCCTAGGATATCCCAGCACGCGATTTCGAGCCCGGAAAAGGCCCCCATCACGGTCAGGTCCGGGCGCTGAGTAAAGCCGCTGGAATATGCCCGACGAAACATCAGTTCAATGTTCTCGGGGTTTTCACCTTGCATGTGACGTTCGAAAACGTCGCGAATGACATGTTGCATCGCGTCGGGGCCGACCGATGACGCGTAGCATTCACCCCAGCCCGTGATGCCTGTGTCCGTCGTGACCTTGACCAGGATCCAATAGCGCCCACCCCAGCCGGGGGCAGGCGGTGCGGTGACGATGATATCCAGATCCTGCAGCTTCATGGCATCTCCTCCGGCGCGTCTTGTCAGGTTCTGTCGAAGACGATGACGTTTCTTTTTGCTGATCCGGTTTTGGTATCAGCGATCGCATCATTGATTTGCGACAATGACCAACGGCCCGAGATCAGCTCATCCAGTTTCAAGCGGCCCTGTTCGTACAAGTCGATCATCCACGGGATATCCCGCTGGATGACAACGTCGCCCATTTTGGACCCGACCAAACCCTGACCCAGCGCGGCCAGAATTACCGGTTCGTAATTTGCGGTATCACCGGAATGAGGCATCCCGATCATGACCGCCTTACCGCCCGGTCCCAGATATCTGGGTGCCTGGTCATAGGCTGGAATTGCACCAACGGTGATCAGAACAGCGTCTGCTCCGCGCCCGCCCAAAGCTTTGTAGGCGTCTTTCCACGGCGTTCCAGAGGTCGCAAGCACGCCGTGCGTTGCCCCGAATTCCATCGCAATATCCAGCTTTTCCTCCGTCATATCGACGGCCACTATGCGCCGTGCTCCGGCAATGCGCGCGCCCTGGATTGCGTTCAGTCCGACACCGCCCGCACCAATCACAACCACGTCTTGCCCCGGACGAAGACCAGCCGCGTTTACCGCTGCGCCGACGCCCGTAATCACCCCGCAGGACAACAAACTTGCCACGTCTTTTGGCATGGTCTCGGGTATTTTCACGATCTGTCGATGGCTGACCACAACCTTTTCCGCGAATGCGCCGCACGCCATAGCTTGCTCGAGCGGCCCACCATCGGACGTGCGCAGTGGCCCCTTGACCGTGTCATAAGGCGTTTCGCAGATTGTTGGCTTGCCCCCCGCGCAGGATGGGCAGGACCCGCAAGCGCGGATCAGTGTCACAACCACCGCGTCGCCAACCTCAAAATCACCGGCGGATGATCCGACGGCCGTGATGACGCCTGCGGCCTCGTGCCCATAAACTGCCGGCAGAAATCCACCCCACGCGCCGCTGGCATATGAGATGTCCGAGTGACAGATGGCGACGGCGTCCAGTGTCACCTCAACCTCGCCAGACCCCGGAGGTGCGATTTGCACGTCTTCGATGATCAGAGGCTCGTCAAACGCCCTGCAGACGGCGGCTTTGATTGTTTGCATTGCTTCCCTCGCTCGCTTTGGACCACGGTGGCGTGCTAGAAAGCGTATCGCAAGGCGGAAACCGTCACGGATATGTCGTTGTTAGGCCTTTACGTTGCGTGCTTTGATAAACAGGGCAAAGCCTATGACCATCAGAACCATAGCCAGCAAAAACGGGGCACCGGGTAAGTAGATGCCAGTTCCGGGTCTGGCGAAATGGGCAAAGACACTGGTCATGAGCAGAGGCGAAATCACCATTGAAAGCGCGTGAAGGGATGTCAGAACGCCCTGCAATTCGCCCTGTTGCGAATCCGGCGTGGCGCGGGACGTCATGGCCTGAAGTGCTGGCGTAACGACCGCGCCCAGAGCGGTGATTGGGATCAGCATAAGGGCAATGAACCCGTTCGTCAGAAATGCCAGCAAAAGGAAGCTGAGAATTTCGAAACCCATCCCGTAGATAATCGTTACCCGTTCGCCCAGGTATCTGGTGGCGGGGCGGATCAACCCGCCCTGAACAGCCGCCATGCCGATGCCATAGACCCCAAGGGACAGGCCGATCATCTGCGGTGACCACCCAAACCGTTCGGTGGTGAAGTAAGCCCAGATGGCAGGGTAGACATAAATCGAAACGGAATAGAGGAAATACACCCACAGAAGGGGCCGAATACCTGGCAAAGCAGCGATTGCACGCAGGGAATTGATCGGGTTTGCGCGCTTCAGGCTGAATGCCCTGCGTGTTTTGTCGGTCACTGTTTCTGGCATGACAAACAGGCCGAACACAAACGTCAGTCCCGACAAACAGGCCGCGGCCCAGAAAGGCGCGCGGGTGCCATATTCGCTCAGTAGACCTCCGATCACAGGGCCCAGCACAAAGCCCACACCGAAGGCGGCGCCCAAAAGGCCAAAGTTCGCGGCCTTTTCCGCAGGCTTCGATACATCCGCCATGAACGCGGCTGCAGTTGCGTGTGTGGCTGCTGTGATCCCGCCGACAACTCTACCTACCAGCAGCAGCCAGATGCTGCCTGCCATAGCCATCACAACATAGTCCAGCGACATCACAAACAGTGACACCAGAAGGATAATTCGACGCCCATACGCATCCGAGAGATTGCCGAGCACCGGGCCAAATACGAATTGCATCGCCGCGAATACGGTACTGAGGACACCGCCCCAAATCGCTGCGCTAGCAAGCGTTCCGCCCTGAACCTCGACAATGAGTTCCGGCATGATTGGCAGCACCAGACCTATGCCCATGGCATCGATCATGACTGTCAGCAGAACGAAGAAATAGGGCAGGCGCATGAAAACCGCAGATTGGTGATTTCGGTTACTCTAGTTAGACGCGGTCGCGTGTCAAAGACATCCGTGGTCAGTCTTGCGTGGTGAGCGCGTTTTCAATCGTGCTCAGGACGCCTGCAAGCTCGGCGGGGTGCGAGAAGAACGGTGAATGCCCGCTGTTCATGTTGTGGCGCATGTGCGCTGGAACACTGTGGCTCATTTGTTCTTGATACTCGGTTGGGATCGTTTGGTCATCCAATGTGCGAATATAGGCCTTTGGAACGCTTGAGAAATTTTCGCCTAAGGGGAGGGGGGTGTCTTGCGGCGCGATCGCCTGTGGGCACAGGCGGGCAAAGGCGTATGGCGTAATTTCCGGTGCGCAGTCATGATAAAAAAGACCCTGAACCTTGTCAGGTTTTACGGAATATGACAGCCCATCAGCCGACTTTTCAACCGCATCCCCAATGGTTTGCCGCGGGGATTGTTTTCGCATTTCGATCATCGACAGCCCGTCACGCGGAACGTAAGCGCAGAGGTACACCAGCGCACGCATGGCTTTGGGGTTTTCCTCAGCGGCCGCGCTTATCGGGTAACCACCCCAGGAATGGCCGACGATGATAGTTTGCGGTGTGCTTGCCGACAGCACGGCGTCGCGACAATTCCAAAGCGTCACATCGCCGATGGGTGTCGGATCGGCACCGTGGCTTGGCATGTCAATAGTGCGTGCCGTATGCCCCAACTTTTCGAGCGCGGGGATCAGATCGCGCCAGCACCACGCTCCATGGCACGATCCATGAACCAAAAGGAATTCCGCCACAGCTTTGCTCCTTTTTTATATATGTCCGATTTCGGTCAAAAACGCCCGCAACAGATCGGCATATTCGGCGGGGCGTTCAACACATGGCAGGTGTCCCGCTCGGCGTATCAATTCAAAGCGAGAGCCCGGGATCAAATCAATGGTCTCTCTTACCAGATCGGGCGGGGTAGAGCCATCCTCGCTGCCCGCAATTCCCAAGGTTGGCAGGCGCAGGCCGCTTGTCGGTGTGTAGAAATCGGTGCCTGAGATTGCGGCGCAACAGCCCACATAACCGTGCTGCGATTGACGGACCATCATATTGCGCCAAAGCAAATGCTCGGGCGAGGCAAGGAAATCCTTGGAAAACCAACGGGTCATGGTTGCGTCGGCCAACGCTTCGATACCGTCCGCCTGAACTGCGTCCATCCTGTCCTGCCACATCGCAGGGGTTCCGATTTTGGCAGCCGTGTTTGAGAGGACAAGACCGCGGATCAGGTCAAGTCGTTTGACTGCGAGGCCCTGTGCAATCAAGCCGCCGATCGAAAGGCCCACGAACACGCAGTCGCGCACCTCAAGGTGATCCAGCAGGCGTTCTGCGTCACGTACTAGTGATCCCATCGAATATGGTGCTGTTGGCGCCGAGGACAGCCCGTGTCCCCGCTTGTCGAATCTGACGATCCGAAGACCCGCGGGCAAAAACGGCAATATCGCATCCCAAAGGCGCAGATCTGTCCCCAGTGAGTTGGCGAAAACAATGGGCGGTCCGTCGGGATCTCCGTCGATCTGGTAATGGATTTGCACATCGCCGAAACCTGCAATTTGCATTGTATGATCTCCGTTCATCCCCGTAGAAGCCGCCAATCTGCCCGACACATCGCAGACGGTCAGGTCAGGAATTCCAGCGCTTTGCCAAAAATCGCTGGGTCGGCATTCCCGCCAGACGCCACCACTATCACCGCGTCCCCTTTGATTTCGTCACTGCGAAACAGTGCCGATGCAAGCGAAACGGCTCCACCAGGTTCAAGGGTGATCTTGAGGCGGAGGCAGGCCAGGGCCATTGCGTGCAATGCCTCGTCTTCTGACACCGAAAGGCCCGGCCCGCACAATCGGTTGAGAATTGGAAAAGTAATGTCTCCGGGCTGTGGGGTCAGGATCGCATCGCAGATATTGCCGGAAGCCGCTGGATTGCTTTGAATGCGACCGGCAGCAAGCGAACGTTTGACGTCATCAAAGCCCTCTGGCTCACACGGGCGGGCGCGCAGACCGGGGGCATGTCCCTCAAGCGCCAGGGCGATCCCTGATGTCAGGCCTCCGCCCCCGCAACAGACCAGAACGTCGGCGTTTTGAACGCCCATTTCCGCCGCTTGGCGGGCGATCTCAAGGCCAACAGTGCCTTGCCCTGCGATAACCTGAGGTTCGTCATAGGGTCGGATCAAGGTTAAACCGCGCTCGGCGGCAATAGCCTCGCCGATGTCTTCACGGCTTTCGTTGGCGCGGTCGTACAAAACGACCTCTCCGCCCAGGGCACGAGTATTTTCGATCTTAAGTTGCGGTGCATCCGACGGCATTACGATGACAGAAGAAATCCCGTGCAGTGCCGCGGCATAAGCCACGCCCTGCGCGTGGTTCCCCGAAGAATAGGCGATCACGCCGCGTTGACGATCCGCAGCGCTGAGCGCCGAAATTGCCGACCATGCCCCGCGGAATTTGAAGCTGCCCGTGTGCTGCAGGCATTCCGGTTTCACAAGCACTCGTCGACCCGCCAGTTCATCCAGAAACGGAGAGGTCAAAAGAGGGGTCATCCGCGCGTGCCCATCCAAGCGGGTTGCAGCGGCTTCGATCATGTCCAGCGTGCTCATACGGCGTCCAATACCTTTCGAATGAGGTCAAGAGAGTCCGGCTCATCCAGAAATGGCGCATGGCCGCGATCCGGTACTTCGACGGACAAAAGGCCGGGGTGTCTTACATGCATCTGGGTCAGAGTGTCCTTTCCCAAAATATCAGAGTTCTGTCCCCGAATAGCGCCCGTCGGGATATCTTTCAGCGCTTCGAAAAACAACCACATGTCGGGGATTGCCCCTGCCGCAGCCTGCTCCAACAAAGCCTTGCGCAGGGCAGGGTCATATCGCATCCGAAGGCCTTGCGCGGTTTCTTCGTATTGAATACGGGCTTGCTGTTGCCAACGCGTCAGGGACACGCCGGGAAACATCGGCTCCATCAGATGCTGTAATGCAAGCGCGGCCTCGTCGTAGGTTTTTGCCGCGGGTTGCTTGCCGACATAGTCCATGATCTTTGCGATACCCGACAGCTCAAGTACGGGCCCCACATCGTTCAGTACGACCCCCGATAGGCGTTCGGGATGACTGGCGGCCAAAGCCATCGCGATAAGCCCACCGCGCGATGTTCCTATAACGGTGACCCGATCAAGTCCGAGGTGATCCAGCAATTCGACCACGTCGTGAGATTCGCGCAAAACGTTGTAGTTCATGAAGTCAGGATCATAGTCCGACTGACCACGTCCCCGATAATCCATGGCGATCATGCGCATGTCCGAAAGGTGCGGGGCGAGGAAGGAAAAGTCGCGGGTATTACGTGTCAAACCTGCAAGACACAGGACGGGTTTTCCCGTGCCCGTGTCCTCAAAATACAGGTTGATGTCGTCTGAGGTCTTGAAAAAAGGCATCAGAGTCCAGCGATCTGCGGAATGGTTGTAAGGTCCGAGAGAACATGTGCGGGTTTCCACGGTAACCGGTCCATCGGCTCGCCTGCACGGTTCACCCAAGTGGTGACAAAGCCGTATCCACTGGCGCCAGCCGCATCCCATCCGTTTGAGCTGACGAACAGAACTTCGTCACGTGAACCGCCAAAACGCTTTTGAACAAGGTCGTAGACTGTTGAGTGCGGTTTGAAGACGCCGACACTCTCGACAGACAAAACGTCATCCAGCACATCGCCTATGCCAGCCGACTGCACTGCACCGTCCAACATCGGCGGTGAACCGTTTGACAGGATTGCGGTCTGCAATCCTCCGGCTTTCAAGGCGGCAAGCATCTGGGGCACCTCTGGGTAGGCCTGCAGTTCCCAATACAAGTCAAGCAGGCGTTGCCGCAGTTTTGCGTCGCCGTCCAAACCGGCGGCTTCCAGTGCCCAGTCCAAGCCGTCTTGTGTAACGTCCCAGAAATCCGCATGCGCATTCGCAACCGCGCGCAGCCACGTGTATTGCAGCTGCTTCAGCCGCCAATGGTTCGCCACCTCGGGCCATTTGTCTTGCAAAGCTTCAAAACCCGGCTCGGTCGCAGCTTGACGGGCCGCAGCGGCAACATCGAACAGCGTGCCATATGCATCAAAAACACAAGTTGTAATCGGCATTTCATCCCCTCCCTCGGTCGGGCGCAGGTTTGCACAACGCTGCGGCGCTTAAAAGAGGGAAGGGTTTACAAAGACGTGTCAGACCGTAGGTTTGGCCGTTCAACTCTTTGAAGGCCGGAGGCCAAAATGACCGCAATCAAGCAGGGCGACACTGTTCGCATTCACTATACCGGGACGTTGCTGGACGGGAACGTATTCGACAGTTCGGATGGGCGGGACCCGTTGGAATTTGTGGTCGGATCCGGCCAGATCATACCGGGACTGGATAGTGCCATGCCGGGTCTGGCAGTGGGCGATAAGAAGCGGGTCGAGATTGCCTGCATTGATGCCTACGGCCCCATCAATCCGGCCATGCGGCAGGACATCCCGCGCGAGGGCATCCCCGATGACATCCCGCTGGAGCCGGGTTCGCAACTTCAGATGCAGACACCGGATGGTCAGGTTATGCCGGTTACAGTCGTTGAAGCCAACGAGGCAACTGTAACTCTGGATGCCAACCACCCGTTGGCGGGTCAGGACCTGATTTTTGACATTGAAGTCGTCTCAATCAACTGACCGTTTGGCAGTCAGAGTGGGTTAGCCCGCAGCCAGGCTGGCCCACGATACAAAGGCTGTACGGATTTGCGGTTGTGTGAAAAACACAAACAAAATCAATAGTGTTGTCAGCACCAACAGCGCCAAGCGCCCGCGTACAGTCAAAAAACCCGGTTTGCGTCTGGACCGCGAACTGCGCTTGTTGCTTTCAAGTATGTGATCGGCTTTGCTCATGCCGATATCTCTGCCGGTGAAAGATGGTCAAATCTGGGCACCGGCAGGGAAAGTTCAGGTCACATGAAATCTGGTTGCGGCATTCCCAGCACATGGAAACCACCGTCGACGCGGATAATCTCCCCCGACGTACAAGCCCCAGCATCCGAGGTCAGGTAAACTGCGGTCCCGCCAACGGCCTCAAGCGTCGCGTTCGAACGCATTGGCGCATTGTTATCGCAGAACTTGTAGGTTTTACGCGCACCGCCGATTGCGGCACCGGCCAACGTCTTCATTGGGCCGGGCGAGATTGCGTTGACGCGAATCCCTTCGGGGCCCAGATCATTGGCCAAATAACGCGTCGCCGATTCCAGTGCAGCCTTCGCTACGCCCATCACGTTGTAATTCGGTACAACACGATTCGATCCCTGATAGGTCAGCGTCAAAAGCGTACCGCCATTGTCTTTCATCAGCGGATACGCGCGCCGTGCAACTTCGATAAACGAGTACGCGGACACATCCATCGAGTGTTTGAAATTCGCGCGCGTCGTATTCAGAAACCGACCCGTCAGTTCCGACTTGTCTGAATAAGCGATTGCGTGAACCACAAAATCAATCGTCGGCCAGCGTTCGCCCAGTTCCGAAAAAGCCCGATCTAGCGAGTCGTCATCGGTGACATCCGCATCAACCATGAAATCGCTGCCGAGGCTTTGGGCCAAAGGTTCCAACCTTTTGCCGAATGCCTCGCCCTGATAGGTGAAAGCCAGCTCAGCGCCAGCCTCGTGCATGGCCTTGGCGATACCCCAAGCGATCGAGCGGTCGTTCGCCACGCCCATGATCAGGCCGCGTTTACCTTTAAGAAGATCCGACATCACATTCACCCGTTAAACTTTGACAGAACCATGGATCCATTCGTGCCACCAAAGCCAAAGCTATTGGTCATCACACTGTCCAAACCCGCGTTTTCAACCACTTGAGTTGCAATTTCACCGGGCAGAATGCCTTCGGCAAGAGTGTCGACGTTAATCGACGGCGTAATAAAGTCGTTGTCCAGCATCAAAAGGCAGAAGATCGCCTCTAGCGCGCCAGCCGCACCCTGCGCATGGCCGGTCATCGACTTGGTCGACGAAATGGGCGGCACGTTGCCTTCGCCAAAGATACGGCGCACTGCTTCGACCTCGCCCACATCACCGACTGGGGTCGAGGTGCCGTGGGCGTTGATGTAGTCAACCTTTCGCCCTTCGGGCAAGGTCGACAACGCCAGACGCATCGCGCGTTCGCCGCCTTCGCCTGATGGGGCCACCATGTCGTGGCCATCGGATGTGGCCGCATAGCCGGTTACCTCGGCGTAAATCTTGGCGCCGCGTGCCAACGCGTGGTCCAGATCTTCAAGCACGACGATGCCGCCACCGCCCGAGATCACGAAACCGTCGCGGTCCTGATCAAAGGCACGAGAGGCTTTTTCGGGCGTGTCGTTGTACTTGGACGACATCGCGCCCATCGCGTCGAACAGGCAGGACAGAGTCCAGTCCAGTTCCTCGCCGCCGCCTGCAAACATAACGTCCTGCTTACCCAGCATGATCTGTTCTGCTGCATTACCGATGCAGTGCAGCGAAGTCGAACAGGCCGAGGTGATCGAATAGTTGATGCCCTTGATCTTGAATGCGGTCGCAAGGTTTGCGGAAATGGTTGAGCACATGCATTTGGGTACCGCAAACGGGCCGATACGTTTCGTCGCACCGTTCTTCAGAACGGTCTGATGAGCCGTCAGCATGGCACTGGTCGAGGGACCGCCGGAACCGGCCACCAACCCCGTGCGTGGGTTCACGACCTGATCTTCGCTTAGACCGGAATCCGCAATCGCTTGGCTCATTGCAATATGGGCGTAGGCCGCGCCGGGCCCCATGAACCGCAGGGTCCGCTTGTCCACATGTTCGGCTACGTTGATTTTCAGCGACCCGGCGATCTGGCTGCGAAAGCCGTGCTCAATCATCTGCTCATTGGCTTCGATGCCGGATTTTCCGGATTTGAGTGAGGCCAAAACCTCTGCGGCATTGTTCCCGATGGAGGAGACAATCCCCAAACCGGTGACAACTACTCGACGCATGTGCGTGCTCCTTATTTCGAGCCCATCAGGCTCAGGCTTCGGACAGAACGACTTTCATGTCCTTGACGTCGTAAATCATTTCACCGTCCGCTTCGACGATTCCGTCTGCGACACCCATGGTCAGGCGACGCGTCTGGATCGCTTTTTTGAAATCGATTTTATAAGTCAGCATCTTACGGTCCGGGCGGACCATGCCGGTCAGCTTGACCTCGCCCACACCGACGGCCATGCCGCGCCCCTGCCAGCCACGCCAACCCAGATTGAAGCCTGTAAGCTGCCACAATCCGTCAAGACCAAGGCAGCCGGGCATGATCGGGTTGCCCGGAAAATGGCAGTCAAAGAACCATAGGTCAGGCGTAATGTCGAACTCGGCCAGTACGTGGCCCTTACCATGTTCACCACCATCAGCCGAGATATCGGTGATACGGTCCATCATCAACATTGGTGGGGCGGGCAACTGCGCATTGCCGGGGCCGAATAATTCGCCACGGGCGCATTTCAGCAGATCATCCTTGTCAAAGCTGCTCGGGAATTGGGCCATTCTGCCGCCTCTCCTGCCGGGGTTCGTTCATTTAATCTGGCCTCGTCTAGCACCCGTTAGCAAGGTCCTGCAAGAGCGGCGGCCCACATCCTGTTGTGTTCAGTCTATTCTTTGCGAATGAATTTCATTTGAAATTACCTGAGTACAACACTTATATATATACCAGCAACAAAACGGTATCGGATTCATGACACCAGAAAGCCAGAGCATCGCCACCGATTGGTTGGTTCAAGCCGGACTGCGCCCGACGCGGCAACGCGTGGCCTTGGCTGAACTTCTGGTGGGTGATGGCCGTCATCGCCATGTAACGGCGGAAAGCCTGTTTGAATCGGCCAAGAAGAATGGCGATGCTGTTTCGCTCGCAACTGTTTACAACACGTTACGTGCGTTCTGTGACGCAGGTGTGTTGCAGGAAATCACTGTGGATGGGTCGAAAAGCTATTTCGACACCAACACGCACGACCACCCGCATTTCTTCTGGGAAGACGAAGGTCGCCTGAGCGACGCACCGTCCGAAGAGTTGGTGATTCAGCGTCTGCCCAAAGCGCCGGAAGGTGTGGAAATCGCGTCCGTCGACGTGGTAATCCGTCTGCGCAAGAAGTAACTAACAACTGTTTCTGATGTCAGGCTGACGTGGTACCCACGCGCGCAGCCGTATTCGCTTAGACGCTGGCCAATGCCAACGCTAGGCTGGCGGTGACTTCTAAAGTTAGGGCTTGAACAAGGTCTCGCACCCCGGGCAAAACACCCGAAATTCTACCGGAGACCAAGATGACCCACCCACTTGTTACGCAAGAGATGATCGATACCTACCAGCGCGACGGTGTGGTTTTGGTCAAGGGGCTGTTCGCAGACTACGTGAATACCCTTCGGGAAGGTATTGAAACCAATATGGTCACGCCGGGCCCCTATGCTTCGGACAACAAAAAGCAGGGTGAAACAGGTCTGTTCTTTGATGATTACTGCAATTGGTCGCGTATCGAACAGTTCCAGGATGTCGTTCATAACTCTCCAGCTGCCGAGGTAGCTGCGGATCTGATGAAATCCAACACGGTGCAGATGTTTCACGACCATGTTCTGGTCAAAGAACCCGGTACGTCGATGGCGACGCCGTGGCATCAGGACGGTCCCTATTATTTTGTCGAAGGTCAACAAACCATCAGCTTCTGGTCTCCTCTTGACCCGGTCAAACAAGCGACGTTGCGATGCGTCGCCGGATCGCATCGATGGGAGAAAGAGGTGCTGCCGACCCGTTGGGTGTCAGAGGCTGGCTTCTTTCCGGATGAAGGGCAGTACATTCCCGTGCCCGACCCGGATGCCGAGGGCATGACGGTGATGGAGTTCGAGATGGAGCCTGGCGACGCTGTGGCGTTCAATTACCGTACTTTGCACGGGGCGCGCGGAAACCATTCTGACAGCCGTCGTCGTGCATTTTCCCTGCGTCTTGTCGGTGATGACGCCCGCTATGTCGAAAGGCCGGGGCGCACGTCTCCGCCTTTCCCGGGGCATGATATGGTGCCGGGCCAACGCTTGCGTCAGGACTGGTTTCCCATTCTGTTGCGCCGTCAGAACCACTGACCGGTTTCGATAAGGCCCAAGTCCAGCAATTGACCCGAGGTCCATTCGAACGCAATCGAGTTGCGCCACTGAAACGTCGGGATATCAAACGTCGAACCGGCATTGGACTTGAGCGCTTTGGCCGCCCGGAAAGAACAGATTGCCGCTGTCAGATTGTGGTGCCATGGGCAGGAATAGGTGTTGTATTCCGGCGCGTCAAAACTGTGGTCCGGCAGGATATGCAGCCCTTTTTGGGACTTGAATAATCCTATCCGATCAATCCGGCGGCGTTCATAGGGTATGTGATCTTCGAATCGCCACCGCAGGCCACCGGACATGTCGAGCTGTCTTTCAAGCGGATGTCCTTCGGTCGTGTGCCGCGCATGGGCGTAATAGCCGACCCTGTCCAACATCGCCCGATCCGGTGCGACCCCGTTTGGGTAGGCACCAAGGTCGTCGGCATAGAGGTCCACCACATGGGTCAGCATCGCGTTCCGACGCTCTTCCTTGTGAAAAGCCAGCATCTCTCCGACTGAGCGGGTCTCGCAGAAGGGAAAGAACAGGTATTCGGCGTTGTAGCAGTAATACATCCACAGGTCGGGTGCCGATTGGATCACTTTGTTAATGGTCTCGAACACCACCGTTCGTGGCGCACAAGTCAGCGTGACCCTGTGTATTCTGTCAGACAGATCGGGGCTGAGCACAAACTCGGCAGGCATAAAGGCGATCAGAGCTTTGAAGCCGAGATTCAGATGATGGCGTATCGTGCTTTCCACCTCGACATTGTCTTCAGCGAAAATCAGGGCGATTGGACCCTTGGCAAGCGCTATGCGGCCAGATTGCAGGAAAGAGGAAAGGGTGTCGTACTGCATCGCCTGTTTGGTTCCGCTTTGCTGGCGTTTTCGGACAAAATCAGGTAATCGCGCGGGCATTGCAAGCGGCGTTCGTTGAGTATAGACGACGCCGATCCCGCGAACGCAAAGGCCATACCCATGTCAGAACCCAAAAAGCTGTACATCAAGACCTATGGTTGTCAGATGAATGTCTACGACAGCGAGCGTATGGCTGAAACGTTGGGCGGGCAGGGCTATGTGGAAACGCAAAGCCCAGACGACGCGGATATGATTCTGCTGAACACTTGTCACATTCGGGAAAAGGCCGCGGAAAAAGTTTATTCCGAGTTGGGTCGCTTTAAAGGCCTGAAAGCCGAAAAGCCGGATCTGAAGATTGGTGTGGCAGGATGCGTTGCGCAGGCAGAGGGCGAAGAGATCATGCGCCGGCAGCCGTTGGTCGATCTGGTTGTCGGTCCGCAAAGCTATCACCGTCTGCCCGAGATGGAAGCGAAGACGCGCGAAGGTGCCAAGGCGCTGGACACGGATTTCCCTGAAGAAGACAAGTTCGAAAAACTCAAAAACCGGCCCAAGGCCAAGCGCGGCCCAACTGCTTTTCTGACTGTGCAGGAAGGCTGCGACAAGTTCTGCGCGTTCTGTGTTGTGCCCTATACACGTGGCGCCGAAGTTAGCCGCCCCGCCGACCGCATCATTCGCGAGGCGCAGGATTTGGTTGAGCGTGGCGTGCGCGAGATTACGTTGCTTGGCCAGAACGTGAATGCATACCATGGTGCCGGGCCCAACGGTGACATGACGCTGGCTGGGCTGATCTGGGAATTGAACAAGGTCGACGGGCTGGAGCGTATTCGATTCACGACCTCGCACCCCAATGACATGGCCGATGACCTGATTGAGGCGCACGGAACATGTGAAAAGCTGATGCCCTATCTACACCTGCCGGTTCAGTCGGGCTCGGATCGGATTCTGAAACGGATGAACCGCAGTCATACGGCCGACAGCTATCTGCGTCTGATCGAACGCATCCGTGAAGCACGGCCTGATATCATGATGTCGGGCGACTTTATCGTGGGCTTTCCTGAAGAGACCGACGAGGACTTTCAGGCAACGCTCGATCTGGTCGAGCAGGTCAGGTACGGGTACGCCTATTCCTTCAAATATTCGACACGTCCGGGAACACCCGCGGCCGAGCGGTCTCAGGTTGATCCCGAAGTGGCGGATGACCGCCTACAGCGCCTGCAGGCCTTAATCACAAAGCACCAGCGTGAAATTCAGGATGCAATGGTCGGGCGGAATGTCAAAGTTCTGTTCGAAAAACCTGGGCGTTTGCCGGGGCAGATGGTCGGAAAATCCGAGTATCTTCATTCAGTTCACGTCTCTGGCGCAAGTTTGGAGGTCGGTGAATTGAGGGACGTTCGAATTACTGCATCCGGGGCAAATTCTTTGGCAGGCGAACTAATCTGACAACGCCCGGTGTTTAAGATGGGTAAATGCCGTTGACGTTAGGTTCGAAAATTTACCCTTGATTTATCAATTGGAACTATGCTCCGAGAAAAGTCAGGTTTTTTAGGGGCCTACAGACAACATGCCCCTGAAATTCCCTTGTATGTATCGACCCTGGGAATGGTTGGGGGGGCGTTGGAGGGTGCGAGTGAGTATTCTGAAGAACGTGATTAGACAGAATCTGCATCTGCTATTGGCGACTGCAATCTCTTTCGCCGGGCTGTCCAGCGCGACGGCCGCAGGGAATCTGGACGCTGTTGTGACAGATCCTCCGGTCGCCAGCCCTCAGACAGAAAGCAAGAACATCAGTGCCTTTTATCTGGGTTTGTCTGGCATCTATTCGATTGGCGGCACCGATCAGTTTGGTTTGAATACACCGACGCAAATTTTTCCAATCGGCGAATTGGATTTGAAAGGAACGCTCGGCGGGGTTCGGGCAGGTTGGCGCGGTATTCTGCCCTTTCGGGGCAATCGCAGCTATGTATATGGCGTCGAACTGGGCTATGACTTTGGGTCGCTTGACGACGAAGTGACCACAAACATCAGCGGAGCGACGGTCACAGGCGGATCCGAGGTCTCGGATGTCTTATCGATTCGATTTCGTAATGGCATCACCAACAAAAGCGGTTCGCTTTTGTACTTTGTTTCGGCAGGGTACGTCCGGGGCGATGTGGAGACCACGAACAGCATTTCTGTAGGAACCGTGACGCAGTCTTTTCAGGAAAGTGACAGCCGCAACGGCTTTTCGGCCAGTATCGGGCTTGAGCATTACCTGAGTGATGACTGGTCGATCACCGGTGAGTTTGAGTATGTGCAGTTTGAGGCTGAAGACATTGAATTCGAGAATGGATTCTCGACACGCTCAACTCCGAAATACAGCGGCTTAAGGTTTGGATTGAACTATACGTACTGAACCTGTGGGCTCGCCCGTCACCCTAAGGCCGGGTGAGATACGGCATGTGCGCAAAAGCCGTGGGCGGTTTTATCATCCGTTTGCGAAAATTTAATTCTGTGGCTTGCGCCCACCGGGAATTGTTGTCACGCTCAGGGTGAAACGCCAAGACAGGAGAACGTATTGGCCATCGGTGCCCTGACCCCACCGCAAGACGAAATGCCCCAACGAGAGGCGTTTGTAGAATTTCCCGACAACCGGTTGTTGATTGATCTTTGCGGCGAATACGACCGCAACCTGACCGATATCGAACATAAGCTGTCCGTCCAGATTGTGCGCCGCGGCAACCAGTTGGTTATCATGGGAGACGAGGAAGCCCAAAAACAAGCGATCGAGGTGCTTCAGGCGCTCTATACCCGTTTGGAAACGGGGAAAGAGGTAGAAGCCGCAGACGTGGATCGCGAGCTGCGCATGGGCAGTTCTGAGCAGGGAACTGGTAGCCGCGACGGCGATCAGCTTGAGATGTTCAAGGGCGGCACGGTCGAGATCAAAACCCGCAAGAAGCTGGTTGAGCCGCGCACGGACGCTCAGAAAGCGTATGTGCAGTCATTGTTCAACAACGAACTGGCGTTTGGAATCGGCCCCGCCGGAACGGGTAAGACCTATTTGGCTGTCGCTGTTGGGGTCTCGATGTTTATCGGTGGTCACGTGGACCGCATTATCCTCAGCCGTCCTGCGGTCGAGGCGGGTGAAAAGCTGGGCTATTTGCCGGGGGACATGAAGGACAAAGTCGATCCTTATATGCAGCCGTTGTACGATGCGCTGAATGACTTTTTGCCGGGCAAGCAGCTCGCGAAATTGATCGAGGAAAAGCGTATTGAAATCGCGCCCCTGGCCTTTATGCGCGGACGTACACTGGCAAATGCCTTTGTCGTTCTGGACGAAGCACAGAATGCCACGACCATGCAGATGAAGATGTTCCTGACACGCTTGGGCGAGGGGAGCCGTATGGTAATCACCGGTGACCGGTCTCAGGTCGATCTGCCGCGCGGTGTGCAATCTGGCTTGGCTGATGCAGAGCGGTTGTTGAAGACGATCCCGAATATCAGTTTCAATTACTTCACGTCGAAGGATGTTGTACGCCACCCACTTGTGGCCGCCATTATCGAGGCGTATGAGGCCGACGCGGGCCGCGAAACCGGTTAGTATCGGGGTCTCGCGCAAGGGGCTTTGGATTTCTACGCATGAATTTGGAACTAACCGTGGAAGACGCGCGCTGGCAGGGACTTGAGGCCTTGGCCCAACGTGCGATCAAAGCTGTGTTGGATCATGTCGGTTTGGATCACGAACTTTGTGAGATCAGCGTTCTGGGATGTGATGACGACCGAATTGCTGAATTGAACGCAGAGTTTCGGGAAAAGCCCACACCTACAAATGTTCTGAGTTGGCCGGCCGAGGATTTGGCGCCAGAGATCGCAGGTCAGCGGCCTGTCTCTCCGCAGCCGGATTTTACCGGAGAAATCGCCCTTGGCGATATCGCGATTTCCTACGACACCTGCGCCCGCGAAGCGTCAGAGGCGGACAAATCGCTGCAGGATCACGTGACTCATTTGATCGTTCACGGAATGTTGCATCTGCTGGGATACGACCACATTCGTGACCCTGACGCCACTTTGATGGAGCGGGTCGAGGTCGAGATACTTGGCAAAATGGGTATTGATGACCCATATACTGTTTAGTACGGGCCTTTTGAGGCCGATCATTTGGAATGGGATAATGGGCGATACAGACGGCAGTTCTATGGCGGCGCAGGGCGCGCAATCAAAGGACAGCACCGATAATTTCAAAGAGAAAACGGGTTTCTTTTCTCGAATAGTGGACGCGTTCTCGTCACCGGAAGAGCAAGAGGCCTCGGCGGTCAACGGGCATGAGGCCGACAAAGTGCAGCCAAGAGGCATGATCAACCTGCGCAGGATGCGTGTTGAAGACGTCGCGATCCCGACGGCTGAAATCATCTCGGTCTCATCGACCATTTCCAAGGATGAATTGGCGCAGGTTTTCCGTGAAAGTGGTTTGTCGCGTATTCCTGTTTATGAAGGCACGCTGGACACACCACTGGGATTTGTTCACCTCAAGGACTTTGCCCTGACGCATGGTTTTAACGGGTCGTCCTCGGATTTTGATCTGGTTTCTATGCTGCGGACCCTGTTGTTTGTGCCGCCCTCCATGCCGATTGGGGTTTTGCTGACCAAGATGCAGACCGAGCGTCGGCACATGGCTCTTGTCATAGACGAATACGGCGGTGTGGATGGTTTGTTGACCATCGAGGACTTGATCGAACAGGTTGTGGGCGAAATTGCTGACGAGCACGACGCCGATGAAAGTCAGCTATGGGTGCAGGAAAAGCCGGGATGCTATGTCGTGCAGGCCCGTGTTCCGCTGGAAGACTTCGAGGCGGAAATTGGCCGCTCGCTCACCAGTCACGAAGATGTCGACGAAGAGGAAATCGACACTTTGGGCGGGTTGGTCTTCATGCTGTCCGGACGCGTTCCTGCGCGAGGTGAGGTTGTTTTGCATCCCGAAGGCCCCGAGTTCGAGGTCATTGATGCGGACCCACGCCGGATCAAACGTTTGCGCGTTATGCTTCCGGATCTTGTTGCATGAACCCTGCCGAGGGCTGGCCGTTCTGGTTGAACTTTGGTCTTTCTTTGGGATTGGGCGCAATTGCCGCCTTTGGGCTCGCACCATTTGGCTTTTGGTATGCAACGCTTTTGGCCCTGGTGGGCCTTGCGCCGTTGTTTTTGGCCACGCGAACGCGCTCGCAGTCGGCCTGGTTGGGATGGGCCTTTGCAACCGGTTATTTTGCTCACGCGCTGAGTTGGATTGTCGAACCTTTTCTCGTTGACGCAGAGCGTCACGCGTGGATGGCGCCGTTTGCCTTGGTGTTCATGGCGGGTGGTTTGGCTTTGTTCTGGGCTTTTGCCTTTTGGCTGGTCCGCAAGCCAGGGGCTTCGGGCGTGGGCCAAGCCATCCTGCTGGCTTTGGCGGTTTCCCTGGCCGAGGGCGCGCGGGGTTATGTGCTGACCGGCTTCCCTTGGGCGGGGCTGGCTCAGGTCTGGGTTGACGCGCCACCAGCGCAGCTTTTGTCATGGATCGGGCCCTATGGGCTTGGTGCGTTGACACTGTTGGTGACGCTGCCTTTGGGCGCGGCATTGACCGAAAGAGCCGGTTTCAAATGGCCGGCGCTTCTGTCTCTTACGGGGGTTGGGGTCGTGATTTTATGTGCAGTCACCCGGCCGACCGTTGAAAACACTGAGCATGTGGTGCGGCTGGTTCAACCCAACGCGCCCCAACATCAGAAATGGGACCCTGCGTTCAAGGATTTGTTTTTTGCACGCCAGATCGACTTTACTGCGGCGCAACCCCGACCCGACCTGATTGTGTGGCCGGAAACCTCGGTCCCGGCTTGGCTTGGAAGTGCTCAGCCTTACTTGGACGCGATTGCCGACGCGGCGGACGGTACCCCTGTCATTTTTGGCATTCAGCGCGGCGACGGTCCGCAGATCTACAACTCGATGATTTACCTCAACGAAGAAGGGCAACAAGCGGCGCTTTACGACAAACACCATCTGGCCCCATTCGGGGAATACGTCCCGTTTGGAGAGCTTATGGCCCGGTTCGGCATTCATGGGATGGCAGCCACCACCGGGCATGGGTTCAGTTCAGGCCCCGGGGCGGCTTTGATTGAGGTCGGGAAATTGGGCGCAGCACTACCGCTCATCTGCTATGAGGCGGTTTTCACACAGGATGTCTTATCCGCCCCCGGTCGAGCTGATTTTTTGCTGCAAATCACCAATGACGCCTGGTTTGGTACGCGATCAGGCCCCTATCAACATCTCGCGCAGGCGCGGATGCGGGCGATCGAACAGGGTCTGCCCATGATGCGGTCGGCCAACACAGGTGTTTCGGCGATGATTGACCCGCTTGGGCGTATGACAGATGCACTTGCACTAGGCGAAGCCGGATACATAGACGCCCTGTTGCCCGCTCCACTGTCGCCTACCATTTATTCCCGGCTAGGCGATTGGCCGATTTTTGCGGCTATTCTGGCCTTTCTGGCGCTGCATTGGCGCAACGCCCGCAGATTACTGTCATAATTACCGATTGACCCGCTTTATATGTAAGCGTATCCAATCGCTTGCCCGTCACAACGGCTTCCTGGCGTGACGGGGAAATCTTAATGGAGCACATTTATGTCCCGACAGAACTATACTTTTACTTCGGAATCCGTTTCCGAAGGTCACCCGGATAAGGTCTGTGACCGGATTTCCGACGCTGTACTTGATGCCTTTCTGAACGAAGAACCCGAAGCACGCGTTGCGTGCGAGACGTTTGCCACGACAAATCGTGTTGTTATCGGTGGCGAAGTTGGTCTGTCGGATCAGGACAAGCTGCACGATTACATGGGGCGCATCGATCAGATCGCCCGCGAGTGTATCAAGGATATCGGATACGAGCAGGACAAGTTCCACCACGAAACCGTTGAGGTAACGAACCTGCTGCATGAGCAGTCTGCCCATATTGCGCAGGGTGTTGATGCGGCCGACAACAAGGACGAGGGCGCTGGCGATCAGGGCATCATGTTCGGTTATGCCACGACGGAAACGCCGGCACTGATGCCTGCGCCGATCCAGTATTCTCATGCGATCCTGCGTCGTCTGGCCGAAGTCCGTAAGAACGGGTCGGAACCCGCGCTGGGCCCGGATGCGAAGTCGCAGCTGTCGGTGGTTTATCGGGATGGTAAGCCGGTCGGGGTCAGTTCGATCGTTCTGTCGACACAGCATCTGGACGAAGCGCTGACATCGGACGATATCCGCGCGATTGTAGAGCCTTACATCACTGAAACCCTGCCAGGGGGCTGGCTGTCTGCTGACACGGAATGGCACGTCAACCCGACAGGCAAGTTTGTCATCGGTGGACCAGATGGCGATGCCGGCCTGACCGGTCGCAAGATCATCGTGGACACATATGGCGGGGCGGCACCGCATGGTGGCGGTGCGTTCTCGGGGAAAGACCCAACAAAGGTTGACCGTTCAGCGGCCTACGCCGCTCGCTATCTGGCAAAGAACGTCGTTGCAGCAGGTATGGCCGAGCGGTGCACCATCCAGCTCAGCTATGCGATTGGTGTGTCCAAACCTTTGTCGATCTACGCCGAAACCTACGGTACGGGTCAGGTAGAAGACGCTGCGATCGAAAAGGCTGTTGGGCAGGTGATGGACCTGACGCCGCGTGGTATTCGGCAGCACCTTCAGATGAACAAGCCGATTTATCAGCGCACGGCAGCCTATGGCCATTTTGGTCGTGAGCCGGACGCTGACGGCGGTTTCAGCTGGGAGCGCACAGATCTGGTCGATGCGCTGAAAGCGTCGGTTTGATCTGACATCTATCAAAAGGTGCGCCCTTTCGGGCGCGCTTTATTCTGGGGAAATCGGCTAGAGGCGGAAGGAACGCCCTGTGCCTCTTGCCTCTGGGTTATCCGCGCAGTAATGGCTCGGCCATGAGCACCCAGACACCTCAACGCCCCCGCAGAAACTTTTATGGACGCTTCAAGGGAAAAACCCTGAAGCAAAGCCAGAAGACGTATCTGAGCGAAGATCTTGATGCATTGTCGCCGGGTGCGGTTGATTGGGAGAGTAATCCCGAGCGACACCCATTGGACCTTGGGGCGCTGTTTGGTGGTAAAGAAGTCTGGCTTGAGATCGGCTTTGGCGGTGGTGAACATCTGGTGCACCAAGCCAAGACCAATCCCGATATCGGCATCATCGGTGCCGAGCCGTATATCAACGGCGTCGCTATGCTGTTGGGTAAGATCCGTCAGGCGGGCGTGGATAACCTTGCGGTGCATCCCGGTGACGTGCGCGATCTGTTCGATGTCTTGCCCGAGGCCAGTATCTCGCGCGCGTTTCTGCTGTATCCAGACCCTTGGCCCAAGACACGGCACCATCGCCGCCGTTTTGTGACACAGGAACACTTGGAGCCGTTGGCGCGTACCCTGAAATCGGGTTCGATTTTCCGCGTGGCAACCGATATTCCCGACTATGTCCGCCAGACGCTGGAAGAGGTTCCGCGCGCCGGGTTTGAATGGCTGGCCGAGCGTCCTTCGGACTGGCGCGAACCGTGGGACGACTGGATTTCCACCCGCTATGAACAGAAAGCTCTGCGTGAAGGCCGCACCCCGCATTACCTGACCTTCCGCCGTAAGGGTTGATTGCCGCTGGACCATCTGGCCCCAATTCGCTAATTCGCCTTGAACTGATAGCGAAAACAGGAGCCCCCATGTCCGGACACGGCACGCCCATCCCGATGACCTCGCATCCCTGCGGTCCGCTGACCGGCACGGCAGAGGTTCCCGGGGACAAGTCGATCTCGCATCGGTCGTTGATTCTTGGCGCTATGGCGGTGGGTGAAACAAAGATTTCCGGCCTTCTTGAGGGCGAGGATGTTCTGGACACCGCCAAGGCGATGCGTGCTTTTGGGGCTGAGGTCACCGACCACGGTAACGGCGAATGGACCGTGCATGGTGTGGGTGTCGGCGGCTTTGCCGAGCCGGATCAGGTGATCGATTGCGGCAACTCGGGCACAGGCGTGCGGCTGATCATGGGCGCGATGGCGACCTGTCCGATTGCGGCGACATTTACCGGTGATGCCAGCCTGAACAAGCGCCCGATGGCGCGGGTGACGGACCCGCTGGCGCTGTTTGGGGCGCAGTCGGTTGGGCGCTCGGGCGGGCGTCTGCCGATGACCATCGTGGGCGCAGCAGAGCCTGTGCCGGTTCGCTACGAAGTTCCGGTTCCTTCGGCTCAGGTGAAGTCCGCTGTGCTGTTGGCTGGTCTTAACGCGCCGGGCAAAACCGTGGTGATTGAGAAAGAGGCCACCCGCGACCACTCTGAGCGGATGCTGGCGGGGTTCGGTGCAGAAATCGCCGTTGAAGATACTGATGAGGGTAGGGTCATCACCCTGACCGGTCGCCCTGAGTTGAAACCGCAGGTCATTGCCGTTCCGCGCGATCCGTCCAGCGCGGCCTTTCCGGTTTGTGCAGCGCTGATCACGCCCGGCTCGGACGTGCTTGTGCCGGGCATTGGCTTGAACCCGACCCGTGCGGGCCTGTTCACCACGCTGCGCGAGATGGGTGCGGACCTGACCTATGAAAACGAACGCGAAGAGGGCGGGGAGCCGGTCGCTGACCTGCGCGCGAAATACTCGCCCAACATGAAGGGCATCAACGTGCCGCCCGAGCGCGCGGCCTCGATGATCGACGAATACCCGGTTCTGTCAGTGGTTGCGGCCAACGCCACCGGCACCACAATGATGGGCGGCGTGAAAGAGCTGCGGGTGAAGGAAAGCGACCGGATCGACGCCATGGCACGTGGCCTGCGCGCCAATGGCGTGACCGTGGAAGAGGGCGAGGAATGGTGGTCGGTCGAAGGACTGGGCATCGGCAATGTTCCAGGTGGCGGCACTTGCGAGAGCTTTCTGGATCACCGTATTGCGATGTCTTTCATGGTGATGGGCATGGGTGCCAAAACTCCGGTTTCCGTTGATGATGGCGGCCCGATTGCGACATCTTTCCCGATTTTTGAACCGTTGATGCACGCGTTGGGTGCAAACGTGGTGCGTGGGTGAGCTTTACAGTCGCCATTGATGGCCCGGCTGCAGCTGGCAAAGGCACGATCTCGAAAGCGGTTGCGGCTCATTTCGGTTTCGCTCACTTGGATACCGGGCTTTTGTACCGCGCCGTTGGGAGGCGCACTTTGCAAGGGGTCGACCCTGTCCAAGCGGCCCAAGCTTTGACTGCCGAAGAGTTGGAGCAGGGCGATCTGCGCACGGCCGAAATCGCACAGGCCGCGTCCAAGGTGGCCGTCGTACCCGAGGTGCGGGCAGCACTCGTGGACTTTCAGCGCGCGTTTGCCCGCCGGGCTGGTGGTGCGGTTTTGGATGGGCGTGACATCGGAACCGTCATTTGCCCCAATGCCGAGGTAAAACTGTTTGTTACGGCCAGCGCTGAGGTGCGGGCAGAGCGCCGCTACCTCGAGCTCAAAGCCAAGGGCGCGGACATCCACAAGGATCAGGTTCTCGCAGATGTACGCGAGCGGGATGCGCGTGATGCTGAACGCAGCACCGCACCCATGAAACCGGCAGATGACGCCGTGCTGCTGGATACCTCGGACCTGAGCATCGAAGCGGCGCTTTCGCAGGCCATTGCGCTGATTGAACGGTTGAAGCCCGCGACACCTTAGTGCCGCGGGCAATCGCTGCGCGTTGCCGGGACTACAGCTCGCCGACTGCGATGCTTTTGATTTTGGACCATTGGCCGTCGGCCGTCTTTGCGGTGCCGGGCACGTCTTTCAGAAATGCGGCACGGGTTTCCGCGTTCAAGAACAGGTAAAGCTTGCCGTCAGCGATCAGGTACTGGTCGGGGTCACCGTCGAACTTTTTCCCGACCGAAACGCCAAAGGAACAAAAACCGCCATGTTGTGGTAGATAAGCTGCAGGGTTGGCCTCAAACGCTTCGCGGTTTTCTGCTGTGGTGAAATAGTAAGAGGCACCGTCATATGTTGCCGAATGCGTGGCAAAGCCTTGGACCGGGTTGCCGTTGGTAACGAGGGCGACCAGATCAACGCCATGCGCAGCCAGAGGTGCGCCCGCCGCAGATATTCCGTTCGAGACATTGATTTCGTCCGCGGCAAATGCCGGAGCTGCGATCAGGGGCAAGGTTGCGATCAGGGTGCTGAAGATCAGAGATTTCATTGCGTTTCCTTCCATGTTCAGGTTCGGTACGGTTCATCCGTTAACCGCTGAAACATAGTTAGAGGGTCATATCCGAACGAACTATCGCAGATGGGATCGCTTGCATTGCAGATCGTTCAATATTCGGAATGATCAAGTTCTGCTCTTCACTAAGCTTTGTTTGGTATGACACCAAGGTGCTGCGTATGGTGAAAAAGCAATTTGCAGGAGCGACGCCATGATCCGACTAGCCATTACCTTGATTTTTCTGGCCGGAGGTCTGGCTGCGCAAGAAGCAGAACCAACGCCTGAAGCCGAGCCGCCTATGACCTACGAACGGCTGGGCAAGATTATCTTTGCGCTCGACCCGGATGCGCAACCCAGCGGGCCCGGTTTCCAGCTAACTGTTTCTGACGTGCCGGTATTGGTGATCACGGATTCCAACGCTGACAGAATGCGGGCAATGGTGCCGATCCGAAGTGCGGCGGATTTAACGGCCGAGGATTTGCAACGTATGATGCAGGCCAATTTTGATAGCGCGCTGGATGCGCGTTACGCGATCGCAAACGGAACCCTGTGGGCCGCCTTTATCCACCCGCTTTCACCGCTTGAAAAGGACCAGTTGATCTCTGGCTTGGCGCAGACGGTGAATATCGCCAAGACCTACGGCTCGCTCTATTCGGGTGGAGCGCAGCAATTCGGCGGGGGCGACAGTGGAAACCTGCAACGAGAGTTGATCGACGAGCTGCTAAAAAAGGGCGAGGAAATCTAAACCTCAATTCTGCGCAGTAAGTGTGGCTTGTTGCTGCAGTTTGGTTATGTAATATCATAACGAACACTGCAGCAGGACAGGCCAATGCATACAGCGCGCAAGTTGGACACAATTTCCAAGACCAAAAGCCGATCTGGGCGCAATCTTCGCACGCAGCTCAAACGGCGCAGGCGGCGCATTCCCACAATGCAGGCCTACGATGCTTTGCCCAAGGGATTGCGGCAATGGCTGGCTTCGGCCTGCCTTCCTTGGAGCCCGACCTCGGCTTTGAAAATCTGGAAGCAAGCTGGCGGTTCGACCGATCCAATCGCCGCATGCGAAAGGTTGGACGCGATAGAACGCGCAATGTTGCAGCGTGATGTGGCGATCTGGGGAGTGCGGCATTGATAACCGAGGCGTCAAGAACCGCCTATGATTGGCGTTTCGGGCTATTGCACTTGCGTCTGGGAATAAACCGGACTATACGCGCGCTGTCTGAACAAGGGCGGTTAACGTCTGGATGACGTATCTGAGCAGGGCCGGGTTACCTCGGCCCTTTGTGTTTGTGTAGTCAGATGCGCACCGGGTCACGTCCAAGGACATCATGAAACAAGACCGGCGGAGACAACCGCTCGGCCAGCAAAAACGTACTGTAAAGGAAAACAACGCCACATGGCTAACGCATCCATGGAGGAATTCGAAGCCCTCCTGAATGAAAGCTTCGAAATGGACACACCCGAAGAGGGTTCTGTTGTCAAAGGTAAGGTTCTGGCGATCGAAGCCGGCCAAGCCATCATCGACGTAGGCTACAAAATGGAAGGCCGCGTTGATCTGAAAGAATTCGCAAATCCCGGCGAAGCCCCTGAAATCGCTGTAGGCGACGAGGTCGAAGTATACCTGCGCGCCGCAGAAAACGCCCGTGGCGAAGCCGTCATCTCGCGCGAGATGGCCCGCCGTGAAGAGGCATGGGACCGTCTGGAAAAAGCATATGCCGACGACCAGCGCGTCGAAGGTGCAATCTTTGGTCGCGTCAAAGGTGGCTTCACCGTCGATCTGGGTGGCGCAGTTGCGTTCCTGCCCGGCTCGCAGGTTGATGTGCGCCCCGTGCGCGACGCCGGCCCGCTGATGGGTCTGAAGCAGCCGTTCCAGATTCTGAAAATGGACCGCCGCCGTGGCAACATCGTTGTATCGCGCCGCGCTATCCTGGAAGAATCGCGTGCCGAACAGCGTGCCGAAGTCATCGGCAACCTGTCCGAAGGTCAGACCGTCGAGGGTGTTGTCAAGAACATCACCGAATACGGTGCATTCGTTGACCTGGGCGGCGTTGACGGCCTGCTGCACGTCACCGACATGGCATGGCGTCGTGTGAACCACCCGTCCGAGATCCTGACGATCGGCGAAACCATCAAGGTTCAGGTCATCAAGATCAACAAAGAGACCCACCGCATCAGCCTGGGCATGAAGCAGCTGCAGGAAGATCCGTGGGATCTGGTTGCTGCGAAATACCCGCTGGGCTCGGTCCACCAGGGTCGCGTTACCAACATCACCGACTACGGCGCGTTCGTCGAGCTGGAAGCCGGTGTCGAAGGTCTGGTGCACGTCTCCGAAATGTCCTGGACCAAGAAAAACGTCCACCCTGGCAAGATCGTTTCGACCAGCCAGGAAGTCGACGTCATGGTTCTGGAAATCGACGGCGCCAAGCGTCGCGTGTCTCTGGGCCTGAAACAGACTCAGCGCAACCCATGGGAAGTGTTTGCAGAAACACACCCCGAGGGCACCGAGGTCGAAGGCGAAGTCAAGAACATCACCGAATTCGGTCTGTTCATTGGCCTCGAAGGCGACATCGACGGCATGGTTCACCTGTCGGACCTGTCCTGGGACGAGCGTGGCGAGGATGCGATCCAGAACTACCGCAAAGGCGACATGGTTTCGGCCGTTGTCTCGGAAGTGGACGTCGAAAAAGAGCGTATCTCGCTGTCGATCAAAGCCCTGGGCGGTGACAAGTTCGCCGAAGCCGTGGGCGGCGTGAAGCGTGGCTCGGTCATCACCGTTGAGGTCACCGCGATCGAAGATGGTGGCATCGAGGTCGAGTACGAAGGCATGAAATCCTTCATCCGCCGTTCGGACCTGTCGCGCGACCGTGCCGAGCAGCGCCCCGAGCGTTTCTCGACCGGTGACAAGGTTGACGTCCGCGTCACCAATGTTGACAGCAAGACCCGCCGTCTGGGTCTGTCGATCAAAGCACGCGAGATCGCAGAAGAGAAAGAGGCCGTGGAACAGTACGGTTCCTCCGACTCGGGTGCATCGCTGGGCGACATTCTGGGTGCAGCGCTGAAGTCCGGCGACTAAGCTCAGGCGTCAGCGAAATTAGACATTCCGGCCCCGCGCGAAAGTGCGGGGCCGTTTTTGTTGCGAATCAATATGTTCCGATTGGTGGGCTTTATTCACCTGCTGTTCATGCTTTAGGACCCGAATTCCTATGAACACATGAAAAATCGCGTGACTTTGAGGCAAAATGAAGGTCTCGCGGGCAGAGTCAACGTTCCCCCGAACCGAGTTTTTTTCTATACTGTTCAGAATAATAGACATGGTAAACCGGTCGCCTGGGAGGGTAACGCACATGATCCGTTCAGAACTGATTCAGAAAATCGCCGACGAGAACCCGCATCTTTACCAACGCGACGTCGAGCGGATTGTGAATACCGTGTTCGAAGAAGTGACAGATGCGATGGCGCGCGGTGACCGGGTCGAGCTGCGTGGTTTTGGCGCTTTTTCGGTTAAAAAACGCGATGCACGGGTAGGCCGTAACCCCCGGACAGGCGAGACCGTTCAGGTCGAAGAAAAATGTGTTCCGTTTTTCAAAACTGGCAAGTTGCTAAGGGACCGTTTGAACGGTAAAGCCTAAGGTATGATGCGCTACCTTCGATATGCTTTCCTTGCGATCCTTGGGATCGTTCTGATCTCGGTTTCGCTGGCCAACCGCGAAGCCGTGGAACTGACGCTGATGCCGCAGGCCATTGCTGATCTGTTGGGCTTTAATTTCAGCACTTCGCTGCCCTTGTTCATTGTGGTTCTGGGCAGTGTTGTTGCCGGCCTGATCATAGGCTTCCTGTGGGAATGGCTGCGCGAACACAAGCACCGGGCGGATGCCTCGGCGAAAACCGGTGAAGTTCGCAAGCTTGAGCGCGAGGTCAAGAAGCTCAAGAAAAAGCAGAACGAAGGCAAGGACGAAGTTCTGGCGATCCTTGACGAGGCGAGCTGAGGCGTAAATGCCGGAAGTCTCTGTCAAAATTTGCGGTTTGACCGCGTCTGACCACGTGCGCGCCTCAGTGGAAGCGGGCGCGCGTTACCTTGGGTTCAACTTTTTTCCGAAATCACCCCGTTATGTTGCACCCGCCGATGTCGAGGGCCTGACCGCCGATGTGCCTGTGGGGGTGGCGAAAGTGGCCTTGGTGGTGAATGCCTCGGACGAGTTGCTTGATACCATCACCGCTGTGGCCCCGTTCGACATGCTACAATTGCACGGATCAGAAAGCGTTGAGCGTGTGCAAGCTATCAAGGATCGTTACGGTTTGCCTGTGATCAAGGTTGTCGGGGTCGCTGATGCAGAAGACTTACCTGCCATCGACACCTATAGCGACGTTGCTGATCAGCTTTTGATTGATGCAAAGGCACCGAAAAACGCGGTTCTGCCCGGTGGTAACGGTTTGGCCTTTGACTGGCGTTTGTTGGCGGGGCGCAAGTATTGGTGCAAGCCCTGGATGCTGGCCGGGGGATTGAACCCCGACAACGTGGCTGAAGCCATTCGTATGACCGGAGCGCGTCAGGTCGATGTTGCCTCCGGGGTGGAGAGCGCACCGGGGGTAAAAGATCCCGCGCTCATACGTGCGTTTATCAAGGCCGCTGGTTGATCTGATTTTCGTACCGTTGCGTATCACCTGAAGAAAAGAGGTGAGACGTGATTGCAGCAATCGGCGGTGTAACTCTCAAGCACTGGTACTACGCGCCCGAATTCTTTTGGCGAGCGCACCGGGCCTTGCGGCAAGCGCAGGGTGATCCCTTGTGCCTGGAGGCCAGCGTGTTTCCGCACGATGGTCTGCTGTTTTCGCTAAGCGTTTGGCACGATGCCGAAGCCATGCTGACATTTGCGCAATCCGGGCCGCATCGGCGCGTTGTTCAGGCGTCGGCGAGATTGGCCAACATAAACCGGTTTTGCCATTTTCCGTGTATCTCTGTCCCGACGCGTGCGCAGGCTTTGCAGGTTTGGCAGACGCAAAAACAGGCGGCGGAATAATACGTTTTAGCATGGCAAATCCCGTCGTCACCTCCTATGAACAACGGGTATGACGAGGGAGACACCCATGGCCAACGATCTTTTCAATTCCTTCATGTCCGGCCCCGACGAACAGGGCCGCTTTGGCATCTTCGGCGGACGGTTCGTCAGCGAAACGCTGATGCCCCTGATCCTGTCGCTGGAAGAGGAATATGAAAAGGCCAAGGATGACCCGACCTTCTGGGCCGAGATGGATGATCTCTGGGCGAATTATGTGGGTCGCCCCTCGCCTCTGTACTACGCGGAACGTCTGACCGAACATCTGGGCGGCGCGAAGATCTATCTTAAGCGCGATGAGCTGAACCATACTGGTGCGCATAAGATCAACAACGTACTCGGTCAAATCATTCTGGCGCGGCGCATGGGTAAGACCCGTATCATTGCTGAGACAGGGGCAGGTCAACACGGCGTAGCCACTGCCACGGTCTGCGCCAAATTCGGTTTGAAATGTGTGGTTTATATGGGTGCGCACGACGTCCAGCGTCAGGCCCCCAACGTGTTCCGCATGCGCCTGCTGGGGGCAGAAGTTATTCCGGTAACCTCAGGCCGCGGTACGCTGAAGGACGCGATGAATGACGCGCTGCGCGACTGGGTCACCAATGTGCGCGACACGTTCTACTGCATCGGTACCGTGGCGGGTCCGCACCCTTATCCCGCGATGGTGCGCGATTTTCAGTCGATCATCGGCAAGGAAGCCAAAGAGCAGATGCACAAGGCCGAGGGCAGGTTGCCCGACACGATCATTGCCGCCATTGGCGGTGGATCGAATGCGATGGGTCTGTTCTATCCGTTCCTGGACGACAAGTCCGTCAATATCATCGGTGTAGAGGCTGGCGGCAAAGGCGTGAATGAAAAGATGGAGCATTGCGCATCCCTGACGGGTGGCCGTCCCGGCGTGTTGCACGGGAACCGGACCTATCTGTTGCAGGATGACGATGGCCAGATTTTGGAAGGGTACTCGATCTCGGCCGGGCTGGACTATCCCGGCATTGGCCCCGAGCATTCTTGGCTGCACGACATAGGTCGCGCGCAATATGTCTCGATTACCGATAAAGAGGCGCTGGAAGCGTTCCAGCTATGTTGCGCGACCGAGGGTATCATCCCCGCACTGGAGCCGTCCCATGCGCTGGCGCACGTGATGAAGATTGCCCCTGACCTGCCCAAAGATCACCTGATCTGTATGAACATGTGCGGTCGTGGCGACAAGGATGTGCAAACTGTTGCCAAGTATCTGAACTTTGACATGTCCGACACGGAAGGTCGGAGTGTCGATTAACCCGACCTTACGTCTTTGGAACGTATCACGGCGCGCTATTTCTAGCGCGCCGTTTCAGTTCTGGCAGTGCGGTGCAGAACATCAATCCTCAATGGCATGTATTTTCAGAACACGCAGCGGCACAACGTCCAGTGCACGCTGGTGTGTCGCGTCTAACTGAACCTTTGGGGCGCAACCCTCATCATGCGCTTGCAGAAAGCGTCCCGCGCACAGACACCAACGGTCGCCGGGGTTGAGGCCAGGAAAGTTGAACTCTGGCCGCGGGGTGCTCAGGTCGTTTCCCACGTATTTGGAATAGGCCAAAAACTCAGCCGTCATGACGGCGCAGACCGTATGACTGCCCTGATCTTCGGGGCATGTATTGCACGCTCCATCCCGGAAAAACCCGGTCAGCGGATCACGAGAGCAGGGGGCGAGAACGCCCCCAAGAACATTTACACTGTCTTGTTTTTGCATGTGACCATCTTACAGGCTTTGCGCGATTTTGCGGAACATTTCGATATTGGCTTCATTTACACCGGGGTCACGGAAGTTGCGATCCACCCCTGTCGAAACGATCAGAACGCCTCTGGGTTGGTCAAAATAAATGTATTGGCCATAGACGCCGCGCGCCAGAAACTCTCCCTCATGCGCACCCTGCGGGATCCACCACTGGTACCCATAGCCGATCTTACCCGGTGCAGTCGGGGCGCTAGGTGCGACAGATTCGGCGATCCAGTCGGCGGGAACGATCTGTTGTCCGTTGTGCGCGCCGTTTTGCAGGATCATCTGACCAAATCTTGCGAAATCACGGGTGGTGAAGTTCAGGCCCCCCAATACGAAGGCTACGCCGGCACCGTCGGTGACATAGTACCCATCGCGTTCAAGACCCAGCGGCTGGATGATCCGTTCGCTCAACAGTTCGGTAACACTGCGACCTGTGGCGCCCCGGATCACCATTCCGATAACATGCGTATCAATCGAAACATATTGCCAGGTGTCTCCGGGCGTGGCGAAACTGTCCTGCAGGGATGCGGCAAAGTCGTCCAGTTCGCCGCCCAAGGCAACGACGCGACCCATGCGGTTGATGTCTGAATCGTAGTCCAGATAATCCTCGTTAAAGGTGACGCCGCTGGCCATGTTCAGAACATTGCGGATTGTCGCGCCGTCATAGGCTGTTCCTGCAAGTTTGGGGGCATATTTGGTCACCGGATCGTCTAGCGATTCAATTGCGCCCTCGCTCAAAAGGATGCCGAACAGGGATGACAAATAGCTTTTGGCGACTGACCAGGAAATCCGCCGGTCATCGGGTGTGGTCCCCAGATAGTACTCTTCGAACCGGATTTGACCGTCCTGCATCACCAGTAAAGAGGTTACAGCACGGTCTTCGATCCACCGGTCCGTGCCGTCAGGCAGGTCAAATCCCGCGCCATACGCAAGATCCCATGTCGGTCCATCGCCGCGCGGCAAAGTGGCTGTCAGGAAGGCGTCGTCCATATTGGAAAAGTTGTGGACGATCTTGTCTTCGGAAAACAAAGAATTCACAGCCATAAGACGTTGGATTTCTTCGCGTTTCCACAGGCCCACGACAGCGCCGGCCAGCACCAGCGTCAGGACGATGCGCAGCACCCACTTTAACAAGGTTCTCATCCGTAGCCTCCCGTATACGTACCCTATTGGAACGTGGTGCAAGGCGATCTGCAAACAAGACGTTACGGCAAATTGGTCGGGGTTACTTGAACTTGTCCAGTAGCTTTTGCATGGCCGAACGGTCGTCGACTTCGGGTTCTGAAGCAGCAGGGGTAGCGGGCTTGGTTGGCGTGTCTTTGGTCTTCGAGGATCGAGGGGGCGCCGTCCGCAGAGCGACCGCGTTCATAAACTTACCACCGTCACCGTCTGCCAGATACCCCGCGCCGTCTGAAACGCCCCTTAGGACGTCGTCCAGCCACTCGGCATCCGCTTTTGCAAAGTCGCCCAGAACATAGGGCGACACCATTTCCTTGCGGCCCGGATGCCCAATTCCAAGGCGCACACGATCATAGGCCGGGCTGATATGTTCATGGATTGAACGCAACCCGTTGTGTCCAGCATGCCCCCCGCCAGCTTTTACCCGGACTTTTCCCGGCGCAAGATCAAGCTCGTCATGGAAAACTGTGACGTCGGTTGAATCGAGCTTGTAGAACCGCATCGCTTCGCCAACAGATTGTCCTGAACGGTTCATGAAGGTTTGCGGCTTGATCAACAGAACTTTTTCGCTGCCCAGGCGACCTTCTGAAAGCTCAGCCTGAAATTTTGACTTCCACGGACCGAAACCATGATCCTCGGCGATCCGCTCGACGGCCATAAAACCGATATTGTGCCGGTTGCGCGCGTATTTCGAGCCTGGGTTCCCCAAGCCGACAAACAGCTTCATGATCTCGTCCTTGTCTAGCAGGCCATACTCGCCATCGGTTGATCGCATAGAATGTCGCTGTTTTACCAGACTGCATTTGCCAAAAGAAAACGGGGCCCAAGGGACCCCGTTCCAAAATCTGAACCGTTAGGCCCGGACTTATTCTTCGGCTTCGTCCTGACCGACGACTTCTACTTCGTCCGCGGCCACTTCTTCACCTTCTTCCTCATCGTCGCTGGACGACAGGCCAGTCGGCGCCGAGATGTTCGCAATCACGAAATCACGGTCGATGGTCGGCTTGGTGCCGTTTGGCAGATCAACCGACGAAATGGTGACGACGTCGTTGATGTTCAGGCCGGTCAGATCAACGGTGATCTTCTCAGGAATATCGCCAGCGGTGCAAAGCAGCTCAACTTCTGGACGAACCACAGTCAGCACGCCGCCCTTCTTGATGCCAGGTGCGGCATCTTCGTTGATGAACTCAACCGGGATGAACAATGCGATCTTAGTGGTCCGACGCAGGCGCATCAAGTCCAGGTGAGTCGGCAGGTCTTTGACCACGTCACGCTGAACGTCGCGGCAGATCACGCGAACGTCTTCGTGACCTTCAACCTTCAGGTTCCACAGGGTCGACTTGAACCGGCCTGCTTTCAGACGCTTGAACAGAACGTTGAACGGGATCTGAATCGGCAGCGGGTCTTTGTCACCACCAAACACAATGCCCGGAACCATGCCATCGCGGCGTGCTTGACGAGCGGCGCCCTTGCCTGTCCCCGTCCGTTCCAGAGCTACGAGATCAGGAATCTCTCCAGCCATGATAATTCTCCAGTGTTAGGGCGGGCATCCTCCAAGGCTGTATGCCCGCGTGAAGCCGCGTCCTTATCTTGATTCATCTGGTTTGGAAAGGGGTATTTTGCGAGGCTCTGCCTCGCGCTCCGGGATATTTTTGGCCAGATGAAGAACGGATCCCAGCTTCATCTGGCTACAAATATCCCGGGGGAGTCGCGGCTTGCCGCGGCGGGGGCAGCGCCCCCTACTCAAGTCTTCAATTTTGCCAGCGGCCTGCGAAGTCTTCGGGCACCAACAGGTTGTGACGACCAAGGCTGTCCACATTGCGTTCGCCGCACAACGCCATTGTTTTATCCAGCTCTTTGTGAATGACCTCAAGCGCGGTGGTGACACCTTTCTGACCCATCGCGCCCAATCCATAGACAAAGGCGCGACCGATATGAGTGCCCTTGGCACCAAGCGACAGGGCCTTCAGCACGTCTTGCCCAGAGCGGATGCCGCTGTCCAGATGGACCTCAATGTCTCCGCCGACCGCGTCCATGATTTCGGGCAGGACCCGGATCGAGCTGAGCGCGCCGTCCAGTTGACGTCCGCCATGATTGGAAACGACAATTGCGTCTGCCCCTAGTTTGGCGGCCATTCTGGCGTCGTCTGCATCCAGAATACCCTTAAGGATTACTTTGCCGCCCCATTGTTCCATCAGCTTTTCGACTTTCTTCCAGTCGAGGCTGGGATCGAATTGTTCGGCGGTCCAAGCGCCCAGAGAAGACGCATCCGAAACGCCTTTGGCGTGGCCGACGATATTGCCGAACTCACGACGTTTGGCCCCTAACATTTCAATGCCCCAAGCCCATTTGGTCATGAGGTTCGCGATTGTCTTCGCCGTCAATTTTGGAGGGGCAGACAAGCCATTCTTTAGATCTTTGTGCCGTTGGCCCAGAATTTGCAGGTCAAGTGTGATGACCAAGGCCGAACATTTTGCATCTTTGGCGCGTTGGATCAGGCGGCCGACATAGTCCTGATCTTTCATCGTGTAGAGCTGGAACCAATACGGTTTCGTTGTGTGCTCGGCCACATCTTCAATCGAATTGATCGACATGGTGGACAACGTGAAAGGCACGCCGAATTCTTCCGCGGCTTTTGCCGCCTTCATCTCTCCGTCCGCGTGCTGCATTCCTGTAAGGCCAACCGGTGCCAGGGCAACTGGCATGGTCACGTCTTGCCCGATCATCTGCGAGGCCGTTGAGCGCCCGTCCATATCGACGGCAACCCTTTGGCGCAGGCGAATGTCTTCGAAATCCGAGCTGTTGTCACGAAAGGTTTGTTCGGTCCAGCTGCCGCTTTCCGCATAGTCAAAGAACATCCTTGGAACGCGGCGTTCGTAGATACGTTTGAGGTCTTCTATGTTGGTGATAACGGGCATGGATTCCGGCCTTCGAAAGATTGGTTCTTTTTCTTTACCAATTTTCGAAAGACGTCGCAACTCTGCCCTGCTGCGGTGCGTTGCCGCGACAAAACATGCAAAAACCGCGATCAGCTAAGGCCGACCGCGGTTTGAATTGACGTCTAATTTTATTGCGGGGTCAGGCGGAATGAGCACCCTCTGCGAGCGTGTTTACAAAGCTCAGCACTTCTTCGACCGGTTTGCCTGAGGCGATTTGACTGACAATGGCCGACCCGACCACGGCCCCATCGGCCACACTGGCAATGGCTTTGGACTTTTCTGGCGTGTTGATGCCAAAGCCTACGATCACAGGCAAATCGGTGGCGGACTTGATCCGGGCAACCTCGGGGCCGACATTCGTCGCCTGTGCTTCCGCCGCTCCGGTGATGCCGGTGATTGAAACGTAATACACAAAGCCGGACGTGTTCTGCAGAACCCGGGGCAGACGTTTGTCATCGGTTGTCGGTGTTGCCAGTCGGATGAAGTTCAGGCCCGCCTCCTGCGCGGGCAGGCAGAGTTCGTCGTCTTCTTCGGGTGGCAGGTCAACAACGATAAGCCCGTCGATACCAGCAGATTTGGCATCGGCCAGAAAGGCATCGACGCCGCGGCTGTAAATCGGGTTGTAGTAACCCATCAGAACAATAGGCGTGGTGTCATCGGTTTCCCGGAACGCACGGGCAAGATCCAGCGTGCGCTGCAATGTCATACCGCTTTCGAGCGCGCGCTGACCGGCCGCCTGAATAGTTGGTCCGTCGGCCATCGGGTCGGTAAAGGGCAGGCCCAGTTCGATGACATCCACACCAGCACCGGGCAATCCTTTGACGATCTCAAGCGACGTGTCAAAGTCGGGATCACCAGCCATGATATAGGCAACGAAAGCCTTTTTGCCCTCGGCGTTAAGGGCGGCGAACTTGGCGTCGATACGGGTCATCTTCGGTCCTTGCATACAGGTTTGAACCTGATGTGCAGAAACTTTCGCCGGAAATCAATCCCGACCGGTCAGATTGACCTAGAACCCGTAGTGATACCGCAGAAACAAGGCATTTACGCCCGGGTTTGTGGAATCGGTGCTGGCATTTGATTTATGGGTGATCGCAACTGAAACCTTGTTGCCGTTGTCCAGGTTGTATCCCAGCCCCAACAGGCTGCGGATCTGGAAGTTCCCACCCAGGTCATTGTCGCTGCTGGACGCGTTGAAATATCCGGGCATCACGCTGAGTTCGGCGAACCACCGATCCGAGAACGAATATATCCCGACCAAACCGGCACCGATATGTGTGTTACCGTCGGTGTCCACCGTCAGGGCCGAGCCCCAGGTGGCGCTGAAGCGTGTGGCCTCGTGAAAGGGTCTGTGCTGGTACTCCAGCGAGAACACGGCCTGGTCATTGCCGTCGCTGTCCGAGAAGTCTTCGTACCCGGCACCGAAAATTATGGACTGTGCATGTGCGGAGGTTGCGGCCAGAAATAGGGCGGAGGAAATAAGCAGCGCTTTCATAGGGATCTTCGTCAATCGTTAGTCATAGTTATCTACTTGGTTATCATGGTTCACCAAGTTCAAGTCACGCAAGAACACTTGGCGTAACAGGCCTGTGATGTTGTTCAATAGCCGCATCCGATTCTATCCGCCGGGTTGCGCATTCTGACCGACCTGCATAGAAGACGCCGTCGTATCGCTTCAGGAGGCCGCAATGGGCTTTAAAATGGGAATCGTGGGTCTGCCGAATGTGGGCAAGTCGACCCTGTTTAACGCGTTGACCAAAACCGCTGCTGCCCAGGCGGCGAATTTCCCGTTCTGCACCATCGAACCCAACGTTGGCGACGTGGCTGTTCCTGATGACCGTCTGGACAAACTGGCGGCGATTGCTTCGTCCAAACAGATCATTCCGACGCGCATGACCTTTGTGGACATCGCCGGTCTGGTCAAAGGGGCCTCTAAGGGTGAGGGGCTGGGCAACCAGTTCCTGGCCAATATTCGCGAAACGGATGCGATTGCCCATGTGCTGCGCTGTTTCGAAGACGGTGACGTGACCCATGTTGACGGTCGCGTAGATCCGGTGGCTGATGCCGAAACGATCGAGACCGAGTTGATGCTGGCCGATCTGGAAAGCATCGAAAAGCGCCGCGCCAATCTGGTGCGCAAGCTGAAGGGCAACGATAAGGAAGCACAGCAACAGGATCGTTTGCTGGCCGAGGCGCAAGCTATGCTTGAAAACGGCAAGCCTGCGCGTCTGGTCGAGGTCAGCGACGAAGACGCCAAGGCGTGGAAGATGCTGCAACTGCTGACCACCAAACCGGTGCTCTATGTCTGCAACGTGTCGGAAGAAGAAGCGGCCGAGGGCAATGCTTACTCAGCCAAGGTTGCTGAAATGGCCGCCACTCAGGGCAATTCCCATGTCATTATCAGCGCCAAGATCGAAGAAGAGATCAGCCTGCTGGAAGATGACGAGGCGCAGATGTTCCTTGAGGAAATGGGACTGGAAGAACCGGGCCTCGACCGTCTGATCCGCGCCGGTTACGACCTGTTGAAACTGGAAACCTATTTCACCGTCGGTCCCAAAGAGGCCCGCGCCTGGACCATCCGCACCGGCACCGCTGCGCCGCAGGCGGCAGGGGTCATCCACGGTGACTTTGAAAAGGGTTTCATCCGTGCCGAAACCATCGCCTATGACGACTACATTACTGCCAATGGCGAACAGGGCGCGAAAGAAGCAGGCAAGATGCGGGCCGAGGGTAAGGGCTACATCGTCAAGGACGGCGATGTAATGCACTTTTTATTTAATAACTGATACGTTCTGGCGAAAGCCCGCCTCAAAGCGTTTCGTTCAAGCTGCAATGGCTGATCAGCCACCCACCGTCGGGTTGCCGGTGCAAAACGTTGAGGGATGTACCATGATCGGTCGTCCCTTCACTAAAATGGGCAAGGCACCAGCCGATATGCCCGTCGATGCCAGCCTGAACAACGTTTATGACTTTGTTTTCGCCACCTTCCTCTACCCATTCGGCATGTAACGCTTCGATGGCCTTTCGGCCCTTGGCAGCAGGGCCATAGGGTGAAAATAATTCTGCATCATCAGTGAAAAATGACGCGCAACCTGCCGCGTCTCTGGTCCGGTAAGCCTTGGTATAGCCATCGTACAGTTTCTGAAATTCTGGGATCGCTGTCATCCTGTGCCTACTGCTTTCCTTTTGGGTCAGGCTGAATCAACGGGCATTCGCCGTGCCATGACGTGGTCGATGATCAGGCTGAGTACTTCTGTGCCTTTTGGGTTAAACGAACGATAGCGAAAGCGAACCGTACCACGGTCGGGTTTCGAGCGGGATGGCTTGAGTGCTTCAACCGTGACACGTGCGCGGATCGTGTCGCCCGCAAAGACCGGTGCAAGCCACCGTACCTCGTCCATACCGTGCCCGCCGAGATTTGTACCGGTCAGCACACCCGTGTCACGAAAGAGCCGAAAGGTGAGCGCAGTCGTCTGAAAACCGCTCGCGATGAGGCCTCCGAAAATCGATTCCGAGGCCGCTACCTTGTCCACGTGAAAGGGCTGCGGGTCGTGCACGAGAGCAAAGTCAACAATCCCGCCCTCTGTGAGTGTGATGCCCCCCGTTTCAAAAGTGTCCCCGACGGCTAGATCATCAAAAAATTTGCCGTTAGTCATGCCTGCACCCATGCAAATCCTTATGTGCATTCTATCGTGGTTTGAGGCAAAAAGGAACGCAACGAAGCTGAGGGCCAGAACGCATTTCTACCCGCGAGAAAACGCGTTAACCTGACGGCTGACGAACCAGCTTGGCCAATCTTGAATGATAGAAATCCGCGACCTCCAACTGCTCAGCGCCCTCGCGCGGCATCGCCATTTTGCCAAGGCGGCCGAGGAATGCGGTATATCGCAGCCTGCGTTCTCGATGCGTATCCGCAACCTTGAGGATCGGTTGGGCGTTTCTATCGTGCGCCGTGCCAACCGGTTTCAGGGTTTGACCGAAGAGGGTGAGATGATCGTCCTGCGTGCACGACGCATTCTGGATGATGCCAAGGCTCTGGAACAGCAGGTTCAGGCCATAAAAGGCGAGATAACCGGCACGCTGATTTTGGGGGTGATCCCGACTGCGATTGCCTTTACGGGGCGGCTGATCAAACGGTTGCAGGCGGCACATCCGCGCATTCTCTCTCGGATCGAGACCATGTCGGCCACCGCAATCCAGCACCGGTTGGACGAAGGCAGCCTGGATGCGGGCATCACCTATGGCGACAGTATTGGCACTGATCTGCGTCAGGTTCAGCCACTGTACGAAGAAACCTATGTGCTTTTGGTCCCGTCCCATATGACCGAGGCAACTGGCCCGATCCCGTGGGCTCGGGTCGCAGAATTTCCGATCAGTCTGCTGGAGCCGCAGATGCAGAATCGCCGAATCCTGGATCGCATTTTCGCCGAACAAGGGCTTCACCCGCACGTGGTGGCGGAAACCAGTGGCTTCACTGCCTCAATGGTCATGGCGCGAGAGGGGTTGGCGGCAACCGTTGTCCCCCGAGTTCTGGTGCGTGCGCTGGGTGATTTGCGTGGCACAAAGGTGCTGCCACTGGTCGATCCTGTTGTCAGTAAACCGATTTGTCTGGCGACCCTGACACGCGACCCTGAATTGCCGACTGTGCAAGCTCTGAGGGCGGTTGTGTCGTCTCTACGGTGATAAGGTGTCGTTATCGTGCCATTAAGATTTGCGATTTGACGATATGATCCGCTGATGAGAGACGGGGCCTCAATCGGAGGGCATCATGGCACCATTAGATACCAAGCCATCAGGCGCACCCAAGGGCGTCTGGAAGTCAGGTAAAGGCAAAGGGCGGCACACGCCCAAAGGCCGTCAGTTCACGGATGAGGCACAGGCCGAGATCGCGCGCCTGCTGGGCGATCGCCCGCGCCGCCGGGACCTGCTGATCGAATTCCTGCATTTGATTCAGGACGAACACGGCCACATCAGTGCCGACCATATCGCGGCACTAGCGGTTGAGATGCGTATCGGTCAGGCCGAGATTTATGAGACGGCCACCTTCTATGCCCATTTCGATGTGGTGAAAGAGGGCGAGACGCCTCCTCCGGCGTTGACGATCCGCGTCTGTGATTCTCTGTCTTGCGAGATGGCCGGTGCCCAGCAGCTGCAAAAAGCGCTGGAAGACGGTCTGGATGCGTCGCAGGTCCGTGTCGTCCGTGCGCCCTGCATGGGCCGCTGCGATACCGCTCCGGTTTTGGAGATCGGTCACAACCATATCGACCATGCAACCCCCGAAAAGGTACAGGCTGCAATTGCTGCCGATGACACCCATGCCCATCTGCCGGACTACGAAACCTTCGCGACCTATGAGGCCGAAGGCGGTTATGCCAAGCTGCAGGAGCTGCGCGCGGGTGGCGATTGGGAGAAGGTACAGGAAGACGTCCTGTCCTCGGGCCTGCGCGGCCTGGGTGGTGCTGGTTTCCCGTCGGGCAAGAAATGGGGCTTTGTCCGCATGAACGAAGGCACCCGCTATTTGGCTGTGAACGGGGACGAAGGCGAACCCGGCACGTTCAAGGACCGCTATTATCTGGAACGCACGCCGCACGTATTCCTTGAGGGCATGCTGATCGCCGCCTGGGCGGTCGAGGCACAAACCTGCTTTATCTACATGCGTGACGAATACCCCGCTGTGCTGGAGATTCTGCGTCGCGAGATTGCCGCGCTGGAAGACGCCGGGATTGTTGAGCCCGGCTATATCGATCTGCGCCGGGGTGCGGGTGCGTACATCTGCGGTGAAGAGTCCGCGATGATTGAATCGATCGAGGGTAAAAAGGGCCTGCCGCGTCACCGTCCTCCGTTCGTGGCGCAGGTTGGGGTCTTTAACCGTCCGACCTTGGTGCACAATGTTGAGACACTGTATTGGGTCACCAAAGTCTGCCGCGAGGGGCCGGAATGCCTTAACAGCACCGAAAAGAACGGCCGTAAAGGTCTGCGCAGCTATTCTGTCTCGGGCCGCGTGGCGAAGCCGGGTGTCTATCTGTTACCCGCCGGTTCGACTATTCTGGACGTGATCGAAGCCGCCGGGGGCATGGCCGAAGGCCAGACCTTCAAGGCGTACCAGCCGGGCGGTCCGTCCTCAGGCCTGCTGCCTGCGTCGATGGACGATATCCCACTGGATTTCGACACGCTGCAACCGCATGGCACCTTTATCGGCTCGGCCGCTGTGGTGGTTCTGTCTGATCAGGACACCGCCCGCGACGCGGCGCTGAACATGCTGCGCTTCTTCGAAGATGAAAGCTGCGGTCAGTGCACACCCTGCCGAGCAGGTTGTGAGAAGGCGGTAAAACTGATGCAAGCCGACAAGTGGGATCAGGACCTGCTGGAAGACCTGTGTCAGGTCATGGGCGATGCCTCGATCTGCGGTCTGGGGCAGGCGGCCCCGAACCCGATCCGCCTGGTCATGAAACATTTCGCTGACGAAATCTGAAGGGAGACAGAGCCATGCTAGACGCAAGCCCAACCAAGACCGTCACCTTCAACCTCAATGGCGAAGATGTCACCGTGCCCGAGGGCTGGACCATCTGGGAAGCCGCCAAGGGCCAAGGGTTCACCATCCCGCACCTGTGCCACAAGCCGCAGCCGGGTTATCGCCCGGACGGCAACTGCCGCGCCTGTATGGTCGAGGTAGAAGGTGAGCGCACGCTGGTCGCCTCGTGCATCCGCCCTGCCGCCGACGGTATGGTGGTCAAGACCGACAGCGACCGTGCCGAGAAATCGCGCGCAATGGTCATGGAACTGCTGGTCGCGGATCAACCGGAAGAGGCCCACGACACCTCCAGCCATTTCTGGGACATGGCCAAGCTGAACGATGTCAGCGACAGCCGTTTCCCCGCGAAAGAAGCCGAGAAGATCCCGCTGCTGGATGACAGCCACGTTGCGATGCGCGTCAATCTGGACGCCTGCATCAACTGCAACCTTTGTGTCCGCGCCTGCCGCGAAGTGCAGGTGAATGACGTGATCGGCATGGCCGGTCGCGGCCATACGGCGCAAGTGGTGTTCGACCAGAACGACCCGATGGGCGATTCAACCTGTGTGGCCTGTGGTGAGTGCGTTCAAGCCTGCCCGACCGGTGCGCTTATGCCTGCCACTGTGCTGGACGACCAGCAGAAGGGTGACAGCAAGGATTACGACAGCGAAACCGAAAGCGTCTGCCCGTTCTGCGGTGTGGGCTGTAAAGTCTCGCTGAAGGTCAAGGACGGCAAGGTCAAATATGTCGAGGGCATCAACGGCCCTGCAAACGAAGGCCGTCTGTGTGTCAAAGGCCGGTTCGGCTTTGACTACATCCACCACCCGCACCGCCTGACCAAGCCGTTGATCCGGCGTGAGGACGCGCCTGCCAAGGGCCTGAATGTCGATCCCGCGAACCTGTCGACCCATTTCCGCGAAGCGACATGGGAAGAGGCGATGGATCTGGCGGCCTCCAAACTGGTGGCCCTGCGCGACGAAGATCCGCGCAGCGTGGCCGGTTTCGGTTCGGCCAAGTGCACCAACGAAGAAGCCTATCTGTTCCAGAAATTCATCCGTCAGGGCTTCCGCCACAACAATGTCGACCACTGCACCCGTCTGTGCCATGCGTCGTCTGTGGCAGCGCTGATTGAAAACGTCGGATCAGGTGCGGTGACGGCTGCGTTCAACGATATCAAAGACGCGGATGTGGCGATCATCATCGGGTCGAACCCGATTGAGAACCACCCCGTCGCGGCTACGTATTTCAAGCAATTCGCCAAGCGCGGCGGCAAGCTGATCGTGATGGACCCGCGCGGCGTTGGTATGCGCAAGTTCGCAGACGAAATGTTGCAATTCCGTCCAGGGGCGGATGTGTCGATGCTCAACGCGATCATGAATGTGATCGTCGAGGAAGAGCTGTATGACAGCCAGTACATCCACCGCTGGACCGAGAACTGGGAGGCCGAGAAAGAGCATCTGCGCCAGTTCACGCCCGAGGCGATGGCTCCGATCTGCGGCATCGAACCAGACCAACTGCGCCGCGTCGCGCGCACTTTTGCGCAGGCCAAGGCCGGTCTGATCTTCTGGGGTATGGGCGTCAGCCAGCACATCCACGGCACCGACAATTCGCGTTGCCTGATCTCATTGGCTCTGATGACCGGCAACGTTGGTAAACCCGGCGCGGGTCTGCACCCGCTGCGTGGTCAGAACAACGTGCAAGGGGCCTCGGACGCGGGTCTGATCCCGATGTTCCTGCCGGATTACCAGACCGTGACCGACGATGGCGTTCGCGCCAAGTTCAACGAGGTCTGGAACTCGGACGACTTCTCGAACGAGAAGGGTCTGACGGTGACCGAGATCATCGACCAAGCCTATCAGGGCAACATTAAGGGTATGTACATCATGGGTGAGAACCCGGCCATGTCTGACCCGGATGTGAACCACGCCCGCGATGCGCTGGCCAAGCTGGACCTGATGATCGTGCAGGATATCTTCCTGACCGAGACAGCGAACTATGCCGACATCATCCTGCCAGCCTCGGCGCTGTATGAGAAGAACGGCACCGTGTCGAACACCAACCGTCAGGTACAGCGTGTGCGTCCGGCCGTGACCCCTCCGGGTGAAGCGCGCGAGGATTGGGCGATTACTGTCGAACTGGCGCAGCGCATCGGTCTGAACTGGGATTACACCGATGTGTCTCAGGTGTTTGATGAGATGAAACTGACGATGAACTCGCTCAACAACATCACATGGGACCGCCTGAAGACCGAGACGATTACCTATCCGTCTTTGTCGGAAACCGATCCCGGTCAGTCCATCGTGTTTGGTGATGGTTTCCCGCGCGCGGACGGCAAGGCCAAGTTCACCCCGGCCAGCGTCATCCCGCCGGATGAGGCCCCGGATGACGAATACCCGATGATCGCCACCACCGGCCGTCAGCTGGAACATTGGCACACCGGGTCGATGACCCGCCGGTCCAACGTTCTGGACGCGGTTGAGCCCGAAGCGAACTGTTCGATGAACCCGCGGACCCTGAAATTGATGGGCATTGAACCGGGTGAGACGATCCGTCTGACCACCCGGCGCGGCTCGATCGAGATTATGGTGCGTGCCGACCGGGCGATTGCCGAGGATATGGTGTTCATACCCTTCGCCTATGTCGAAGCAGCGGCGAACATCCTGACCAACTCGGCCATCGACCCCTATGGCAAAATCCCCGAGTTCAAGTTCTCGGCGATCCGGGTCGAAAAGATAGAAGACGCCATCGCGGCGGAATAATCCCAAAAAGGCGGCTCTAGTGGTCGCCTTTTTCTTTCCTTGACAGCGGGTTACTTGCGGCCAACCCTGTTACCGTTATTGGTAGTGGAGAGCGTTGTGCCCCGCCGTTTTGTAGATTTATCCGTACCTTTGGAAACCGGGATCGTTTCTGATCCGGCGATTATGCAGCCAGAAATCGAATACCTTTCGCATGACCAAACCTCCGATCAGGTCATGTCGTTCTTTCCGGGGCTTGAGAAAACCGATCTGCCGGGGGGCGAAGGCTGGGCCATTGAACGCCTGCAGATCGCCACACATAACGGGACGCATCTGGACGCGCCGTATCACCACCACTCGACCATGAATAACGGTGAGCGTGCGATTACCATCGACGAAGTTCCCCTGGAATGGTGCATGAATCCGGGGGTGAAACTGGATTTCCGCCATTTTGAGGACGGCTATGTCGTGACCGCAGCCGATGTGGAGGCCGAACTAAACCGCATCGGTCATACGCTTGAACCGCTGGATATTGTCGTAGTGAACACTGCGGCGGGTACCCATTACGGGCAGCCCGACTATCTGATGAAGGGCTGCGGGATGGGGCGCGAAGCCACGTTGTATCTGACCACCCGCGGCGTTCGCGTAACGGGAACCGATGCCTGGAGTTGGGACGCTCCGTTCCCTTTGACCGCACAGGAATATGCCGAAACCAGAGACGCATCCATCATCTGGGAAGGGCACCGTGCGTCGATGGAAATTGGGTATTGTCACATGGAAAAACTGACCAATCTTGAAAGCTTGCCGCCGACAGGGTTCGAAATCTCGTGCTTTCCGTTCAAGATCAAAGGTGCGTCCGCTGGCTTTGTCCGCGCTGTGGCAATTTTCGAAGAGGATACTGATGACTGACCCTCTAAGTGGGCATGATGGGCCATATGACGCGCCCGTCGAGATCCGCGGCTTTACCGTGTTGCCAGAGTGGATCGATTATAATGGCCATATGAATGTTGGCTATTATGGAGTCGCGTTCGATATGGCACTCGAACGGCTGATGGTTGATCACCTCGGCCTGGGCGAAGTTCAGGTCGAAGCGTTGGGGCAGGGACCATATATCCTTCAGTCGCACATGAATTACCTGCGCGAAGTTCAGCAAGGTGAGCCATTCTTTTTTCGCTTCCGAATGTTGGATGCGGATCTGAAGCGCGGGCACTATTTTGCGCAGATGGTGTCAGAAAAAGAAGAAATCGTTTGCGCGACCCAGGAAGCGTTGTTCATGAATGTCAGTCACACAACGGGACGTTCGGAACCTTACCCCGATTGGGCGGCGGCCCGCCTTGCCCGAATGGTGCGTGACCATGCCGGTCTGGAACCCGTGGCGCAGATTGGACAGCCCATAGGTATCAGACGTCAGTAATCACGTTCGAAAAACAAACCCACGCCGGTTTCACCACGCCCATCAACAGTACCGCGGACCGTGAAATTGTCTGTGACGTCGAGGTTCAGGTTCACTTCAGTGTCACCTTCGGTATTGACCGTGAAATCGGTGTATACATTGTCGCTGATATAGGCACCGGCTCCGAATTGTCCGCCGCCACCTTCAGCAGCGCCTACGTCAATCGTATCAACTCCTGTTGCGTCCCTGAGACCTTTGGTGGCGTCACCGCCCGCGCCGCTGAGTTGCGCCAGCGAAGCAGCCATCTGCGCAATTACAAAAGGCGACAATTCCGAAAAACGGTTGCCGAATAAGAGCATCGCCAAAGCTTCTTCTGCAGGGCGCTCGGGGTCCGAGAATACGTCGACCTCGGGTGCGTCCAGCGGGCCGGCGATCTCGATCGTGGCGGTGCCGTCCGAAGTGCTGGTTGAGGACTCAAACTCGATATAGGGCGTCAGGTCGCCCTGCAGCGTCACGATCCCTTTGGTCAGCGCCAAGCGACGCCCAAGAATGTCGAAGTTTCCGCGAATAAGCTCAATCTGGCCAGAGGGAACAACCGAACTTGTCGTGCCGCCGATAAAGAGGCGGCCACCCAGTTCGGCATTCAAACCGCGACCCCGTACGAACACCTCTTTTGGGGCCAGAAGTGCGATATCCAAGGCGATGCGTGAATCGCTTTTGGGGGCTGTTTCGTCCACAACCAACCCGGCTCGTTCGCGGGTGACGAACACGGCGTTGCTTTCCCCGATATGCTGAATATCCGGTATCGGAGCCGCACCAACTGCGCCCGTAGCCGCGGCCAGATTGATGTTGGTTTCTTCGAAGGTGATTTGCCCGGATATCGCGCTATCGCCCGCCAGTGCGCCAGTCATTGCGATCTGACCGCCCAGAATGGTCTCGTACAAAAGTTGGTCCGTCAGAACCAAACTGTTCAGCGTGGTTGTTACGTTGGCATTGAACGGTGGTGTCAGACCGATCGGCCCAGCGACAGTGAACGAGCCACCCGCACGCGGCCCACCCGTGATCGACACCGTCGCGCGGCTTTGTGCCAGTTCAACCGAGCCACTTATCCCGGTGATCGTCTGACCCGCACCGGGGATCGCCAATGACGTACCTGATGTCGTGATGGAACCGCTTAACGCCTCAAGCGAAGGATCGCCCTTAAGGGCCAAGTCGAAACGCGCAGTGCCATCAATTTTGTTGGGCGATATAAAGAGGTTGGCAATGCCGATATTGATGCCACCTACCGCCTTTAGATCGGCCTCACTGGATGCTTCATCAAAGGTTCCGGATACTTGGCTGTTTATTTCTGCCGGGCCTTCCGCATTGGCGTCGATCGTCCAAAGACCGCCGTCGCGCTTGGCTGTTCCGGTGGCAGATACTGTGCCCGGAAAATCTGGCGCAAACCGCTCAATTCTGTTGAGCTTGGCGTCAAATTCCAGTTCCGCGTTTCCATCGGCATCGACCTCGCCCTGCAGAGCCGCATAAGAACTGTCGGGTCCACGCAGATTGGCGGTTCCTTCAAGACCAGACCCTGCGGGTGCCACGTTCCCGTCCAACGTCAATGGGCCTGACAGAGCCTCAGACAGCCGCGCCATGTCGTCCAGGGTGACTTCATAGTTCAACCCGCCAGCATCTCTGTTAACCTGACCGGATGCAGTTGCCGTAATCGCGCTGCCATTCAGTCGGAAGTTCCGGACATCAAGACCTTGTTCCCCATTCTCAGCGTCCACCACAAGGGTTGTCCGGCCCCCGATCAGCTTGTCGACGATATCGATGCCGGCCTGTATGCTCTGGGCGTCCAGATTGCCTTTCACATCGAATGCACGGGTCGCCAGATCACCGCTACCGTCCACGTTGGCGGTCACCGATCCTGCAAGGTCTCGCCCGGCCAAACCTGAGAATAGGGACAGATCCGGGACATCCAGTTGCACTTGCCCTTCGCCGGAAGGGGTCCCTGTGGGGTCTTTCACAATCGCCTGAACCTGCGCGCTCAGGGCGTTTCCGTTGATCGTCGCGCTGCGAATTTCAATTTCGTCGGCGGTACGGGCGACATCCCAATTGATTGTGGTTTGACCCGCAAGCAAGGGGTCGATGTCAGGCATACCAATCTGGATGTTTCGGCCGACCACATTCGCCTTGCCGTCAAACTCCTGGGTTTGCACGGTGCCTTTGCCAGCAATCTCTGCCCGAACCGAGCCTGCAAGCTCTTGCTGTGCAAGGCCGGAAAACACCGAAAAGTCTGCGACGCTGACTTTGGCTTGCCCGTCAACTGACAGGTTGCCATCAGGGGTCGTCACGTCGCCGCTGGCCTGCGCCTGCACGGCCTCGCTATCCAACGCAAAATTTCGGATCGTAATACCATCACCGCCGCGGCTGGCGTCCAGCGATATGGTCGTTTCACCGGTGATGACGGGATCAATGTCGTCTCTTCCGGTTGAAAGGTCGCGTGCTTCGACCTCTAACTTGCCGTCAAAGCTTCCCTCAAGAGGCGAGCCTTTGCCGTCGACGCTTGCCGTGACCTGACCGCCCAAGTCCATCTGTGCAAGGTCCGAGAAACGCGCCAGATCGCTGGCAATCAGTGTTGCCGATCCGTCCACACTCAGGCCACTGTTCAGGCCGTTGACCAATGCGTCCAGCGCCAGTTCGTAGTCAGATCCGACCAATTCGAAGCCCGACAAATTCAGCGATTGATCGCTTCCATAGTCAAATTGACCATCCAGCGTAACGCGTTGCCCCAAAGCGGCGTTTATGGCGGGGTCGGTCAGGTCGATGCCGGTCACGCTGGCCTGAAGGTCGCCGCTCACGGAAAAAGCCTCGCCCTGTTCCAGAACGCCCTGTGCGGTGATCCGCGCGCTTTCCAGATTCGCCTGAGGAGAGCTGAACGCATTTGCGGTCAGGCTCAGATCCCAAAGGTTGCCGTTCTTCTGATCGTACAGAGCGGATATCTGTGCCGCTTCGATCGAGGTGTCTCCGCCCGCTACCGGCAGCACAACTTTTTGCCCATCAGGCGGTGTGATACGTCCCTGCAAAGCGGCCAATTGCAAAGTGCTGCCTTCAGCCAGTTGCAACTCGCCCTTCAGGTTCAGGGCCTGCGTTGTCAGCTCCAGATCCGAGATATCTAAAGCGCCTTCCGGTTTGGTCTGACCATTTACGAAAAGGCGGGTTTCTGTGCCAAAGAAGGGATCGATTTCTGCTGCAAGAAACGGCGTCAGATCGCCATTGAGATCGGTGGTAAAGGCAATGCCTTCGGATACACCACCTTCGGATGCACGCAACCGAACCTGCCCGGAAACGCGCTGTTGGTTGTCGCTGCTTAGTCCAATATCGGCCGTGAAATCGGACAGCGGGCCGGTGCCTTTTGCCGTCAGTCCGATCGGTGGGCTGTCCGGTATCTTTAACGCGGTCGAGATAAGACCGCCCGAGGCCTCAGTAACCACAAGGTCCAGATTGATTTCCCGGCTCGCATTCTGGAAGCCAGCGGCCAGCGTAACCTCGTCCCCGGCACGGTCCAATCTGGTGACGTCAAGGTTGGTGTCCAGCGTTCCATCAGCCAACGACAGGTTGCCGGTCACCGAAAGTTCGGCCGCGACCCCAATCAAAGGTTCGCCTAATGAGATTTCGTCGATCCGGATTTCACCGATTTCAATGGAAACGGGCAGTTCCGGCAACTGGAAAGGTTGCGTTTCAGCGGAAGGTGCGGGTTCGTCCGTCGTGGTCGCACCAGGCGCGCGGGCAATGTCGATTTCCTGTGCAGTCAGCGCGTTGACCGAAAACCTGCCGCGGATCAAAGCCAGCCTGTTCCAATCCAGCTGCGCATCCTTGATCGTCAACCAGACCCCTTCATCATCGGCGACGGTAATTTCGTCGATCGTTGCGCGTGCACTCAATGCGCCCTGAAGGCCTTTGACGGTGACATTCTGATTGTCACCAGACAAGGTGTCCTGCAGGAAATTTTCCAGCATGCTGCCACCGCCGTCTTCCTGCGCGATCAGTGGTTGGGCGTACAGGACGAACGTTGCGGTCAGGGCAGTATGTGTAAATCGCCGTATCAAAATGCCTGTCCGATCCCGATATAGAATTGCAGACCGTTCCCAGTGTCGCCTTGAACGGGCCATGCAAGATCAAGCCGCAAGGGTCCAAACCCGCCCAAATCATAGCGCACGCCAAAACCAGCACCCGAATGAGCATCTGCCGCGCTGGTCACGAACGAAGACGAGTCTACCACACCATAGTCATAGAAGCCGACCAGTGAAATCGCATCGGTGACCTTGCCGCGCACCTCACCCGACAGGCCAAGGAAGGATCTGCCACCCGCGACTTCGTCTCCGATAGGAATGCCAAGGCTTTCGAATGGTTGCCCGCGCACTGTTCCGGCGCCGCCCGAGAAGAACAGGAAATCCGGGGTCACGCCGTCCAGCGCTGGCCCGACAACCGATCCAACCTGAACACGACCAGCCAATACGACGCGGCCCCCGGTGCCCAGACTGGTGTAGCTGCGGCCATCGGCAAAAAACCTAATTCCGGTCTCAGTGCCGGAAAGGCCAACAAAGGGCATAACCTGGGCGTCCAGAAAAAAGCCCCGGGTCGCGCTGACCTTGCTGTCGCGTTGATCCCATTCCGAGCGTGCCGGGATGATAAAGTAACGGAACTTGCGATCATCACCAAAAGCGTCATTGGCACTGGAGAACTGGAAGCCTGCCGATGCCTCTGCATAAAGCCGATCCGAAAACGTGCGACGTGCACCGTAGGCGAGTGAAGTGACTGTTACGTCGTAATTGTCTGTGTTGCGTTGCTCTAACAGGGCGTTCCAAAAGGTATTGTCATCGGGCCCCAGCCGGTCGGGTTGGTCCAGACGCAGACCGATGCGACCGTCCAGCTGCTCGGACCCGCCAATATTGCGTAACGCTGCCTCAAAACGCAGCCGTTCGGCACGTTTGAACACGTTGCGGTGGGTCCAAGTCGCAGTAAGGTCGATCCCATCGCGCGAGGCGACTTCAAAGCCGAAGGTCAGGCGACGTTTGGGCAGGTCTTCGAAATAGGCATCGAAATCCAGCGTGCCGTCAGGATTGGGCGTTTCGCGTTCTTCGATAGCGACAACGTTAAAGGTGCCGGTGCGGCGTAACCGGGTCCCAACTTTTTGAATCGCTTCTGGCGAATAGACCTCACCCGCAGGAAAACCGGCGATCTTTTCGATTGAGCGGTGCTTTACGTCGGTGTCCCCAGAGATGATCATCTTGCCAAAGGTCAGGCGGGGGCCCGGGGCCAGATCAATCTGCGCGTCCAGCCGGTTCTGCGCGTGGCGCGCGATGACGTTCTGATCCTCAATCCCGGCCTTTGCATGTCCGGCGTTTCGCCAACCCTGCACCCCGGCAGACCCTGCCCGCTGGATCGCGCCGGTCGTCGCCAGCTTGCCAGTCGCGAAATCTTCGGGCAGCTCGGTTTGCGGGGCCAAAGGTTGCACGATTGCCTCGCCGAACTGGAACGTCGGGCCGGTATTGACCGTGATTACAGCGCGGTTGATTTGCGTCGGCACACTGAGAGAGCTGAGTTCGGCGGCCTCTTGCCCGTCAAGTTTGATGCTGACAACAGGGCTAAAATACCCCTCGTCGTATAGGATCTGCACGATTGTGCGATAATCCGACAAGGCGGCGGACAGGATTTCCAGGGGCGTATCCAGCCCGCGGGATTCGGCAGTTGTCACGGATGAGGTGGTTTCGATCCTGTCCACCAGCTCGCTTGAGGCGCCGGGCACGTTCAACGTCGTTTCCAACGCGACAGCAGACATTGGGACAGAGGCGACAAGCAGGCCGAACAGGTGACTTTTCACAACAGCACGCGGCCGGGTCTTCTGCATTTGATGGCTCCAACTGCCCCAAGTCGAAATCAACTGTTACCGTCTTTTTCCAATACGACGGTTCGTTGCATTCATGTTAGAGCATCAGTTCCAGCCAAGGGGAAGAACTTATCGCGCGCAGTCTCATTTTACCCCGGATGTGGCGCTTGCGTATCGGCACTAGGACCCGGCGTTGCGGAACCATCGAATAATCGCTTCGCGATCTGCGGGCTCCATGTAGGTAACGTTGGCGGGTGGCATGGCGTGGCTTATGCCGGCCTGAAGATAAATCTGTTTTGCATTACCCGCGATATCCGCTCGCGTTTCCAGCAAAACCCCCTTTGGGGCCCATAGAATACCCTCCCAAACCGGTTCACGTGCATGGCACATTGAACACCGACCCAGTACGATGTCATGGGCGTCTTCAAACCCGTCTGCTGCCGCGAATTTCTGCTGAGCAGCGGTGAGGGGGAGGGCCTCGGCTTCTTCCAGCGGTTTGTACATTGGCGCGGTGGATAACCACATGATCGCGATGAACAGCAGCGCTGTCGCAAGCCATGTCCAGGTCGGGTTTCCGGTGCGGGCATGGCGTGTGTTGAAATAGTGCCGGATCATGACGCCCATCAGGAAAACCAAAGCGGCGATAATCCAGTTGTATTGCGTTGCGAAAGCCAGCGGGTAATGGTTCGAAAGCATCAGGAAAACCACCGGCAGCGTCAGGTAGTTGTTGTGCGTTGATCTGAGTTTGGCGATCTTGCCGTATTTGGGGTCAGGCGTACGCCCGTTTTTCAGATCGTCGACCACGATGCGCTGGTTCGGCATGATGATGAAAAACACATTCGCAGTCATGATCGTGGCGGTGAATGCACCCAGATGCAACATCATGGCCCGGCCCGTGAAAATCTGATTGTACCCCCAGCCCATCGCCACCAGCAGAGCAAACAGTAAAACCATCAGCAGCGTTGGACGCTCGCCCAGTCCGGATTTGCACAGGAAATCATAGATCAGCCAACCCACAGTGAGCGAAGCGGCCGAGATCAGGATACCCTGCCAAAGCGCCAGATCCGCCTTTTGGGCGTCGATCAAATACAGCTCTCCGCCGACCCAGTAGACGATCATCAGCAGGGCCGCGCCGCTTAACCAGGTTGCATAGCTTTCCCATTTGAACCAGGTAAGGTGATCCGGCATCTTTTCGGGTGCCACAAGGTACTTCTGGATGTGGTAGAAGCCGCCCCCATGAACCTGCCATTCCTCACCATCGGCGGGGCCGGGGATATTGCGGTTCAGGCCAAGATCCAAAGCAATGAAGTAGAAGGATGACCCGATCCATGCGATCGCGGTAATGACGTGCAGCCAGCGCACGGCAAAAGCCATCCAATCCCAGAATACGGCGAATTCGAACATCAGGAGTCTCTCCGGTAACTTGCCGTCACACTAGGCAAATGGGCTTTTCTTCGGTATTCCCGTATATTGTCAAACTGTATCAAAAAAAACGATAAGATGTCCTATCTCGACAATATCCGTACGTTCGTCAGGGTCTATGATTTGGGCAGCATGTCGGCTGCGGGCCGCGACCTGCGTATTTCGCCGGCTGTGACCTCGGCCCGGATTTCTCAGCTTGAGGATCATCTTGGCGTACGCCTGTTTCAGCGGACGACGCGGAACCTGTCACCCACAGAGCAGGGGCGGGCCTTCTATCCGGGTGCGGTTGCGGTGCTGGACGCGGTTGATGAAGCCGAGGCGCAAGTTGTTCATCTGACCGAAGCGCCCAGAGGATCGCTGTTTGTCGCCGCACCCCTTGGCGTGGGGCGACGTTTGTTGGCACCCCACGTGCCGGATTTTCTGGCCGATTATCCCGAAATTGATGTCCGATTGCGCCTGACGGACAGGTCCGTTGACCTAACGACAGAAGGGCTGGATCTGGCGTTCTTTATCGGCCAGCCCGAAGACAGCACCCTGCGTATTCGCAAGATTGCCGATTGCCAACGGGTATTATGCGCGTCGCCCAGCTATGTCGAACGCCGCGGTATGCCGCGCACGGGGGCAGATTTGATTGCGGACAAACACGAATGCCTGAACCTGAGATTTCCCGGCGCGTCGGAGTTTAAGTGGATGTTGGAAACGTCGGATGGCCCCAAACGGTTCGCGGTATCGGGCCGGTTCGAGTGCGACGACGGAGATGTCCTGACAGATTGGGCTTTGTCGGGGCAGGGGATCGCGATGAAGCCGATCTTCGAAGTGGCCGAATATCTAAAAGCCGGGCGGCTTGTTCCCGTCGCGGTCGAAACACCTCCTGTTTCGGTACAGATGGCGTGTCTTTACACCCATCGCCGTCATCAGGACCCAAAAGCGCGGTTGTTCATGGAATTTATGATCGCGCGTATCAGCAAAGTCGTGATCGGCTCTGAGGTTAGCGATCCATAGGTGCTCCCGCCTCTGTTGGCGCCCTGCGGGGGCTGTACAGAGTTGGGCCCGGCGCTGCGGCTGCGCCGCAGCGCGGTCGCACCTCATTCCTCAGAAAACCCCTAACAGTCTGGCGCAACCGCGCCGCGCCTGTAAGGTGCGGCGCTTGGCCCAACCGGAGAAGCCCCTAAAGGGGCGTACGACGGGCGGGAGAGGTTGGTTCTCCGCTCAGCTGCCCCGGTAGGTCGAATAGCCATATGGCGACAGTAAAAGCGGCACGTGATAATGCGCCTTGGGGTCAGAAATACCAAAACGGATCGGGATTTCATCCAAAAACAGCGGATTATCGGCAGTTTGGCCTGTGGCACGTAGATAGTCTCCGGCAAAGAAAACAAGCTCGTATGTTCCTGTTTTGAATGCATCCGCGGGCAAAATGGGGCTGTCCGTTCTGCCGTCTTCGTTTGTTTGCAACTCGGCCAGTTTCCGTCTGTCGTCTGATATTTCAAACAAGGCAATCCGAAGCCCTGCTGCGGGGCAACCGCGCGCCGTATCCAATACATGGGTTGTCAGATATCCAGCCAAGGGGCTCTCCTGTTTTCTAGCCGTATTTCAAGCTGTTTGCAGGGTATCCCGCATTCGTGCTTGGAAATGTTTGACATAGTCTGGGTTAAATCCTGAAACTTTGGGAATGTCGAAAGAAAAGGAAACAGCGTTCGGATTGATTTGATAATCCTGTGTTGGTTTCTGAGGTAAAGCGTAGATCACGCAGAAACATGAAGGCGAAGACAATTATGCAGCCCCCACGTTATCCCCGGGACTTGATAGGTTACGGAGCCAACCCGCCGGACCCAAAGTGGCCGGGTGGTGCAAAGCTGGCCCTGCAGATCGTGTTGAATTACGAAGAGGGCGGTGAGAATTGTATTCTGCACGGGGATGACGCGTCCGAAGCTTTTCTGTCCGAAACAGTTGGGGCCGTTCCTTGGCCCGGTCAGCGGCATAAGAATATCGAGTCGGTCTACGAATACGGGGCGCGTTCCGGGTTCTGGCGTCTGCACCGGCTGATGAACGACCTGCCGGTTACTGTTTATGGAGTGGCGACCGCCTTGGCACGCTCACCGGATCAAGTCGCCGCAATGCACTCTGCTGGATGGGAGATCGCGAGCCACGGGCTGAAATGGATTGAACACAAGGACATGCCCGAACACGAAGAACGCGCTCAAATCGCCGAGGCCATTCGCTTGCACACCGAAGTCACCGGTACGCGCCCCCGAGGCTGGTACACAGGGCGGTGCTCTGACAACACAATTCGGCTGGTCGTTGAAGAGGGCGGGTTTGACTATGTCTCAGACACTTACGCCGATGACTTGCCATATTGGACTGCTGTGTCCGGGCAGGATCAGTTGATTATTCCCTACACGCTTGACTGCAATGACATGCGGTTTGCGACACCGCAGGGATTCAACGCCGGGGACCAGTTCTTTTGCTACCTCAAGGACAGTTTTGATGCGCTCTATGCCGAAGGACAGGCAGGCGCGCCAAAGATGATCTCCGTTGGGCTGCATTGCCGTTTGGTTGGACGGCCCGGGCGCATCATGGCTCTGAAACGGTTTCTGGACTACGCCAGAGGGCACAGTGACGTCTGGTTCGCGACGCGCCTGCAGATCGCGCAACACTGGGCGGCGACCCATCCGCCCACAAGCCGACCCAAGCCGTCGCAAATGGAGCGTCAGAGCTTTGTCTCTCATTATGGTGGTATATTCGAACATTCCGCTTGGATCGCCGAACGTGCCTACGACCTTGAGCTGGGGCCGGCGCATGATACTGCCGGGGGGCTGCACAACGCGCTGTCCCGCGTGTTCCGGTCGGCCTCGGAGGATGAACGTTTGGGTGTCTTGACCGCGCACCCCGACCTTGCGGGAAAACTGGCGCAGGCAAAACGTTTGACCCAGGAAAGCACGTCCGAACAAGCGTCTGCAGGGTTGGATGCGCTCACAGATCAGGAGCGTGAAGCCTTTACCGATTTGAATGCGCGGTACACTCAGAAATTTGGCTTTCCTTTCATCATCGCGGTACGGGATCACGACAAAATCGGGATATTGCAATCGTTTCAACGCCGGATCGAACAGGATCGCGACACGGAATTTGCCGAAGCGTGCCGTCAGGTTGAACGCATCGCCGAGTTTCGGTTGCGGGACGTTCTGCCATCATGAAGCAGGTCAAAGCGGTTCTTTTGACACCTGAGGCTTTCGCCCCGTTCGGGGATGTCATCGAGGTTTCTGGCGCGCCGGATAAGATCATCAATCAGGGTCAGTGTGAGCGGTTCCATGATCGCGCGCGGTTAGACATGTCCGATGGCCGGGCAGGGATCAGCTTATTCAACGCCAATCAACGGGCGATACCCTACAAACTAGAGATGGTCGAACGCCACCCTGACGGCAGTCAGGCGTTTATTCCCATGACACATCAACCCTTTCTGGTTGTTGTGGCAACGGATGAAAACGGCAAACCCGGTGCTCTGATGGCGTTCATAACCACTCCGGGTCAGGCCATAAATTACCACCGCGGCACGTGGCACGGGGTTCTGACACCTTTGCATGGGCCGGGCCTATTCGCGGTGGTCGATCGGATCGGAGACGGTCCCAACCTTGAAGAGCATTGGTTCGATACGCCGTATGAGATCGTAGAGTGATCGGCGCAACCCTATGAAATGGCGAATACTTCGCCAGTCAATTGGCATCTGGGATTAATGGCTCAAGCCAGCGACTAATCATAGAACCTTTCCGGAGGCAGAATGCTGTGACCGTTTCAGCCCTCGGCCATGAGTTTGGCGACATCCAGCATCCGGGCGGAAAATCCCCATTCGTTGTCATACCAGCCAAAGACACGCACCTGATGCTCACCGATTTGGCGCGTCTCAGGTCCTGCGATGACCAGCGATTCCGGGCGCGTTCGCAAGTCGGACGAGACCAAAGGTTCATCCGTCCAACCTAGCACCGCAGATTGTACGACCGCTTCGCGTAGTTCCTTTTGAAAAAGGTCGGCGGCGACGCTGCGGTTCAATGTAACGATCAGATCGACGGCTGAAACACTAGCCGTAGGCACACGAACCGCAGCGCCCGAAATGCGACCAGCCAGATGAGGTAGAACTTCGTCAATCAAATGCATGGCGCTGGTGGTCGTGGGAACCATCGACAATGCCCCGGCGCGCGACCGAGCCAGATCGCCGCGTGGGGCATCGACCATTGGCTGGCTGTTTGTATAGCAGTGGATCGTCGTCATATGCCCCGATACGACGCCAGCCATCCCGTCCAGAACCTTGACCAGCGGTGCCAGCCCGTTGGTGGTGCAAGACGCATTCGATACGACGCAGGCGTCGCCCAATTGATCTTCGTTTGCGCCTAGAACAATTGTGACCTCGGTCGCGGGAGAGGGACCAGAGATCAGCACTTTACGCGCGCCTGCCGTCAGCCCCTGGCGGGCGACATCCGAAGTCCGCGCAACCCCTGTGCAATCCATCAAGACATCTACACCCGTCAGATCAACGCGAGACAAGTCGGCACTGTGCGTCACGGGAATGGCGCGGCCATCGACCACGAGGTCAGTTGCGCTGTGCTCGACAATGCCTGGGTAGGGACCAAAGGTACTGTCGTATTTGAACAGATAAGTGCAGGTTTCAAGCGGGGCGATGTCGTTAATCAACACCAACTCAATGCCTGCATTCTGCGGCATAGCCAAAAGCTGCCGCAGAATTGTGCGGCCAATACGGCCGAATCCGTTGATCGCGAGTTTCATGCGCAAGCTATGGCAGCGCGCCCTGCCAAGCTCAATGCCCGTTTCGCGCCCGGGTTAGTTGCAGCTGACTTGCGAAAAGAACTGTCCTGAGATGTTTTGATACATGCTTCCGACGACCGGCTTGCACCCGGTTGCTTGCTGAATGGCGGCAATCGCTTGCAGCGTGCGCAGGCGTGGGGGCGGACCAAAGGGGTTGAGATTGTTATTGTCCCGCGTTGCACGATACACGACCGGAGCTTCGGAAACCTGCGTGATCGCCCAGGTGCGGCTGAAGACAGACACCGACTTGCTTTCTTCTTTCGCGATAGCGGGGGTTGGGTCAAAAGCCGTCAGGCCGACTATTGCCGCCAGTGTAAGCAGTGAACCGCGCAGTACCATTGAACAATCTCCAGTGCTAAAAAACGTGGTTATTTCACCAGATTCAGAGGCTTCTGTGAACCCCTGACGCGGAAAAAGGACGATCTGCTTCAGGGTTTTGCCAAAGTCAGCGGCATATGGCGGTTTACATCCTTGTAAAGCAGGTACCGAAATCGCCCGGGGCCACCTGCGTAGCAGGCTTGTGGGCAAAATGCGCGTAGCCACATGTAATCGCCTGCCTCGACTTCCACCCAGTCCTGATTCAGGCGGTAAACGGCTTTACCCTCAAGCACATAAAGCCCGTGTTCCATGACATGTGTTTCGGCAAATGGGATCACGCCACCGGGTTCAAAGGTGACAATATTGACGTGCATGTCGTGACGCAGGTCCTGCGGATCAGCAAAGCGTGTCGTGGCCCAACGCCCCTCGGTTCCGGGCATGGCAATTGGGGTGATGTCGCGTTCGTTTGTGATGATCGGGTCCGGGGCGGGCAAGCCCGGAACACCTTGATAAGCCTTGCGAACCCAATGAAACCGCGCAGTTTCACGACCGTGGTTGCGCAAGCTCCAATCCGAACCGGCAGGGATATAGGCGTAGCCCCCAGTTTCCAGCGTGTGTGTGTCTCCTGCAAGAACCAATGTTACCTTGCCTTCAACGACAAACAAAACGCCTTGGGCTTGTGGGTCGGTCTCCGGGCGGTCGCTTCCCCCGCCGGGCTGCACTTCCATGATGTACTGCGAGAACGTCTCGGCAAAGCCGCTGAGGGGCCGCGACAGAACCCAAAGCCGGGTTTCTTCCCAAAACGGCAAATAACTGGTCACGATATCGCGCATCGTGCCTTTCGGGATGACGGCATATGCGTCCGTGAACATGGCACGGTCGGTCAAAAGCTGGTCTTGTCCGGGGTGTCCGCCTGTCGGCGCATAGTAGCTTGGCTGTGCCATTTGGTGCCTCTGGGTGATGTTTTGGGCACTATGGGCGGATTGATCTTTCGCTCCTAGCGTCAGAGTCGCGATAGGTTTGTTCGGGATTATTTGAAGGTTGGGCAACAGGGCTTGGCCCCAACCTGTTGCCGGTATAATCTTGAATGCAAATCTATTTCGAAAAAGGCGAGGCGATCATGAAAGCCCGATTTATGACCATTCTGGCGGCGATGGCCGTTACAGTGTCCGGTATGGCTGCCGAAGCCAAGCCGCTGTCCAGAATCATTGCAGAAATGGGATTGAGCCCGGATGACTTTAACGTGGTGAACGCCACGGCGGATGCGATGCTTGAGGGTGGCACGCCTCAGGTCGGCACCGAGCGCGCTTGGTCCAACGCGGCCAGTGGGTCGCAGGGAACCATTCGCGTACAAGACGTCAAAGACAATTGCGTGTACCTGCAGCACGTCGTCCAGCCCGGAGACACCGACCAAACGCGCGAAGTCAGAACGCGCAGATGCCGGACGGCCGAGGGCAACTGGATCCTGACGCCCTGATCACAGGTCAGTAGCCGCGTGTACGGTCAACTTCGTGCAACAACGCCGAACCCGCTTTCAGGCGCAGAAAATTCTCGGCCACGTCTCGCATGGCGTCGCCCAAATGCCAGCCTGAAACGTGGGGCGTAATCGTGACGCCGGCATGCGACCACAACGGGCTGTCTGCGGGCAGGGGTTCTGTTGAAGTGACGTCCAGCACTGCATGACCCGGCGTTCCCGTGTTCAGGGCTTCAATCAACGCTCTTTCCTCAATCAAATCACCGCGCCCTGCGTTCAGCAATTGGCTGCCGGGCTTCATTTTGGCCAGCATCTGGTCGTCGAACAAACCGATGGTGTCGGGTGTCGAAGGGAGTATCGCGCAGACATGATCGCACTGGCCCAACAGCTCGGGCAACGCGTCGTTTCCATGCAAGCAAGTTACCCCTTCGATCTGTTTTGGCGATCTGCTCCATCCCATGACCTGAAAGCCGACGTCGCGCAGCATCTTGGCGCTTCGCGCGCCGATATGACCGAGCCCCAACACGCCAACCACCGTCTCAGCAGCCTGTCGCGGAGCCTTTGGAACCCATTCGGCGCGGCGCTGGGCGGCTTCGTGGAACGGGATGTGCCGCTGATGACGCAAGATGTAGGCAACGAACCACTCTGCAATGCCCTGCGCAGGTGCATCGGGTTTCAGACGGGCGACACGCACGTGATCCGGCAGCGCGGGGTTTCCGACAATGGTTTCCACCCCGGCCCCCAATTTCTGAACCAGCTCAAGGTTCGGAAGTCTGGCCGGTTGATCCTGACTTAATCCAACCAGCGCGACCATCGTGATCTCGTTTGCGTTTCCGATATCGCCTGGCGTTCTGACGTCCAAGTCTGGGTGCAGCTCTCGGATCTGCTCGGCGATTTCCTCGTCGCTGATCCAATCGGACAATCCTGTTTCAATCAACAACGCCATTTTGGCCACTCCCTGTGTCATTTGGTCTGAATTGACGTTCCGTCACCCAACTGGACATTCCATCGGCAGCTAAGTCATTCTCAGGCCAAAGGTAAAGCCCGCGCGCCGGGTCGTAGGAGGAAAAACCATGAGCATGTCATTCGGCCTGCGCGAGGAAAACAGCCAGTTGCTTCAACGCGTGGTGGATATGATCCGTGATGAGATCATGCCGCTTGAGGCAGAGTATCTTGAGGAAATCAACAAGGGCGATCGTTGGCAGTACACGGCCCGTCAGGCGGAGATTCTGGAAGGTCTCAAGGCAAAGGCCAAGGCTGCGGGCTTGTGGAATTTCTGGTTGACGGACAGCGACAAGGGTTTTGGTCTGACCACCGTGGAATATGCCTATTTCGCTGAGGAAATGGGTAAGACACCGCTTGGCGCTGAGGTGTTCAACTGCTCGGCCCCCGATACAGGTAACATGGAAGTCTTTGAGCGCTATGGGACAGAGCGCATGAAAGAGCAGTGGCTGAAACCGTTGCTGGAAGGTCAAATTCGATCAGCGTACCTGATGACCGAACCTGATGTCGCGTCGTCTGACGCGACGAATATCGCCATGTCCTGCGTTCGGGATGGCGATGACTATGTCCTCAATGGTGAAAAATGGTGGTCATCCGGGGCAGGCGATCCGCGGTGCAAAGTCTACATCGTCATGGTCAAAACCGCGGGTGAAGAGCAACCCAAGCACAAACGGCAGTCGATGATCGTTGTGCCCGCCGACACGCCGGGGATCGAGGTTCTGCGCCCGATGGAGGTTTACGGTCACGATGATGCCCCGCACGGGCATATGCACATCCGTTTCACCAATGTCCGTGTTCCCGCTCAGAACATTCTGTTGGGTGAAGGACGGGGGTTCGAGATCGCGCAAGGTCGTCTTGGCCCCGGGCGTATTCACCACTGCATGCGCGCTATTGGTCAAGCCGAGATAGCCTTGGAACAGATGTGCAAAAGATCGCTGCAGCGTGAGGCGTTTGGCAAAAAGCTGGCCCAGCTTGGGGCGAATTTCGACATCATTGCCGAATGCCGGATGGAGATCGAAATGGCCCGCTTACTATGTCTCAAAGCTGCGTGGTTCATGGATCAGGGCGACGCGCGTGCTGCGGCCCCTTGGATCAGCCAGATCAAGGTTGTGGCCCCACGCGTGGCGCTCAAGGTGATTGACGAGGCGGTGCAGATGTTTGGCGCACAGGGGATCAGTCAGGATACACCGTTGGCCGCCGCCTGGACCCATGTCCGGACGCTCAGGCTGGCGGACGGACCTGACGCGGTGCATCGACGCCAAGTTGCCCGGGCCGAATTGAAAAAGCACACGCAGGAAAAGGTCTGAGGGAAGGAATGGTATCGAACCCGGATCTGACCCAGCAGGCCTATTTCCACGTCAGCGCGGACGGCGCTTTCGTGGGCAACGATCCTGCACGCGGGCCGTGGTCAGCGGATCATTGTCACGCGGGTCCTGTCAGTGGGTTGATCGTGCGGGCAGCCGAAACCGAGGTCGGCCCGGACAAGATGTTGACCCGTCTGACCGTTGATCTTTTGCGCCCGCTGCCTTTATCGGGCTTGCGCGTGGCCGCTGAGACCACGCGCCACACCAAAACCTTGGCGACAACCCGTGTGACGGTGCATGATCTGGACGACACCTTATGCGCAACAGCCACAACGATGCATCTGGTGCGCCGGGATTTGGGCGCTGTTCCCAACGTTAGTTTGCCGGCTCCAAGGCTGGCGGACGCCGTTACCGGCCCGTTCCCGATTGGTGAGACACGCCACGACCTGCCGGGCTTCGCTAACCATTCCGAGATTCTGTATCCGGCGGGTGGCAATCAGGGCGTTGGCCCCAAGGTCGTCTGGATGCGGACACCGCAACTGCTTGCCGACGAGATGCAGTCGCCGATACAGGCACTGTGTCCTTTGGCGGATTGCGGTAATGGAATTTCTTGGAATGCACCAACGACTGAGATGGGTTTCATGAATACCGATCTGACCGTCCAGGTGCATCGCGAGCCGGTATCGGACTGGCTGGCATCGGATTCCATCTGCCACTGGCAGCCATCCGGAATCGGTATGTCGCAGTCAGTTCTCTATGACACCGAGGGCCCCGTTGGTACGGCTTTGCAAACGCTGGTCCTGTTCCCGCCCCGGTAATCACAGGCCGGTTTCCGCACGCTAACGCAAATGCGCATTGTCCCGTGCGGGCCAAGCCCCTATCTTTCGCGCATGCGCTGGTTTGTGACCCTATTGACCTTGAGTGCGCCGATCCCGGCGCTTGCCCACCCTCATGTCTTTATCGACACAGGGTTAGAATTCATTGTGGACGAGACGGGGCAATTGACGCATGTTCGTGTCACCTGGGCTTATGACGAGTTCTACTCGTTGTTGGTGCTCGAGGACATGAAGCTGGATCAGGATGCCGACGGTATTCTGACCGAAGGTGAAAAGGGATTCCTCGCCGGTTTCGATGCTCATTGGATTGACGGTTATAACGGCGACTTGGTTGTAACGGCAGACGGACAGCCTGTGACCCTTTCCGGTCCGCTGGAGCCCAGTGCGACGACCGAAGATGGGCGCATCGTGACGTCCCATCTTCGCGCTGTCGAGGGTGGCGCAGTGGCTGCGGTCGATCTGTCCGCAAAGCCCTTTGATGAATCCTATTACACGGCCTACGAAGTGACGCGCGCGGTTACGGTAACCGGGCCTGAGGCGTGCCAGATCGACCGGGTCGATCCGGACATAGACGGGCAACTGGCGCAAATGCAGGCTTTCTTACGCACCTTGGATGCCGATTACGACCTCGCAGAGAATGATATCCCACTGGTCGGCGAAAGCTTTGCAACCGAGATCAGAGTTTCATGTCCAAGTACCTGATTGTTCCCGTAACTCTGGCGATCGGATTGCTGCTGTGGTTCTGGGGAAGCGGAGGGTTTGATCACCTCGCAGCCTGGGCCGCGGGTGAGCAGCGCGAGTTTCAGAACCAGATTGCCCGCTCTCTGCGCGCTGCGCGGGCCGAACAACCTGAGGCGGTCGCGACACTGTTGACGGTTTGTTTTGCATATGGGTTTTTCCACGCAATCGGACCCGGCCACGGCAAGGTATTGATTGGGGGCTATGGGTTGGGTCGACGCGTTGCGTTCTGGCGCCTGTCGGCAATCAGTGTTCTGTCCAGTCTTGGACAGGCCGTAACGGCGGTTGTGCTGGTCTATGCCGGTGTTCTGGTTTTCCAGATGTCCCGTGAAAGCCTGGTTGGAACCACCGAGCGAGTCATGGCGCCCATCAGCTATGGTGCGATCGTAGCGATCGGTTTGTGGCTGGTTTTCAGGGCGTTGCGAAGCTTTGCCAAGCGATATCGGGCGGATAAATCAAACCATCACCATCACCACCATGACGATCACGACGTTTGTTCTGATTGTGGTCATCGTCATGGCCCGACGGCCGAAGAGGTTGCCCAAGTTGGCTCGTTCAAAGAAGCGGCGGTATTGATTGCAGGCATTGCGGCGCGCCCCTGCACCGGCGCGTTGTTCGTATTGATCCTGACATGGCAAATGGGGATTGCGATGGTTGGGGTGGCTGGCGCTTTCGCAATGGCCTTGGGCACGGCTTTGGTCACAACCCTGGTCGGCTGGACGTCACTTGGCCTGCGTGGCGGGTTGCTTGCCTCGGCCTCGGCCACGCGTTTTGCGCAAGTTCTCGCCCCTACGATCGAACTGGTCGCGGGTCTGCTGATTGCGGTGATTGCCAGCGGGCTGCTGTTGCGGGCGATCTAGTCGAATACCGGCTTAGGGTAGCCGACGCGTGCAAGATAAAGGCCCTGCGGCGGGCAAACCGGCCCACAGGCCGAGCGATCGGCAGCCTCAAGGGCATTCCTGACATCCTGCGGCGTCCACGCGCCTGCGCCGACACGTTCGAGCGTGCCAACAAAACTGCGTACCTGATTGTGCAGGAACGACCGGGCCCGAACGTGAAAATGAACCTCTGGGCCGGAAAACCCGGTGACGGCCTCGACCCGCAATTCATCCAGGGTTTTTACCGGGCTTGCGGCTTGGCAAATCGATGAGCGGAACGTGGTAAAATCATGTCGGCCAATCAACATATCTGCGCCCGCCTGCATCGCTGATACGTCCAAATGGTGGTTGATCTGCCAGACTTGGCCCGCGTCGTGGGTCGCGGGCGCACGGCGCATCAAAATCCGGAATAGGTACTGCCGCTCAAGCGCTGAAAACCGCGCATGCCAATCGTCGTCAACCCGCGCAGCCTGCACGATAGCGACCGGTTGCGGTTTAAGGTGGTAATTCAAAGCACCTGACAACCGGAACGGATCCCATTCCTTGTCCAGATCGCAATGAGCAACCTGACCCAATGCGTGCACTCCGGCGTCCGTGCGACCGGCGGCGGCGATTGTATGCGCGCCCGGCTGGATGCGTGACAGGGCCTGCTCGATCGCGCCCTGAACGGACGGCTGATCCTTTTGCCGTTGCCAACCTGCGAACGGTTCCCCTTGGTATTCGACTTTCAAAGCGTATCTTGGCATGCGCCGCTGGTAACGCGACATATGGATACGGGCAAGAGCGGGAAAGCGCTGGCAGTTCTTGCAACGGCTACCTATCTTGAGAAAAACGATAAAAGCGGGGCGACGGTTTGGTCATCTCTACCTTGGCAGACAGCGTGGTACGCGGTGTTGAATCCGTCGGCGACAGCGTGTCTGAGGCTTTGTTCGAACCGGTGATCCGTTTGGGTGTAACGGGTCTGGCGCGTTCGGGCAAAACGGTGTTCATCACGTCTTTGGTTGCGAACCTGCTGGATCGCGGTCGGATGCAAGGGCTGGTGGCCCAACAGGAAGGCCGGATCAATACGGTTTACCTGCAACCCCAACCCGACGACACGGTGCCGCGTTTTGACTATGAAAACCACTTGGCCGCTTTGACGGGCCCGGAACCGGTTTGGCCCGACAGCACACGCGCCGTGTCCGAGCTGCGCCTGTCTTTCAAAGCCCGGCCTTCCGGGTTGTTGTCGGGCCTTCAGGGTCCAAGGACCGTACATCTGGATATTGTCGACTATCCCGGTGAATGGCTGCTGGACTTGGCCTTGCTGGAAAAAACCTACGAGGACTGGTCGTCAGAGACATTGGCGCGCATGTCTGACCGGGCCGAAGCGTCGGCCTTTCTGGCCCGCGCAAAAGCCGCCGAACCGGATGGGGCGCATGACGAACCCACGGCACAATCGCTGTCTGCGGCATTTGCCGAATATCTGGGCGCGGCTCGCGATGCCGGGTTCTATGACTGTACGCCCGGTCGCTTTTTGCTGCCGGGTGATCTAGCCGGGTCGCCGGTGCTGACCTTTGCGCCTTTGCCCGTGGATGGCCCGGCCCCCAGACGCAGTCTTCATCGCGAAATGGCGCGCCGGTATGAGGCTTATAAATCTCGGGTCGTCAAACCGTTCTTTCGGGACCATTTCGCCCGGATCGACCGACAGGTTGTCCTTGTCGACGCGCTGGGCGCAATCCACAAAGGGCCGCAAGCTGTCGAGGATATGCGCCGCGCGATGGCGGATATCCTGTCGGCGTTTCGTCCGGGCCGCAATGCGTGGTTAAGCCGTTTGTTGCTTGGCAGACGTGTCGAGCGCATCTTGTTTGCTGCGACCAAGGCGGACCACCTGCATCATCAGCAACATCAGCGCCTGACCAGCATCATGGAGGCATTGACCCGCGACGCTCGTGACCGCGCAAGCTTTGCCGGAGCCGAAACAACGGCTTTGTCGATTGCCGCCCTGCGCGCCACAACCGAAGAGATTCGCAAACATGACGGGATCGAGCTTCCTTGTGTTCGGGGAACCCTTTTGGATGGCAAGCAGGCGGCGTTCTACCCGGGTGAATTACCCGACGATCCGGGAAAGCTGCTGAATGCTGCCCGAAGCGGGGCCAACAGCTGGCTGGACGCGGATTATGGTTTCATGACGTTTGCCCCCGCGCATCTGAACCTGCGCCCGGGTGATGGCCCCCCTCATATCCGTTTGGATCGGGCCGCACAGTTCCTGATCGGAGATAAGCTGTGAGCTTCGTCTTGCGCTCTGCCCGCAGTACGGACGCTGGTGCGACTGGCGAGATTTTGCACGGCTTCGCACGAGAAAACGATTGGATGCCCGAACTTCATTCGTGCGCAGAAACAATCGCATTCTGTGGCCGTATGATTGATCAGGACTGGGTCACAGTGGCTGAACTTGAGGGTAGGGTTGTAGGGTTTCTGGCGTTGAACGGAGACGAGATACACTCGCTTTACCTGTCCCCCAATGCGCGAGGGCAAGGCATAGGAAAACACCTGTTGGAGGTGGCGAAAAAACGACGGGCGCGGCTTTCGCTGTTCGCTTTTCAGGCGAATTTGCCAGCCCGTCGCTTTTACGAGCGAAATGGATTTTCTGAGGTCTCTCGCAGCGATGGGGCCGAGAATGATGAAAACTTGCCGGACATCAAATACGTCTGGACATGCGAAGGGACAGACAATGGCTAAGGGTCCGGTTCTGATTGATCTTGAGGCCGATGATGCGCCTGTAGACGTGGCGCAGGCCCCTCCGGTGCCGGATGTGGCGCAACCGCAAGGGCAGGCAATGCAAAGCGCTGCGCGTATTGCTGCGCGACGACCATCGGCGTTGTCGAGATGGTTTTGGGGGCTCGCTCTGGCGGTGGTTGGCGCAGTGGTGTCCGTCGCTGCGTGGGACTTTGTGAATTCTTTGCTGCTACGTGCACCGGTGGTAGGATGGGTTGTCACCGGTTTGTTTGTGGCATTGGTGCTTGTTGCACTGATCATCGCCACACGTGAGCTTGCCGCCATAGCACGTTTGTCGCGGGTTGATGACATACGCCAATCTGCCGACACCGCATTGGCGGACGAAGATCTGGCGCAAGCACGTGCAGTAACCATTCGCCTGATCGCCTTTTATAAAGGTCGGGACGAAACCAAATGGGGCAGGGAGCGCCTGACCGAACGGATGGGCGAGCAGTTCGACGCGTCCGGGTTATTGACCCTGGCCGAGGATGAATTGCTGGCCCCCCTGGACGCCGCTGCCAGTCGCGAGGTAGAAGCCGCCGCCCGTCAGGTCGCCACCGTCACGGCGCTGGTTCCTTTGGCTTTGGCAGATGTCGCCACAGCGCTGGCCGCGTCGCTGCGGATGATCCGACGGATTGCGGAAATCTATGGCGGTCGGGCCGGTTTTCTTGGTAGTTGGCGGCTGACGCGGGCGGTGTTCGTGCATCTGGTCGCGACGGGGGCAGTGGCGGTTGGGGATGACCTGCTGGAACCTGTTTTGGGTGGATCGGTCCTTAGCAAGTTATCGCGGCGATTTGGCGAAGGTCTGGTAAATGGCGCACTAAGTGCACGTGTGGGTGTCGCTGCAATGGAAGTTTGCCGACCGCTACCCTTTTCCCAGCGGCACAAGCCGTCGACGCGCGGAATGATCAAGCGCGCCCTTGCGGGGTTGTTCTCGAAAACTTGACCTGCCGCAAGGAACTGACGTCTGCTGGATGGCATAGAAAAGCCGGAGCCAGCCATGACCGAGCACGGACACAGCCAGCAGGAAATAACAGACCGCATAAATGCTCCGCCGGGACGGGGCGTCTTGCGCGACGTGGTTTACGGAGGGATCGACGGGTCTGTAACGACCTTTGCCATCGTCGCAGGTGTAGCCGGGGCAGGGTTGTCCCCGTTCATCATTGTGGCCCTTGGATTGGCGAATGTGCTGGCGGATGGGTTTTCGATGGCGGCGGGCAATTATTCCGGCACCAAGGCCGAGCTGGACAACATCCGTCGCATTCGTGCGATCGAAGAGCGTCATATCCACCTCTATCCTGATGGCGAAAGGGCAGAAGTGCGCGCGATACTTGCCCAAAAAGGTCTGTCAGGGCGGGTTCTGGAAGAAGCCACCGACGCTATCACTGCTAACCATGACAACTGGATCAACCTGATGATCGAGGGCGAGTATGGTCTGGGCAGTGTTGATCCCCACCCGCTAAAAGCCGCGATGGCGACGTTTCTGGCGTTTTTGGTCGCTGGAATGGTCCCGTTGCTGCCTTTTTTGTTCTCTATGGACCGGGCCTTTGTTCTGTCGGCCTGGATGACTATGGCCGTGTTTTTTGCAATCGGGGCTTTGAAAAGCCGCTGGTCTCTGGCCCCGTGGTGGCGATCCGGCGTTGAGACCCTCTTGATCGGTGGCGCAGCAGCGGCAATCGCCTATTGGGTCGGATCACTGTTCCATCCCTGAAAGCAACTTCGCTCTGCCTATCCGCCTTCAGGGCCTGTATTAACCTGCTGACTAAGCGGGATACATCCGGATTTACGGACTATGAACAGAAGTTTGCGCGCGATAGCTTCAGGTCATTATCGCTTGGAGAATTTGTTTGGAATCGTTGCTTGTACTTGCCGGTCTGATCGTGATGGCCATCCCGGTTGCGATCATCTTCCTGTTGGTTGCTCATATGAGGCTACGCAGGCGGGTAGAGCAGTTGGAACATCGACTGGCAGAGCAAACGCCTGAGGCACCCATTCAAGTTCCTGAACCAACCGAATCTGTTGAGGTGAAGCCCTCAAAAAGGCCTTGGGGACCAGCCCCGGAAGATCGTGTAGCAACCAAAGATGTACCGTCCGAAGATACCGACAACACCCCTGCTGCTGTCGTTCTGCGCGAGGATCGCTTTTCTGCATTGGGTGCCTGGCTGCGCGAGAACTGGTTTTATGCAGTTTCGGCGCTTTCCTTGGCGCTGGCCGGGATTTTTCTTGTTCAATACGGGGTCGAGAGTGGGCTCTTGCCGCCACCCGCTCGGGTGATCGCAGCGCTTGGGTTTGGCTTCGCGTTGATTGTTGCGGGCGAAGTTGTCCGCCGTCGCTTTGGTGATGATGAAAGCACGTCCACTGCCTATCTGCCGTCCGTGTTTTCGGGTGCGGGGCTTGTCACCTTGTTCGGCGCGATCCTGGCTGCACGTCAGCTCTATGACTTGATCGGACCCCAAGCCGCTCTTACCGGCATGATAGGTGTATCGCTGATCGGGTTGGTTTTGGGTTGGTTTCACGGACCCTTACTTGCAGCGGTGGGTTTGATTGGCGCATTCATGGGCCCGTTCGTTGTCGGAGGATCATCCGAGGATCCCACGTGGCTATACGGCTATTTCTTTGTGATCGCTGTTTTGGGTTTGGGAATAGACACCGTGCGCCGATGGGCGTGGGTTTCGGTGCTGGCGCTGGTCGGGGCCTATGGCGCGGCGTTCCTGATGGTTGTGTCTTCGCCGTCGACTGAACCTGCGTACTTAACCACTGTGACGGCCCTTGCGCTGATCGCCATTGTAATTCCTGTTCGAAGCATCTGGCCCAATCACTCCGGGCCAATGATCTCCGAGGCTATCTGGCGTCACAAAGGCGATCCGTGGCCTCAATTTCCGACCCGTCTGGCCTTTGGTTCGGTCGCGACCACTTCTGTTATCTTGTCGATCCATTGGGCGGACTCAGTCGCAGAGTTCTGGTTGAGTATCGTGTTACTGGCCGGGTTGACCTTAGCGTTGATCCTTTGGGCAAGGGGCGCGCGTGCTTTGCAGGACACGGCCATAATATCGGGACTGGGTCTGATCTGCTTTGTGCTTATGCACGGTTTGGACAAGAGCGCAGCGTTTCGGGCATTCGCTGAGACTTACGCGGAAACTGCCGAGGCAGATTATCCTATGGTCATCACGGCTCTGGTCTTGATTGGTGCGGCCATCAGTGTGTCGGCAGCGTGGCGATCGCTGAATGGCGGGCGCTATGCAAAGGTTTGGGCTGGGGTGGCCGCCGTGTTCGCACCGTCGCTGGCCATCGCCTTGGAAATTGGCTGGCGCCCCGCGCAAGTAATCGGGGCGTACCCTTGGGGACTTCACGCAATTGCACTGGGCACGATGATGGTCTTTTGGGCGGAGCGGTTCGCGCGGGTTGACGGGGAAGATCGCATGCGTCCGGCTCTGGCAACCCTTTCTGCGCTGTCCTGTCTGAGTTTTGCTTGCATCATCGTGCTCAGCTCAGCTGCGCTCACAGTGGCCTTGGTTGTCATGATTGTCGCTGCCGCGGCGCTGGACCGGCGGTTTAATCTACCTGCGATGAGTTGGTTCATCTGGGCCGGGGTCTTCACTGTGACGGTGCGGTTGGTCCTGAACCCCGGGCTCAAATGGGCCGAAGCGGCCCCGCTCGGCGAGATGACGATGGTTTATCTGGCCGCAGTGATCGGTTTTGTCGTTGGTTGGTGGCTTCTGAAACGGCTTAAGCGCCCCGTTGCGATCCTACTATTAGAGAGTGCTGCGTGGGCGACGGCAGGTATCTTGCTGTCACTGCTTCTGTTGCGCTGGCTTGAGGGCTTTGGTGAGGGTGGCGCAGATGACAGCCATTGGGGGCTGGGTTTGCTGGCAGTCATCTGGCTGCTGCTGGCTTATGCGCAGGTGCAAAGGTTCGAACTGGGCGGCAAACTGAATTACGCGCGCTACTTGCTTGCCGCATTTTTTGCAGCACATGGTGTCGCACGGCTGGGGCAAGCACTGTCCGACGCCAATCCGCTGCTTAACCCAATGGCCGATCCAGTTTTGGGGCCACCGGTACTGAACACCCTTGCGGTTGGGTATCTTTTGCCGGCTCTGGCGATTGGCTTTTCCGCCTGGCGGATTGTTGCGGCACCTGCACTGCTAAGGCGGATCAGCTTTGGGGCGGCCGTCGCGTTGGTCGCTGTCTGGTTGGGGCTCGCGATCCGTCATGCCTGGCAAGGCGCGGGTGGTATGTTTGAGGGCAACGGCGTCACGCAGCCCGAACTTTACACCTATACGCTTATTCTCCTGTTGATTGGGGCAGTGCTTTTCTATCAATCTCTGGCGCGCCAGTCTGATTTGATGCGTAAGGCGGGCTTGATTGTTATCGGGTTGGCTGTCGCGAAGGTGTTTTTGATTGATATTTCGGGCTTGGGCGGGCTCATCCGGGTGTTTTCGCTGCTTGTTTTGGGACTTGCGTTGGCCGGTCTGGCGTGGCTCAACCGATGGGCGCAGCTGCGCCATTCGCCGCATGGGTCGGAACCTCTGGACCATTGAGGGCGGGCGTCTTATAAGCGCGGCCATGTATGAGCAGATGGCCATCATTATTCGAATTATATCCCCGGCGCTCTGACCCTCTGAGACGCCGGGCAAAGGTGTTTGAGACTTCGCACCGACCGCTTCGATCCCTACGACGACAAGATCATCCAAAGGACGCCCCCAATGTGCGCCGACACGATCCAGACACCTGATTACAAAGACACGCTGAACCTGCCCAAAACTGACTTTCCCATGCGCGCTGGCCTGCCCAAGCGCGAGCCTGCATGGTTGGAGCGTTGGGAACAAATCGGCGTCTATGACCGCTTGCGTGAGAAAGAGGGCCGTACGCCCTTTACCCTGCACGATGGCCCCCCCTATGCGAACGGCCACCTGCATATCGGCCACGCTCTGAACAAGACCATCAAGGACATGATCGTACGGTCGCATCAGATGATGGGCTTTGATGCGCGTTATGTGCCCGGCTGGGACTGTCACGGTCTGCCGATCGAATGGAAGATCGAGGAACAGTACCGCAAGAAGGGTAAGAACAAAGACGAGGTGAACATCGTCGACTTCCGTCAGGAATGCCGCAAGTTCGCCGAGGGCTGGATCGACATCCAACGCGAAGAGTTCAAGCGTCTGGGCATCACCGGCAATTGGCCTGACCCTTACATCACCATGGACTATCACGCCGAGGCCGTGATCGCGGATGAGTTCATGAAGTTCCTGATGAACGGCACACTTTATCAGGGCTCAAAACCTGTGATGTGGTCGCCGGTCGAGAAGACTGCTCTGGCCGAGGCCGAGGTTGAGTATCACGACAAGGAAAGCTTTACCGTCTGGGTAAAGTTCAAGGTCGTGAATGCGGGCGATCTGGACGACGCGTTTGTCGTGATCTGGACGACGACCCCTTGGACCATGCCGTCGAACAAGGCGGTCGTGTACGGCGAGGACATCTCGTATGGCCTATACGAAGTCATCGGCACGCCTGAGGAATGCTGGGCCAATGTGGGCGATAAATTCCTGCTGGCGGACAATCTGGCCGCTGATGTTCTGGGCCGCGCCCGTTTGAACGACGACCAGTGGACCCGCGTTCGTGACGTGACCACCGATGAGCTGGCAGGCGTCCAGCTGACCCACCCGCTGGCCGGGGCCGAGGGCGGCAATGGCGAATGGGACGACATCCGTGATTTCCGTGCGGCTGAATTCGTGACCGACACCGAAGGGACCGGCTTTGTTCACTGCGCGCCCTCGCACGGGATGGAGGAATTCGAGCTTTACCGCGATCTTGGCATGCTGGAGCAGGTCATCACCTATAACGTGATGGATGATGGCAGCTTCCGCGCCGATCTGCCGTTCTTTGGCGGTAAGTTCATCCTGTCCCGCAAGGGCGGTGAGGGTGACGCTAACAAAGCCGTCATCGACAAGCTGGTCGAAGTTGGCGGGCTGCTGGCGCGTGGCAAGATCAAGCACAGCTATCCGCATTCGTGGCGCTCGAAGGCGCCGATCATCTATCGCAACACGCCGCAGTGGTTTGCCTCGGTCGACCGAAAGCTGAACGATGGTATGGGCGAGATGGGGGATACCATCCGCGAACGCGCTCTGCGGTCCATCGATGAGTTGGTGAAATGGACGCCGCAGACCGGTCGCAATCGCCTGTATTCGATGATCGAAGCGCGCCCGGATTGGGTTCTGTCCCGCCAGCGCGCCTGGGGCGTGCCGCTGACTTGCTTTACTAAGAAGGGTGCTCTGCCGACCGACTCTGATTACCTGCTGCGCAATGAGGAACTAAACGCCCGCATCAAGGCGGCGTTCGAAAAGGATGGCGCGGATATCTGGTACACCGATGGGTTCAAAGAGACGATCCTCGACGGCATCGCAAACCCTGACGACTACGATCAGGTGTTCGATGTGCTGGACGTGTGGTTCGACTCGGGTTCGACCCACGCTTTCGTTCTGCGCGACCGCGAGGACGGGACCGAGGATGGCATTGCGGATGTCTACATGGAAGGCACCGACCAGCACCGTGGGTGGTTCCATTCGTCGATGCTGCAAGCCTGTGGCACCAAGGGGCGTGCGCCGTACCGAAACGTCGTGACCCACGGCTTTACGCTGGACGCCAAGGGCAACAAGATGTCCAAATCGCTGGGCAACACCATCGTGCCGGAAGAGGTCGTGAAGCAATACGGAGCCGATATCCTGCGTCTTTGGGTGGCTCAGACCGATTATACCGCTGACCAGCGGATTGGGCCGGAGATTCTGAAGGGCACTGCCGACAGCTATCGGCGCCTGCGCAACACAATGCGGTTCATGCTGGGCTCATTGGCTGATTTCAGCGAAGCGGATCGGGTTGCGCCCGAGGATATGCCGCGTCTGGAACGCTGGGTGCTGAGCCGTCTGGCTGAGCTGGATGAGCAGGTGCGCAATGGCTATGCCGCGTTCGACTTCCAGGGCGTGTTCAGCGCAGTGTTCACCTTTGCCACGGTCGATCTGTCCTCGTTCTATTTCGATGTGCGAAAGGATGCGCTGTACTGCGACGGTGATAACCTGCGTCGCCGCGCTGCGCGCACCATGCTGGATATCCTGTTCCATCGCCTGACCACTTGGCTGGCCCCGGTTCTGGTCTTTACCATGGAAGAGGTTTGGCTGGAGCGGTTCCCGGGCGATGACAGCTCAGTCCATCTGGTGGATTTCCCGGACACGCCTGCCGATTGGCGTAACGCCGAGTTGGAAGCCAATATGTCCAAGGTGCGTCGCGTCCGCCGTGCGGTCACCGCCGCGCTTGAGGTACAGCGTCAGGACAAGGTGATCGGCTCCAGCCTTGAGGCTGCGCCAATCGTTCATGTCGAAGATCAGGAAACACGTGATCTGCTGGCGACTTTCGATGTCGATGACATGTGCATCACCTCGGGCCTGACCGTAACTGGCGACCCGGCCCCCGCCGAAGCTTTCCGTGTGCCGGAAATCGAAGGGGTTGCAGTGGTCTTTGAAAAGGCCGAAGGCGAAAAATGCCAGCGCTGCTGGAAGATTTTGCCAGATGTGGGTCGCCACGCGCATGACGGTGTCTGCGGACGTTGCGATGAGGCACTAAGTTAAGTCCGCCTTTTCGCGGGTGTCCTGAGAGTTTTGCGAGGCTCTGCCTCGCGCTCCGGGATATTTTTAGCCAGATGAAGGGGCGGATCGTCGGGAATCGGGTTGCAGGTGTTGCGATACATCTGCAACCTTTTTTCATGCCGATGATTGCTGTTGATACCCAATTCGGCCGCCTTGGGGTCGAAGAAACAGAGGGCGAGATAACGCGTCTTGTTTGGAATGGGGTGGATGAAGGCCCTGTAACGCCTTTGCTAAAAGAAGCTGCCGCGCAATTGGTGGCTTATGATCGAGGGAAACTGGAGCGATTTGACCTACCTTACCGCATCGTCGGGTCGGAGTTTCAACGCAAAGTCTGCGACTTGATGTTTGCCATTCCGTTGGGCGACACGCGCACCTATGGAGATATTGCGAAAGAACTGGGGCAGCCACCTCAGCCCGTCGGTCAGGCGTGTGGTGCCAACCCGATCCCGGTCATCATCCCGTGTCACCGAGTGTTGGCCGCGAACGGCTTAGGTGGCTTTTCGGGCGAGGGTGGGATTGAGACCAAAGTGGCCTTGTTACGTCACGAACGGGCTGCGGGGCTGCTGATCTGAAGGCGGATTTCTGTTGCAATTCCATTGCTTGGGGCCCACTTTGTATCAAACAGAGATTTCAAAGGATGGTATGGAATGACTGCGCAACCAGATCCGGGCGTTCGCAAAAAGGCCATCATCGATCGCCTGATGTCGCTTGAGGAACAGGAACTTGCGGCGGCGCAAGCGCATTATGACGCGTTTCTTAAGGATTCGCAGTTGGATGATCGTGAGGTACATGACAAGGATGACATGGTGGCCTCGCGCGAGAATGCGGATCTGGCGGCTGCGTTTGATGCCCCTTTGCAAGCCCATCATGCCAAAATCGACGTGATCGAAAATACGGACTTCGGCCTGAAGGACACGGTGCAACCGGGCTCTGTTGTCCGCTTCAATGGCCGGAGTTTCGTTGTCTGCGTTTCGACCACGCGGTTCGAGGTTGAGGGTACAACATATATGGGGATTTCAACACAAAGCCCGATCTACCTTGCTATGGCAGGTCTGCAACAGGGCGACGTGTTTACCCATAACGGTACAGAGTATGAGGTCGACGAGGTTTTGTAACCTCAGGCTTTTCGGGGCGGAATGATCTGCTGTAGGATTCCGGCTGATGCCAGGTAAAGGCTTGTAATCACCAGCCCCCAATGCGCCCAGCTTTCAGGGTGGAAATCGACCCACGCGGCCCAGCCGGCAAAGAATGTCCATGCCAGCGCCATGGGCAGGGAAATTGTCCGCCACCGTTCCGTGCGAACAGGGTGGATGAACTTGAGCGGCAAGAACATTGCAACCGACAGCACCGTCACCAAAGCCAGTATGATCCAGAAGTTTGGCTGCAGCGCGAAGATCACAATCACAAACATGTTCCAGCAGCCCGGAAAACCGGCAAAAGAGTTGTCTTTGGTCTTCATGCCGGTGCCCACGAGGTACATAGCGCTGGCGAATGTTATGACAATGATGGCGAACCAACCGGTCCAGCCATCCATCAGGCCAGACTTAAACAGTGCAAAGGCTGGTATGAAGATATAAGTCAGGTAGTCGATGATCATGTCCAGGATCATGCCGTCGAATTGCGGGGCATTCTGCTTGACGTGGTAGTGGCGCGCTAGCGGGCCATCTATGCCATCGACGATGAAGGCAACGACAAGCCACAGGAACATCAGGCTCCACTTTTCGTCGACCGCTGCCAACATGGCGAGCATTGCAAAAACGGCACCAGTGGCGGTGAACAGATGAACGAGTAAAGCTTTGAATCTGATTGTCATCCGTGTCTCTTGTACGATGCGGGGGCGAGATGCAAACCAAAAGCCGCAACACAGCCAGATGTAGTGTCTCAGGCTTTGGGGTGCGCGCGGTTGTAGACTTCCATCAGGCGGGCGGTATCTACCGCTGTGTAGGTTTGGGTTGTCGACAAAGAGGCGTGGCCCAGCAGTTCCTGAATCGCGCGAAGGTCGCCCCCGGCAGACAGCAAATGTGTGGCGAAACTGTGCCGCAAAGCATGCGGTGTTGCGGTCGCTGGCAGCCCCAATTGAGCCCGCGCATTGGCCATCACGCTTTGAATTGCGCCGGGGTTCAAAGGCCCGCCCCGAACGCCACGGAACAGAGCTTTGTCGTCGGCTTGCGGGTGCGGGCATAGCTGAAGGTACCTGTCGACTGCCGCGCTGGCGGCAGGAAGGACAGGTACGATTCTTTCTTTGTTCCCCTTGCCGATGATCCGCAGCGTCCCTGCAAGCGGCGCGTCCTTTCCAGTGAGGGACAGTGCCTCTGAGATACGCAAGCCGCAGCCGTATAGCAGCGTGACCACAGCGACGTCCCGAGCGGAGACCCAGTCGCTGGAGGATTGGAGCTCGACCGTATCGATCATCGAGCGTGCGGCGTCTTCGGCCAGTGGGCGCGGCAGCTTTTTGGTGAATTTGGGCGATCGGGTCGATAAAACTGCAGTCGGTTCAAACCCTTCGCGTTCTGACAGCCAGCGGTAAAAGCTTTTTACGGCGGACAGTTTTCGCGCCAACGACCTGGCACCGACCCCTGATCCGCGCTGATCAGCCATCCAGGCGCGCATGTCCGAGACCGAAATGCGAGCCAGAGCAGCAAGCCCCTGACGTTCGCTATGATGTAATGTCATGAATGACAGAAACTCGGTCACGTCGCCACGATAGGCAGATCGCGTGTTCTCGGACCGACCGCCAAGAGCGCCCAGGCTTTCCAGCCAGTGTTGCAGCGCGTCGCGGCAGGCCGGTGAGATCAGGCTCACGACAGCCAGTTGCGCATGGAGCGTTCAAACACACCTGCGAAGAAGGACAGCAGGTCTGTACCCAACTGCGGCGAGAAATGGTTGGGGTCTCTGGCGCTCATGATGATCATGCCGGGCAACCGACCCGCACCCAGATCTAGTCTCAGGCAGGCTTCGGATCTGAGGTGATCGGCCTGCTCGCCAAAGATGCGGTGGGTCGGGTGGATGACTTCGCGCAACACGACCTCGCGCAGGGGGCCGCTGCGATCAAAGGTCAGGTAGTTGTCGACAAAGCCCGGTTCGACCACGGTCAGCACTCGGCCCAGCTTGTCGATTGCCGGGTCGTCCTGAACAGCTGACGTTTCCAGAACCAGCGTGATGCGATCGACACGCAGGATTTCAGCGACGTCTGTGCCCAGTGTCGTGAGAAAATCCTCGAACCCGACGGGTTCAAGCAATCGAAGGATTGCACGATGGACCTGATTGGTGCCCGCCAAATTTTCGTAGGCGGCGGCGATAACTGATCGATGGGTGTCTTCCAGGCGATCCAGTCGCGCCTCAAGCCGTTGCATCGCGATGCCGCGCAGGTCGATGATGTTGTCGCCGCGTGCCTGTTCGTCCGCCGTGACAAGAGCCTGCATGAGGTCCTTATCGTCCAGAACTGCATCAGGCTCGGCCAGAATCGCCTCGCGGAGAGTGTCCTTGAGTTTGGTGTTACTGCTCATGTCCCGTCCGGTCTTTTTTGTTTTGACGCCTTATAACACGGCTGGCGCCTTTTGACTCGGGAAAAATGAGCAGTTGCCGGGAATTCGTGCGTTTTACCGATAGGGTGGGCTCTCCCGCCTGCAAGAACCAGATCAGAGATCAGGTTCTAAGCAGTTGGGCCGGGCGCGGCGCCTTTCGGCACCGCGCGGTCGCGCAGGGGATCAGAGGATTTTCTGACCGGTTTTGGCCCAGTCGGCTAGGAAGGTTTCAAGGCCTTTGTCGGTCAACGGGTGATCGGCCAGTTTCTTGATCACGCCCGGAGGGGCGGTGATCACGTCGGCACCAATGCGGGCGCTGTCGGTCACGTGGTTCACGGTGCGGATCGAGGCGGCGAGGATTTCGGTTTCGAACCCATAGTTGTCATAGACCTGACGGATATCCGCGATCAGGTCCATTCCGTCGAGGTTGATGTCGTCCAGGCGACCGATGAAGGGCGAGATGAAGGTCGCGCCCGCCTTGGCGGCCAGAATGGCTTGGTTGGTTGAAAAGCACAGTGTGACGTTGACCATCTGGCCTTCATCGCTGAGGGTTTTACAGGTCTTAAGCCCGGCCCATGTAAGCGGCACTTTGACGGCGATATTCGGCGCGATCTTGGCCAGCTTGCGGCCTTCGGCGATCATGTCGTCAGCCTCGGTGGCGACGACTTCGGCGGAAACGGGGCCTTCGACCAGATCGCAGATCTCTTTGGTGACTTCCAGAATATCACGGCCCGATTTCAAGATCAGAGAGGGGTTGGTGGTCACGCCGTCCACCATGCCCAGATCGTTCAGTTCAGCGATGGCGTCGATCTCGGCGGTGTCTACGAAGAATTTCATGAGGGCAGTCCTTTGATGGGTTGGCCTTGGTCGCGGATGGCTTTACCCCAAAGAGAGACATGCTGAAACCCCCTGCAAAGGATATGCGTTGGGTACCCAGGAGTATTTCGATCAAGGAGAGCTAGTGGCCGTGTTAACCACACAGCCTCTGGACAGGACGCTGGATTACAAGGCACCCGTGGGTGGGTGTTTTCTGGGTGCGTATGTCGAGGTGCCGCTGGGACCGCGCAAAGTGTTGGGCGTCGTGTGGGGGCCGGGGCAGGGTGGTTTTGACCTAAGCAAGGCCCGTTCGGTGATCCGGGTGCTTGAGGTCGCGCCGATGCGAGAGGAAATGCGGCTGTTTCTGGGCCGCGTGGCAGACTATACGCTGACGCCGATGCCTGCGATGCTGCGGCTTGCGACGCGTGCTCCGGGGTTAAGCGATCCGCCTTCTATGCGAAAAATATATCGCTTGGGAGAGGGTGACCCCGACCGGGTAACCGAGGCGCGGACGCGCGTATTGGAGGTTCTACGGGAATACGGAGGCCTGGCCTTTACCCTGAAAGAGCTTGCGGAACAGGCGGGGGTTACCTCATCCGTTGTAAAGGGGCTGGTCAAGCAAGGCGCTGTCCGGGAGGAGGACAGCCCGCGCGATCTGCCCTATCCGAATTTGGACCCGGATTTGCCGGGTAAGGCGCTGACCGAGGATCAGGCCGCTGCTGTGCAGCAGTTACAAGCGGGGCAACGCACAGGTGACTACGGCACGACTTTGCTGAAAGGTGTGACCGGTTCGGGCAAGACCGAGGTTTATCTGGAAGCGGTGGCAGAGGCCTTGCGAATGGATCGGCAGGCGCTGGTTTTGTTGCCCGAGATCGCCCTGACCGCCGAATTCCTGACGCGGGTCGAGGCACGCTTTGGCGCGCGTCCGGCCGAGTGGCATTCGGGCGCCACCATGACCGAACGCCGCCGGGTCTGGCGGATGGTCGGTCAGGGGGATGCGCAGTTGGTTGTGGGTGCGCGATCGGCCTTATTCCTGCCGTTCCGCGATTTGGGGCTAGTGGTGGTCGATGAAGAACACGACACCTCATACAAGCAGGAAGACGGCGTGCATTACAGCGCGCGGGACATGGCGGTGCTGCGGTCCGCTATCTGTGGGGCGCGCGTGATTTTGGCCAGTGCGACACCCTCGCTGGAAAGCTGGGCCAACGCCGAGGCCGGAAAATACGCACGTGTTGACCTGACCGCGCGGTTTGGCGCCGCCGTTCTGCCCGAGATGAAGCCCATCGACATGCGCGCCGAGCAGATGCAACCGGGGACGTGGATATCGCCCTCGTTGCGGCAAGCGGTGCTTCAGAGGATCGAGCGGGGCGAACAGTCGCTGCTTTTCATCAACCGTCGTGGGTATGCACCGGTGACCTTGTGCCGGGCGTGTGGCGAGCAGATCGCTTGTGATCATTGCGATGCGCGGATGGTCGAGCATCGTTTTCTCAAACGTTTGATGTGCCACCAATGCGGAGAAACCAAGCCAATGCCCGAGGAATGTCCATCCTGCGGGGTCGAGGGCAAGCTGGCCCCGGTTGGGCCGGGAATTGAACGATTGGCAGAAGAAGCCGAAGCCACCTTTCCCGAGGCCAAGATCGCGATGCTGAGTTCCGATCTCTTTGGTTCAGCCCGCGCTCTGAAGGCCAAGATCGAAGAGATTGCTGAAGGTGACGCGGATATCGTCATCGGCACGCAACTGGTGGCCAAAGGGCACAATTTCCCCAAGCTGACTTTGGTAGGGGTGATCGATGCCGACCTGTCGCTGCATGGCGCAGACCTGCGCGCGGCGGAGCGCACGTTCCAACTGATGCGTCAGGTGGCGGGTCGCGCTGGGCGAGCCGACAAACCGGGGCAGGCGCTGTTACAGACGTTTCAACCAGAGCATCCGGTGATCCGTGCGATTCTGTCGGGTGACGAAGAAGGGTTCTGGAAGGCCGAGGCTGCCGGGCGGCAAGCCGCCGGAGTACCGCCCTATGGGCGGATGGCTGGGATCGTATTGTCCGGCCCCGAAGTCGGGCCGGTGTTTGACATCGGAAATGCAATGGCGCGGAATGATGCGCCTTTGCGCGACATTGGCGCTCAGGTGTTTGGACCCGCTCCGGCACCGATTGCGCGTATCCGTGGACGGCATCGTGTCCGTTTGCTGGTTAAAGCCCCTAAGGGGGCGCCGATTCAGGACGCTATCGCCCGCTGGATCGCACCATTGCGCCTCAAGGGCGATATTCGTTTGACCGTCGATATCGATCCGCAAAGCTTTTACTGACTCTGCATGGGCGCAGATTGACTGTGCGGGCACGTGTAGCCTCTCGCCAATTGCAAGAAATCGGCGTAGAGGGGAACCCATGCTGAAACCCATGCCGCTCTCCGAGGCCCAGAGCCTGCCGTTCTGGCGCCGCCCTATGACGCTTTTGTTCATGATGGCGCTGATGATGCCCATTGCGTTCAACGCGTGGAGCGCGCTGTTGAATAACTTCGTCATTGAGGTCGCGAATTTCGACGGGGCAGATATTGGACTGCTGCACACAGTGCGCGAGATACCCGGTTTTCTGGCCGTTGGTGTCATCGCTGTGATCATCTTCATCCGCGAGCAGGTGCTGGCGATGATCTCGCTTATGATGCTAGGCGTGGCCACCGCGATCACCGCATGGTTCCCCAGTCTGGGTGGGCTGCTGTTTGTCACGTTATTCAGCTCGATCGGCTTTCACTATTACGAAACGGTCAACCAGTCGCTGCAGCTGCAATGGCTGCCAAAGGATCGCGCCCCGCAAGTGTTGGGATGGCTCGTGGCAATGGGGTCCGCGGCGACCGCAGTGGTCTATGGCTTGATCGTGCTGACATGGGATCGTTTCGATCTGTCCTACAACTTTGTCTTTATGGCCGCTGGTGGTGTCACTGCGTTCTTGGCGCTGTTTTGTCTGTTCGCCTATCCGCAGTTTGACGCGCCCACGCCGCAGACCAAAAAGCTGATCCTGCGCCGCCGTTATTGGCTGTATTATGCACTGCAATTCATGGCAGGGGCGCGGCGGCAGATTTTTGTCGTCTTCGCCGGTTTCATGATGGTCGAGAAGTTCGGCTTTGAAGTGCACGAACTGACCAGCCTGTACCTTATCAACCTTGTGATCAACATGGCTGCGGCACCGATGTTGGGAAAAGCCGTGTCGGTCTTTGGCGAACGACGCACCTTGATTTTCGAATATGCGGGGCTTGCCATCGTGTTCGCTGCATATGGTGGGATTTACTGGTTCGGTTGGGGCGTTGTGCTGGCCGCGATCCTTTATGTGATTGACCACGTTCTGTTCGCGCTGGCCTTGGCCTTGAAGACCTACTTTCAAAAAATCGCGGATCCCGCCGATATTGCGCCGACGGCTGCGGTGGCCTTTACGATTAACCATATCGCCGCCGTGTTCTTGCCTGCGCTGCTGGGTCTGTTGTGGGTCGTGTCCCCCGGCGCTGTTTTCTTACTGGCCGCGATGATGGCGATGATCTCACTGGGATTGTCACTTTTGATACCGCGCCATCCTGAACCGGGCAACGAGACGATCCTGTCGAAATTCGCGCCGTCACCCGCCGAATAAGGCAATGCTTGACCTTGGCGGCGAGGCACCCTAGGCGCTGTGGCAAATGACTCAGGAGGCCACGATGCCCACATTCACCGCATTGACCACTCTGACCGGTAAGAAAGCAGCCGAAGGCTTGGGTGAGGCGATGGAGAGGCTGGACCCGGAGCCGACGGGTGTTGGCGTGTTCGAAGTCGAAGACGGCTCGGGCCTTTGGGAAGTCGGCGGGTATTTCACCGAAACCCCGGACGAAACCGCCCTTGCAGTGCTTGCGGTGGCGTTCGAAGCCAAGCCCTTTGTCGTTTCTGAATTGCCTGAAACGGATTGGGTCGCTCATGTACGCCGCGAACTTGCCCCGGTCGAAGCAGGCCGTTTCTTTGTTTACGGCAGCCATGATGCGGACAAGTTGCCCGAAGGGCGCATCCCTTTGTTGATCGAGGCCGCGATGGCTTTTGGGACGGGTCATCACGGTACCACACTGGGCTGCCTCAAAGCGCTGGATCATTTGCTGAACGAGGGCTTTTCGGCGACCAAGGTTGCGGATATCGGCTGTGGTACGGCCGTTTTGGCGATGGCTGCAGCGCGGGTGTGGGACGGTGAGATCATCGCCAGTGACATTGACCAAGTCGCCGTTGACGTGGCCGAAGCCAACCTGAAAGCAAATGGCATGACGGGTCAGGTCCGCTGCGTCGAGGCGGCGGGTTTCGATCATCCGGACCTTAAATCCCACGCGCCGTATGATCTGATCTTTGCAAATATCCTAAAAGGACCGCTGGTTGCCCTGTCACCAGAAATTGCCACGAATCTGCGCCCCGGTGGCTATGCGATATTGTCGGGAATCCTCAACGAGCAGGCCGACGAGGTAGCCGATGTTTATCTCCAAAATGGGTTCAATCGGACTGACAGGTCTCAGATTGGTGAATGGACGACGCTAATCTTAAGCAAACAGGGCGTAAATTAGGCCATTTACAGGAGTTTTCTGGATTCTCGCCACTTTTTTGGCGCAATCTCTTTCTACCGTTTTAAGGGTGAATTCTTGGGGGCGGTTATTGGAGGCTGCCATGACTACGAAGCAATTGGATTTTAATCAGCGTGTTCATCGCCTGAATAAAAAGCACGCCAAACTAAGCCGGGGTTACCGCGCGACGATGCGTAAGGATGGCCTTGTGGTTATGCGCCCGCAACGCGTTCAGTCTGCGGTGCCAGCAAAGTTCTTGATTCTCTGCCTTGTCGGCTTTTTCGCGTTCAAAACGTTCCTGCTGACAAGCCTTGGTGCGGCCGGGTATCAATACCGTGTCGATAGTCTGAATGAAGGAACGCCCGTCGAGCAAGCCGGCGCGTGGATCATGCAGATCGACCCGGTTTCGCAATTTCTCTCGACTCAGGTCAGCAAGTATATTCCCTGAGTTTCGTCTGCTCTGACGAGAAACGCCGCGCATTATTGATGCGCGGCGTTCTTTTGTGCCCCCGAGGGAGGAGAAGGGGCGAGTGAGTGAGTGGCTATTGTGCCAGGTCTTACCGGCGGCCCTCAGCGACGATGTCGATGTCGCCACGGCACATGCCGATGTCATCCAGTTCGCGATCCGTCAGGCCGTTCAGCACATTGCGTGTAATGCGGGCGTCATTCCATTCGACAACGGCGTTGATAGCCGATGCAAAAAATCCGCCGATACGGCCAGCGAGGCCGAACGAGCCAGTGGTGGCGCGGGTGATGTCCAGTGCAGCCATATCCTGTTTCCTTCTGGTTAGAGTTCATCTGTCGATCATTCGATCTGAGCGGCATTTAGTGATGTCAGATCGGCACTGCAAGCGCAGAAAATGCATGTGTCCTATGCATTTTTTGCAAGTCTCGAATTTCATGAAAGTCCTTTAATTCATTGACCATTTTCGCTTCATAAAGGTGTCGAATTCAGGCATTTCGCTGTCGCAAACAGGCGATGGTGTCGGGACTGATACAGGTCCGTCGTTTTTCGACTTTTGGTCAATTTGCTTGGAAAATGTTCACCCTTCGTGCTAGTCGAGGATTAAGTAACAAAAAAACAACGCGGGCCGAGGCGAATTATGCGAATTCTGGGCATTGATCCGGGGCTTAGAACCTTGGGATGGGGCGTCATCGAATCGCATGGCAGTCGTTTAAGTCACGTGGCCAATGGGTTGTGCAAATCCGACGGTGACGACCTTGGGGAACGCCTGCTGTCGCTCCATAATCAAATCGTCGAAGTCATTGCTGAGCATGCGCCTGATCAGGCCGCTATCGAACAGACCTTTGTGAACAAGGATGGAGCAGGGACGCTGAAATTGGGTCAAGCCCGTGGCGTTGCTTTGCTGACCTTGGCGCAGGCCGGTTTGCCGGTTGGAGAATACGCGCCGAACAGGGTCAAAAAGACCGTGGTTGGTGTTGGTCACGCCGAAAAAGAGCAGGTCCTTCACATGGTCAAATTGCAATTGCCGGGATGTCAGCCCAAAGGGGCGGACGCCGCTGATGCTTTGGCGATTGCGATCTGCCATTCCTATTACGGGGCATCCCCCCAGTCGCGAATGAAAAGGGTGCAGGCATGATTGGAAAACTCACCGGGCGGCTGGACTATCGGGCGGCGGATCATGTGCTGATCGACGTGCGCGGGGTTGGTTACATCGTCTACTGCTCGGACCGGACGATGGCCGCGCTGCCGGGCGTGGGTGAGGCCGTGTCGATCTACACAGACATGGTCGTCCGCGAAGATCTGATGCAGCTCTATGGTTTCTTGTCACTGGTCGAAAAAGAATGGCATCGCCTGTTATGTTCGGTGCAGGGCGTTGGGGCCAAGGTTTCGCTGGCCATTCTCAGTGCCTTGGGCCCCGATGGTGTGAGCCGCGCGATTGCGCTGGGTGACTGGGGGGCGGTCAAGGCGGCCAAAGGTGTTGGACCAAAAACAGCCCAGCGGATCGTTCTGGATCTTAAGGATAAGGCGCCGGGTGTCATGGCCATGGGCGGAACAGTGACCGAAGCAATGGACGGCCCCGATCTTGAGGTTGTTGAACTTGCGGAACCTGCACCTGCGCCCAAACGGAAAACAGTAAAACCGTCGGGCAATGCAGCCGCGTCTGCCGGAGCGTTGTCTGCGCTTTCCAACCTTGGTTATGGTCCTTCCGAAGCAGCATCCGCAGTCGCTGAGGCGGCAGCAAACCTGCCGGAGGCGGGGGAAGCCGAACTGATCCGGGCTGCGCTTAAACTTCTGGCTCCGAAAGGGTAAGTGAATGGTAGACGCCGATCCAACGCTGCGCCCCGAGCCGATGCCCGAGGATAACGACCGCGCCCTGCGCCCCCAGGGTTTAGATGAATTCATTGGGCAAGCTGAGGCACGTGCTAATCTTCGGATTTTCATTCAATCGGCCCGACAGCGGGGCGAGGCGATGGATCACACGCTGTTCCATGGCCCCCCGGGGTTGGGAAAGACGACTTTGGCGCAGATCATGGCGCGGGAGCTTGGTGTTAACTTTCGTATGACATCCGGCCCTGTCTTGGCCAAGGCTGGTGATCTGGCGGCGATCCTGACCAATCTTGAGTCGCGTGATGTTCTTTTCATCGACGAAATTCACCGTCTGAACCCTGCGGTCGAAGAAGTGCTTTACCCCGCGATGGAGGATTTTGAGCTGGACCTCGTGATCGGTGAGGGCCCTGCCGCCCGCACGGTCCGGATCGAGCTGCAGCCCTTTACGCTGGTGGGTGCGACCACTCGGATGGGGCTTTTGACGACCCCGTTGCGGGATCGGTTCGGTATTCCGACCCGGCTGCAGTATTACACGGTTGATGAGCTACATGAGATTGTCACCCGAAACGCACGCAAGCTGGGCGCACCTGCGGATGACGAAGGCGCGCGCGAGATCGCGCGACGTTCGCGTGGAACCCCCCGGATCGCAGGGCGGTTGCTGCGCCGGGTTGTGGATTTTGCGATTGTCGAAGGTGACGGCCGGATTACACGCGATCTGGCCGATGGAGCATTAACGCGGCTAGGGGTCGACAATCTGGGTTTGGACGGCGCTGACAGGCGTTATCTGACACTGATTGCGGAAAACTACGCCGGTGGGCCGGTTGGGATTGAGACACTTTCAGCGGCGCTGTCGGAAAGCCGCGACTCGCTGGAAGAAGTGATCGAGCCTTACCTGCTGCAGCAGGGTTTGATCCAAAGAACCCCGCGCGGGCGTATGCTGGCGCAAAAGGCATGGAGCCATCTGGGTATGGCCGCCCCAAAAGGGCAGAGCGATCTGTTTGGTTGAACCTGCGTGACTTAGAATTTAAGCGTTGGCCCAACTTGTTTCGTTCGTTGAGGATTGCGCGTGACACCGGAAGACATTCAGGCGTTGTTCACCCGTGAAAGCGGAGAATTCTTGTTCGCACGCTGGGGCCGCCCCATCGTGCCCATCGTCTTTGGCGTCGAGGATGAAACGCTGTCGACTGTCAAGGGCGCGTTCGAGGCCGTGGTGGCATTAGCCGACCATAAGATGGCCGAGACCGATCCCGAACTGGGTGCTAATTGCATGGTGTTCTTCTTTCGCGACTGGAAAGAACTGCTGGAAGTACCGGATCTGGATCGTTTGATCCCCGATCTTGCGCCTTTGGTCGACCGCCTGGTCTCTGCCGATGCCAACCAGTACAGAATTTTCCGTTTTGAAGAGGATGGCGCGATCAGAGCCGCCTTTGTCTTCTTGCGTATGGATAATGAGCTGTCGAAGGTTCCCGCCGAAACGCTTGCACTTAGCCAGGTCGTTCAGACCATCCTCTTGTGGTCAGATACTGCATTTCGGACGCAATCCCCGCTTGCGGTTGCTGGCGGAACCACAGTTTTGCGACCGGATATCGCTGACCTGATCCGCGCAGCTTATGATCCGGTCCTGCCCGCGGCGGCGCAAGACGCATCTCATGCATTGCGCCTGTTTGCGCGTTTGCAGCCGACGCAATAGGTGCCTTTGCGCCCCGCTTACGCAGGGATATGGCTGGCGTGATACGCGTCTAGCAGCGCCTTGTCCGACGTAAAGAATGCGCCACCGCCAATGAGGGTCGTTACGCCATATCTATCCAGCTCTCGCTGGACCTTGGGTGTTACATGCATGAAAACCAATTGAATGCCTTTGTCGGCTAACCTGCTTTGGACGTGGCGCAGCGTGTAGCCTGCGGTAAAGTCGACATCATCCACCGCAGAAGCCTCGATGCAAAACCAACGGATTTCCGAATTTGGATCCGCAGTTATCGCGGTTATGTCGTCAGCAAGTCGTTGCGCATTGGCATAGTACAGGCTGTGTGAAAAATGATAGATGACCAGTCCGGGTTCAAACTGGTTTGGGGCCGATATTGATTTGGGGTAAGCACCGCCGTCATTTTTGTTTTTGACAAGGACGGTGTTTCTGGGTCGATATCCCCGGCGGGTGTGGTCGATCAGGGACAATACCATCGCGAATAAAATGCCTTGTTCGACCCCTACGAATACGACAACGGCCGCTGTTGCGATTGCGATCCAGAATTCGGATCGCGCCTGCCGGTAGATGGCCGCCAGCCCTTTCAGGTCGATCAACTTAATCCCGATCAGAAAGACAATTGCTGAAAGGGCAGCATTGGGCAGATAGGCCAAGGGGGCGGTCAGAAACAGGATCACTGCAAGTACGATCGCTACCGTGGTGAGCTGAGCAATCTGGCTGCGCCCACCGGCGCTGGCGACCATCTCGGTCTTGGTGGGGCTGCCATTGACCACGAAGGTTCCGCTGAAAGCCGCACCAAGGTTTGCCAGCCCCAACCCGACGAGGTCGGTGTTTTCGTTGAAACGTTCCTCGAAACGCGCGGCGTATGCACGGGAGGTTGCTGCGCTTTGGGCTAGGATGACAACGAAAATTGACAGGGCTGTCGGCAGCAGTTGTTTGAAAAGGTTCCAGCTCCAATCGACGTTTGGAAACGACAAGCTGAGAAGGCCTGCCGGTACCGGACCCAGCACTGATATCCCGTTAGCACCAAGTTTGAAGGCCCAGCTGCAAAATATGATGCCCAAAATCGCAATTAAAGGCCCCGGGATCTTGGCTGATACGCGTTTGCACACCAATACCGTGGCAAGAATTGCGACTGAGACCATCAGGGTCGGCATGCTGAATTGCTCAAAATGCAGCAATGCGCCGCGTAGCTTTTCGACAGTACCGTGCCCGGTGGCCTCGATACCCAGCATTCCGGGGATTTCTCCGACGGCGACCTGAATGCCGACGCCGGTCAGAAAGCCGATCAGGACGGTGCGCGACAGGAAATCCGCCAAAAAGCCCAATCGGACAAGGCGCGCTGCCACCAAAAGTACGGCTGCCATCAGGGCCAGTAACGACGCGAGCGCAAGGTATTCGGACGAGCCGGAAACCGCCATGCCAGCCAGGGCCGAAGCTGTTATGGCAGCCGTGGCTGAGTCCGCTCCGACGACGAGGTGCCGTGATGAGCCAAAGATCGAAAACAGCGCCATAGGTATCAGGATCGTGTACAACCCGGTGACGACCGGGGTTCCTGCGATCTTGGTGTATCCCATGACCTCGGGGATCGCGAGGCAAGCAAAGGTCAATCCGGCCAAAACCTCGGTTGGAAGACGGGATTTGTCCAGCGGCAAGACACCCTGAAGCAGGGGCAAAGCCATCGCTTTCTTGCTGCCGTCGTTTTGTGCCATTGTAATGTCCGTTCACTCACCGGCTGATTTATTGAACGTTATCGGCCATATCGCTGATTTTCGAGTGCGGATAACTGCTTACTTTAACTTTATGGTCCCGCAGGGATTGCAGCTCGGTTGCCGGGTATGCATCTGTTTGGGGTAGGGTCCGTCCTCGGCCTGCCGATCAGCCTGTTAGTAAGAGAGCCGCTCCATGACCCAAGATGCAGCCGAACAGCAAACGCACATTTACCCGGTCCGGGTCTTTTACGAAGATACGGATATGGGCGGTGTCGTTTATCACGCGAACTACCTGAAATATATCGAACGCGCGCGCTCGGATTATGTGCGAAACATTGGAAATGACCAGAATGCCATGCGCGACGCAGGCTTCGTTTGGGTCGTGCGCAGGGTCGAGGCAGATTACCTTGCAACGGCCAGATTTGACGACGAGCTGATCGTGGAAACAAAGATCGTCTCAATTTCGGGTGTCCGGCTGACGATGGCGCAATTGGTCAAACGAGGCGAGACCGAGATTTTCAAGGCAACTGTGACGGCTGTTTGCATGAACAATCAGGGTAAGCCGGTGCGTCTTCCGGCAGAGATTCGCGCATTGGTGTAACAATTTTCAGGATTGCAGTGGTTCTGTTGGCATTTCAAATCCAACTGCGTTAGCGTTCGACAAAACAAGGCCAAACCAACGGCCGTCAGGCAAAAACTAAAGAGCAGGTTCATGGAAGCTGAAACGCTGGCGCTGGCGCAGGAGATCGACTTCTCCATGTGGGGGCTGTATGCCCGCGCGACCTTTATCGTGAAATTGGTGATGCTGATGTTGATCGGCGCGTCGGTTTGGTCGTGGGGGATCATCATACAGAAGACAATCAATTACCGTGCAGCGCGTCGCGAGGCACAGGTATTTGATGAGGCTTTCTGGTCGGGCAATCCTCTGGACGAATTATTCGAACAGATCGGAACGCAACCCGACGGAAGCTCTGAAAAGATTTTTGCCGCAGGAATGATTGAGTGGCGACGGTCGCACCGCACAGATGGTGGGTTGATTGCCGGGGCGACCGCGCGGATTGACCGATCAATGGACGTGGCCATCGCGAAAGAGGCGGAAACGTTGCAAAAGGGATTGCCGATTCTGGCAACCGTCGGCTCGACCGCGCCATTTATCGGTCTGTTCGGAACCGTATGGGGCATCATGAATGCCTTTATCGAAATTGCCGAACAGCAAAACACCAATCTGGCAGTTGTGGCCCCCGGTATTGCCGAGGCTTTGTTGGCCACCGGTTTGGGCCTGTTGGCTGCGATCCCGGCAGTGATTTTCTACAACAAGCTCAGCGCGGATAGTGACCGGATCGTTGGCGGCTATGAGGCTTTTGCCGACGAATTCGCCACGATCCTGTCGCGCCAGTTGGACAGCTGATATGGGCGCTGCGGTTCAGCAACCCTCTGGCGGGAATGGGCGCAGACGTGGACGTCGGCGCGGGCGGGCCCAGCCGATGGCAGAGATCAACGTGACGCCCTTTGTAGACGTCATGCTTGTTTTGCTGATCATCTTCATGGTTGCCGCGCCGCTGTTGACTGTCGGGGTTCCGGTAGACCTGCCCAAAACCGCAGCCAGCGCATTACCCGGCGATAACGAAGAGCCATTGACCGTCACGCTGACAGCCGATGGCCGTGTTCAGATACAGACGACGGATATCTTGCGCGAAGAGTTGATTGGCAGATTGCGCGCTATCGCGGCAGAACGGAGCAGCGACCGCGTGTTCCTGCGCGCGGATGGTGCCATTCCCTATGCGCAGGTTATGCAGGTAATGGGTGCGTTAAATGCGGGTGGGTTTTCCAATGTGGGCCTTGTGACCGACACTGGCGGCCCGACGCTGGACGAAGGTGGAGAGTGAGGCCGCACGGTGGACACCGGCACCAAGATCTCGGCAATTGCCCACGTCAGTTTGATAGGGTGGGCTTTTTTCGGCGGAACCTTCCGGTCCGAGCCGCTCCCTATGGCTGTGCAGGATGTGTCCGTAATCTCGGCTGAGCAATTCGCGGCTATGACCGCCCAGCAGGACGCGCCCGAAGTGCCCACACCCGCTGCTTTGCAGCAACCACAAGAGCCGGTCGAAGACGTCAACGCGCCAGAGCCTGTCGAGGAAGAACAGACCATTCCCGAGGTCGCGGAACCGGTTGAACCCGAGCCCGAACCGGAGCCCGAAGCGGTCGAGCCGCCGCCCGAGCCGGTCGTGATCGAACAACCTCCTGCATTGGAGCCGCCCGAGCCTGAGGTTGCGGCGCTGCCGGTGCCGCCGGGCCCCGAGGCGCTGCCGCGGCCTGCCGACAAGGTCGCGCCCGAACCCATTGCACCGCCGCCACCAGAGGCCGCGCCGGACGACATCGAAACGCCGGCAGTTTCGTTGGACGAGGGGGCCGAGACTCAGCAGGAACAACAGGACCAGACAGCCCCCGAAGAAGCGACGGACGAGATCGTAACCGAGGCTGAAGAGGCTAAGGAATACGCCCCGCGGACGTCGCCACGCCCCCAAGTCAGGCCCCGGCGGCCATCACCCCCTCCGCAAGAGGAAGTCGCCCAAGAGCCAGAGCCCGAGGCACCGACGCCCCCGGCCGCGGATGAAAGCGCTATCCAAGACGCATTGGCCGAAGCGCTGGGTCAGGGCAGTGAACCTTCCGGCCCACCGCTGACCAGCGGTGAGAAAGACGCAATGCGCCTAGCCGTGTCGCAGTGTTGGAACGTTGGTTCTTTGTCAACGGATGCGCTGCAGACTGTGGTAGTTGTCGGATTTTCACTGACCCCCGACGGCAAGGTCGTAGGGGGTAGCTTGCGCATGATTGACAGCTCAGGCGGGTCGGCTGGTGCTGCAAGACAGGCATTTGAGGCCGCGCGACGCGCAATTCTGCGCTGTGGTGCGAAAGGTTACGATCTGCCTGCTGACAAATATGCCCAATGGCAGGATATTGAGATTACATTCAATCCCGAGAGGATGCGGATCAAATGATGAAACTTCTGACCAGCTTGTTGCTTGGCCTGACGCTATTGACAGCGCCGGTTTACGCCCAGAACGGACCGCTGCGTTTGGAACTGGATCAGGGGATCATCGAACCCTTGCCCTTTGCGGTGCCCAGTTTCGTACCCGACGGTCCGGCAGCGGCGCAGTTCGCACGGGATATTTCTCGGGTGGTGGCAGATGACCTGACGGGCACGGGGCTATTCCGAGAAATCTCGCCCGACGCTTTTATCAGCCGGGTCAGCAGCTTTGAGGCACCGGTACAATTTGCGGATTGGAAGGCCATTAATGCGGATGCTTTGGTGACAGGGGGTGTCAATGTCTCGGGTAACCGACTGACGGTGCGTTTCCGTGTGTGGGACGTCTTTTCCGGTCAGGAATTGGGGAATGGGCTGCAATTTGCGGGCACCACCGATGGTTGGCGGCGCATGGCACATAAAGTGTCGGATCAGGTCTACAGCCGGATCACGGGCGAGGGTGCCTATTTTGACAGCCGCGTTGCGTTTGTCTCGGAAAGCGGGCCGAAGGATCAGCGCCTGAAACGCTTGGCGATCATGGATTATGACGGCGCCAATGTGCAGTTCCTGACTGATAGCGCCGCGATCGTTCTGGCCCCCCGCTTTTCGCCCACCGGCGATCGGCTGCTCTATACCAGTTATGAAACCGGGCAGCCGCGCATTTATGTTCTGGACGTTGACCGCGTCCGCCGGACCGAGTTGAACACGCCGGGCGGCACCATGAGCTTTTCGCCCCGCTTTTCACCGGACGGGCGTTCGATTGTCTATTCGCTGATCCAAGGGGGGAATACCGACCTTTGGAAGATGGACCTGGCCTCTGGTCAAAGCACCCGGCTGACCAATACTCCCGCCATCGAAACAGCGCCAAGCTATTCACCTGACGGCCGGCAGATCGTGTTTGAAAGCGATCGCTCCGGCACGCCACAGCTGTATGTCATGCCCGCGAATGGCGGTGAGGCGACGCGGATCAGCTTTGGGCAGGGGCGGTATGGCACTCCGGTCTGGTCTCCGCGTGGGGATCTGATTGCGTTTACCAAGCAGAACAGGGGCCGGTTCCACATTGGCGTTATGCGCACCAATGGGGATGAAGAGCGTCTTTTGACCTCATCTTTCCTGGACGAAGGGCCGACCTGGTCACCCAACGGCCGTGTGATCATGTTCACCCGTGAAACGCAGGGTGCAAGCGGTCGTGCGGCGCTTTATTCGGTGGATATTTCGGGCCGCAACCTGCGCCCCGTTCGTACGCCGGATGGTGGTAGCGATCCCTCGTGGGGACCCTTACAGAATTGATCGCGGCGGCAGGTCGGAAAAGTTCACAAGAAACCTGCACTGTGGTACAGAGACGGCAATAAACAGATAACACAACGAGGCACTTGAGATGAACGTATTGGGCAAAGTCGCGGCAGTTGGCCTTTTGGGCGCAATGGCTGCGTGTACAAGCAACGATCCGTCGACGCTTGGCGGTGGATTTGGGAATGGTGCGAACGGTGCAAATGGCGGTCTGGTCGCCGGGTCGCCAAGCGATCCAACATCGCCGGCCTATTTCCAGCAAACCGTTGGTGATCGCGTGCTGTTTGCTGTGGATCAATCGACCTTGACGCCGCAGGGGCAGACCGTTTTGCAGGGGCAGGCAGACTGGCTTTTGGCAAATCCTGACTTTGTGGCAACAATTGAAGGCCATGCAGACGAGCAGGGCACGCGCGAGTACAACCTTGCATTGGGCGCGCGCAGGGCGAACTCGGTTCGTGAGTACCTGATTTCCCGAGGTGTGGCGGGCACCCGTCTGAACACGGTTAGCTATGGTAAAGAGCGCCCGATCGAGATTTGCAGCACCGAGGAATGCTATTCCAAAAACCGCCGCGCGGTGACGGTGCTGACCGGTTCAACCTTGGGGTAACGTGATGAGAATTGCAGGATGGGTTTTGGCCGCGGTTCTGGCGGCCTCTGGGATGGCGCAAGCGCAGGATCAACAGACCCTGGCGGATATCCGTCAGGAGCTGACGGTGCTGCATGTCGAGATCCAGCGCCTCAAGCGTGAGTTTTCGACTACCGGATCACCGGCGCCAAACCTGTCCGGCAGTTCTATTCTGGAACGTGTGGATGCAATCGAGGCGGAATTGCAGCGTCTCACAAGGCAGACAGAACAACTGAACCAGCGCGTGCAAAACGTGGTGACAGATGGCACCAACCGAATTGGCGATCTGGAATTTCGTTTGGTCGAACTGGAAGGCGGCGATCTGAGCACGCTGGGCGAAACCTCGACGCTGGGCGGCGACACCGAGATTGCGGCGGCGACCCCGACGGCCCCAATCAGCCCGTCCATCCCGGACCAAGGCGAACTGGCCGTCGGAGAACGCGCTGATTTTGACGCGGCAGCGCAGGCTCTGGCCGAAGGTAACTTTCAAGCTGCGGCGGATCAGTTCGCGGTATTCGACACGTCATACCCCGGCAGCCCTCTTGCGCCCGAAGCGAACCTGAAACGCGGACAGGCGCTTGAGAACCTTGGGGACACGCGCGAAGCGGCGAGGGCGTTTCTGGCCAGCTTCACCGGAGATTCTGAGGGCACTTTTGCACCGGACGCCCTGTTTGAACTGGGTTCTGCCTTGGGGCGTCTGGGTCAGAGAGATCAGGCCTGTATTACGCTCAGTGAGGTCGGCGTACGATTCCCAACTTCACCAGCGGCCTCCAGCGCATCACAGGAAATGATTGCGCTGGGCTGTTCTTGAGCACGCACGCCAACACCATCAGATCACAGATCCGAGCACGACTACCGGCGCAGCTGCCGCCCAAGATTGGGGTTGCTGTGTCTGGCGGCGGTGACTCGGTTGCCCTGTTGCACGCTTTGCATGAGATTGCGCAGACGGAAGGGGTGACGCTGTTTGCAGCCACCGTAAACCACAATTTGCGCGAAGAATCTGCCGATGAGGCGCGTTGGGTGTCACAATGCGCCCAAGATCTGGGCGTGTCGCATGAAATTTTGATCTGGCAGGGATGGAACAAGACAGGAAATCTGCAGGATCAGGCCAGACAGGCACGGTACCGTTTGCTGGAAGGCTGGGCGCGTCGCCGTGAACTCGGTGCGATCGCGTTGGGACACACCGCGGATGATCAGGCAGAAACCTTTTTGATGCGTCTCGGGCGATCTGCCGGTGTCACCGGTTTGTCCGGCATGCCTTGGGCGCGCAATCAGGGTGGAGTGACGCTGTTGCGTCCGATGCTTGGGATCACACGTCAGCAACTGCGCGATTATCTGACGGAGATTGGTGGCACTTGGATTGAAGACCCCTCGAATCAGGACCGCCGTTTTGATCGGATTAAGGCGCGCGATGCCTTGGTTGGCCTCGGTGATATCGGAATCACCGCCCAAACATTGGCCCGTGTGACTGACAACCTTACACAGGCACGTGACGCCTTAGAGCATTTTACGCAGGAATCCGCCCGAAACGTGCTGCAAGTGGATGGTGGCGATGTTTGTGTTGACCGTGGGGCGTTCAGCGCGTTGCCAACCGAAATTCAGCGCCGGCTTCTGATCGGTTGTGTCGGATGGATCGCAGGGGCCGGCTACCCGCCGCGCCAGGGGGCCGTTGATCAGGCCCTGGTTTCGATCCGTGACGGAGAAACCGCGACGATCGGCGGCTGCATTATAATACCAAAAGGCCAGAAAACGTGGGTTTGCAGGGAACTAAACGCCGTTCTAGACAAAAGCAGCGCGCCCGGCGCCATCTGGGATGGGCGGTGGATTTTGACTGGGCCATCGAGTGCCTCAGCCGAAGTTCGCGCGCTTGGCGAAGACGGAATTCGGCTTGTGCAAGATTGGCGTGCATCGGGAAAACCACGTGGCGCGGCCTTGGCAACGCCCTCTGTTTGGGTGGGCACGGACCTTGTTTCTGCCCCATTACTGGGCTTTTCCAATGGTTGGCGCGTAGAATTGACGTCAGATGCGGCTGAGTTTCACTCTTCTTTTTTATCGCATTGAACCTGCTTGAATCATCTCTATTTTATACAGCAACCCGGCAGATCCCCATCTGCCGAAATCTTTTGGGAGATTTTCCTTGGGCAACGCTCGTAACATCGCCTTCTGGGTCGTTCTTTTTTTGCTGATCCTTGCACTGTTCAATCTGTTCAGCGGACCGGGTGGAACACTTCAGAGCAATGAAAGAACCTATTCCGATTTCGTGGCTGCCGCTCAGAATGGCGAAGTCAAAAATGTGACGCTTGATGGCGAGCAGATTCGCTATACCACGCAAAGTGGTGCCAGCTATGTCACCATCAAACCCGGCGACGCCGAGGTGACCAAGCTTCTGATCGACGAAAACATCCCCGTTCAGGCGGTGAAGCAACAGCAATCGGGTTTCCAATCGTTTCTGATCACGTTGCTGCCCTTCCTGCTGCTGATCGGTGTCTGGGTCTATTTCATGAACCGGATGCAGGGCGGCGGCAAAGGTGGCGCGATGGGCTTTGGCAAGTCCAAGGCCAAGATGCTGACCGAAAAGCATGGCCGCGTGACCTTTGACGACGTTGCTGGCATCGACGAGGCCAAGGAAGAGCTGGAAGAGATCGTCGAATTCCTGCGCAACCCGCAGAAGTTCAGCCGTCTGGGCGGTAAGATTCCCAAAGGCGCGCTGCTGGTTGGCCCTCCGGGTACAGGTAAAACGCTGCTGGCCCGTGCGATTGCGGGTGAGGCGGGTGTGCCGTTCTTCACCATCTCGGGCTCGGACTTTGTTGAGATGTTTGTGGGTGTGGGTGCGTCCCGTGTGCGCGACATGTTCGAACAGGCCAAAAAGAACGCGCCCTGTATCGTATTTATCGACGAGATCGACGCCGTGGGCCGCCATCGTGGTGCCGGTTATGGCGGCGGTAATGACGAACGCGAACAGACCCTAAACCAGTTGCTGGTTGAAATGGACGGTTTTGAGGCCAACGAAGGTGTAATCATTCTGGCGGCTACCAACCGTAAGGACGTTCTGGACCCCGCACTGCTGCGTCCGGGCCGTTTTGACCGGAACGTGACCGTCGGCAATCCCGACATCAAAGGTCGTGAGAAGATTTTGGGCGTGCATGCGCGCAAGACGCCTTTGGGCCCCGATGTCGATCTGCGCATCATTGCACGCGGTACGCCGGGCTTCTCGGGTGCTGATCTGGCCAACCTCGTGAATGAGGCTGCGCTGATGGCCGCGCGTGTGGGCCGCCGCTTTGTCACCATGGAAGATTTCGAGAATGCCAAAGACAAGGTGATGATGGGGGCCGAGCGCCGCAGCATGGTGCTGACCCAGGATCAGAAGGAAAAGACCGCTTATCACGAGGCCGGACATGCAGTTGTTGGCCTGACCCTGCCGCTGTGTGATCCTGTCTATAAGGCAACGATTATTCCGCGCGGTGGTGCGTTGGGTATGGTTGTCTCGCTGCCGGAAATGGATCGCCTGAACTATCACCGCGATGAGTGTGAGCAAAAGCTTGCCATGACCATGGCGGGTAAAGCGGCTGAGGTGATCAAATACGGCGAAGACCATGTCTCGAACGGACCGGCCGGTGACATCATGCAGGCTAGCCAGTTGGCGCGCGCCATGGTGATGCGCTGGGGCATGTCGGACAAGGTCGGCAATATCGACTATGCCGAAGCGCATGAGGGCTATCAGGGTAACACCGCGGGCTTCTCGGTCTCCGCCCATACCAAGGAATTGATCGAAGAAGAGGTGAAGCGTCTGATCCAGCAAGGGTACGAGCGTGCACACCAAATTCTGACAGATCAGAATGAGGAATGGGAACGTCTGGCTCAGGGTCTTCTGGAGTACGAAACTCTGACCGGGGACGAAATCAAACGCGTCATGAACGGCGAACCGCCGACCGAAGGCGATGACGAAGGCGACAGCCCGGATGAAGGTAGCGCACCGAGCGTCACGGCCATTCCAAAGACTAAGGTCAAGAAATCCCCACCAGAAGGCGGGATGGAGCCTGAACCAACAGCATAATGACAAAACCCGGGTACCTCCCGGGTTTTTTCTTTTCTTTGCCCCCTGACTGGCCTCTATTCACCTTTGGACCATGGAAAGGGAAAGGTGTTGCTATGCCAGTTTTGCGGGAAACGGAATTCACGGGCGAAGTTGTTTGGCTGGGGTGTGTTCCTGCCGGTGACTCGATCCGCGCGCAAGCGGTCGACAGTTTGTCGCTTGGATTTTCGGGCGTGGCAGGCGAACGTCACGAAGGAGTCAATCGCGCCTCATGTGTGCGCGTCCAAAACCTTTATGCGAAGGGAACGGAAATTCGAAACGTGCGCCAGCTGTCCGTGCTATCGCAAGAAGAGATGCAGGCAACCGCCACCGCAATGGGTTTGGAAACCCTCGACCCTTCTTTCCTTGGCGTGAGCGTCGTGCTGCGCGGGATTCCCGACTTCACGCATATCCCTCCGTCCTCGCGTCTGCAGGGACCGGATGGTGTGACGATCACTGTAGATATGGAAAATCGTCCCTGCGTGATACCCGGGCGTGAGGTCGAGGCTGATTTACCCGGCCATGGTGCATCTTTCAAACCCGCCGCGCAGGGTCGGCGCGGCGTGACGGCATGGGTCGAAAAACCGGGTGCTTTGAAACTGGGGGATAAGTTGAAACTATTCGTCCCGGATCAACGCGCTTGGACACCTTAAGATACAGGTTTTCCTATGGGAAACGATCAAAGTTCCGTGACGCGAACCTGTAAGTGACTCTACGCCGTTTCACAGCGCGATTATGTCGGAATCTATATCCATTGCATTAGTGCACAACGGTATGGATTGACCAGCACCGGGCTATTTGCGCCGGTTTGCACGGCATTCAATCAGGGATCAGGCCCAATGAGCTACAAATCCGACATCGAAATCGCTCGCGAAGCGAATAAAAAGCCGATTCAGGAAATCGGCGCCAAGATCGGCATCGAGTCCGCCGACCTGCTGCCTTATGGGCACGACAAAGCGAAGGTCAGCCAGGACTTCATCAACTCGGTTCAGGACCGCGAAGATGGAAAGCTGATCCTTGTCACCGCGATCAACCCGACCCCGGCGGGTGAAGGTAAGACCACCACGACCGTTGGTCTGGGTGATGGCCTGAACCGCATCGGCAAGAACGCGATGATCTGTATCCGCGAAGCCTCGCTGGGTCCGAACTTCGGCATGAAGGGCGGCGCTGCAGGTGGTGGCTACGCACAGGTTGTTCCGATGGAGGAAATGAACCTGCACTTCACCGGCGACTTCCACGCCATCACCTCGGCTCACTCGTTGCTGTCGGCGATGATCGACAACCACATCTATTGGGGCAACGAGTGCGACATCGACATCCGTCGCGTTGCATGGCGCCGCGTGGTCGACATGAACGACCGTGCTCTGCGTCAGATCACCGCTTCGCTGGGTGGCGTGTCGAACGGCTTCCCGCGTGAAGCAGGCTTTGACATCACAGTGGCGTCCGAAGTTATGGCGATCCTGTGCCTGGCCAACGACCTGAAAGACCTCGAGCAGCGCCTGGGTGACATTATCGTGGCCTACCGCCGCGACAAAACTCCGGTCTACTGCCGCGACATCAAGGCCGAAGGCGCAATGACCGTTCTGCTGAAGGACGCGATGCAGCCGAACCTGGTGCAGACGCTGGAAAACAACCCGGCCTTCGTCCACGGCGGCCCTTTCGCGAACATCGCGCACGGCTGTAACTCGGTCATCGCGACCAAGACCGCGCTGAAAGTTGCTGACTATGTCGTGACCGAAGCGGGCTTTGGTGCCGACCTGGGTGCCGAGAAGTTCATGAACATCAAATGCCGCAAGGCAGGTATCGCACCTTCGGCGGTCGTTCTGGTTGCCACCGTACGCGCGATGAAGATGAACGGCGGCGTTGCCAAGGCTGACCTGGGCGCGGAAAACGTCGACGCGGTTCAGTCAGGCTGTGCCAACCTGGGACGTCATATCGAAAACGTGAAGTCCTTTGGCGTACCGGTCGTCGTTGCTATTAACCACTTTGTCACCGATACCGACGCCGAAGTGCAGGCGGTTAAGGACTACTGTGGTGAGCACGGCGTTGAGGCGATCCTGTCCCGTCACTGGGAACTGGGTTCGGAAGGTTCGGCCCCGCTGGCCGAGAAAGTTGTCGAAATTGTCGAAGGTGGCACCGCGAACTTTGCGCCCATCTACCCCGACGATATGCCGCTGTTCGAAAAGATCGAAACCATCGCTAAGCGCATCTACCGCGCGGACGAGGTTCTGGCCGACAACAAGATCCGCAACCAACTGCGCGAGTGGGAAGATGCGGGTTACGGCAACCTGCCGGTCTGCATGGCGAAAACCCAGTATTCGTTCTCAACCGACCCGACCCTGCGCGGTGCGCCGGTTGGACACTCGGTCCCGGTGCGTGAAGTTCGCTTGTCCGCAGGCGCTGGCTTTATCGTGGTTGTCTGTGGTGAGATCATGACCATGCCCGGTCTGCCCCGCAAACCTGCGGCTGAGACGATCCGTCTCAACGATGAAGGCCAGATCGAGGGCTTGTTCTAAGCCGTTTTTTGAACCATCTCGTGGTCCGGGGATACCCCGGGCCATGAGGAGATCGCAATGCCCACTCTGACACCGCCGCAAGACTGTCAATCGATGCAGGAATTGCGGGATCAGATCGATAAGCTGGACCGCCAACTGATCGAGATGTTGGTGACGCGCGCAGGTTACATCGACCGCGCTTCGCAGCTGAAACCCGGCGAGGGCCTGCCGGCCCGAATCCCGGATCGCGTCGAACAGGTGGTGCAACGCGTGCGCGACAGTTCGGACGAAATGGGAATGGACCCTGATCTGGCCGAAGAGTTGTGGCGCATATTGATTGACTGGTCGATTGCGCGTGAGGAACGCGTTCTCGGCCCGGACTGAATGAACGGGCGCTGTGCGCCCGATCCGTTTTTGGAAAGAAGGGATCACAGGATGGTAGCCCAGGTTATCGACGGTAAGGCCTTTGCCGCCAAAGTGCGCGCGCAAGTTGCCGATCAGGTTGCAAAGCTGAAAGAGGAAAACGGCATCACGCCCGGTCTGGCCGTGGTTCTGGTGGGCGAAGACCCGGCAAGCCAGGTTTATGTCCGTTCGAAAGGCAAGCAGACCGTCGAGGTCGGCATGAACTCGTACGAGCACAAGCTGGAAGCCGACACCTCAGAAGAAGATCTGCTGGCGTTGATCGACAAGCTGAACAACGATCCGGCTGTTAACGGCATTCTGGTCCAACTGCCGCTGCCCAAGCACCTGAACGAAGACCTGGTAATCAACTCGATCGACCCGGCCAAAGATGTGGACGGTTTCCACATCTCGAACGTGGGTCTGCTGGGCACCGGTCAGAAGTCCATGGTGCCCTGCACCCCGCTGGGCTGTCTGATGATGCTGCGCGACTATCACGGTTCGCTGTCGGGTATGGACGCGGTTGTGATCGGTCGTTCGAACATCGTGGGTAAGCCGATGGCGCAGCTGCTGCTGGGCGATAGCTGTACCGTGACGATCGCGCATAGTCGCACCAAAGACCTGCCAGAAGTTGTTCGCCGCGCCGACATCGTCGTTGCAGCCGTAGGTCGCCCTGAAATGGTGCCCGGAGATTGGATCAAGGAAGGCGCGACCGTGATCGACGTGGGCATCAACCGGGTCGAGCGCGACGGCAAGAACAAGCTGGTCGGCGATGTCGACTACGCCAGTGCCGCGGAACGTGCGGGCGCGATCACTCCGGTACCGGGTGGCGTTGGGCCAATGACCATCGCTTGCCTGTTGGCAAACACAGTGACGGCCTGCTGCCGCGCAAACGGCCTGCCAGAGCCGGAAGGCCTGACTGCCTGATACAACCGCGCATCAGCGCGTTGATTGGAAAGCTAGGGCCGAGGGGTGAGAGATCCCTTCGGCCCTTTTCATTGGATTAAGATAACAATTAAGTTTGAATTGCAGGGGTTTGATTGTGATCTGATGAGTGATAAGTCCTTATTTCCATTTGGTTAACTGGTTCCAGCTAAACGTGGCATTAGCTTTGACCGGATACAAAGAATAGAAAACCGAGAAGGTATGAGGATTAGTCTGAACTCAGTTTTGGCCGAGGTGACGGTGCTGCGATTGATTGCGGGACTGATTTTCTTGCCCATCATGGCGCTGGTTTTCCAACCTTTTCAGAACATGGAGCTGTCCTTTTCGCTTCGCCTGATCTTTTGGACCGGCGTCATGGCGCTGGCGCTGGGGGTAAGCTGGGTCGCGCGGCGGCTACTGGCAAGGTGGTTTGCGCATAGCCAGTTCACGGCGCGAGAATTGGTTATTGTTCCGATCGTTTTCGTGCTGTTCGTTCCGGCCTTGTGGTTAATGGCCTGGCTTTTATTCGCGGTCGAGGGGCAGACAGCCCCCGATGTATGGTCCGTGGCTTCCTATGGCGTGCTGATAGCGTCCGGTTTGCTATTGGTCCGCAGAACTCCGGCAGTAGCGGAGCCAGAGGATGTCGCGCGCGTTGAACCGCGCCTTCTCAAAAGGCTTCCCGAGGGTTTTTCAGGTCAGATCCTACACCTCATGGTGCGTGACCATAGCGTGGATGTCGTCACGTCAGAAGGGACATACACGATCCGTTCCCGTCTGAGCGACGCCATCGCCGAGATGGAGCCTGAGCCGGGCCATTGCACGCACCGGTCGCACTGGGTCGTGGACGCCGCCATTGCCGGAGTGGAGCGGGAGGGAGGTAAGATCTTTTTGCGCCTGACGAACAACAACCTTGTACCAATCAGTCGAAAATACAAACCGATGCTTGAACGCGATGGAGTGATTTAAGCGCACCTATCGTGGCATTGGTATCAACTGAGGATTCCGACCGGTTAAGATCGCCACTGCGTTATTGCCCATAAGGTCACCAAATGCGTGGTCTGAGCTGAAAAGGCCGCCGGTATAAGTGCCATAGGCGGGCATGATCAACCGCCTGTCATCCGCCAGAAACGCCGGGCGCGAAATCATACGCCCTCGGGTACGAAGCCTTGCTTTGGGATGGTAATGACCTGAAATTTCGGCATGACCGTCGGGTTGAGCGATATGGCGGAATACCAAGGGGCCGGCCCTATACTCAGCCAAGTGAGTTCCGCCCAGATCGACGGGTCCGGGATCATGGTTTCCTTCGATCCAGATCCATTGACGACCAGCTTGCAAGGCATTGATCTGCAATTGATCAGACGCGTCCAAGGTCATCACCGCATCCAGATCATCGAAACTGTCACCGAGGCATATTACGGTGCTGGCACCAGTGTATTCAACATCACCGGACAGTCGGGTCAGTGTATCAAGGTTCTCGTAAGGTGGCAGGGATGCCCCGCCTCGTCGGGCGATACGCTCTGCCTTCCCCAGATGCAGATCCGAGACGCATAAGACGCTGTGCTTGGGCCACCACAAAGCACCTGACCCCAAGGCGTGCAGGGTCTGCCCCGCAAATGAAAACGGCAATTCGTTCATGTTACGTTCTTGACGTGATTAAGCGTTCGAGGCAAGCGATTCCAAACCCGCCTCCTTCATTAAGCGGGCGCTTTCTTCGGCCAAAAGGCGTTCCTCGGCGGCGCCTTTGACCGGTACTTTTCCAACCTCAAGAAACAGGGGCGCTGAAAGCGGCGAGACCCGATCCAACCTCAACAGATCAATGCGACCGCCGATGCGGGCAATCATTGCTTCAATTCGGCCAAAGTCGACAAGCCCACGCATCGCCTCTTCACGTGTGATCTGCATCAACAGGTGCTCAGGATCGTATTTTTGCAACGTGTCATACAGGATGTCGGACGAGAATGTGGCCTGCCGTCCGCTTTTGCGCTGCCCGCCGGTGTTTCGTTCAATAAGCCCGGCTATGGTCGCCGAAGAGCGGAAGGTGCGTTTCATCACGGCATTGCCAGCAAGCCATGTGTCCAGCCCATCGCGCAGCTTGTCCAGTTCAAATAAGGGTCGCGGGTCAACCACCGCGTCCAGACCCCAGATCAGCGTTGCGTAATCCGTGGCGACAAAGCCCAAAGGGGCAAGGCCTGTTTCTTCCATACGTTTGGTTAACAGCAGGCCCAGCGTCTGTTGCGCGTTTCGTCCCGCGAACCCATAAACGCACAGGTGTTCCCGACCGTCGTTGGGAAAACTTTCTACAAGCAAACGATCACGCTGAGGCAGTTGAGACATGTTGCGCTGCAAGGCTAGCCAGTCCGCCGTATGCGCTGGTAATTGCGGCCAATCGGATTGCGAAAACATGCTCAATATCCGATCGCTCAGTTGGGTCGAGGTAGCGAATTTTGTGCCGGAATACGTGGCAATCTTGGGCTTGCGATCTGCACGTCGACTGACCTCAACCGTCATTTCGCGCAACCCTTCGTATCGCACGATCTGGCCCCCGATCAGGAAGGTGTCACCCGGGGTCAGGGATGCCGCAAAAGCTTCTTCAACCTCACCCAAAGGTTTGCCGCCACGATTGCGTTTCAGGCGAACTTTCAGCGTGTCGGTATCCTGTATTGTGCCCAGATTCATTCGGATGCGCGGTGCCGCCCGTGGATCGCGTAACTGCCATTTTCCATCGGGCCGTTTTTGCAGCCGCTGCCAACGGTCATAGGCGCGCAGCGCGTAACCTCCTGTGGCACAGAAATCCAGACAGGCGTCAAAGGCGGCACGGTCCAAGTCAGCATAGGGTCCAGCAGTGGACATTTCGCGATAAAGTGTGTCGGCATCGAAGGGGCCAGCTGCTGCCGCGATCAGGATATGTTGGCACAAAACGTCCCGCGGGCCGGAACCCCGTGGCTCGCCGTCAAGCTCATGCGCTTTTGCGGCTTCCAGCGCGGCAACGCACTCTACCACTTCGAACCGGTTCGTGGGCACCAGTAAAGCCTTAGATGGGGCGTTGTAGCGATGATTTGCGCGCCCTATGCGTTGAACAAGACGTTTGACGTTCTTGGGTGCGCCAATCTGGATCACCAAGTCCACATCGCCCCAGTCGATCCCAAGATCGAGGCTTCCGGTACAGACAATTGCGCGCAGGTCGCCACGAACCATCGCAGCCTCGACTCGTTCGCGTTGTTGTCGATCCAGGCTGCCGTGGTGGATACCAATTGGCAGGCTTTCCTCATTTTCCAGCCAAAGGTTGTGAAAGAAAATCTCGGCCTGTGCGCGGGTATTGTGAAAGATCAGAGTTGTCTTGTGCTGCCTGACCTGTTCCAGCACGGTCGGAATCGCATAGGCAGCCCCACCACCCGACCAAGGCGGCGCTTCGGCGGTTTCCAGCATGCGGATATCCGGATCTGGGCCTGGGTCCGCATGAACAACGGGGCAGGGATCAGGATGGCGGGCCAGAAAACGGGCGATTGCCTCTGTGTCTTCAACCGTAGCAGACAGCCCGACCCGGCGCAGATCAGGGCACAGGGTTTGAAGCCGCGCCAAGGCCAGCATCAACTGATCGCCGCGCTTACTTTCGGCCAATGCATGGATTTCGTCGACAATGACTCGTTGCACACCTTGGAACATACGCGGCGCATCCTCGTACGAAGTCAGCAACGCAAGGCTCTCGGGGGTTGTCAGCAAGATGTGTGGAGGATCGACACGTTGCCGTTTTTTCTGCGTGGCTGAGGTATCTCCGGTTCGGTCTTCGATACGTATGTTCAGGCCGATTTCTTCAGCAGGGCCACGCAAGTTACGCCGAATGTCAGCCGCAAGCGCCTTTAGCGGCGAGACATAGATCGTGTGCAGGCCAGCGTGATCTTGTTCCGCCAAATCTGCGAGGGTGGGAAGAAAGCCCGCCATTGTTTTGCCGCCGCCAGTCGGCGCAATAAGCAGTGTCGCAGGGTCTGAGGCCCGATCAAACATCTGTTGCTGGTGCGGATGGATGGACCAGCCTCTGGATTCAAACCAGTTTGTGATCCGGGCGGGAATCTGCGTCATAGCCGCAGATTAACCGCCCTATTATGGATTTTACACGCCGTTATTTGACGATTTTCTCGTCCTTGACGAACATGTTGGCCCACGCACGATCAATCAAGTCCGGGCTCATTTGATAGGGGATACCTTCAAACTCGCAGATCGAGATCATCTGGTCGATCAGGAAGATCGGCTGATAGTTAGCGTAGATATTGTTGATGGTTGGGTACTTCACCTTGAGCAGATGCACCAACGCGGCCTCGTCCAGCGGCATACCGCGTTTGCGTGCGACCATGGCGAAGATTTTCAGGAAGTTCTCCTGGTTCGGGCCGTCAATCTTGATCTTGAAGAAGATCCGGCGCAAAGCCGCTTGGTCAAAGATCTCGTTCGGGTGGAAGTTGGTCGAGAAGATGACCAGCGTGTCGAAGGGAACTTCGAACTTTTCACCCGACTGAAGACCAAGAATATCCTTGTTTTCTTCCAGCGGAACAATCCAACGGTTGATCAGAGCCTGAGGTGGTTCCTGTTGACGGCCAAGGTCGTCCACGATGAAGATCCCACCGGTCGACTTTAGCTGCAGAGGGGCCTGATAGGTTCGGGCCGTGGGGTTGTAGACCAAGTCCAGCATGCTGAGCGTCAATTCACCACCAGTTACAACAGTGGGACGTTCGCACTGAACGTAACGCGTGTCGAACCGCTTGCGTCGCCGCAGGCTATTGGGATCGTCAGCTTCTTGCTCAATGGCAGTATGCACGATTGGATCGTAAACTGTGATCACCTGACCGGCGTATTCGATGGCGCGCGGAACGTACACGTTGTCCCCCAGCGCGTCCCGAATACCGTTCGAGATTGAGGACTTACCGTTGCCCGGAGGTCCATACATCAGTACCGAGCGACCCGCGCTAACAGCAGGCCCCAACTGATCAAGTAGCATATCCGGCAGAACCAGATGGCCCATCGCACCCGTCAACTGATCGCGGGTGACCTGAATGTTGCGGATCGACTGGCGTTTCACTTGTTCCCGGTACACATCCAAAGGAACCGGCATCGCACCAAAATATTCGGATTGGCTGAGCGCATCCAAAGCGCGCGCCTTGCCTGCGTCAGTCAACTGGTAACCCATTTCGTTGCCACTGTTGGCATTCAGCGTACCAGTCGCCTCGAGCAGCTTCTGCTCGCGCGCGATATCGATCAGTTCCTGCGTCACCGCACCCGGAAGGCAAACCGCTTCGGCCACTTCCGAAACCGTGTCGACGTTTTTGCGGAAAATCGTTTTCAGCAAAATGTCCCGCATCATTACGATAGGCAATTGCATTTCGCCGAGCCCTTTGGGGGTAGGGGGGGCCATTACCGAGGTCGTCTGCATATTCATGAGCGTTGCTCGTCCATCCAGTATTCACGCCATAGGCCCGCATGGGCCGCTTGGTGAAAATCTGGTCTTGCTTTGTGGCATCACCAAGGCAGGGACAAGGCGGAGTAATGATAGTTTACGAGCCGTAAACAGTGCCCAAAATCAGGTAGATGGCGAGGCTGCCGCCCAGTGAAAATCCCATGGGGAATTGCTTGCCCCGGTCCCAACTTTCCCAATCGGGCGCGATTGTCCGCAACGGCGTGTGTTTTGCCAATCTGTGCGTTACGAAAGCGGCCAGCGTAGCCGTCATCAGGATGAACAGAATCACCATGACGTCACCTGCCCAAACAAACGCTGAAGCCGCTGCGATGAACTTGGCATCACCAGCCCCCATCACGCCTGCGGCGTTGAACAAAATCCCCAGGATCAGAAAAACCGGGATATGAACAAGCTGCCAAAGGTAAGGCGGTAAAGCCATGGAAAGTGGGCCAATTCCGCCTTTTGTCCAGTCGTTTGACCATGGTGGCAAAACAAAAAGACCGACGACTAGAAACACCGCGGCCAGCGCCACGACCGCGTGGTTCTTGATCAGCATGGAACGTAGGTCCGTGAAGGCCACGTAAAAGCAGATCGGCAGAACGAACGGTAGAAACCAGCCTGCAGCCACTGCAGGAATCTGCATCAAATCAGGCTTCCTCGAGTGCCCGCAATGAGCGAACGGCTTCTTCGAAATGCTGCGGATGCGTTGCGATGGCTTCGCGGAACAGATTCTTAGCCGTGGTAACGTCGCCTTGCTTTACCGCAGAGATGCCCATTGTGTTCAGCAGCAGCGCGCGTTCAACCTGTGACAGAGGCACAACCGGCATGCTATAGTTGCCTTGCGCTGCACGTGCCAAAACCAGGTTGTTTTTCGCCGTGAACAGAGAGCTGTCCTGCCGGATCGCTTCTGAAAACAGGCGTTCGGCTTCTTCGAATTCACCACGGGACAGTTTCGAATATCCCCAGTTGTTCATGACGCTACCGGGACGGGTGGTCAGCCCAACTGCGGTTTCATAGAAATGGTCCGCGCGCTTCCAGTCTTGGTTGGAGTCCGCAACCACAGCTTCGAGGCGATAACGCTTGAATGTCTCAAACGTTGGCGGGATCGAATCCAGTACCTTTTTTGCCTCGGTCCAATTACCAGAACGCACCAACGAGTCGGCATATTCGACACGGTCGACGTTGCCTGCGCCTTTCATGGTCGTCACTTTTTTCCACGCGGCCGCGGCCTCGGTCGTCCGCTTTGCCCGTGCCAAGGAAATTGCCAGTCCACGCTGCAGGTCAATGCGCCCGGGGTTTTTGGCCGCCGCACCTTGGAAATAGGTCACAGCTTCGTTTGGGTCGGCAGCCGAAAGCAGAACCTCGTTCAGGTTGGTTTCGTCAATGACGTTAACCTCCTGAAAGGTTTTTTCGACTTTTTCCTCCTCGGTCTCTTTTTCGCAGGCAGCAACAAGCAACCCACAGACCAGCATCGTCGGAATCAAGAATTGTTGGCGCATTTTGCGTCCCTTACTGCTCTTGCCTATGTTACGGGAGCTTGCGAAGCTTGAATTGCCCGTCGCCTTGCTGCTCCAGCGTGTATTCTTGTTCTTCGTCAGTAGTATTAACAGGATTTTCCATTTTTGCGAGCGCTAAGCGAAGATTGTCGCGGATTGCGTCACTTTCGCCATTGTCCAGCGCGAACGCGCGTTGGAAGACCTGAGCGGCTTCTGGGTATTCGCCCTTTTCGATGAGGATGACGCCCAGATTGTTCCACGCAACAGGCCAGTCGGGGTTTTCCGCAACTGAACGCCGCAACAGAGTTTCTGCGGGCCCCAATTGCCTAAGCCCAAGGTTGGCAGTGCCCATCGCCGCCATTATTTCTGCGGTCATCCCCTGATCCAATGCGGCGCGGGCGAGAGAGTCCAGCGCAAGATCATACTCGCCAGCTGAGAGTAACCGGTTGCCAACGACCAGAGGGTCTTCAACCTCTCCACTTGGGTCAAAACCTGGTGGATCAAGGCTGTCGTACAAGCTTTTTTCGGTGCAAGAGGCCACCATGGCGATCACCATGGCGGCCCCGAGCACTTGGCGAATCCTGTGGTGGACACACCTGGACGTTAAAATCATCAGGCCATCAGCCCCCTGCGAAATCCGCGATACCTTTTGCCGAAGGGCCAACAAGAATAACCAAAAGCGGCGGTACCGTTAGCATCATAGTGGCAAGTGTCATCTTGGTTGGCAACTTGTTAGCAGCCTCTTCTGCCCGCATCACGCGTTTGTCACGCATTTCACTCGCGTAGACACGCAAGGCATCTGCGATTGATGTACCGAACGTCGCCGATTGGATCATGACCGTAACAAAAGAGCTGACATCCTGAACGCCGCAGCGCGTACCGAAATCGCGCAGAACGGTATCTTTGTCTTTACCAGCTTTCAATTCGTAAGCTACGACCTCGAATTCTTGTGCGATGTCTGGATAAGAAGCTTTCATTTCAGCTGCCACGCGAACAATCGCTTGATCGAGTGACTGACCCGCCTCCACACATACGAGCATCAAATCTAGTGTATCCGGAAAGCCCGCGACGATTGCCTCTTCTCGTTCAGCAATTCGGCGCGTGATCCAGTATTTTGGCAAGTAGTACAAAGCTAGCGCCGGTACAATTACGCGGGTCGCTGTCTGCTGCCCCGTGAATTCATTGTCACCGGCCAAGACCGTAACCAGTGCAACACCGATAAGGATACCGATCATACCGAGTGCAAATTGAGCGAAGTGGAAAAAACGCACTGCGTCCTTGGAATGATAGCCGGCTTGGCGCAGTTTAAGCTGCATTGCCGACAATTCTTCCTGGTCTTGCGGCTCCAGAAATGTCGAAAACTTTTCCAGCTGCTCATTGCGACCGGCATTTCTTAAACGATCACGTTTGTCCTGCTTCTTGTTTTTCTTGGGCGCAGCCGTCGAGCGCTGCAGCTTTTTCAAAGGATCTTCTGGCTGGTTCATCATCAGTGGAACGGCGACGAGTATCATTACCAAGCCGAGAATTCCCACTACTATGAGGGGACCGAACTCTCCCAAGTTGTCTGTCAGGAGGGTGTTGATTTGGGTCAGAAATTCCATTGTTGAGCCCTCAAACCTTGATATTCGTTAGAATGCGCATGACGATCAGGTTCAACGTCAGCATGATGCCGACGAAGAAACAGGCCGGAATAAACCATGCATGGTCAATAACTTCGTCATAGTAGCCAGGGTCTTTAACCAGAATGAAAACGAGGCAGAAGATTGGGAAGCCAGACAGGAATTTACCGGACCATTTCGCCTCGGCGGTGATTGCCTTGACCCTGCGGAACAGGCGGAAGCGCGCACGTATAACCTGCGCCAACCCAGCAAGAATCTCAGCTAGGTTACCACCCGACTGCTGTTGAATACCGACGGCAACCGACAAAAAGCGCAAGTCCTGCATACCCAGTCGCTGTGCCATGTCTTTCAGGGCGTCGCCTACGTCACGCCCATAGGCACACTCGTCCGCAATAACACCGAACTCAGTACCCAAAGGATCCTGAACTTCGTTAGCAACAATCTGAATCGTGGATACGAACGGGTTGCCGACACGCAAAGAGCGCACCATTAGCTCGACAGCGTCAGGTAGTTGTTCTTCCATTAAGCCCATACGCTTTGTGGCTTTATGATTGACCCATGCATACACGCCGCCGACACCGATTACGATCGATAGTGCGATCCTCAAGAATGTTTCAGTTGCTGTTCCAATGCTCAGTCCAACAAACGCAAAGCTGGAAACGAGTACCATAATCATGATCAACTGACGAGGAGAGAACGCGATGGCCGCTTTCTGCGCCTTGTCTGCCAACAACGAATACAGCGGGATGGATTGAGATTGCATGTGCTGCTGCATCTCTTTCCGCAGCTGCTCAAGCACTTGTTCACGTCCGACGCCCTTTTCCAACATATCAAGGCGGCGGTTAACACGGCTGTTGAGGCTGATGGATTTACCAAAAGCCACCAGATATATGCCTTCGACAAGCGCCAAAACGGCGACGAAGATCACAACATAAATTAGAGCTTCAATGGGCAGTTGCATATCAAAGTCACCTTACATCGTCGTTGGTTCATAGATGGATGCGGGCAGGTCAAAGCCCCACAGACGGAAGCGCTCGGAATAGTGACTGCGCACGCCGGTTGCGGTGAAGTGACCAATGATCTTGTTGTCGGGTGTCAGGCCAACGCGTTGAAATCTAAATATTTCTTGCATCGATATCACGTCGCCTTCCATGCCTGTGATCTCGGTGATCGAGGTCATTCGACGCGAGCCATCCTGCAGACGGCTGGCTTGTACGATCAGGTTCACAGCGCTTGAGATCTGGCTGCGGACCGCTTTGATCGGCATCTCGATCCCCGCCATCGCGATCATGTTTTCCAGACGCGAAATCCCGTCACGGGCCGAGTTGGCGTGGATCGTTGTCATCGATCCGTCGTGGCCGGTGTTCATGGCCTGCAACATGTCGATCACCTCGGCGCCACGCGTCTCACCCACGATGATGCGGTCGGGACGCATACGCAGGGCGTTCTTCAGACAGTCCCGCGGGCTGACTTCGCCTTTGCCTTCGACGTTTGGCGGGCGGCTTTCCATCCGGCCCACATGGGTCTGTTGCAACTGAAGTTCCGCCGTATCCTCGATGGTCAGAATACGTTCGGCGTCGTCGATAAAGCTGGACAAGGCGTTCAAGGTTGTCGTTTTACCGGAACCCGTACCGCCCGACACGATCACGTTCAGACGGGTGGATACAGCGGCCTGCAGATAGGCGGCCATTTCTTCGGTGAACGCACCGAAATTCACCAGGTCATCAATACCCAGCTTGTCCTTTTTGAACTTACGAATGGAAACCAGCGAGCCATCAACGGCAATCGGCGGCACCATCGCGTTGAAGCGTGAACCATCCGCCAGACGGGCGTCAACATATGGGTTGGATTCGTCGACGCGACGACCAACCGCGGACACGATCTTGTCGATGATCCGCATCAGGTGTTTCTCGTCCTTGAACGTGATGTCGCTGATCTCTAGCTTACCTGCACGTTCCACGAAAATCTGTTGCGGACCGTTTACGAGGATATCGTTGACCGTGTCGTCCTGAAGCAATGTCTCAAGCGGACCCAGGCCAGTCACCTCGTCGTAAAGCTCTTTGTTCAGTTGCGATCTGTCTTCGCGGTTCAGAACAATGTTCTTTGTTTCCAACACTTCGCTGGCAATTGCGCTGATTTCAGTGCGCAATTCAGCCTCGCCTGCGTTTTCCAATGCGGCAAGGTTCAGGTTTTCCAGCAATTCGCGATGAAGCTCGATCTTGATCTCGCCAAGACGTTCTTTTCGCTTGCGGTCCCGGTCAGAAGCTGTTGGCGCGGCTTCTTTCTTTTTTAACGGCTTCCGGATGACCGCGTTTGCGGTTGGCGCTTTTTCTGCAGCAGGTACAGGTGCTTCGGTCTTTACCTCGGCCTGAACAGGCTGCGCTTCGGGCTGTTTTTTGTATCTTGAGAACACGACGGTTACCCCTTTGGACCTGTTTTACGCGGCTTCGGCGTTGCTGCTGCCAAGGCTGTGAAGCGACTTGGCCAGTTTTGCGATTTCGCGACGTAGAGGGTTCTTTGCGGCGGAATTTGCCAGCGGTAATCCATGGTCACCGCTTTGCATAACGGGCTTACCACCGTCCGGCAGTTGCAGATCGATGGAAATGCCAAGGCTTTCGCTCATGCGTTTGACCCGGCTTTTACCGTTCAAATCTGTGAATTTAGGTGCCCGGTTCATTGCAAAACGCAGCTTGTTGAACGGCAACTCTTCGGCTTGAAGGGCTCGTTTCAGGCGCAACGCATTTTGTGCTGAGCGCATATCCAGCTCGATCAGTGCGAAATAGACATGGGCGGCCTGCAGAACCGTCTCGGACCACTGAACCAGGGTCGTTGGCATGTCCACGATGACGTAATCAAAATGTTTGCGGGCTGTTTCGATCACACGCTGAATGTCTTCAGAGGTGATCAGATCCAGCGGAACCATGTCTGACGGGGCCGTCAGCACTTGCATTTTATCTTCGTAGGTCTGAAGTGCTTGAGAAAAGACGTCGTCGTCCATGGCGGACGTGTCGGACAGCATCTCGAAGACGGTCTCTCTGCGCGGAAGATCGAGGTAAGTCGAAACGGTGCCATACTGTAGATCCAGATCAATCAGACAGACTGTCGGCGCTTCCTTTTCAGAAACAGTTGCAAGTTCCCACGCGAGATTAACCGCGAGCGTTGTTGATCCGACACCCCCGGCCAAACCTTGAACGACGAAAAGCGCGCCCTCTTTAGATGCGCCCTGCGCCAGCGACACTGCGGCCTCTTGGGCCAGGACCACGGGGTCAGGTTTGTTCATACGGTCGATTGCTTCGCGCAACTCTCCCTCGGGCAGAGGGTAGGGGACAAATTCATCGGCGCCTGAACGCAAAAGCTGATGCAAGGATGCCGGCGTTACGTCTTCGGCGATCAGTACAACTTTGATTTTCTTTTCTTTTGCGCGGGTGATGATCTCACCCATCATTGTCAGGTTGTCCTCGTCCTCGCCATCAATGGCAAGAGCAACGAATTCAAGATTGTCCGCTTCGGGTTGGCCGAAAAATGCCAGAGCCTCGGCAAAGCCCAAGTCACCCCAGCGTTCGCCCAAGGCGGCTTCCATGTCTTCAATTAACAAATCGAAATTCTGAACATCACGGCTAATCGTGCAAGCCAGAATGGCGTTGTTGTCTTCGTTTGTCGTGGCGCTTGTCATTAACACAATCCTCGTCCAGAGGGCAGCAAGCCGAAGCGAACCTAAAAAGGTTCGCCTTGGAGAGCTGAAGCCCTGTCACGGCGCTATCGGCCGCTTAACACCCAATTGTAGAAAATGTGGCTTGGAACTTAGGCGAGAATGGGGCGCAAAAGAACCAATTGTTGGGAATTGGGCGACGATGTCGCCCAATTCGAATTATTATTCAGCGATGTCTGTCGCGTCGATATCTTGGATAACACTCTCGGTCGTCGCGCTCTCGACGTATTCGCGGTAAATGACCTCCGCGTACTTGCCGTCAAGCAGCTGCGGTTCACGATCCAAGAAGCCTGATACTTCGGTCACAGTACGACGGTTGCGTCGATCTCTGTTCGGTGTGTCGATCAGAGGTTGCGTTTTACCAAAGGAAACAACGGCTTCCAGGCGCGACCGCGAGATACCCTGTCTTGTCAGGAACGCAACTGCCGCGTTGGCGCGACGCTGGCCCAGGCTTTGGTTATAAGCCTGCGATCCGACACGGTCAGTGTGGCCGTAGACCCGGAACCGTGCCTCAGGGAACTGTTTGATCCAATCGGCCTGCCGCAGAAGAATCCGCTGAGCAGCTGCATCCAACTGTGAACTGTTAAAGTCAAAGTTGATCTGCGTCGGTACCTCGGCGGCGAACCGTTGTCCCAGGATCTGGGCGTATGTCAGTTCACCGGTCAGAACCTGCTGGTTGTTCAGCGTCGCATTGCCAAAGGCACCTTGGTCGACTTCGTATCCGGCCTCACGCGTACATGCGGCGACAGCGACCGAAAGACCCAGTGCTATTATCCACTTTTGCATTGGTCCTATCCTCCTAATCATTCCAGCACGTAGCCGTACGAGCTGCCAAAGCCCTGCTTGGCGACTTCTGATGCGCCACCAGAACCAGCGCGTTCGGTACGAGCTGTCTTGCCGTTGATGAACAGATCAAATTCGCTGGGCGGTTTGACCCGATCTGTCGGCAGAGCAAGCGCTTCGCCGCGTGTCGGTGACACCAGGTGAGCTGTAACGATTACAACCAGTTCCGTTTGAGCGCGCTGATATTCTGCACTACGGAACAGGGCACCCAGCACAGGTACGTCACCCAACCATGGAACCTGGTTGTTCAGGTCGGTAAAGTCGTCCTGAATGAGGCCGGCAATCGCAAAGCTTTCACCATCCCGCAATTCAACCGTAGTCTTGGTCCGGCGCGAGATAAAGGACGGCACGTTGTTACCAGCAATGGTAAAGTCCGAGCTATTGTCGATGCTCGACACGGACGTGCCCATTTCAAGGTTGATCAGATCGCCGTCGACAACGCGCGGTGTAAAGATGACCTGTACACCGAATGCGCGGTATTCAATCGCGATGTTACCATCATCCGATGGAACGGGGATCGGAACTTCGCCACCTGCAAGGAACTCTGCTTCCTGACCGGACAGGGCCGACAGGTTAGGTTCTGCAAGGCTGCGTGCAAGCCCTTTGGCTTCAAGTGCTTCCAGCAACAGACGAACTTGCGTCGAACCCGCGCCGAAACCAAATAGGATTGCACCAGTGTTGGTTTGCTGAACCGGAATGTTATTGTTCAACGCGTTAGCCAGTGCACCTGCGGTGTTCAGTGTGTTGAAACCACCTGTGACATCGCTTCCGCCGAAGCCCAGCGATGCAGTCAGGCTTTTCGCAACCGACCGGCTCATTTCAGCGAATCGCACCTTCAGCATAACTTGCTGGACACCGCCAACCGACATCAGGTTAGAAACCCGGTCGGGTGCATAGCGTTCCGCAAGTTCCAGAGCTCGCGCAAGTTTTGCCGCGCTAGAAATGGTACCCGAAAGTACGATTCCGTCGTTTGCGGTGCGTACTTCGATCGGTTCCCCCGGCAAGATTTGCAGTAGCCGCTCTTTGAATTCGGAAACATCCGGAGATACCCGAACACGAACGTTGGCCAGCAAGTTACCAGCACCGTCAAACAATGTCAGAGTGGTCAGACCGGGCGCTTTGCCCAATACATAAATGGTACGGTCCGAAAGCGACGAAATGTCAGCAATGCCAGCGTTGGCAATACTGAGTTCAGCAAACGGCTCCTCACTCTCAACAACAATTGCGCGGTTCATCGGGACATCCAGCGTTTCCGCTGTGCCCTTCTTCACTACGCGAAGATTTTGCGCCCAGGCGGCATCGCCGACCGAACTCATTACAAGCGCCAACCCCAGAAGGGTTGCGCTGATCCAAGAATGTATTTTCATGTGACCTGCCTCTCCGATCACGCCTCGTTTTAGGGCTATCGCCTTATGCCCATTAACACTGCGCGAATTGCTAATTTATTGCAATAATCAATGGTTTCTGGAATTTTCCTTATGTGGACAATTCGCAACATGCAAAACGAGACAAGCCGCGCGAACTGCGCGGCTTGTACCTGTAAGGCTCTGAAAAAACGTTAGTTTGTGCAGGGAATTACCGTTTTTACGATCTCTGCGCCGCGACGTGTGTTTACGGTGCAAACCTCTTCCTTAGCCTGGACCGGTTCTGGGGCTGTTTCTTTGATTCCCAACAGTTTTCGTTGGTCTACTTCAATGGCGCTGGCGACGGTTTCATCCTGTACACCAACCAAGGCAAGCGACAGGCGCCCCGTGTTCTGAGCTTGGGCAAGCGCAGCAATTTGTTCCGGTGTCGCGGCAACAGTTACAGTGCGCGCGATTGTCGCCCCGGTCAGATCTGAGCCCGCTGTCTGGTCAACAGCGATCAGTTCGATGCTGGTTTGAATCAGACGAGTGATTTCGCCGCGATTCCCTTCGATCGTTCCGCTCAAGGAGCCGGTCCAATATACGTCGACATTGTCACCTGGCCGCAAGAAACCAGAAACGCCCGATGCGACATCCACACTGATCGCGAAGGCCCTCATGCCTTTTTGCAGGCGCGAGGTGAGGCCGGCCGATTCGCCGGGCTTCGTTACCTTCACTTCCATAAGCGCTTCGTCTTTTTCCATTGCCCGCAGGACAAAACGATCACCTTTGGCGTCTTCGGGGAACAAGGCGGCCATTTCAAGGAAGCTGCCTTCTGGAATGGCATCTTCAGGCCATTTCACAATTCTTATGTCTTCTTCCGACAGGCGCTCACCATATTTCAGCGCTCGGTTTGAAACCAGCACATCTGTCGTCGTGACTGTGCTGACGTTCGCAAGAGCGTCCTGAGCAGCTTTCTTCTCTCGCTCAAGTTGGGCCTGTGTCTGGGAGATGTAATCTTGCGCCAGATAAACGGCGCCGCCGGCCAATGCCACCCCGACAATCAGGACAAGTCCAAATACTGCGCGCATTCGCGTACCCTCGTATTATTCTGTTCTGGTCACGTCGAACTGTTTAGAACGACTAATGCTTTCTGGATTACCGGCGAATTGTGTCGAAAAGGGGGACAATATTTGATTTTTTTTTCGTTAGTGCTAAGTGGGGCTAGGTTTACAAGAACGTACTTACTGAATCGTAGGTAGTTCGAAATTCACCTGTATTTCTACACCACTTACTTGGTTGCCAACGGCGGTCAAAGCTTGACCGTTCCGAGCATCTAAATTGCGCACTGGGTCAGCTATGAACAAGCCGATAAAAATAGCCATGCCGACTATGGCCGCTGTTAAAACGACCCAATCCACAGTAACAGCACCATCTTCGCTACTAATAAAACGCAATTTTTTTTCTAACATGTGAACCTCGAAAACTCGTGGTTAAAAAATGGGGCCAAGCTGGAAACAGCCTGACCCCACCATGCGTAATTCACGTGTGCTTACGGCTGAGTGAAGTTCACGTTAGGATCTTGAACGCCGGATTCAACACCAGTCAGCGCGCCAGCTACTTCTCCTGCAACGCGGCCAGTGCCCTGACCGATCTGAGTGTAGGCAACTGCTGCCAGGCCAACGATGGCTGCGGTCAGAACAACCCAGTCAACTGTTACGGCGCCGTCTTCGTCTTTGCGGAAGTTCTTGATGAACTTGATCATGTTACGTCCCTCCTAAAGGATCTAAAAGTCAATTGAACCTCGGGGTCTCCCAGAGCTTTCTCTCTCAGTCCGCTCCCGACCGTCTCGGTATGGCATTATGTTTGACGGGTAGGCGTGGCAGGAATTGGGCCAAACCCAATTTTTTTGCGCTGAAGTTTATTTTTTTTGAAATTTTTTCTGTAACACTTTGAAATATAATAAATAAAAAAGGAAAATTTAACGCGCCCCCTACGTTGCCCGATGCAAAATTGTGCCAAATGAGGCGAAATCGCCCCAATTCACGTTGTTTTTATGGTGTTGTGGGCAGTTTATTGGTTCAAATCACCCAAAAGCAAAAAGCATGAGGCGGGCGAAATGAATCTGCGGGACGTAATGATCCCCTTTGTCCTATCGGTTGTGATGGTTTCATCGCCTGTATTTGTTGTGGCGCAAACGATTGAACCGCGCGGCGTTTACAAGCGGGTCAAAGCGCCGACACCGGGCACGCGCCCGAAGGTGACAGTTCAGATCACACCTGAGGAACACGCAACTGCACCCTTTGCGCCCAGTACCGGGCTTGAGATCGAAACATCGAAGATTATTGCCCGAACCCGTGTGGTACCTCCAAGCCTTCCCGGTGGGCCGAAAAAACCAATCGGCTCGTATACGGCTTTCTGGGAAAGAATTTCACCAGGCGCTGAAGAAGCAGGGGCGGGCCGGCTTGAGGACGCCATGAACGCGCTGGCTGCGATTAACGTTGCCTCGCCGCGATTGCAGACGTTGCAGTCGATTGCTCAGAAGCAAGGTATCGACATTCTGCGCTCAACCGTCGGGACAAACGTGTCGCCTGCATTGGTTCTGGCGGTCATTTCAGTTGAATCCGCAGGTCGTTCCGATGCAGTCAGCTCGGCGGGAGCGCAGGGGTTAATGCAGTTGATGCCTGCTACTGCGAAACGGTTTGGGGTGAATGACAGCTTTAATCCCGGTCAGAATATCTCTGGCGGTGTGAAATATCTGAACTGGCTGATGGGAGAATTCGGCAACGATCCGATTCTGGTGCTGGCTGGGTACAATGCAGGCGAAGGGGCTGTGCGAAAGCACGGGGGCGTGCCGCCTTATACCGAGACGCGTAATTACGTTCCCAAAGTTCTTGCCGCGTTTCAGGTGGCGCGGGCTTTATGCCTAACGCCACCGCAACTCATTTCGGACGGTTGCGTGTTTCAGACCGGTAACTAAGAAAGGCCCGCCAGGTTTGGCGGGCCTTTTTGGTAACGGTAGCGCCGGATCAGTCGACAAGTGTCGCCTGGGTCGCTGCGCGCATCTCTTCTTCGCTGACACCATCAGCAAGTTCGACGATCTTTAAGCCGCCCTCGACCACATCCAGTACACCCAGGTTCGTAATGATACGATCCACTACGCCTTGACCGGTCAGAGGCAGGGTACATTCCTTAAGCACCTTAGAGTCGCCGTGCTTGTTGGTGTGGTCCATCACCACGATCACCCGGCCCACACCGGCGACGAGGTCCATTGCGCCGCCCATACCTTTGACGAGCTTGCCCGGGATCATCCAGTTCGCCAGATCGCCTTTCTCATCCACTTCCATCGCACCCAGAACCGCTGCTGCGATCTTGCCGCCGCGGATCATGGCAAACGATGTGGCGCTGTCAAAATAGGACGTGCGCGGCAATTCAGTGATCGTTTGCTTGCCGGCGTTAATGAGGTCGGCGTCTTCTTCGCCCTCGAAAGGAAAGGGGCCCATGCCCAGCATACCATTCTCGGATTGCAGCGTGATGTCCTTGTCACCCACGTAGTTGGCGACCAGCGTCGGAATCCCGATGCCAAGGTTCACATACATGCCGTCTTCCAATTCCTCGGCCGCGCGTGCGGCCATCTGATTGCGGTCCCAAGGCATTATGCGTCCTCCTTCTTGCGAGTCGTGCGCTGTTCGATGCGCTTTTCGTGGCTGCCTTGGATCAGGCGGTGCACATAAATACCGGGCAGGTGAATCCCGTCAGGATCCAGCGAGCCGCGCGGAACAATTTCTTCCACTTCGGCCACGCAAATCTTACCGCAGGTCGCGGCGGGGACGTTGAAGTTACGCGCGGTCTTACGGAAAACAAGGTTGCCGGTGTCGTCCGCTTTCCAGGCCTTCACGATTGCAAGGTCGGCAAAGATGCCTTCCTCCATGATGTAAGTCTCACCGTTGAAGTCCTTGTGCTCTTTACCCTCGGCGATCACGGTGCCCACACCTGTTTTGGTGTAGAAGCCCGGAATGCCGGCCCCACCGGCGCGCATACGTTCGGCAAGGGTGCCTTGGGGATTGAATTCCAGCTCAAGCTCGCCACTGAGGTATTGGCGCATGAACTCTGCGTTCTCACCAACATATGAACTGATCATCTTTTTGACCTGCTTGGTTTGCAGCAGGATACCGATGCCGAAGTCATCCACACCGGCGTTGTTGGACGCGAACGTCAGGTCCTTAGCGCCCGAGGCCTTGATCGCCTCCAGCAGCATCTCTGGAATACCGCACAGGCCGAACCCGCCGGCTGCAATCAGCATGCCATCCGATAGCACCCCATCGAGCGCCTCGGTGGCATTGGCATAGACTTTCTTCATGGAAAACTCCCCCAATGACGTGGTGATGGGCAGGTTGTGCCGTTGTGCCTCGGGGGAGTCAATGAAATCAGCGGGTTCAGGTATTTCTACGGTATCCCGCTGATTACTTGGTTAGTTGGCTTTCAGGATTCCGCAAGCAATGCGCCCACCGGCACCACCAATAGGCTGGCTGATATGGTCGTCACCTTTTTCGTGAATGATGAAAGTCGACCCGTCCGCGTCCAACAGTGCGTGATCACCGCCATCCAACGTGACCAGGGTGGTGAAGGCCTCCATCTCACCAACGCCGTCGGCACCGACATACATGTTGGGCAGATCGCCCGGCTCTGGCCCTTGGGGGTTCATGAGGCCATGCGCCCCTTCGACCTTACCAACGTGGCCTTTCGCTGTTTTGAATCCTTCACCCGGCTCGCACACGCCGTGGCTATGCAGGTGCAGCCCGTGTTTGCCCGGCGGCAGGTCCGAGACTTTTACGTGCAACAGAACCCCATTCGGGCCTTGCTTGGCATGGGCTTCTCCAATCACCTTGCCGTCCGCATTGATGATCTCGGCAGTTGCAGTCTTGTCGTCGTGCGAGGCGTCTACTTGCACCGCGCAGCCCAAAGCAATAGCGACGCCCAATGTGGCTATTCTGATCATGAGTCTTTTCCCTTTCTTGCCAACGCATTTTCATGTCGCGTCTGCAGGGGAAACACACAATCTGACTGATTTATTCAGGTACAGGTGCCCGGTGCGTCAGAACGCCATACCCGGGCCTGTTTCAGTCAGCTTTCTTGGTCGCTGCTTTTTTCTTTTTGGGGGCCGCTTTTTTCTTGGTGCCTTTCTTGGCGGCGCGTTCATTGACCAGTTCTATGGCCATTTCCTGTGTTACGTCCTCGGGCTTGATGTCCTTGGGAATGGTCGCGTTGACCTTCTCCCATTTCACATAAGGCCCGTACCGCCCGTCCAGGACCTGCATCGGTCCACCGTCAGGATGTTCCCCCAGTTCTTTCAACGGTTTTGCGGCAGCGCGCCGACCGCGTCCAGGATTGGCGCGTTTCTCAGCCAAAAGCTCGACCGCGCGGTTCATGCCGATCTCGAACACGTCGTTCGGGTCTTTGAGGTTGGCATAAACAGGTTTCGCCTCATCCGCCAACTGGTGCATCAGGTAAGGTCCGAAACGCCCGAAATTCGAGGTGATCATGCCGCCTTCGGGATGTTCGCCGATTTGGCGAGGCAGGGACAACAGCGTCAACGCCTTGTCCAGATCCATGTCATCCTTGCTCCAGCCTCGGGGCAGGGATGCCCGCGGGGGCTTTTTGTTTTCGGGCGTCGGTTCTCCGCGTTGGACATAAGGCCCAAAGCGCCCGGATTTCAGCCAGATCTCGTCGCCTGCATCTTCACCCAGCAGACGTTCGTCGCCTTCTGCGCCTTCACCGGCAATAGGGCGGGTATAGGTGCATTCCGGATAGTTGCCGCAGCCAACAAACCCACCGGTCCTCGATGTTTTCAGGTGGAGCTGGCCGACACCGCATTTCGGGCAAACACGCGGGTCAGACCCATCTTCGCGCGGCGGGTACAATTGTGGGGCCAGCGCTTCGTCCAGCTTATCCAGGACTTCGGAGATACGCAGCTCGGACGTCTCGCCGATGGCGGCCGAGAAATCACGCCAGAACTTGCCCAACAGGTCCTTGTAGTCGCGGTCACCCGCGCTGACATCGTCCAGTTGTTCTTCGAGGTTGGCAGTGAATTCGTAGCCCACATATTGTCGGAAGAAGTTCAGCAGGAAGATCGTGACAATCCGGCCCTTTTCCTCGGGGATCAGTCGGTTCTTGTCTTTGCGGACATACTCGCGGTCCTGAATCGTTGTCACGATCGAGGCATAGGTCGAAGGCCGTCCGATGCCCAATTCTTCCATCCGCTTGACCAAAGTCGCCTCGGTATAGCGCGGAGGGGGCTGGGTGTGGTGTTGCAGCGCCAGAACGGCTTCGTTGTCGGCCAGAATTGCGGCCTTGTCCGAGTCTGAGGTCGCTTTGGTGAACTGATCCCGCAGTGAGCTTTTAGCAAAGCGCGCAGGGTCGCCCTGCATGATCTGCGGCAGGCGCTTTTCGTCGTCGTCGGTGACGTCGTCGCGCCCTTCTTCGTAGACGCGCATAAAACCGTCGAACAACACAACCTGACCAGTGGCGCGCAGCCCGACTTGCCCGTCATCGCTGCCGATCTCAACCGTTGTGCGTTCCAAACGTGCGGCAGCCATCTGGCAGGCGATGGTGCGCTTCCAGATCAGATCGTAGAGCTTACGCTGGTCTTCATCCGTGACCTTCAGCGCTTTTGCGTCACGTGACATATCCGTCGGGCGGATACATTCGTGGGCTTCCTGCGCGTTTTTGGCTTTGTTCTTATAAATGCGGGGGCTGTCGGGCACGTACTCTGCCCCATAGCGGTCTGTAATCGCGTCACGTGCTGCCGATACGGCCTCGGGGGCCATGTCGATGCCGTCGGTCCGCATGTAGGTGATGTATCCGGCCTCATATAGCCGTTGCGCCACCTGCATCGCATGACGCGCACCCATGCCAAACTTGCGGCTGGCTTCCTGCTGCAGGGTCGAGGTCATGAACGGGGCGCTTGGGTTGCGCGCAGCGGGCTTGGCTTCGACCGAGGTTACGCTGAGCGCGCGGCTCGTGATGGCCTGAACCGCCAGCTCGGCCTGTGTTGCGTTGGTCAGGTCGTGCTTGTCCAGTTTCTTGCCCGCCAACGTGACCAGTCGCGCTTCATAGGTTTGACCACGTGGCGTTTCGAACAGCGCGCGAACCGACCAGTACTCGACCGGTTTGAAGGCTTCAATCTCCATCTCGCGCTCGACGATCAGGCGCAGACAGACCGATTGCACGCGGCCAGCGGATTTTGCACCGGGTAATTTGCGCCATAAGACGGGCGACAGGTTGAAGCCCACCAGATAATCCAGCGCACGACGGGCCAGATAAGCTTCGACCAACGGCATATCGACCTGACGCGGGTTCTGCATCGCCTCGGTCACGGCGTCCTTGGTGATGGCGTTAAAAGTAACGCGGCTGACCGGTGTGTCTTTCTTGATCGAGCGGCGTTTGGTCAGCGCCTCTTGCAGGTGCCAACTGATCGCTTCCCCTTCACGATCGGGGTCAGTCGCCAGAATCAATGCGTTGTCTTCTTTGAGGGCGTCGGCAATGGCTTTGACGTGCTTGCGGCTGTCGTTGCCGACCTCCCATTTCATGGTGAATTCGTCTTCGGTATCCACCGATCCGTCCTTTGGCGGCAGGTCCCGGACGTGGCCATAAGACGCTAAAACCGTGTAGTCGGGGCCGAGGTATTTATTGATTGTTTTGGCCTTGGCAGGGGATTCTACAACAACTACAGGCATTTAGGGGGAAACCTCGCTCGACGAATATAGCGCCTTCTATGATGGTGCAAAATGTGTAGGGCAAGAGCGAATTGTCAATGCGTTCGTTCGCGCACGTGAATTTGGTGGCGATTTCAAACTGATATCACCGAGAAATTTTTAGCTTGGGTGGTTATGCTGTCAATGAAAGCAAACCGCCTGGTTGCCTTTGAATGCGCCCGTCCAACTCGAGATCGATCAGAGCAGGGCCGATCTCTCCAGCGGTCGTTGCGACATCACGAATCAACTGGTCTTCGGCGATTGGAGAAGGGCCCAGACAAGTCAGGATCGCTGCATGTAGATCGACGGTAGCACTTGGCGGTTTGGAGGGCGCGACCGTGCTGTCGGGCTTTTTGGATTGCCTCGGATACGCTTGTGGAGGCAGGGCCTCTACCACGTCGTCTGCAGACCGAACAAGCGTGGCCCCATCGCGGATCAAAAGGTTGCAGCCAGCGGCGCGTGCGTCAAACGGGTGTCCAGGAACGGCCAAAACCTCGCGCCCCTGATCCAGCGCGTCTCTCGCTGTGATCAGGCTGCCAGACTTTGCAGCTGCCTCGACAACGACAACCGCCTGCGCCAACCCGGATATGATTCTATTGCGGCGCGGGAAATGTCTGGCCTGCGGCGTCACGCCCATCGGTTGTTCAGAGACTCGCAAACCTGATCGCGCGATTTTCTCAGCCAGTTCGGTATTCTCAGCGGGGTATACGACATCGACGCCACCGGCCATCACGGCAATTGTCCCCGTTTCCAAGGTGGCCATATGGGCCGCGGTGTCGATTCCGCGCGCTAGCCCTGAAACCACTGGAAAACCTTGCTTCCCCAGTTCACTCGCCAATCCTCGCGCCATTCTGGCGCCGAGGGATGAACAGTTGCGAGCGCCGACCATTGCCACTGCAGGGCGTTGTAACAAAGTCAGATCCCCTATGGCCCAAAGGATCGGAGGTGCGTCATTCAAATCGTTCAGTGCTGTCGGAAAATCGGCGGACCCAAGGCACAAAAGCTGAGCATTCGCTGCTTTTGCGGCCTTGAGTTCCGCCTCAATCACGCCGGATGGGCAGATTTCATACCCTTCAATTCCGGCAGCGCGTGCCATTTCCGGCAGCGCGGCCAGCGCATTCTGCGCTGAGCCATGTTCGCGCAGCAACCGACGGAATGTCGCCGGACCAACTTTGCGCGAGCGCAACAGACGAAGCCAGGAAAACCGATCCTCTTCCGTGGTGGGTGGGAGTGTGGGGTGATAGGAAGAAAGCTGCTCTTCGGTCATCCGTCGCTCCGCCTGATTGCAAAACTGGTTTACGGCGCGGAGGGTTAACAGCTTCTGAATCGCTTCAAATTTTTCAAATATTATTTGGTATGAGCGGAAGATTTCAATTTAATACACTGAAATTAAATGAAAAAAGCTTCCGAGAAATTCTGCACTTTGCGAAATGATGGGTCTAAAGGCCAAAAAACCAGAGCGCAGTGTTAACCCTGCGCCCCGGTGTTTTTCCATTACCGGTGTGTATCAGGTCGCCGATCCGCCGACCGTCAGCCCATCCATCAATACTGTCGGCTGACCGACCCCAACAGGCACCCATTGACCGTCCTTGCCGCAGGTTCCCATGCCCGGATCAAGCGCCATGTCATTGCCCAAACCGCGAATGCGTTTCAAAGCCGAAGGACCATCACCGATCAGCGTTGCACCCTTAACGGGTGCGCCGATTTTGCCGTTCTCGACCCGGTACGCTTCGGTGCAGGAAAAGACGAACTTGCCGTTTGTGATATCCACTTGGCCACCGCCGAAACCGACCGCCCAGATGCCGTCCTTGATATCTGCGACCAGCGATGCGGGGTCCGCATCACCACCCAGCATGACTGTGTTTGTCATGCGTGGCATGGGTTTGTGAGCATAGCTCTGACGACGTCCGTTACCCGTTGGCGCAACTCCCATCAGGCGCGCATTCTGGCGGTCTTGCAAGTATCCCGTCAAAATCCCGTCCTCGATCAGAACGGTACGCGAGCTGGGCGTGCCTTCGTCATCAACCGATATCGAGCCTCTCCGATCCGGAATTGTGCCGTCGTCAACGACGGTGACGCCTTTGGACGCAATTTGCTGGCCCATAAGTCCTGCGAAGGCCGAACTGCCTTTGCGATTGAAATCACCTTCCAGGCCGTGCCCGATTGCTTCGTGTAGAAGGATACCGGGCCATCCGGGCCCAAGCGCGACCTCCATCACCCCAGCCGGGGCAGGGATGGCGTCAAGATTGACCAAAGCGATGCGCAGAGCCTCACGCGCTTTGTCCTGCCAGTCAGCCGGATCAATCAGCCCGTCCAGCCCGACACGTCCACCACCTCCGGTCGAGCCGCTTTCGCGCCGGCCGTTCTGTTCGACGATGACCGAGATGTTGAGTCGCGTCATGGGACGCACGTCCCGGACCATCACGCCATCGGGGCGCAAAATCTCAACTTCCTGAACGGCAGCTGCGATAGTGGCGCTGACCTGAATAACGCGAGGGTCCAGATCACGGGCGAACGCGTCAATTTCGCGAAGGGTTTCGATCTTGACCGGAAAATCTGCGGATTCGATCGGGTCCTCGTCGGTATAAAGCCGGGTATTGGTCGCTCGCGGTGCCTCGGCCAATGTTCCGCCACCGTCACCAACTGCCAGACGCGCAGTTTCAGCGGCCCGTTTCAAGGCCGGGATCGAAACGTCTGTTGAATGCGCGTAACCTGCCACCTCACCCTGAACAGCGCGGAGCCCAAACCCCTCGGAGGCGTCATATGATGCGGTGCGCAGCCGACCATCATCAAAGACCAGAGACTCGGACTTTCGACGCTCAACAAATAGTTCGCCATCTTCGGCTCCGGCTGTCGCTGACTGCAGAACCGCAAGCGCTTCGTCCTTGGGAAGAGCGCTGTCAAAGGGGCGAAACGGGTCGTTGGGCATGGGTTGGGACCTTTCGGGTTTGATCCAGATCAAAAATAGCGTCTGTTTGACGCAAGCATTTTGCTTTATCTACCCGCAGGAATATGGTTTTTAACGCGGCCAAAGACAACGGGTGAGGTGTGGTCGATTCACACCTTTTCGCCAGGGACGCAAAGATCAAACGATCAGGACAGAACATGAAGAATGCTTTGATGCTTTCGGGCTTTATGACAGCCCTCTCCAGCCTTCCCGCCATGGCTCAGGAGCTTGAAATTATTGGCAAGCCCGTCGATGGCGGCCTTGGTTTTCAGCCCGCGGCGACAAGCCTTGCCGAGGGGATCCAGCGGCTGGATGGGATGATTCTTGTCATCATCACAGCGATTTGTCTGTTTGTTGCTGGCCTGCTGATCTATTGCATTGTCCGGTACAACAGCCGCGCCAACCCCGAACCTGCGCGATTCTCGCACTACACTCCGGTTGAGGTTGCCTGGACTTTGGGGCCGATTCTGATTCTGGTCTTCATCGGCGCGTTCTCGTTGCCTGTGCTGTTCAAACAGCAGGAAATCCCGGAAGGCGATGTTGTCATCAAGGTGGTCGGTAACCAATGGTACTGGACCTACGAATACGTCGATCACGATTTCGCGTTTGACAGCTATCTGTTGGGTCACCCCGCAACATTGGACGAAGGCGCGCGCCCTGCAGACGCAGATGTGACACCGTTTGTTCTGGATGATGCGATGCGCGCCAAGCTGGCCGAGGCTGGATACAGCGATGATGAATGGTTGCTGGCGACGGACACAGCGGTTGTTGTCCCGGTTGGCAAGATCATTGTCATGCAGGTCACCGCGTCTGACGTGATTCACTCGTGGACGATCCCGTCCTTTGGTGTGAAGCAGGACGGCGTGCCGGGCCGCCTGGCCGAGCTTTGGTTCCAGGCTGACAAAGAAGGTGTCTACTTTGGCCAGTGCTCGGAATTGTGCGGCAAGGACCACGCTTACATGCCGATCACCGTCAAGGTTGTGAGCGAAGAAGCCTATGAAGAATGGCTTCAGGGTGCCTTGGAAGAGTACGCAGGTCAGCCTGTGCCTTATCAGGTTGCCTCGAAGTAACGCTTTGGCGACTTAACGAACGAACGCATGCTGCGCGGGGAACGCGCAGCTTTTGCACCAGAAGGACCGGAAATGAGCGACGCAAGCATCAATGCCAGCCAAGTGACCGCCAAGGCGCACGCGGACGAGGCCAGCTTTGGCGATTATTTCGCCCTGCTGAAGCCACGCGTGATGTCATTGGTTGTTTTTACGGCTCTGGTCGGGTTGCTGGCTGCGCCTGTGCCTGTGCACCCTTTCGTCGGTTTTTGCGCTATCCTGTTCATCGCAATCGGCGGTGGCGCATCTGGTGCGCTGAACATGTGGTGGGACGCGGATATCGACCGCGTTATGAAGCGCACTAAGGGGCGCCCGGTTCCGTCAGGCAAGGTTCAGGAAGGCGAGGCTCTTGCACTTGGCTTGGCCTTGTCCGGTCTTTCCGTGATCATGCTGGGGCTGGCAACCAACTGGTTTGCAGGCGCTTTCCTGGCTTTCACGATCTTTTTCTACGTCGTGGTTTACACGATGTGGCTGAAACGTTCGACACCGCAAAACATCGTCATTGGGGGTGCCGCTGGGGCTTTCCCACCTGTTATCGGATGGGTTGCCGCAACTGGAACCATGTCCATCGAGCCGTGGCTCATGTTCGCGTTGACGTTCATGTGGACACCCCCGCATTTTTGGGCTTTGGCGCTGTTCATGCGCTCAGACTACGATGACGCCGGTGTTCCGATGCTGACCGTGACCCACGGCCGTCGCGCCACACGTTGGCATATCCTTGTCTACACGGTCCTGTTGGCACTGTTGGCTGTCGGTACCGCGTTTTCAGGCATTGGTGGTCCGATCTACCTGACCGTTGCCGTGGTCATGAACGCGCTTTTCTTGCGTGGAGCATGGTCTATCTCGCGCCGGACAGAAGAGGATTCGGAGACCGATAACTTCAAGGTTGAACGAAGCTTCTTCAAGTTGTCGCTGCTCTATCTGTTCCTGCATTTCGGGGCAATTCTGGTCGAAGCGCTGTTGAAACCCTATGGTTTGGGAGGCTGGTCATGAGCCTGCGCAAGAGCCATGAACTCCACCATCGCCGGTTCAGCCGCAATCTTGGGGTGGGCCTCACATTGGCTGCGTTCATCGTGATTATTTTTGGCCTGACAATCGTCAAGGTCTCGGGCACTGATTTCAATCTCGCTACGCAAGAGGTGCAAAACTGATGGCGTTGTCAGGTCCTCAGAAGACAGTTGTTCAAACAGTGGGCGTCGTTCTGCTGATGGGAAGCCTAGCATGGGCGGCGGTGCCATTCTACGACTGGTTTTGCCGCGTAACAGGCTTTGGTGGCACGACCGGCGTAGCCGAAGCTGCGCCCGAAGAAATTCTCGACCGCAAGGTCACCGTGCGGTTTGACGCCTCCAAGGCCAAGGATATGGCTTGGGAGTTCAAGCCGGTCGAACGAGAAATGGAAGTTCGCATCGGTGAAACCGGGCTGGCCTTCTATGAGGCTTATAACCCGACCGATCGTCCGATTGCCGGGCAGGCGTCCTACAACGTCGCCCCGTATTCTGCCGGAGGGTATTTCCAGAAAATCGCATGCTTCTGCTTTGAAGAGCAGGTTCTGCAGCCTGGTGAACGGGTTCAGATGCCGGTGAGTTTCTTCGTCGACCCGGAAATGGTCGAAGATCTGGAAGCCAAGTATGTTCATACGATCACTCTGTCGTATACATTCTACGAAATTGACCTGCCCGAGGGCTATGCCGCCCTTGACGCGCAGGCTGATACAAACACGAACTAATGCCTTTAGGTGAGGGACGCTGATGGCACACGCTAAAAACCATGATTATCACATTCTGGCCCCGTCGATCTGGCCTCTGATCGGTGCCGTCGGTGGCTTTGTGATGCTGTTCGGAGCCGTCCTTTGGATGCACGGTGTTACCTCATTCCTGTTCTGGATGGGGCTGGTGGCCGTTCTTTACACCATGTTCGCCTGGTGGTCCGAAGTGGTGGCGGAAAGCCGCGCTGGTGACCATACACCGGTCGTTCGTATCGGGCTGCGCTATGGGTTCATCCTTTTTGTGATGTCCGAGGTGATGTTCTTCTTTGCCTGGTTCTGGTCGTTCTTCAAACATCGCATGTACCCGATGTACGACTATGCCGGCACCGAATATATTCAGCCTGATATCCACGCGGTTGACCCGTTCCATCTGCCGCTGATCAACACTTTGGTTCTGCTGCTGTCGGGTTGTGCCATCACATGGGCGCACCACGCGCTGGTGCATGACAACGATCGCAAGGCGCTGATCAATGGTCTGGCCATCGGTATCGTTCTGGGCATCGCATTTACGGCGCTGCAAGCTTACGAATACTATGAGCTGCTGGCGCACGAAGACTGGGTGTTCGGCGGTGATCAGTTCTATTCGAACTTCTTCATGGCCACGGGCTTTCACGGTGCGCATGTGATCATCGGTACGATCTTCCTAAGTGTCTGTTTGATCCGCGCACTGCGGGGCGATTTCACACCTGAGAAGCATGTCGGCTTTGAAGCCGCTGCTTGGTACTGGCACTTTGTTGACGTCGTCTGGCTGTTCTTGTTCTTCGCCGTCTACATCTGGGGTCAGGCTCCGTTCCTGTAACGCAGGTCAGGTGATCCAACTGCAAAAGCCGCCCTCGGGGCGGCTTTTTCTCTATTCCGGGCGCAAGATTGCGCCCCATACAATTGCGTAGTTGCATTTTCATCTGCTCCGCCCGTAACAAGACGCCGGTTTCTGCAACAAGGTATCCGCCCCGCCATGCACCGCATTCTTTTCCTGCTGATCTTTGGTCTCGCTGGCCTGGGTGTGCTGCTGTCACTGGGTGTTTGGCAGGTGCAGAGGCTGGCGTGGAAACAGGCTATTCTGGCTGACATTGACGCCCGGATTGCGGCTGATCCAGTTTCCTTACCGGCAAATGTGTCGGAAGAAGAGAACAGGTACCTGCCCGTCACGATCACGGGTGAGATGGAACCGGGCGAAATCCACGTTCTGGTGTCGGTCAAGCAGGTTGGGGCGGGGTATCGGATCATCCAGTCTTTTAGCACGGCAGATCGTACGATCCTTGTAGATCGCGGCTTTGTGCCGACAACAGCAAAGCAGGCCGAACGTCTGACGGGCCCGATGACCGTAACGGGCAATCTGCATTGGCCGGATGAGATCGACAGCTACACGCCGGAACCCGATATTGACGACAATATCTGGTTTGCCCGCGATGTGCCCAATCTGGCCGCCGCGCTGGGGGCAGAGCCCATTCTGCTGATCGCACGGTCGGAAACTGACCCCGATATCACGCCTTTGCCTGTTGATACGGCGGGCATTCCCAACGATCACCTGCAATACGCAATCACATGGTTTGGTCTGGCTCTGGTCTGGGCCGCGATGACCGGTTATTTCCTGTGGCGCAACCGCGCCCCTGCAAAGAGTGAAGAGCAATGAAATACATCTCGACCCGAGGCCAAGCGCCGGAACTGACCTTTGAAGAGGCGATGCTGACCGGCCTTGCCCGCGACGGCGGCCTGTACCTGCCTGCCGAGATCCCGGTCATGAGCCATGATGATATCGCAGCACTAGCTGGTCTGCCTTATGAAGAGATCGCGTTCCGCGTGATGTGGCCCTATGTCAGCGGCTCGTTCTCCGAGCAGGAATTCAAGGACATCATCGCCCGCGCCTATGAAGGGTTTGGCCACGACGCCCGCGCGCCGCTGAAGCAACTGAACGAGAACCACTTCCTGCTGGAACTGTTCCACGGTCCCACGCTGGCCTTCAAAGACTTTGCCATGCAGCTGATAGGCCAATTGTTCCAGGTGGCCTTGAAGCGGCGCAATGATCGCGTGACCATCGTGGGCGCGACCAGTGGGGATACCGGATCAGCCGCGATTGAGGCGTTCCGTGGGCTGGACGCGGTGGATGTGTTCATCCTGTTCCCGCATGGCCGCGTGTCCGAGGTGCAGCGCCGCCAGATGACCACGCCCGCCGACAGCAATGTGCACGCGTTGGCCGTGGATGGTGATTTTGACGATTGTCAGGCCGCGTTGAAGGATATGTTCAACGATTTCGACTTCCGCGATGGGGTGAAACTGGCCGGGGTGAACTCGATCAACTTCGCGCGGGTGCTGGCGCAGATTGTTTATTACTTCTCGGCGGCTGTCAGTGTTGGAGCGCCGCATCGCAAGGTTAGCTTTACCGTGCCCACCGGCAACTTTGGCGACATCTTCGCGGGTTATCTGGCCAAGCGCATGGGACTGCCCATCGACCGTCTGGTCGTCGCAACCAACCAGAATGACATCCTGCACCGGTGTCTGTCAGGGGAGGGGTATTTCAAGGGTGAGACCATCCCCTCGATCAGTCCGTCGATGGATATTCAGGTCAGCTCAAACTTTGAGCGGGCGCTGTACTATGCCTATGGCGAGGATGGCGCGGCCGTCGCGCAGCTGATGGATGAGCTGAAGACAGGCGGATTCAACGTGAGCCAAGGCGCGATGGAAGCACTGCGCGAGAGCTTTGACTCGGGCCGTGTGTCCGAGGACGAAACGCTGGCGACGATCAAACACACTCTGACTCATAGCGCCGAACTGGTATGCCCGCACTCGGCCATCGGCATCAAAGTTGGCGAAGATCACCGCACAGCAGACGTGCCGATGATCACTCTGGCCACCGCGCATCCGGCGAAATTCCCGGCAGCGGTTGAGAAGGCGAGTGGTGAACATCCGCCTCTTCCATCCCGCATGTCTGATCTGTATGAACGTCCGGAACGGGTGACCCGCATTGCCAACGACCTGGGCGCCCTTGAGGATCATATCAGAAGGCACATTGCTGAGTGACTGTCAGACAAGACCAACTGAAGAACGGGTTTCGTATCGTCAGTGAACATATGCCGGGGCTGCGATCGGCAGCCATCGGCATCTGGGTGACCGCGGGTGCGCGGAACGAGCGGATCGAACAGAACGGCATTGCGCATTTCCTTGAGCATATGGCGTTCAAGGGAACCGAGCGGCGGTCCGCGCTGCAAATCGCCGAGGCGATCGAGGATGTGGGCGGCTATATCAACGCCTATACCTCGCGCGAGGTGACGGCCTATTACGCGCGCGTTCTTAAAGACGATGTGGCGCTGGCGATGGATGTGATCGGGGACATCGTTCTGAACCCGATCTTCGACCCGCGTGAGATCGAAGTTGAGCGTGGCGTGATCCTGCAAGAGATCGGTCAGGCCTATGACACGCCCGACGATGTGATTTTCGATTGGCTGCAAGAGCAGAGCTATCACGACCAGCCCCTGGGCCGCACCATTCTGGGACCGTCCGAGCGGGTGAGCGCGTTTTCACGCGAAGACCTGTCGGGCTTTGTGGCCGAGCATTACGGGCCTGAACAGATGATCCTGTCGGCGGCGGGTGCGGTTGACCACGATGCGCTGATGAAAATGGCCGAAGAGATGTTTGGTCATTTGCGGCCGCGCAAGGGGCTGATCGCCGCGCCAGCGAAGTTCACCGGCGGTGAAGCGCGGCAGGAGAAAGAGCTGGAACAGGCGCATTTTGCGCTGGCGTTGGAAAGCCCCGGCTACCGTGATGACGCGATCTATACCGCACAGATTTACTCGACCGCTTTGGGTGGTGGCATGTCCTCGCGCTTGTTCCAGGAGGTGCGCGAGACACGCGGGCTCTGCTATACGATCTTTGCGCAAACCGGAGCCTATGCGGATACCGGAACCACCACGATTTACGCTGGAACCTCGGCGGATCAGGTGGGCGAGCTTGCGACGATCACCATTGATGAGATGAAGCGCGCTGCCGAAGATATGGGCCCTGAAGAGGTCGCCCGGGCCCGCGCGCAGATGAAGGCCGGAATGTTGATGGGGCTGGAAAGCCCGTCGAACCGGGCAGAACGTCTGGCGCGGCTGGTACAGATTTGGGGCCGGGTGCCCTCGCTTGAGGATACGGTCGCCAAGATCGACGCGGTCAGCACAAAGGACGTGCGCGCCTTTGCCGAGACGATGGCCGTACAGGCCCCGGCGGCGCTGGCGCTCTATGGGCCGGTGGCTGGTGCGCCAACGCTGGCAACCTTGCAGGAGAGGCGTGCGGCGTGATGCTTCTGGGCCGACGCAAGCTGAAACTTGAGACAGCGCGCCTCAGCCTGCGTCCGCCAGTGCATTCGGATTTCAACGATTGGTCAGCGCTGCGCCGATCCTCGAAAGAATTCCTCACCCCGTGGGAGCCGATCTGGGCCAAGGATCACCTCAGCCGTAAGTCCTTCACCAACCGGGTCTATTGGGCGCAGCGTTCCGTGGCCAGTGGAACGGCAGTCCCGCTTTTTCTGTTTCGGCGAGAAGATGACGTTTTGGTAGGCGCCATCACGCTGGATAACGTCCGGCGCGGTCCAGCACAGGCGGGCACGCTGGGCTACTGGACCGGTCAGGCATTCACCCGCAATGGCTACATGCGTGAGGCGATCGGGGCCGTTGTGCATCATGCCTTTACCCGACTAGACCTGAGCCGGATAGAGGCGGCGTGCCTGCCGGAAAACAAACCCTCGCGAGGGGTGCTGGAAAAATCGGGTTTCAAGTATGAGGGCGTTGCGCAGTCGTATCTGCAAATCAACGGCCGTTGGCGGACGCATGTTCTGTACGCCTGTCTGCGTTCAGATCGGCGCGGCAAGACAGACGCAGGGTAGGGTGACCCTGCGGGTCATTGGGGCGCTGCCCCAAACCCCGGGATATTTTTTGCCAGATGAACAAGGGGCATGACTTGGTGCGCGGTCGCACTATACTCGGGTCATGCGGTGGATTCTTGCGGTATTGTTGATGATTTCGGGTGGGGCTGCTGCACAAGAGCGGCGGCCAAGTCATTGTATCGCCATCGCGGATGCTGCACCGGGAATTGAATACATACAGAAGGCTTCTTGGCAAGACCCGGTTCCCGAGTTCTCGGTTCGGATAAGTTATGTTGCTCACGCGTCTTTCCTGATCCAGACGCAGGGTGGGTTGAACGCGGTGACGGATTTCACGGGGTTTATCGGAAGTGCCGATCTTATTCCGGATGTTGTCACCATGAACCACGCGCATAGCACGCACTGGACAGCCAACCCTGACCCTGCAATCCCGCATGTGCTGCCAGGGTGGGGCGAGTTTGGTCAGGGCATTGAGCATCACCTGGATCTGGGCGAAATGCTGGTACGCAATGTATCGACTGATATCCGTTCTGCGTATGGCGGGGTAGAGGAACGCGGGAATTCGATCTTTGTTTTTGAGATCGAAGGATTGTGCATTGGCCATCTGGGCCACCTGCATCACGTTCCGTCAGAGGAGCAGTTTGCTGCACTTGGGCGTCTGGACGTGGTCATGGCGGCCGTGGATGGGGGAACGACAATGCCCTTGCCCGAGATGATCTCGGTTCTCAGGCGGTTGAAAAGTTCTGTTATCATACCGATGCACTGGTTTTCGGGGTTTTCGTTGGATCGGTTTCTGGTTGATATCCGGGACGAATTCCCAGTTGAACGCAATGGTGTTTCCGAGATTGTCGTTTCGCTGCGCACTTTGCCTGACCGTCCCACAGTGGTTGTGCTTGAACCGCAATATCTGATCGAACTGGAATAGGCCTTGTCGCGCTGCCGCAGGTTGGGCAAGGAAGTCCTATGAGTTTGAAGCCTGCCGATGATGCATTTGCCCAGTCTGTCCAGCGTGCGTTTAGCGCGGATATTCTGCGGCCTGTAGCCGAGCGTTATCTTGAGGAACCGCGCCGACGTTTTGCTGGTCAAGCCGGGGTGCTGGCATTGCCGCGTACTGTGTACGAGGTATCAGGGCTGGTTCGCATGGCGTCTGATGCGGGTGTGCCGGTGGTTCCTTATGGCGGTGGGACTGGGCTTGTCGGTGGGCAGGTGATGTCCGATGGCCCTGCGCCGTTGCTGATTTCGCTGGAGCGGATGACCGCGATCCGGGACGTTTATCCGGCTGAGAATATCCTGATCGCCGAAGGCGGTGCAATTCTGGCGGATGTGCAGAATGCGGCTGAACAGGTGGACCGGCTATTTCCTTTGACACTGGCCGCGCAGGGATCCTGTCGCATCGGCGGTAACCTTGCCACGAATGCCGGTGGCGTGAACGTCTTGCGTTACGGCAATGCGCGCGACCTGTGTTTGGGGCTGGAGGCCGTCTTGCCGAACGGAGAAATCTGGCACGGGCTGGGTCGTTTGCGGAAGGACAACACCGGGTATGACCTGCGCAATCTGTTGATCGGGTCCGAAGGAACGTTGGGGATCATCACGGCGGCTTCGCTCAATCTGTTTCCTCGTCCTGCGGGCGTTGGGACTGCGATGATAGCAGTAGCGTCGCCCGAAGCCGCGATCGAGCTTTTGGCAATGGCGCGGGACCAGGTGGGAGACGGGGTCAGCACATTCGAGCTGATCCACCGACAAGGGCTGCAGTTCCTGACTGAAGTGTTGCCTGATGTTCGCCAGCCTTTTGACACCCAGCCCGAATGGTCGGTTTTGATTGAGGTGGGGTTATTCTCAGGTCTGTCGCCAACGTCTGCGTTAGAGGACCTCTGTGCTGAGGCTCATGAACGGGGTCTGGTTCTGGACGCCGTTATCGCACAAAGCGAAGGGCAGCGCTTGGACCTGTGGGCCGTACGCGAGCGTATCCCCGAGGCCAATAGGCTGATCGGTTCGGTGTCCAGCCACGACATTTCGGTGCCGATTTCCAAAATACCCGAGTTCATTCGTTGGGGTCAGGAAGCTATCGCGCCACTCGGCCCTTTCAGGATCAATTGTTTTGGTCATTTGGGCGATGGAAATTTACACTACAACGTGTTCCCACCCATCAGGCATTCGCGTTCCGAATTTGATGACCAACGAAAGCAGATAAAGCGTGTGGTTCATGACCTTGTGCACGCGTTCGAGGGATCGGTGAGCGCCGAGCATGGTGTTGGGCGTCTGAAGACGGGCGATCTTGAACGATACGGGGACCCGGTCAAATTGGCTGCGATGCGTGCTATAAAATCGGCTTTAGATCCGAAAGGGATCATGAATCCGGGTGCTGTATTGAAGTCGTGAAAGCGGCCCGGGATTACCCGAGCCGCTTTGTTGATCAGGATGCTGGCAGGATGACCTTGTCGATCACATGAATCACGCCATTTGAGGTTTCGATGTCCGCCTGAACGACGGCCGCGTCGTTGATCATCACGCCGTTGTCGAGATCGACAGTGATGTCGCCACCTTGAACAGTGGCCGCTGTCATGTCGTCAGACAAGTCACCCGACATTACTTTGCCCGGTACCACGTGGTAGGTCAGGATAGCGACCAGCTGATCCTTGTTTTCCGGTTTCAGCAAGTTTTCGACGGTGCCCTCCGGTAGGGCGGCAAATGCTTCATCGGTGGGTGCGAAGACGGTGAACGGCCCGTCACCTTTCAGCGTATCGACCAGTTCGGCCGCCTGAACAGCTGCAACAAGCGTTTCAAAGCTGCCCGCGCCAACGGCGGTGTCCACGATATCTTTGTTGCCGCCAGCAAACGAAGTTGAAGCGATCAGAGCGCCAGCAACGCCGGCAAAAGCAAGTTTACGAAGCATAATAAAGGTTCCCTTGTTGGGATGCCTGAAGTGACATCAACAGGGATACGGGGGATCGACAAAACAAGATCACTGAATATCTCTATGAAATATCGTTGATCTGAGCATGCGCTGGGCTAAGCCACGCTGAAGTTGAATTTCCACTCACTTTTTTGTGATGTGGCGTCGTTAAAGACCTTCGAATTCACACAGAACGTGCACATCCATGTCCATGTCTTCCAGCATTTTGCGCCCGCCCAGCTCGGGCAGATCGACGATAAAGGAACAGGACACGATCTCACCGCCCAAACGCTCGATCAGCTTTATACCGGCTGCAGCCGTGCCGCCGGTAGCAAGCAGATCATCAACGACCAGAATTTTCTCACCGGGTTCGATGGCATCGTCATGGATTTCGACGATCGCTTCACCGTATTCCAGCTTGTAGTCCTGACTGATGGTGGTGCCGGGCAGTTTGCCCTTTTTTCGGATGGGAACAAAACCAACGCTGAGTTGATGTGCGATAGCACCGCCCAGAATAAAGCCGCGCGCCTCTAGCCCGACGACTTTGTCGATGCGCTCTCCGGCATAGGGGTGCAGCATCTGGTCAATCGCCATGCGAAACCCACGTGGATCAGCAAACAGCGTTGTGACGTCCCGAAACATGATCCCCTCATGCGGGAAATCGACGATTGTGCGGATGTAATCCTTAACCGATTTGTTTCTGGACATGATCGACCCCTTAGGCGTGAAACACGCTGGGCTGTTTGGCCCATTGGGGTCAGTCATGCAAGAAAAGAATGGCCTCGCTTAATCGCGACGTCCCCGAATTGCATTCGGCAGACTGTAGTAACGGTACAGCGGGGCAGGTAGCCACGACAGATGCGGTTTGCGCCAATTGCGCTGGTCGCGCAAAAGAAATGCCTGAGCAGCATGAAGGTTCATTGCCAAAATCCTTATTTATTGTTAGGTGCTCGATAACTACAACTTCTATGCAGTGTATATACAATGCATCTCGTGTAGAATCAAGTGTTAGACGGGGATTTGGTGCGTGGCGAAGAAAGACGGAAAGAGTTCTACAAAGAAAAACAGCCAGTTAGTCTTGAGGCTGGATAAAGATGAACGTGACGCTTTTGTCGAGCTTTGCAAGGAATTGGACACGTCCGCAGCAAGAGAAATCCGGCGGTTTATCCGCAGTTTTATGAAAGAAAACGCCGAGAACTGATCTTTAGGCGGGACGTCGCAAGACGGCTGTCGCGATGCCCATTCCGATCAAGGTAAGCCCTCCGAACCGGGTCAGCGCCGCAATCACACCCGCGCGCCCAATCATCAGGCGCAACCGATCGGCCAAAAGCGCATAGGCCAGCGCATTCAACCAGGCCAAAGCCACAAACGTCGAGATGAGTATGAGGAACTGCGGAGCCAGTGGATCAGCAGGCCTCAGGAATTGCGGCACGAAGGCGATGAAGAATGCGATCGATTTTGGGTTCAGTGCCGTTACCGCCGCCGCGTGTCCAAAAACACTGCCAGCGGTCACGTCTTTTTGGGTTTCCACCGAGTGTAGGCCATCTGACGGAGCGCTTCTGAGCAGTTTTATCCCAAGCCAGACCAAATAGGCGGCACCGACCCATTTCAGTACCGAAAACAGAGTTGCCGAGGCCAAAACCAGTGCCCCTAGCCCAAGCAGCGACGCGGTCATGGCCACAAGGTCCCCCAAAGCAACTCCTGTTGCCGAGGCGACGGCGACACTGCGGCCTTTCGACAAGGCGTAGCTGAGGACCAGCAAAACGGTTGGTCCCGGGATGAGTAAAAGTGCAGTAGATGCTGCCACGAAGGCCAGCCAAAGGTCGAGAGACATGAGCGCTCCGGTTAGAATGTCCTGTGGAGCAAGCCCTGATAAGGTTTGAAGGTCAAGCCATTCGTGGCTGTGATGTGCGGCGCATCAACGCTTCGAGCGGGCCATTGCGGAAATGCTTAAGCCAGAATTGGGCAAACACGGCGGAAAGGACGCAGAACGCCAAGGCGTAACCTGCGATCTGTGTTGGGCTAAGTGAGCCGTTCAGCAGACCGACCGCCTCAAGCAACCCCATTCCGATCAGAATGTGTGCCATGTAAAGTGTCAGGCTCATTCGTCCGGGCGCAGTTAGGATGGGTCCAAGACCGGGTTGTTGCAGCTTTGACCACAACTTGAGAACCAGTCCTATCACCACACAGGCCGAGCCTGTTCCGGACAGAATGTAAAACGGCCCCGGCGGGATGGATTTGGTGCCCAGATAAGCCGCTAAATCGGGATCCGAGATGAGAATGCCGGGGAACATGGACAAAACGACGGCGCCGAAACCCCACATGATCAGGCGATGCTGGACGCACAAGGTATGCAGCTCAGTTCGTCCAATTGCCATGCCGATCAGCAAGAAAGATGCCCAAGGCAGCACGGGGTGCCATCCGTTAAAAAACGTGTTTCGTAGAAAACCGGGCAAAGTCCAAAGGTCGGAATAAGTCAGGCTGGCCCAATCCCACCCGCGGTCGTAGTCGAAAGTCAGGGTCAGCACTATTGACGCCCCGACAATTCCCACCGCTGCAAGCCACAGACCGCGTGAGGACGCGGACAAAATAGCAGCGCCAACGACAAAATACAGCGCGTAGAAGTGCAGGATGTCGGCCTCAAACACCGTCATGTTGATCAGGCCCAGGACGAACAAAAAAGCAGCGCGTCGCAGCAACACATCTGAAGTGACGCCGGATAAGCTAATCCCAATTCCAGCGAGGACTACGAACAAGGCGGCGGCTCGCCCCTCAATCGCGTCGACAAGAAAGGACGCAATGTCATGGCCCGGCACAACCTGCGCGGCGATGCGGAAATTGACCAGCACCATTCCACAATAAGCCAGAAATCTGGCCGCATCCAAAGCCTCAAGTCGTTGCATGTTGTCCTCTGCGCTTGCGTAAGGCTTTCTGCCTTGGATTTGTGGCGCAACTGCGGCCAACGCAAGGGGCTGGATCACGAAATCGCGAGCATCTCAAGACGCACGCGGACCTCAAGTTCTTTCGCCGATCCGAAGGTTTCTGTAGAAAAGTTAAACTCTGGATTAATCCTCGGGGCCACTGCTTGAAACAGGGTTAGAGATGCCCGAAATCAAGGATGCAACCCGGACGGAGGGACCAATGACACAAGTATATGAGACAAATACAAGTGCGCAGCATAACATCGGCTCAAAGATGGGTCGTATCAAACGCGCATTGATCTTTTCTGTGATTGGTGTCGCCGCGATCTATGTCGGGGTGCTCGGGTATATTTACTTCAATCAGAAGTCTATGGTGTTTAAACCGGATGGCCAGCTGCTTAGCCCGGCCGCGGTTGGTTTAGCAGACGTTGACGTGATATCGCTGACGATGTCGGATGGCGCAGTGCTGACGGCCTGGTCTGCAGCGCCGGCCACGGAAAACACTCCCACCGTTTTGTTCTTTCATGGCCAAAGCGGCAGCCTAAGCGACCGGGCAGACAGGATGAGCCAAATCCGAGAGAGCGGATTTGGTCTATTGGCACCCAGCTATCGCGGATTCCCGGGGAGCGAAGGTGAACCTTCGGAACAGGCGCTGATTGCAGATGCCATTGAGATGTTCGACCAGTTGAGCAGCGAAGGGCAAACAGTTGTTTTGCATGGGCAAAGCCTGGGGACAGGGATTGCGACTGCCGTCGCCGCACAGCGCCCCGAAGCCCGTCTTTTGGTATTGGAGGCACCTTATACGGCGACCGTCGATGTCGCGGCCGAGCGTTACCCGTGGCTGCCGGTCTCATCCCTGATGCAGGATCAGTTCAGAACACGGGACCTTATCGACGATGTAACAGTTCCAACGCTGATTTTTCACGGAACAGCAGATCAAACGATCCCGGTGCATCATGGTCAGGCATTAGCTGATATGGCAGGTGACACCGCACAGCTGCATATCATTACGGATGGCACCCACAACGACCTGTGGACGCATGGATTGTGGGACGAGGTTCTGACTACGCTGACCCCCGCAAGCGGGTCATAGTATTCGGCCCGCAACCGCATCCAACTTTGCCAGCAACGCCGGGTCGCGTTTCTCGGGGGCAGTCAGAATGGCGTATTCCAGCGCGCGGTCGCATCCATGCGGGCAGGGGGCGCGGTCTTTGCCCAGCAAGGCCGGTAATCCCTTGACCAAAGCGCGACCCTTTTCGGCGTTCCCGGTCAGGGTGGCGATAATCGCCGTAACATCAACTTCTCCGTGGTCCGGATGCCAGCTGTCATAGTCCGTCACCATGGCGATTGAGGCATAACAAAGCTCGGCTTCACGGGCCAGTTTTGCCTCGGGCATGTTTGTCATGCCGATCACGTCGCAGCCCCAATGCTCACGGTACATCTTGGATTCGGCCAGTGATGAGAATTGCGGCCCTTCCATCGCCAGATAAGTCCCGCCACGGTGGATCGTTATACCAGCCGCGGTGCCCGAAGTTTCACAGGCGTCGGACAATCGCGGGCAGGTCGGATGTGCAACGCTGACATGGGCGACGCACCCGGTTCCGAAAAAGCTTTTTTCACGCGCAAAGGTCCGGTCGATGAATTGGTCGACGATGACAAAATCACCTGGTGTCATATGTTCGCGGAACGAGCCGCAGGCAGATACTGAAATCACATCCGTGACCCCCAAGCGTTTTAGGGCGTCGATATTGGCGCGATAGGGCACTTCGGTCGGAGAATGCACGTGACCCCGCCCATGCCGCGGCAAAAAGGCCATATCGACCCCATCCAAAGAGCCTGTGAGGATCTGGTCCGAAGGGTCGCCCCAAGGTGTCTCAACCGTGACCCATTCCGCGTTTTCCAACCCGTCAATCTCATAGATGCCTGATCCGCCGATGACAGCAATCTTGGTCTGGGTCACGTGTTCTCTCCGGGTTGTGGTGGATGTTGACGGATTTGTGGGCCGCGGCGCGGTGTTTGACAAGGGGTAAAGGCGGTTACTGCCGCGCCCACAGATTGCGATCCTGTGCCTGCTGCCTAAAATCACCCCATGCCTCATCGAATTCCTGCAGTGGCCATGTCAGATCCTGCGATTGCCCGTGCCGGTCGCGAAAAACAAAGCGATAGGCGTCTCCTGCAAGCATGGCGTCTACGATTTCGTCTGCCGATGTTCCGTCGAATGTGCAACTTAACCCGGTCAGACATCTCGGCCTTCTTGTCCGCCAGACCACGTTATTCCCACCATCAATGCGAAATCCCGACGGGCTGAAAAGCGTGCCGGGTTCAATGCCGAACTCGATCTGCACGCCGTCAGGTGCGGGTGTGATGAAAACGAACTGAGCACCGAATTTGGGCCGATAGGAAAACACCTCGGCGCGGCGGATGTAGCAGCGTTGTTTCAGGTTTCCGTATTCCTCGCGCTCGTCGCATATGGAATTCCAAACGCCGAACGACTGGTAATGGGTCACGCGCCAGTTGCTGGCTGTGTCATTGCCCTGCAAGTCCTGCGCAAACGCTGCAAAAGGGGCCAGTAAAAGTGGGATAATCCATCGCATGGCACTATGGTGCGCGTCGGACGCAGGGTCTTCAACTCACGACTTTGCGAGATGGCCGGTATGCATTTTGTGCATATCGGCATCCCACCTGGCGCAGTGGCTCCAGAGGCCGATGGAAGGTAGAAGGCCCCTTTCGCGCGAATATACCAATCTACAGGACGCCCCATGCCCCGAGCCATGCTGGCAAGCTTTGCCAACCGTATTGCTAAACCCGACCTGCGTTGGGTGCCGGATGAGGGGTTGACCGCCTCGCGTCTCAGGATTGAACTGCTCTCTGGCCTGACGGTGGCTTTGGCGCTGGTACCCGAAGCGGTAGCTTTTGCGTTTGTTGCAGGCGTACACCCGTTGGTTGGCCTCTATGCGGCGTTTATGGTCGGCCTGATCACCGCGCTGATTGGTGGCCGCCCCGGGATGATCTCGGGCGCGACGGGGGCATTGGCGGTGGTCATGGTCGCATTGGTGGCTGAACATGGCGTCGAATATCTGTTCGCAACCGTTGTTCTGATGGGCATTCTGCAAGTCATCGCCGGGGCCATGCATTGGGGGCGGTTTATCCGTCTGGTGCCGCATCCGGTTATGCTGGGTTTTGTGAACGGTCTGGCGATTGTCATTTTCCTCGCGCAGTTGGGACAGTTCAAAGTACCCGGCAGTATGGAAAACACAGGCCACGGCATGAGCGGTGGTGAGTGGCTGTCAGGAATGCAGCTTTACACCATGTTGGGGCTGGTTGCGCTGACCATGGCGGTAATCTGGGCCATGCCGCGCGTGACGCGCATCATTCCTGCACCGCTTGCGGGAATCGTCGTGGTCGCTGCATTGGTGATTGGTTTTGGTCTGGATGTACCGCGTGTCGGCGATCTGGCGTCGATCGAGGGGGGGCTGCCTCCGTTCCATATTCCTATGGTGCCGCTGACCTGGGAAACCTTTGAAATTATCCTGCCATATGCCGTCATTTTGGCTGCAATCGGTCTGATCGAATCCTTGCTGACCCTGAACCTTGTGGGTGAAATCACCGGCAAGCGCGGTGGAGCTTCGCAGGAGTGTATCGCGCAAGGCGTGGCCAACGTCGCGACCGGTTTCTTCGGTGGTATGGGCGGTTGTGCGATGATCGGTCAGTCGATGATCAACGTGAAATCCGGTGGTCGTACTCGTATTGCGGGTATCGCTGCTGCGTTGTTCCTGTTGATCTTTATCCTGTTCGCGTCGCCGCTGATCGAACAAATCCCGCTGGCCGCGCTGGTTGGTGTGATGTTCATGGTGGTCATCGGCACCTTTGCATGGAACTCGTTCAATATCATGCGCAAGGTTCCTCTGATGGACGCCTTTGTCATCGTGCTGGTGACGGTTGTGACGGTGATGGAAGACCTTGCCGTTGCGGTGGTCGTAGGCGTGATCGTGTCTGCGCTGGCGTATGCGTGGAACAATGCCAAACGCATCCACGCCATCACGCGCGAGTCCGTGACAGAGAAGGGCGCAAAAGTCTATGAGATCCAGGGGCCACTTTTCTTTGGATCGTCCGACGGTTTTGTCGAGCTGTTCGACGTGCCTAATGATCCTGAAACCGTGATTGTCGATTTTGCCGACAGCCGCGTTGTCGATCAATCCGCGCTGCAGGCAATCGAAAACATCGCAGGTAAATACGAAGCCGCCGGTAAACGTGTCATGCTGCGTCACCTGAGCCGCGATTGCCACAGGCTGCTGAACAAAGCAGGTCACCTGATGGTCGACAGCGATGACGACCCGGATTACGAAATCGCCGTCGATTACTCAGTACGGACCGGCATTCTGGGTGGTCACTGAGATCACAGAAAAGGGCGCCGATACGAGCGCCCTTTTTTACAGACAGTGCAACCGATAAGGTCGACAGTTTCGCCGACGCACCCGACGTTTTGACCAAACGCTTGGACGAGGTGAAATCCGCCGCCAAAGCGTCAGTCATCCGGACGGTTGAGCGAGAACAATTCGGTAACAACCGAATAGTCCCGATACCCAAGCCGCGCCAAGGGTTGGTAGGTGGTGACATCGAACTTGCCATCGCGAATACAAGCATCGTCCAGATGCACGCCGATAACTTCACCAAAAACCACGCGATTGGCTTCACCCGGCAAGGTTACGATCTGCGTCAGCTTGCATTCCAAAGCTGCCGGAGCCCCTTTGATCCGTGCACAGGGAATGGTCTCACACTCGACCGGGGTTAGACCGGCGTGTTCAAACTCGTCGACATGTTTTGGTAGACCCGCCGAACTGGCGTTCATCGCATCGCGATGCGCATGGGCCACAACGTTCACACAGAAGACGCCGGTTGCTTCGATATTGGCAATGCTGTCCTTGCCCCCGATCTGATCGTCTTTGGTGCCGGTTGTGGCGAACATGACCTGAGGCGGGGTGTACGCAACGCCGTTGAAAAAGGAATAGGGCGCCAGATTATTGATCCCGTCGGCGTCCCGCGACGAGATCCAGCCGATAGGTCGGGGCGTGATAATGGCGTTGAAAGGATTGTGCGGCAGGCCGTGGCCGTCTTCGGGGCGATAGAACATATGGTCTCCAAGCGTTTGCCCAAGGCGTATCGAAGTGCTAGGGCGAATTCCAGCAAGGAAAAGAGGGCAGGGTTGCAGCAATTCACCATAAAGCCAGAAGAGCCGGACGATTGGTGGGAAGTCGAGGCTTTATATGACCTGTGCTTTGCGCCCGGCCGCGAGGCGCTGTCGTCCTATCGTTTGCGTGACGATGTTCCGCCTGTTTCCGGTTTATCTCTGGTGGCTCGGGACAGCCAAGGCATTCTGGCCGGTGCTATTCGGTTTTGGCCGGTTCATGTGGGCGACCGGGATGCGCTGCTGTTGGGGCCGGTCGCCGTGCACCCGACGCATCAGGGCGAAGGGCTGGGTGGCTTTCTGATCCATGAAGGGTTGCAAACCGGGCGTGAGAAAGGCTGGAAACGCGTGATGCTGGTCGGTGACGCGCCTTATTACGCAAGGTTCGGTTTCGCGCGCCTGCAGGACGTCGAAATGCCCCCTCCGACGAACCCAGACAGGGTTCTGGGCGTTGATTTGGTACCAGATGCATGGTCAGCAGTGACGGGGCTGGTAACGCGTTGGTCGCGCTGACCTATTGAAATCCGGTGTGGAACCTCCGATCTCTTTAACAGGAGGATGTTCATGCAGGACGTTGTTCTGATCGAAAAGCTGGACCCCGAAGCCGAGCTTGACCGGCTGGCCGCGCATTACCGATCTGCCGGTGGTGCGGGTGTAAAACTGCTCAATAGTTTCGGCGGCTCAGCTGAAAACCTGCTGGAACAATTGCCTGCGGCAGTTCGCGAGGGCTTGACCGGGGCCACGGAACAGGCGCTGTGGATCGCCATGCATGCTGCAGAAGGGTCTCGTCGTGCGGTGCCGGATCAAAAACCTTGGGTGAATACCGCTGTGACTACAGCAATGGGTGCAGCCGGAGGTCTGGGCGGCGTGTCTTCGGCGTTGGTCGAGCTGCCTGCGACCACAACCATGTTGCTGCGCGCGATACAAGGCGCCGCTGCGCAAGAAGGGTTCGATCCGTCGGAAGATGGCGTTAAATTTGATTGTGTCCGCGTTCTGTCGGCCGCAGGTCCGCTGTCGTATGACGACGGGGCTGATTTGGGTTTCTTTTCAGTGCGTTTGACCGTGACCGGCCCGGCGCTGCAAAAGCTGGTGGCCGCAGTGGCGCCCAAGTTGTCTGTGGTGCTGGGCCAAAAACTTGCTGCGCAATCCGTTCCAGTGCTTGGGGCGCTGGCTGGAGGTGGTACGAATTTCGTCTATTCCCGCTATTACCAGCAGATCGCGCGTATCCACTTTGGTTTGCGACGTCTGGCAATCGATGCCGATATTCCACACGATGATCTTGTGCGCAGGCTTGCGGCCCGTATGTAGAGCGTTTGCAAGGGCTTGGAGCGAAACGCATTATATGGTAGCGTCTCAGTAATCGCCCACCAAATAAGCGTGTCCAAGCAGCAGGGCAAACAGGCATGAACATAGTCGAAAAAGAGCCCACCAAGTGATTGAGCCAAGACTTTGGAGGGATGGTACACAGCCAGGTCAGGCTGTTCAGCCTGTGCCGCAAGCGGGCGCTTTGTGCTATCGCCTACTGGATCACGGACCAGAAATTCTGCTGATCACGACGCGCCGTTCGGGTAAATGGATCGTTCCCAAAGGCGGGTTGATCGATGGGATGACGCCTTCGGAAACCGCAGGGCAGGAGGCGTGGGAAGAAGCCGGGGTAAAAGGCGAAATCGGTACGCAGCCGATTGGTGAATTTCTATATTGCAAAAGTAAAAGAAAACGCGGCGCGATTTGGTATCAAGTCGCGGTGTTCCCATTGCTCGTCCACGAAGTGTCATGCGACTATCCTGAGATAGATGAACGCCTGCGCCAGTGGTATTCGCCGCAGCAGGCCGCCGAGCGTGTCAGCGCGCCTCAGCTCGCCCATTTGTTACGACGTGTCGGCTTTTTTGCACATTAAGAGTGCTGTGCAGGGGCTTGCTATTGCGGTGTTGGTCAGTATCTATTTGGCAACCCAAAACCGGACGGATCATGATTCAGTATGCTTTGAAATGCAGCCAGGGCCACGCGTTTGACAGTTGGTTCCAGTCGGCTGCCGCTTTCGACAAACTCGCGTCTGCGGGCATGGTGACCTGTGCCGTTTGCGGCGATGTGCATGTCGAAAAGGCGATCATGACGCCGCGTGTCCGCCCCGCACGAAATGCCGAGGCCCGAAAAAGCGAACCTGTCCAAAAAGAGGATACTGCCAACGTGGCGGTTCCTTCGGCAGAGGTGCAACAGGCTTTGACCGAATTGCGCCGCAAGGTCGAAGAGACCTCGGACTATGTCGGTAAGGATTTCGCCAGCGAAGCGCGCAAGATCCATTTGGGGGATGCCCCCGAACGGGCCATTTATGGCGAAGCCAAACCCGAAGACGCCAAAGCCCTGATCGAAGACGGCGTGCCTGTGGCGCCCTTACCGTTTGTTCCGACGCGAAAGACAAACTGAACATGCATATTGTGATTACCGGAGTTAACCGTGGAATCGGCAAATCTCTGGCAGATCGCTATCGGGCGCAGGGGCACGATGTCACTGGCACGTCCAGAGACGGCACTTCCGATGTGACTCTGGATGTCACCGATCCTGGTCATCAAAAGGCGATGGCCGCACAGTTGGATGGCAAGGCCGTCGATCTGCTGGTGTGCAATGCCGGAGTGTATCTCGACAAAGGGCACGGCATGGATGGTTATCCGGCCGAAATGTGGGCGCAAACCTTCGCGGCCAATGTGACGGGAGTGTTCCTGACCGTTCAGGCCTTGTTGCCGCAATTGCAGGCCGCCAAGGGAAAGATCGCGATCCTGTCGTCGCAGATGGCGTCACATACGCGCGCACCGGGCGGCAGCTATATCTACAGGGCGTCCAAGGCCGCTGTTTTGAATTTGGGGCGTAACCTTGCGACAGACCTTAGGACGGATGGCATCGCCGTTGGGATCTACCATCCGGGATGGGTCCAAACGGATATGGGGGGCGCCGCTGCAGAAATACCTGTGGAACAGGCCGTTCAGGGCCTGATGGATCGGTTTGATGCGTTATCCTTGGACAACACCGGATGTTTCGAAACTTTCGAAGGCGAACCGCACGCCTACTGAGCGGTGAGCGCAGCCGTGGGGATCTCGTAGACCTCGCCGGGTTCTACAAAAATGACCATAACGTCACCGCGCGTTTCATAACTGAGCTTGGATGTCGAGTTGGTGGAATCCGGTATTCCATCGGTGAAATAGATATTGCGCACGTCACCGTTGCCCATGCCGACGGCTAGTGTCGCGCTGCCGTCGTCGCGGCGGCGAAGCTCGGCGTTGCAGCTGCGCAATGGCTGTCCTGCCAGGGTAGCGCAAGGAACGGTTCCAAGGGCATTCTGGCCATCGGTCCCGGCCAACGTTGAAACCTGAGCCACCGCAGAGGTGGCGACGAGGACAAAGGCAATGGTGAGACAGCGCATGGAAAACCTCATGGAAAATCAGATGCAGTTAAGCTGACATTGTGTTGTTACGATGTAAAGCGGCCTGCGATCCTTGGCGAAACCGTTTTGAACACTTGCCCTTACGGCCCCCCTCGCATAAGACGCACGGGATCTGAATTCCAAGGCGCGGAGACAATTGCCCCCATGCCCGTACTCGTGATGAAATTCGGCGGCACTTCGGTCGCCAATCTTGACCGCATCCGCCGCGCTGCGAAACGTATCGGCGTTGAGGTGGCAAAGGGTTACGATGTCATTGTCATCGTCTCGGCAATGTCGGGTAAAACCAATGAATTGGTTGGCTGGGTCAACGAGACATCGCCGCTGTTCGACGCGCGGGAATATGATGCCGTTGTGTCGTCGGGCGAGAACGTGACCGCCGGTCTGATGGCTCTGACTTTGCAGGAAATGGATATTCCTGCACGCAGCTGGCAGGGCTGGCAAGTACCGCTATTGACCACAAGCGCACACAGCCAGGCGCGGATCGAAGACATCCCGACACATAACCTGTCTCAGAAATTCGATGAAGGTATGCGTGTGGCCGTCGTGGCCGGGTTCCAGGGGATAAGCCCGGAAGGACGCATCACTACGTTGGGGCGGGGTGGCTCGGACACGACCGCCGTTGCCTTTGCCGCCGCATTCGAAGCCGAGCGGTGCGATATCTACACAGATGTGGACGGTGTCTACACGACGGACCCGCGCATCTGCGAAAAGGCACGCAAGCTGGATCGTATTTCGTTCGAAGAGATGCTCGAGCTGGCCTCATTGGGGGCCAAGGTGCTGCAGACCCGCTCGGTCGAGCTGGCGATGCGTTACAAAGTGAAACTGCGCGTTCTTTCAAGTTTCGAAGAACAATCCGACGAGGCCGGCACGCTGGTCGTCGACGAGGAGGATATCATGGAATCTAATGTTGTGGCTGGCGTGGCCTATTCCCGCGACGAGGCCAAGATGACCGTTGTCTCAGTGGCAGACCGTCCCGGTATCGCCTCGATCATCTTTACCGCGCTCAGTGATGAGGGCGTAAACGTCGATATGATCGTGCAGAACATCTCGGATGAGGGGCGTACGGACATGACGTTTTCCTGCCCCACCGATCAGGTCGCGCGCGCTGAAAAAGCGCTGCTGGCGATCAAGGAAGCAGGCGAGTTGAACTATGCCGAGCTGGTTGCCGACGAAGATGTATGCAAAGTTTCTGTGGTTGGCATCGGCATGCGTTCGCAGTCGGGCGTTGCGGCCAAGATGTTTAAGGTGCTCTCGGATGAGGGGATCAACATCAAGGTGATCACGACATCCGAGATCAAGATCTCTGTACTTGTTGATCGGAAATACATGGAGCTTGCGGTTCAGGCTCTGCACGATGCGTTTGAGCTGGACAAGGCGGCTTGAATTGAACCTTAGGCGGTTGGCGTTCGCAGCCCTGTGATATTCAAGGTCTTTGGGCTGCTAAGCCTTGCTCCCGCCGCGTCCCGTGGTGACACTTCTGCTCTGCCAACCCGGTGACATTTCTGCTTGGTCGCAACAGGCTGAGAAAAGCGCTGTAAGGAGTTGTGGTCGCTAGTATTTCGACGCGCAGGGACGTCGTGATACAAGCTGCAAAGTGTTCTATCTAGAACCGCGCTGAAATGCCGTTAAGATTGACGATGTAAATATCTCCGGTTTCATCTGGGATTTTGCTCGCCTATAGATAGAGGCGAGGAATGGTTTGGGTGGAACCTAATGGCGGACGGCACCGAAACAGAATCCCGCAAGCTGCTGGGGCGGCTGCGCGAGGAGATGGCGAGCGAAGCTGCCGGTCAGGAACGCCTTGACCGAATTACGCACCTGATCGCTGATAGCATCAGGGCCGAGGTCTGCTCGATCTACCTGTTTCGTGATGATGAAACGCTGGAGCTGTGTGCGACCGAAGGTCTTTCACCCGAGGCTGTTCACAAGACCCGCATGCGTATGGGCGAGGGGCTGGTAGGTCGCGTTGCCAAGTACGGCAAGATCGTAAACACCCCGGATGCGCCATCGGCCAAGGGCTTTCGCTATATGCCCGAAACGGGGGAAGAACGGTTTTCCTCTTTTCTGGGTGTTCCGGTTCAGCGCCTGGGTGAAAAGTTGGGCGTGCTTGTTGTTCAGTCCCGAGAGGCCCGAGAGTTTTCGGCAGACGAGGTCTACGCGCTGGAAGTTGTTGCGATGGTTCTGGCCGAGATGGCTGAACTGGGCGCATTCGTTGGTGAGGGGGCTGCCCTGTCGCCGCGACACCAGCAATCGGTTCAGCTAACCGGGGGGCCGGCTCAGGAGGGATCGGCCGAAGGGCATGTATGGCTGCATGAGCCCCGCGTCGTGGTAACGAACCCGATCGCCGACGACCCGCAGCGAGAAAGCGAACGTCTGAACGAGGCGATCGACGAACTGCGCGTTGGCGTCGACAAGATGCTCGAGATTTCCAGAGATGGCGACACGGAGCAGCTGCAGGTTCTGGAAGCCTACCGCATGTTTGCCAACTCCAAAGGCTGGATGCGCCGTATGGAGGAAGACATCGCCCGGGGCCTAAGCGCCGAGGCCGCGGTGGAAAAAGAGCAGTCGCAAGCTCGCGCACGCATGGGGCAAGTCACGGACCCATATTTGCGCGAACGGTTGGCGGATCTTGATGATCTCAGCAATCGTTTGTTGCGCATCCTGACTGGGCAAGGCAACACTAACGGCGCCGACCTGCCACCCGACCCGATTTTGATCGCGCGCAATATTGGTCCAGGCGATTTGCTGGAATATGGCCGCTCGTTAAAAGGCATCGTGCTCGAAGAGGGTTCGGTGGGCAGCCACGCGACAATCGTCGCCCGAGCTTTGGCTATCCCCCTTGTGGTGCATGTCGGACGTATCACGACCGAGGCGCTGAACGGCGACCACATCCTTGTTGACGGTGATCAGGGCACGGTGCACCTGCGCCCCGAAGATACGGTCGTAACCGCGTTCCGCGACAAGATCGCGATGCAAGCCCAGGCGCAAGAACGCTATGCGTCGATCCGTGAGACCCCGACTGTCACGCGTGACGGGGAACGCATGCACCTTGTGATGAATGCCGGTCTGATGGCGGATCTGCCCTCGTTGGGGAATTCCGGTGCCGAAGGCGTGGGCCTGTTTCGGACCGAGCTTCAGTTCCTCATCCGAAACCAGATGCCCAAACGTTCAGAGCTGGTGACACAGTATCAACGGGTTCTGGATGCGGCCGGGGAAAAGCGGGTTGTCTTTCGCACGCTGGATATCGGCTCGGACAAGGTTTTGCCGTACATGAAGCACGTGGATGAGCCTAACCCCGCGCTGGGTTGGCGCGCGATTCGGGTTGGTCTGGACAAGCGGGGCGTGATGCGCATGCAGTTGCAGGCGTTGATGCGTGCGGCGAATGGCCGTCCTTTGACCATCATGTTTCCGTTCGTTGCGCAGGCAGACGAGTTCCGTGAGGCAAGGTGGGAAGTCAGAAAAACGATCGAGCGTGAAAAACGTCTGGGCCACGCATTGCCTGAGAAAATAGAGGTCGGCGCAATGTTGGAAACGCCCTCATTGGCGTTTGCCCCTCAGAAATTCTTTGACGAGGTCGATTTCGTCTCGATTGGCGGCAACGATCTGAAACAGTTCTTCTTTGCCGCAGACCGCGAGAATGAGCTGGTGCGCCGCCGGTATGATACGCTGAACGTCAGTTTTCTAAGCTTTATCGAGCGTATCGTGGAACGCTGCAATATCTCGGACACACCGCTGAGTTTCTGCGGAGAGGATGCTGGCCGCCCGGTTGAGGCACTTTGTCTTGCGGCGATGGGTATCCGAACGCTGTCGATGCGTCCGGCATCAATTGGCCCGGTAAAAAGCGTATTGTTACGCGCCGATTTGCAATCGCTGCGCAAGATCATCGCCGATGCGCGTCATCGCGGCGAACAATCCGTGCGACCAGCTGTCATGGAATGGCTTCGCAGTCAGGGTTGATCACGACCGCAGCCTTGAAATTAATTTCGACTCCGGTGTTGATTTATGTGCTGGTTTTTAATACTTCCACAGTGAATGTTAGCGATAACATTTATGCTATCGCTATTCTAGGCCGCAATGTACAGGCCGATGAGAACTGGAGGAGACCCTAGATGGTTTCACGCGTAATTCCGGTAGATGCGTTTGATCTGGTGCTGTTCGGGGCGACAGGCGATCTGGCCCAACGCAAGATTTTGCCGGGTCTTTATCACCGTTTCGAAGTTGGTCAGATGCCAGAGGGTGCTCGCATCATTGGTACGGCTCGTTCTGATTTGAACAGTGAGGGTTTTCGCGATCAACTGCGCGCCTCGGTTCATGAATTCGCTCCGCATTTCGACAAGGACACGTTGGACCGCTTTCTGACGCATGTGGAATATGTCCCGGTGGATGCGTTGGGCGAGCCCGGCTGGTCAGACCTAGCCAAGTTATTGCGACCAGACGTCGTACGTGCATTTTACCTGTCGGTGGGGCCAAGCCTGTTTCCGGGCATTGCGCAGCGTCTGAATGACACTGGCCTGGCCACACCCGATAGTCGGATTGTGGTCGAAAAACCGTTTGGTCACGATCTGGCGTCGGCCAAAGCCTTGAACGAAGGATTGCGCGCCTGTTTCGAGGAACACCAGATTTACAGGATCGACCATTATCTGGGTAAAGAGACCGTACAAAACCTGATGGCGCTGCGGTTCGCAAACTCTCTGTTCGAGCCGTTGTGGAACGCAACTCATGTCGACCACGTCCAGATCACGGTGGCAGAAACCGTAGGGGTTGAGGGGCGGGGCGCCTACTACGATCAGTCCGGCGCGATGCGGGATATGATCCAGAACCATCTGGTGCAGCTTTTGTGCCTGACCGCGATGGAGCCGCCATCGAAATTCGCTCCCAACGCAGTGCGGGATGAAAAGGTCAAAGTCATCGAGGCGTTAGAGCCGGTCGCGCCAAGCGATATTGCACGTGGCCAGTACCGCACCGCCAACGGTGGCGACGGTTACCTGGATCACGTCGGTGATCCTGCCAGCCGAACGGAAAGCTACATCGCCCTCAAGGCCCATATCGGCAACTGGCGCTGGGCCGGGGTGCCCTTCTATTTACGCACAGGTAAACGTTTGCGGGCGCGCGAATCCGAGATCGCAGTTTTCTTTCGGGACCCGCCTCATACAATATTTCCAAATGTTGGACCCTTGCACGGCAACGTGTTGGTAATTCGTCTGCAACCGGATGAAGGTATCACCTTGCGGACAACGATCAAAGAGCCGGGACAAGGCGGGTTCCGCCTGTCCGATGTTGCGCTGGACATGAGCTTTGCAGACGCGCTGGGCGATGGATCAAAGTCTCCGGACGCTTACGAACGGCTGATCATGGACGTCATTCGCGGCGATCAGACGTTGTTCATGCGTGGGGACGAGGCCGAGGCCGCGTGGGCCTGGGTCGACCCCATCATTCAAGGATGGGAGCAGCGCGGGGACCGCCCTTCGAAATATGATCAGGGCAGTTCCGGCCCGGAAGAAGCACTGATGCTGATGCATCGCGATGGTCGCCGTTGGCGCCAGATCGGAGGTTAACCGTGGTTCATTCAGTCATTTCCGATGTCACTCAACGCATCATCAACCGCAGCGCCGACTTGCGTGGCCCTCATCTGGAACGGATGGAACAGGCCAAGTCCAAGGGCCCGGCACGCGCCCATCTGTCCTGCAGCGGTCAGGCCCATGCCTATGCCGGGGCGGGCGAAGATCAACACTCCATGGCGACGGGTACGGCGGGCAATCTGGGTATCGTCACTGCCTATAACGACATGCTCTCGGCCCACCAGCCGTTCGAACGCTACCCCGCCCTGATCCGCGATGCGATCCGAGCCGCGGGCGGCACCGCACAGGTCGCGGGCGGCGTTCCAGCCATGTGCGACGGCGTCACGCAGGGCGAGGCGGGGATGGAACTGTCGCTGTTCTCGCGCGATGTGATTGCGTTGGCGACTGGTGTGGCGCTCAGCCACAACACCTATGACGCGGCCGTTTTCCTAGGTGTCTGCGACAAGATCGTGCCGGGTCTGATCATTGGCGCTCAGGCGTTTGGTCATCTGCCCGCCGTTTTCTTGCCCGCAGGTCCAATGACCAGTGGTTTGCCGAATGATGAAAAGGCAAAAGTCCGTCAGCAATTTGCCGCCGGTGAGGTGGGGCGCGATGCGTTGATGAAGGCGGAAATGGCCGCATATCATGGGCCGGGCACCTGCACATTTTACGGCACAGCAAATACCAATCAGATGCTGATGGAATTTATGGGGCTGCACCTTCCGGGATCCAGCTTTATCAATCCCAACACGCCGCTTCGCGATGCCCTGACTGAGGAAGGCGCGCGCCGTGCGCTGTCGTTGAGTGCCTTGGGCAATCACTATACCCCCGTGTGCCAGATTCTTGACGAGCGTGCTTTTGTAAACGGGATCGTCGGCTTGATGGCGACGGGTGGTTCGACCAACCTTTTGATTCACCTGATCGCCATGGCGCGTGCAGGTGGTATCGTTTTGGATTGGCAGGATTTTTCAGATATTTCCGCCGTCGTCCCCTTGGTGGCGCGGGTCTATCCCAATGGTTTGGCAGATGTGAATCACTTCCATGCTGCCGGTGGTTTGGGCTTTACGATCAGCACCCTGCTGGAAGGCGGGCTGTTGCATCCTGACACCCTTACCGTCGCCGGGCAGGGTTTGCACAACTACACCAAAGAACCCAAGCTGATAGACGGAGAGCTGATCTGGGAAGAGGGCGCAGGTCACTCTTTGAACGATAAAATCGTCCGTCCCGCCAGCGACCCGTTCCAACCTACCGGCGGTCTGTCTCGCCTGACGGGCAATCTGGGTACGGGGGTTATGAAAGTCTCGGCGGTTGCGCCCGAACATCAGGTGGTCGAGGCACCCGTGCGTGTCTTTCATGATCAGGACGATGTCAAAGCGGCCTTCAAGGCCGGAGAGTTTACGGGTGATGTAATCGTGGTTGTTCGGTTCCAGGGCCCCAAGGCCAACGGGATGCCGGAACTGCATTCGTTGACGCCAATGCTGTCAATCCTGCAGGGGCGGGGCCAAAAGGTGGCGCTGGTCACTGACGGTCGCATGTCGGGTGCGTCGGGTAAGGTGCCCGCAGCAATCCATGTATGCCCCGAGGCATTGGATGGCGGCGCGATTTCTTACCTGCAAGACGGGGATGTTCTACGAGTGGATGCCGTCAAAGGAGAGTTGGAAATTCTGACCCCCGGTGTTCTTGACCGTGCTCCGGCCACGGCTGATCTCTCGGCCAACCAGCACGGCGTGGGTCGTGATCTTTTTGGCGCGTTCCGTCAGAATGTCGGCTCGGCCGATACAGGCGCCAGTATTTTCGGAGTTTAAGCTCATGTCCAAAACCCAACGCACCCGCGAGATTTGCGCACTGGCCCCAATCGTTCCGGTTCTGGTCGTCGATGACGTCGCCCATGCACGCCCTTTGGCCGAGGCGTTGGTCGCTGGCGGGCTTCCTGCGCTCGAAGTCACTTTGCGTACCCCCGCGGCGCTTGATGTCATACGGGCGATGGCCGATGTGCCCGGTGGAGTTGTCGGCGCAGGTACACTGGTCACGCCCGAGGATGTTCGTGCAGCCAAGGCCGCCGGTGCGCAATTCGGTGTCTCGCCCGGCGCAACGGATGCTTTGATCGCGGCATGTGAGGCGGAAGACCTGCCTCTTCTCCCCGGCGCTGCGACGGCGAGTGAGGCAATGGCCCTTTTGGAAAAAGGGTACGACATGCTGAAATTCTTCCCGGCTGAGGCATCGGGCGGAGCACCTGCGTTGAAAGCAATTGGCGCGCCGCTGCCACAGATCACATTCTGTCCAACGGGCGGTGTGTCGCCGTCAAACGCAAGGGATTATCTGGCTTTGTCCAACGTTGTTTGCGCCGGAGGTAGCTGGGTCGCACCCAAACAGATGGTTCTGGACGGCGACTGGGTCGGCATTCAAAGCCTGGCTCGGGATGCCTCGCTGCTGATGGATTGACGCCGCGCAGCGTAGCGCTAGGGTAGGCGTCAATTCATACAGGTTGCCCTCATGACAAACCAAATCTCTCTCGCGCATGGGCGCGAGTACTTGGCCATTCCTGGCCCCTCGGTGATGCCCGACGCCGTGTTGCAGGCGATGCATCGCCCGTCGCCCAATATCTACGAGGGTGAGCTGGTCGAGATGATGCCCGCCCTGTTGCAAGACCTGCGTCGCGTGGCATGCACTGACCATAACGTCGCGATCTATATCGCCAACGGTCACGGCACATGGGAGGCCGCGCTGTCCAACGTCATTGCTCCGGGGGAAACCGTCCTTGCGCCCGCATCGGGTCGGTTTACGCATGGCTGGGCTGAGATGGCCGAGGGGATTGGGGCAAAAGCTCAGATCATAGATTTCGGTCAGGCGTCACCCTGGGATTTCGACCGGGTTGCAGATGCGCTGCGTGCGGATGTGCAGCATGAAATCAAGGCGGTGCTTGCGGTCCATGTCGACACGTCGACTTCGATCCGCAACGACATTCCGGCGCTGCGCGCTCTGCTCGACGATTTGAACCACCCCGCCTTGCTGATGGCGGATTGTATCGCCTCGCTCGGGTGCGATCGGTTCGAGATGGACGCATGGGGTGTCGATGTGACGGTGACCGCCTGCCAAAAGGGCCTTATGACCCCTGCTGGTATGGGTTTTGTTTACTTTAACGAGAAGGCTCAGGCGAAAAGGGCGACCATGCCGCGGGTCTCGCAATATTGGGACTGGCAGCCGCGCGCAAACCCGGATCTGTTCTATCAGCATTTCAACGGAACGGCGCCAACGCACCATCTTTATGGCCTGAGGGCCGCGCTTGACCTGATCCATGCTGAGGGCATCGAACATGTTTGGGCCCGCCACGAACGCATAGCCCAAGCCATATGGGCTGCCTGTGAAATGTGGGCCGAGGGCGGCGCGCTAAACCTCAACGTCGCGGACCGCGCATATCGCAGCCACGCCGTCACCGCATTGCGCCTGACCGAAGGGCGCGGCACGCCGCTGCGTAAGTACACCGAAAACCAGCTTGGACTGACGCTTGGTATCGGTCTGGGGATGGAGGATTGGGACGGTTGTTTCCGTCTTGGTCATATGGGCCATGTAAATGGGCAGATGATTATGGCGATGCTGGGTGGCATGGAGACGGCTTTTGCCGCTTTGGACATCCCGCGGGGCAAAGGGGCGTTGGATGCGGCGGCCGCTGCTTTAGCCGCCTAACCAACCCTCAAACGTCAGTTATGTTCGGGCGTCGGCCAGCGCCTTTGGCAAAGCTGCGGCAAAGGCATCCAAGTCTGCGTCGTCGCCACAACTGATCCGAATACAACGGTTTTGGGGCGCGGCGAATGGCATTCGTACAAAAATTCCCCGCGCGACCAAGGCATCCAGAACGGCTTTGGCGAATACACCATCCTTACCACAATCGATCGCAACGAAGTTGGTGGCGGAGGGCAGCGGCTGCAACCCGTTTTCCCGCGCGATCTGGCCGATGCGGTCGCGGGCAACGACAATCTTTTCCTGCACATGGGCCAACCATGCGTCATCCTGCAAAGCGGCCAATGCTCCGGCCTGCGCTGCGCGGTTCATTCCAAAATGGTTGCGAACCTTGTTAAACGCCGAAATCAAGCCTGGCGCGCCAATTGCATACCCAACACGCGCACCGGCCATGCCGTAGACCTTGGAGAACGTGCGCATTCGAATGACACGTGGATCATCCGCCGATATCGGGGCTGCCGTTCCTTCGGGTGCGCATTCGACATAGGCCTCATCCAGAACCAGTACGCAACCGTCCGGCAAGTCTTTCAACGCGGCAACGATGTCCGCGCCTTTGTGCCATGTTCCCATCGGATTGTCCGGATTGGCGAGATAGACCAGTTTGGCACCCACTTCCGAGGCCTTGGTGAACAAAGCGGCAGGGTCTTCATGATCGTCCCGATAGGGCACCTTGTGCAGCGTTCCGCCGAACCCGGCGACGTGGTAGTTGAAGGTTGGATAGGCGCCGTCCGAGGTAACGACGCAATCTCCTGCGCCCACCAGCAAGCGGACGAGATATCCCAGCAACCCGTCAATGCCTTCACCCACAACGATATTGTCTGCGCTGACCTGATGATATTCTGCCAATGCATGGCGCAGGTCGTAGTTTTCCGGATCACCATATTTCCAGATGTCGACTTCAGACATTGCCTTGATAGCACTAGGCGACGGGCCGAAAACACTTTCGTTCGCGCCAAGCCTTGCCACAAACGGCGCTCCGCGTTGGCGTTCCTGCGTTTCAGGGCCGACAAAGGGCACAGTGGCAGGCAGGGACAGGGCAAGCGGGGTGTAACGAGGTTCGGTCATATGGGCAGATAAACGCAAGGTCATCTCTCAGGCAAGCTTGCGTTCCTTGCGGCAACCCAGCACCCTGCGAGACATAACAGGAAGGACTGTCAATGCGTATCCTACTCGGCCTGATCTTTGTTGGCGTTGCCTATCTGGTTTTTTGGCCGGTTGAGGTAGAGCCTGTTAAGTGGAACCCACCAACAGCGCCAGATTTCATGGGTGATTTTGCAGCCAATAACGCGCTGGACCAGCTCGCGTTGATCCGTTTGCCGGATGGGGAAGAAGGGCCTGAGGATATTGCCGTTCTGCCCGACGGTGCGGTTTATACGACGACATTGTCCGGTGCGCTGTACCGAATTGACGGCGAGGAACCCGTGAAGATCGATGACCTTGGTGGGCGTCCGCTTGGCCTGAAGGCCGGTCCGGACGGGGCGCTTTATGTTGCAGACAGTTATCGCGGTCTCATGCGCTGGACGGGTCCGGGCAGTTTGGAAGCTTTGGTAACGGATATTGACGGTGCGCCTGTCATCTATGCCAACCAACTGGATGTTGCGCAGGACGGTACGGTGTATTTCTCAAACTCCACTGACCGTTTTGATCCTGAAACGATGGGAGGAACCAAGCCCACCTCGGTGCAAACAATATGGGAGCAATCGGATACCGGCTATGTCGCCCGTCGCGATCCCGATGGTACGACACAGAAAGTGACCGAAGGGTTTGTGTATACGAACGGTGTCGCGCTTTCTCCGGACGAAGATTTCCTGCTGATTGCGGAAACCGGGCGGGCGCGGGTTCATAAACTTTGGCTGACCGGTCCCAAAGCAGGAACCAGAGAAGTCCTGATGGATAATTTGCCCGGTTACCCAGACAACATCGAAGCGCAAGGCGATGGGACCTATTGGTTGGCCTTTGCCAGCCCTCGCGTCCCGACCGAGTTTCTGATGCCGTATCCATTTTTGCGCAAAGTAATCTGGCGATTGGGCCCGGCCGTTCGACCCGCTCCGATCCATCGGGGAATGATGATTCAGTTCGACGGCGACGGCCAGATTCTCAGAAACCTGCAGGACCCTGACGGGCGTCTGGGTATCACTACCGGTGGCAAAGCTGTCGGCGATGATTTCTACGTTATGACACTGGATTCACCGTGGTTTGGCAGGATGCCGGTCTCTGACCTGCCCCAACGTTGATCTGGAACTTCCCGGCCCGTCCGGGCATGGTTGCCAAAACCAGCCGTTAGGAGCCTTTGGATGTCACGCGTTTCCGTTGAGTACAAAGATCATGTTGCCCATGTCACCTTGACCCGTGGCGACAAGATGAACGCGCTGGATGATGCGATGATTAAGGCAATCCTGAATGCAGGGCAGGAGGTTGCCGCGTCGGATGCCCGTGCAGTTGTTTTGTCTGGTGAAGGTAAAAGTTTCTGTGCCGGGCTGGACATGGCCAGCTTTGCCAAGATGGCGCATGTTGACCCGCGGGAATGGTTGATGAAGCGCAGCCACGAAGACGCGAATGAGATGCAGGAATTAGCTCTGATCTGGCGGCGTCTGCCCATGCCGGTCATTTGTGCGATCCAAGGCGTCGCCTATGGCGGAGGGCTGCAAATAGCGCTAGGCGCAGATATCCGCGTTGCCCATCCCGAAGCCAAGCTTGCCGTGATGGAGATGAAGTGGGGCATCATCCCGGACATGGGCGGGATGGTATTACTGCCGAACCTTGTGCGCTCCGATGTTTTACGGCTGTTGACCTATACGGCCCGCCCAGTGGGGGCCACGCAGGCCGCCGAGTGGGGGCTTGTGACCAAACTGTCAGATGACCCTTTGACCGAAGCTATTGCTTTGGCCGAGAACATTGCGGGTCAAAGCCCGTCGGCCATTCGTGCCGCAAAACGGCTGATCGAGGTTGCGGAAACCCAAGGTCGTGCCGAAGTTCTTTTGGCCGAGTCCTCCGAACAGGTCGAACTGATCGGCAAGCCGGACCAGATGGAGGTGGTGATGGCGCAGATGCAGGGACGTAAGCCCGAGTTCAAATAATCACCGCATGAAGGCCCGCCGCGCATCACGGCTCATGTTGTACCGCATTTCCAGGTCGGCAATGCGCGTCATGGCGGCTTTCCTTTCGTTGGCATCAGTCAGCTGCGCATAGGCTTGCCGCGCAGCGTCCAGCTTTTTCTTGATGTTGAACTCTTCGGGCAGCACACCGGCTTGCGCCATGATCCGATGACCTGCAGCGATGGCCGGGTCGCCATGCGCTTCTGAGGAACGGTCGGGCAGGGGCGCACCTTCGCCCGCAAGACCTTCGAGCTGGCCTTCGGCTTGCGCCTTTTTGATCTGGCGTTCCACAAGTTTTCCAAGCGATCCGAACATGGTTGTATCGTACCGGGAATGGCCGTTGGACGAAAGGGATCAACGCATTCTGTTCGTGACCAGATACGCGATGCCACCGGCCAGCAGGCCCCAAACGGCGGCACCCAGTCCAAAGACCGTGATGCCAGATGCCGTAATGGCCAGCGTCAGAACCGCTGCCCCGCGCTCGGCTGGCACATCCAATGCAGCATGCATCGAATTCGCCATCACGCCGATTAGCGCGACACCGGCTAAAGTTCCCATCAAAAGCGGATCGGCGTTGGCGGCAAAGCCGGTGATCGCCACGGCAAAGACGCCGAACAGGCAGTAGAACACGCCCCCCATGATCGCAGACCAATAACGCTGTGATGGATCGGGATGGCTGTCCTGGTTTGAGCACATGGCGGCCGTGATAGCGGCCAGACAAGTTGCGGGCGCTCCGAACGGTGCGGACATCAAACTTGCACCACCGACGGCCGAGAAGAGCTTGCCGGGGGCGGGCGCATAGCCAAAGCTGCGCATCACGGCGACACCGGGGATGTTTTGGGTGGCCATTGTGACTATGAACAACGGCACGCCGATCCCAATGGCTGACGCGACCGAGAAGGTCGGCATAGTCCACGTCGGAGCCGCGATCAGGCCGGCGGAGATCAGCGTATCTTCTGCGTTCAGCCACACGACAACGGCTGCCACGACCACAGCGGCAGGTACGGCGAACAGGCGGTTGATACGCCCGGCAACAAACCAAGTCAGAATCACCGGCAGGGCCTGCCACGGGATTTCAACTGCTGCTTTGAATGGTACAAGGCAGAGCGGTAACAACACACCTGCCAACATTGCCTGTGCCAATGTCGTCGGGATCGCTGCCGCGAGACGCCCGAGCGGTTTCCACAACCCTGCAAGAACGGTCAGGGCCCCGGCGCAAAGGAACGCGCCGACCGCACCGGAAAACCCTTCGACCGGCGTGGCGGATACAGCCAAAAGCGCCGCTCCGGGCGTGGACCATGCCACACTGATCGGCATCTTGTAACGCAGGCTGAGGACGATAGCTGTAAGCCCCATTGCAATCGCCGCACTCATCAGGCCCGAGGCCGCTTGGGTCGAAGACGCTCCCATCGCGGCCAAACCTTGTAAGACGATGGGGAATGAACTGAAAAAACCGACAATGGCGACCACCAATCCGGTTGAGATGGTCTGCAATGGGGGAAAATAGCGCGATGTCAGGTCAGCCGATGCCATTGGCAAGTGCTAGCAATCGCCAACCCGTGTGAAAAGTGTAAAGGTCGATAGAGCCAAGAAAAACCCCGCCGGGCAGTGCGCGGCGGGGTCTGGGTGTGTTCTGCAAAATGATCAGGCGATCTCGGCCAGACGGGCGAGGGCTTCGTTCAGTTTCGCCTCTTCTTCTTCGCGGGCGGCGAGGTTGGCTTTGGCTTCCTCAACCACTTCTTCCGGGGCCGATGCCACGAATTTTGGGTTGTTCAGACGTCCGCGCAGACCGCCGAGTTCTTTGGCCAGTTTGCCTTTGGCTTTCTCCAGCCGTTCCTTTTCCGCTCCGATATCGATGATATCAGCCAGCGGTAGGCCGAACGACGCGCCGGGGGCGGCGATTGAGATCGTGCCTTTTGGTAGCTCATCCGCTTTGGTCAGGCTGTCGATCCGGGCCAGACGTTTGATCAGCGCCTCGTTACGGTCCCATGCGGCTTGGCCGTGGGCGTCGATCTCAGTCACCAGCATTGGCACATAGAGGCCAGCCGGAACCCGCATCTGCGCGCGGGCCGAGCGGGTGTTTTCGATGACCGAGATCACCCAGTTCATCTCACGATCCGCATCCGCGTCGACCAGTTCGGTGCCATAGGTCGGCCAGTCGGCGTGGACGACCATCTTGGCGCGGTTGCCGGTCAGGCCCCAGAGTTCTTCGGTGATGAAGGGCATGATCGGGTGCAGCAGGACCATGCACTGATCCAGAACCCAGCGCATGGTGGCGCGGGTTTCGGCCTGGGCCTCGGCGTCGTCGCCTTGCAGAAGGGGTTTCGACAATTCCACATACCAGTCGCAGACCTTGCCCCAGACAAAGGCATAAAGCCCGTTTGCCGCATCGTTGAACCGATAGCTTTCCAGCGCTGCGTCGACTTCTTCCCGCACGCGGGCGGTCTCGCCGATGATCCAGCGGTTCACGGCGGCCTTGGGTTTCAGGTCGGCCACATCCAGTTGCGGCACGGCGTCGGTGAAAACCTCATTCATCTCGGCAAAGCGGACGGCATTCCAAAGCTTGGTGCCGAAGTTACGATAGCCGGTTATGCGCTCGCGGGACAGTTTCAGCACGCCGCCAATCGCCGCCATCGAGGCATTGGTGAACCGAAGTGCGTCGGCACCGAATTCGTCCACGATTTCAAGCGGGTCGATGACGTTGCCGGTGGTCTTGGACATCTTCTTGCCCTTCTCGTCGCGGACGAGCGAGTGCAGGTAGACGGTGTGGAACGGGATTTCGTTCACCACGGCCAGTTGCATCATCATCATCCGGGCGACCCAGAAGAACAGAATATCCGCGCCGGTGATCAGAACGTCCGTGGGGAAGTAGCGCTCCAGTTCCTCGGTCTGCTCGGGCCAACCCAGCGTGCCGATGGGCCAGAGGCCGGACGAGAACCAGGTGTCGAGGACGTCGGGGTCACGCCACATTGGAATTTTGAAGTAACCGTCTTCCTCGTAGCTTTCACCTTCGAGTGGCCACCGACCCGGATCACCTTCAATTTCAACAAGTTTTTCTGGCTTTACGCCTTTACGTTCGAGCCAGACTTGTGCGATTTGCTCTTTAGCTTCTTCTACAGAAGCGGCGCAGAATTCCATTGTCAGAATGCCGCCCGGCGTCAGACGACCGCCTAGAGCATCTTCGTCAAACCTGTTTTCTCTGAGAAACTCCTGAGCCCTTTCTAGAGGAACACTTCCTCCGACGCTTGTTCTCCAAGTTCCAACCTCACCATTTTTTGCAGGAACCATTGCGGTCCAAACCGGAATCTGATGTCCCCACCACAGCTGGCGCGAGATGCACCACGGCTCGATGTTTTCCAGCCAGTGGTAATAGGTCTTCTCGCCCGACTCGGGGATGATCTTGACCGTGCCGTCCTTGACCGCGTCCAGCGCGGGGCCGACGACTTTTTCGGCGTCGACGAACCACTGATCGGTGAACATCGGCTCGATGACCACTTTCGAGCGGTCGCCGAAGGGCTGCATGATCGGCTTGCTCTCGACCAGCGGAACCAGCGCCGCCGGGTCGTCTTCCTCGCCCAGTTTTGTGCCCAAGCGCGGGTCATCCGCGCGGGTCATCACGGCCAGACCGTCGGCGGTGATTTCCTCGACGACTTTCGCCCGTGCCTCGAACCGGTCGAGGCCGCGCAGGTGATCGGGGATCAAGTTGATCGCGTCGATCTCGTTCTCGGTGAAGTCCTTGCCGCGCGCATATTCCTGCGCCTTACCTGCCTCTTCGGCATAAGGCGCACCATCGGCCCGCATCGCGCCTTTGGTGTCCATCAGGCGGTACATCGGGATGCCGCCACGCTTGGCGACCATGTTGTCGTTGAAGTCATGCGCGCCAGTGATCTTTACCGCGCCCGAGCCGAAATTGGGATCGGGATATTCGTCGGTGATGATCGGGATCTGACGCCGGTGTTCTTTCGGGCCAACCGGGATTTCGCAGAGTTTCCCTACGATTGGCGCATAACGCTCATCCGATGGGTGAACCGCAACTGCGCCGTCGCCCAGCATGGTTTCGGGGCGGGTCGTGGCGATCGAGATATAGTCGCGCTCTTCCGTCAGGACGACGTTCCCGTCCTCGTCCTTTTCGACATAGGTGTAGGTTTCGCCACCCGCCAGCGGGTATTTGAAGTGCCACATGTGGCCGGGCGTCTCAATATTCTCGACTTCCAAATCCGATATCGCAGTCTCGAAATGCGGGTCCCAGTTGACCAACCGCTTGCCGCGATAGATGAGACCCTTTTCGTACATGTCGACGAAGACCTTGATCACCGCGTCGTGAAAATTCGCAGAATTTTCGTGGCCGGTGCGGGGGTCACGCGGTGCGCCTGCCATGGTGAAGGCGTTGCGCGACCAGTCGCAGCTGGAGCCCAGTCGCTTCAGCTGTTCAATGATGGTGCCGCCATATTCGCCCTTCCACTCCCAGACCTTGTCCAGAAATGCCTCGCGCCCAAGTTCACGCCTTCCGGGTTGCTGGGTGTTGGCCAGCATCTTTTCAACCTGCATCTGCGTGGCGATGCCCGCGTGGTCCTGACCGGGCTGCCACAGCGTGTCGAACCCGCGCATCCGGTGCCAACGGATCAGGATGTCCTGCAGCGTGTTGTTGAACGCATGCCCCACGTGCAAAGCACCTGTCACGTTGGGCGGCGGGATCATGATGGTAAAGCTTTCGTCGCGCGAGCGGTTTGCGCCTGCCTTGAAGGCTCCGGCCTGTTCCCAGGCCTCATAGATGCGGGCCTCGGCCTCGGCCGCGTTGAATGTCTTTTCCATCGCCATGGGGTGCGTCCTGCGTCATCAATGCTTGGTCAGCGCCTGCAATAACGAAACGCGGCGCGAAGTGGAAGGGTTTGCGGACGCTCTGGACAACGAACCTGTGCACCCTAATGTCGCCTTTGACGCAGCCAGAGGATCACCCATGGAAAAATTCGGCAAAAGCCAGTCTGTGACACGGACCGAAGATCGGCGATTTCTGACCGGACAAGGGCAGTACATGGATGACGCCGTGCCCGAAGGGGCCCTGCATGCCGTTTTCGTTCGCAGTCAGGTTGCCCATGGCAGGATAACTGCGCTGGATCTTGATGCCGCGCGGGCTGCCGATGGGGTGCATCTGGTTCTGGCTTTGGATGATTTGAAATCGGCTGGGATCGACACGGTAATGAATGCGGCAACCGTGCCGAACCGCGATGGATCGGATGTCATACAGACGCAAAGGCCCATGCTGGCGGCAGATCATGTCCGTTTTGTTGGCGAGCCGATTGCCGTTGTGGTTGCCGAGACGCCAGAGCGCGCCCGCGACGCCGCAGAATTGGTCTGGGCAGAGATTGACGAGCTTCCAGCCAAACTGGATGTCGCGGCAGGTGGTGAGACTTTGCACCCCGAGGCCCCCGACAACCGCGCCTTTGACTGGGGTCTGGGGGATGAGGCTGCAACTGAAGAAGCATTCCGAACAGCGTCCAAAACAGTGTCTTTGAACGTCGTCGACAACCGGGTGATTATCACGTCGATCGAGCCACGAGGCTGCCGGGCGTCATGGGAAAACGATCATTTGCACTTTTCCTACGGTGGTCAGGGCGTTTGGGCCATGCGTGCGCAGCTTGCGCAAAAGCTAAAGCTTGACCCCGAGGCGATCCGCGTCACGACACCGGATGTCGGCGGGGGGTTTGGCATGAAAGTCATGCCTTATCCCGAGTATTTCTGCGTTTCGGTTGCGGCTATGACACTGGGTCGGACCGTTCACTGGATGTCGGATCGGTCCGAGGCGATGTTGTCGGATCATCATGGTCGTGACCTGACCTCATTTGCGGAACTGGCCTTCGACGAGAACCACAAGATCACGGCCTACAGGGTGCACAGCAAGGTCAACCTTGGGGCCTATAGCAGCCATTTTGGGCAGGCGATCCAGACAAGCCTGTTCAGCAAGGTCCTGATGGGTGTTTACGATGTTCAAACCACCTATCTGCGGGTCGAAGGCTTTTTTACCAATACCACACAGGTTGACGCCTATCGCGGCGCGGGTCGCCCCGAGGCGATTTATGTTCTCGAGCGTGTGATGGACAGGGCCGCACGCGAATTGGGCATTGATCCGTGGGAACTGCGTCGAAGAAATTTCATCAAACCCGATGCGTTCCCGTACAAAACCGCCACGGGTGAGACCTATGATGTGGGCGATTTCGACATGATCCTGTCCCGTGCTGCAGAGCAAACGCTGGGCTTTGCCGCCCGAAAAGCGGCGGATGCAGAGCGCGGTCTGATCCGGGGACAAGGGTTGTGCTATTACGTCGAGAGCATTCTGGGGGACCCGTCCGAGAACGCCAAAATTGAGTTCTGCGAGGATGGCACCGTAAACCTTTACGTTGGCACGCAGTCAAATGGGCAGGGGCACGAAACGGTCTATGCTCAATTCCTGTCGGACCAGACGGGGATTCCGGTTGATCGCATAAACGTTTTGCAGGGCGACACGGATCAGCTGCCTCACGGTGGGGGCACCGGAGGGTCCCGATCGGTGACAGTGCAAAGCACGGCAACTCTGGCTACAATAGACGTCATGATTGCCGCATTCACGCCTTATCTGGCGGACAAGATGGGTGTCGATGAAGACGAGGTTCGATTTGACCATGAAACCTTCCGCGCGCCCGGATCGAATGTGACCCCGACCTTGACCGAGGCCGCCGACATGGCCCGTGCCGATGGTCGCACCGACCTGATGCAGCACTACGCGCGGGCGAACCTGGATGCACGCAGCTATCCCAATGGCGCACATGTTGCCGAAATCGTTATAGATTCTTACACCGGCGAAACTTGGGTCGACCGCTATACAGTCGTGGATGATTTTGGTAACCTTATCAACCCGATGCTGGCCGAAGGGCAGGTGCATGGCGGTGTGGTGCAGGGGATCGGACAGGCGCTGACCGAGCATGTTGTGCATGATGCGCAGGGGCAACTGCTCACGGCTTCGTTGATGGACTATGCCTTGCCCCGTGCTGCCGGGATACCCATGATTAAGTTTACCTCGGCGCCGGTTCCGTCAACGTCCAACCCGATGGGGATGAAAGGATGTGGCGAGGCAGGCACCGTGGGCGCACTGGCCGCTGTCGCAAATGCGGTTCAGGACGCGCTCTGGGATCACGGGGTGCGGCAGGCGGATATGCCGTTCACACCCCTTAAAGTATGGGAATTGCTGACACATGGTTCTGTCGCGGCTGAGTAGAAAGGTACTGGGATGGCTCGGACGGCCTCTTCGTTCCGAGCACTCGGGTGAGACGCGCCATCGTGAACCTATCAGCCACGTCATTATCCTTGACGGAACCATGTCTACGCTAGAGCCCGGCCGCGAAACCCACGCAGGTCAGACGTTTCGCTTGTGCTGTGAAATGGGCAGTAAGGTTTCAGTTTTTTATGAGGCCGGGGTCCAGTGGGAAAGCTGGAAATCCTCGCTCGACGTGATGATGGGGCGGGGGATCAACCGCCAGATCAGGCGCGCTTACGGCTATCTGGCGTCGCGCTACAAACCCGGCGATCGCATTTTCTTTATCGGATATTCGCGTGGGGCCTACGGGGTCCGTAGCCTTGCCGGTGTGATCGACATGATTGGTCTGATCAAGGCCGAGCATGCAACGGAGCGCAACATTCAGCAGGCCTATCGCCACTATGAATGCAACGCGAACAGCAAGGCAGCGGCCGAGTTCCGGCAGGCGTACTGCCACGAGGATGTCGCGATCGAGATGGTCGGTGTCTGGGATACAGTCAAAGCGCTGGGTCTGCGCCTGCCGCTGCTGTGGCGCTGGGCCGAGGAACGCCACGCATTCCACAACCACCAGCTTGGCCCGGCCACCCGCCACGGATACCACGCCATGGCACTGGACGAGACCCGCGAAGTGTTCGAGCCAGTGTTATGGAAATGTACCCCCGGTTTCAAAGGCCATGTCGAGCAGGTCTGGTTCCGCGGCACCCATGGCGACGTGGGTGGCCAATTGAACGGCTATGAAGAGGCGCGCCCGCTCAGCAACGTCTCTCTCATCTGGATGCTGGATAAGGCCGAATTGCATGGCTTGCCTTTGCCCGAAGGCTGGCGCGACCGCTTTCCCACGGCGACCACCGGCCCGTCGGTCGGCACGTGGCGCGGCTGGGGTAAGATTTTCTTGCTGCGTAAACACCGCAAAGTGGGTCGCGATAGGTCCGAGAGACTGCATGTCTCGGTCTCTCCTGACGACTTACCGGGCTGGGTGCCGATGCCGGATTTACCGTCGCATCCGGCGCAGTGATAGGCGGGTCATGTGCTAGTTGATCCAAGATCGCCGACACCTGAATGTCAGTAATGAGCCCATTTTGACAAATGCTGCGCCGCGCACGAATGACTTCAAAGCTCTGGTTGCTGCCATGGGTCTGCGCAACGATTACCCCTTGCTGATGTTGACCAGACTATCTCCACGCTACGGTGCGGTCCGCCTAAGCTGCCATAGTTATACCGCGGCACGATTGCCGAAAGAGAAATGTTTTTGGCAAATAATGCTACATCTCCTCAGTCGTCACGCAGAGTCAGATCTTTTGACCGTTTTTCGGTTTTCACCTGAAACCCAAAACAGACCCGCCTAACGACGGGTCTGTGTTTCGGTCGAACGATGTATTGGGAGGAACATCGATTGGCCGTTTTGGTCTCGCCAGAGGTTCAACCAAAATGCTCTTTGAAGCGATCAATACAGCGGCGGAAACCGTCTTCGAAATTTCCGTTACCGGGGTGGTAGACACTTTCGAATGATATCACCCCATCATAGGCGTCGGTTTTCAGAGCATCCGCCATCGGCTGAAACTGATCGGCCAGTTGGCCTTCGCCCATTTGTTTGACCGTCAATGTCGCGCGGGGCGTATCGACTTGAACGTCCTTGATGTGGATGTGCCCGAGATAGCCTTCTTTCACTTCGTCATACCCAGCAGGAAACGCTTGTTCGTGACACCAGCAATTGTTGGCCGGGTCCCAAAGTACCTTTAACGTGTCTTTGGCATCCAGATCATCGATCAGCTTACGGGCGGTGTAGTTCGAATTCACCATGGTCCCGTTGCCCGTTTCGACGACCAAAGTCACTCCGCCGTCCTTGGCAACGTCAATCGCCGGTGCAATCAGGGGCAGCATAGCGTCCCATGCACCCTTGGCGACGTTCCACTTTTCGGCACCTCCATACCCCCAAAGGATTTGCTCTTTCTTGGGGGTCATAATGCGAACCAATGGGCTGCCGACCACATGTGCCATGTCGATCACGCGCTTCAGAGAATCCATATGCTTGCTGTGCAGGTCGTCCCCTGGTTTGTTCGCCCCGGTCATTCCCGCGAAGATGTGGCGCGACAGACAGGATACAGGCTTGCCCCGATCCCGAAGCAGCGCGTCAATTTCCCTGATCTCATCCGCAGAGTGATCGCCAACCTCCGTATCGCCGACAAATTGCAGTTCGGCATATTCGAGGTCAAACTCATCCATCACATCGACCGCGTGTTTCAGGTCGCGACTGATGCCATCACAGATAACGCCAAGTTTCATGTTCTTGTCCTTTCTCAGCGATGCAACTCAGCGCCGACAATGTCTTCGATCACGCGGGTGCAGGCCCAGTTGTCGCCATCGGGGAATTTGGTTTTGCCAGCATGGAAAATCTGCATGGCAGATGAAGCAGTATGCATTGGAACGCCGAGCTCTTCGGCCAGATCCAGTGAGATGGTCAGGTCCTTGTGCATGGTGCCGATGCCCGAGCCAGTGTTTTCGAATTTACGGTCGATGATGTTCTCCAGCGCCGTGTTGGTGCATCCGCATCCCGCGCCAGAGGTCGAAAAGACCTTGAACAGGTTTTCGCCCTTCACGCCCGCCTTGGCGGCAAGAACCGACGCCTCAAATGTTGCCGAAAAGATTGAACCGATCAGAGTCTGCAGACATGCTTTTACGGTCTGACCTTGGCCGGGCCCGTCCCCTACGCGGTGAATAGTGGCCGAGACCGCCTCCATCACTGGTTGGAATTCGTCCAGTACGGCATCAGGGGCTGCGGCCATCATGGTTAGTGTACCGCCCTGCGCACCCGGAAAGCCGCCAGAGACAGGGCTGTCGATCAGGTGGATGCCCGAACCGACCATGGCCTCGCCAATCTCGCGGGCCTCACGCGGTTTGATCGTGGCGGTCAGAATGACCGCGCCGCCCTGCGCCATGTGACGGACCAGACCGTTTTCACCAAGAATGACAGCCTTGGCCTGATCGCCGTTCATGACCATGACATAGACTGCATCCGCGTTGGCCCCTACATCTGCAACACTTGCTGCAGGCGTTCCGCCCATTTCAGCCAGCGCCTTCAGGCGCGCTTCACTCAGATCAAACCCGGTGGTTTCGAACCCGTTTTTGATCAGGTTCTTCGCCAGCCCGCTGCCCATATCCCCTAATCCAATGACACCTGCACGTTGCATAATTGTCTTCCTAATGTGTCGTCCGGCCCGGCCGGAGTTGAGGTTTGGCGCCCCATCTTCCGAGGCGTCGATGTGTGCGGGGATTTCAGGCTTTGGCTGACCAAGGCCGGGCAGGTCCGGAAGACACCCCGCTGCCCAATTCCGTGTGGCTACGGACCCATGACCGCGTCCGGTATCCAAAGGACCAGTTGCGGGAAGATCGCGATCAAAATCAGCACCACCACATTTGCCAGCAGGAACGGCGCGGCACCGACGAAAATCTTTCCGATCGGCATACGGCAGATTGCAGCGCAGACATTCAGGCAATTTCCTACTGGCGGTGTGCATGCACCAACCGCGAGTCCCGAGACCATCACCACACCAAAATGCACACCAGACACGCCCAGCTTTTCAGCGACCGGCAACAAAACCGGTGTCAGTAATAGAATGGCGGGACTAACGTCGATGAACGTACCCGCCATCAGGATCAAAATGGCTGTCAGAACCATGAAGGCGACCGGGCCAAGTCCGAGGCCCGAAACGAAATCGGCCAGTTGATTGGGTACACGTTCCAGCGCCAGTACAGTGATGAACACCTGACTGAACGCGATGATCATCATGATCTTGGCGGACATGATGATCGCGTGGCGCATGGCCCCCGGCAAATCTTTGAGAACGCCGAAGCCGACGATGAATAAGCCGATGATCAGACCGTAAACCACCGCCGCTCCGGCTGTCTCGGTCGGAGTAACGAAACCGAATACAACCGACCCCACGATCAGGATTGGCATCAACGCCACGGCAGCCGAACGCCGCGCCTGTCGCCCTGCCTCGGCCAACGTGAACGGTACATCTTCGGTCGGGTAATCGTTCTTCTTGGCCAACAACCACACGACGATCAGCTGCAGCAGGCCAACCATGATGCCGGGAATGATCCCGCCCAGAAACAGGCGACCAATGCTTTCTTCAGCGGCAACAGCGTAGATGATCATCGGAACAGACGGCGGAATGATCATGCCCATTGTGGATGAGGCAACTGTGATCCCCGCCGCAAAGCTCTTGGGGTATCCGCGCTTTTCCATCTCAGGGATCAGAACAGACCCGATTGAAGCAGTATCCGAGGCAGAAGAACCCGAGATACCGCCGAAGATCATCGAGCCGACCACGTTAACCAATCCCAGCCCGCCCTTAAGGCGGCCGACGAAGAACATGGACAGGTCTAGCAGGCGCCGCGTGATGCCTCCGGAATTCATCACCAAGCCCATCAGGATGAAGAAGGGCAGTGAAACCAGCGGATAATTATTGATGCCGGAGAAGAAACGCTGAACAACGAACCCGGTCGCTGCGGGGGCCTCGATCAGGAAATACGCCAGTGACGCCAGCCCCAGAGAATAGGCAATTGGAACTCCGCAGACCAACAGTATTCCCAGTGTGGCGAACAGGATCAGCATGTCAGTCCTCCGGCATCCAGAGAACATCGATGGAATCCCGACCGCCCAGAGTCAGAACCACACGAACAAAGCAATAGAACACGGCAATCGAACAGGAGATTGGAACAATGATGAACACATAAGCCTGAGGCATCCCGAAGGGTTGCCACATGTTTTTGCCTGGCCCCGCGATCCAATCGATGGACAGCCAGACCAATGCCGCGTTCATCACTCCGACAAGGACAAGCCCTGCCACGTAGAAGGCCATTTTGACGTAGTAGGGCATCATGTCGATGAAGAATGTGATCGCGATATGCTCACGCTTCGTAATCGCCACGGCACCGCCCAAGGCCGAGGTGCAAAGAAACGCGATCTTGACCTGTTCGTCGACGCCGTAGATCGCCATGTCAAAGGGGCGCATCAGGACTTTGGTGACGACAATCACCAAAAACACCCCAAACAGCACGACCATCAGCGCTTCGATAACGCGCGTCAGTACACGGTCAATTGCAGAGAGCGTATCCATAAACCGGTTCCATTAAGAAGCGAATCCGGGCGCAAGTAAGAGCGCCCGGAATTGCCGTTTCAGATCAGCCGCAGGACGCCGCTGCAGCACGGGCTGCGTCGATATCATCCATCGTGAAATGACCCGCGTCGATCATCTGTTGATAGACCGGCGCAACGGCTTCCTGGAAACCCGCCAGGGCTTCGGGCGTCAGTTCGTTGATCTCCATGTGCTTGCCGAGTTCGCCGACGATGTTCGTTTCAGCATCGCGATACAGCTTGTCCGACATCGCCATCGCTTCGACCGCAACCTCGTCAAAGGTGGCCTGAAGGTCTTCGGGCAAACCATCATACCACGCCTTGTTGACGATCAAAGGATCGGGGCCTGTCATATGGTTCGACAGCGTCAGATACTTTTGCACTTCGTGAATATTGAAGTCCCAGATATTTTGCGGCGGGTTATGCTGCCCGTCAATCACGCCCTGTTTGAATGCCTGATATGCCTCTGAAAACGGCATGGCGACCGGAACCGACCCGATGGCTGTGCCCGTGGCGATCATCAGATCAGATTGAGGTTCGCGAATGCGCAGTCCTTGCAGATCAGCAACCGATGTTATTGGCTGAACGTTGTTGGTATAGGCCCGGAATCCTTGGCTGATACCGGTGGCAGGGATGTGATATCCGTTCGCCTCAGCACGGGCCTGAACGCCCTTGGTGAAGTCCGAACCGACCAGACATTCCATCTCATCCCAATTCGCGACGAGGAACGGCAATTGGTACAGGTTGAATGCCCCGGACGCGTCGGCAAAGAAACCGCCACGCGTGCCTTGCAGCAAACCGGCCGTCACCTGATCCATCATTTCACGCTCATTACCAAGCGCGGCACCAAAGAAATTCTCGACTTCGATGCGACCGTCCGTACGTTTTTCAAGTTCAGTCTTGAACCAGTCCATGGACTGCGAACGGATTGAGGTTTCCGGCTGCTCATTACCATATTTAAAGGTGAAGTCCGCCGCCAGTGCTGTACTGGCCGTCATTAATAGGCCGGTTACCCCGGCCAGTAATTTAGCTGTGTAGGTCATGTTATCCTCCCTGAACGGGACTCGATCCCGTTGCATGACGTTGGGATAAGCCCCCTTACAATTCGGTGGCAAGAGAAATTGCATCAAATGACGGGAATGATGGTTTTTGATGTTCTTAGAGGTTTATTTGAGGATGATTTTGATCGGGAATGATGTTAGCAGAGGCTCATGAGCGATGAAGCTGTAATAATCCCAAAGAAGGCACGTGTCTCCGAGATTGCGAGGATCGCGGGGGTCGGCACCGCTACGGTTGACCGGGTTTTGAACAACAGATCAAACGTAAAGCCTGAGACCCGCCAGCGGGTTTTGCAGGCCAAGCACGCGATCGAATCCGGCGCTCAATTGGACCAGCCTGCGCGACCCTGGCGGCTGAAGATATTTCTACCAGAGGAAGCCGGACCATCGACAGAATTTCTGGGCAACTGTTTTCAGAATGTTTTCACCAATGGCCGCGCCACTGTCGAGTGTGTCTTTTCCACGAAATTGGAACCATCAGTGTTGGCTCGAAAACTAAGAGCCTGCGCCGGGCAGGGAATTGATGCAGTTGGCTTTCAGGCTTTGGATGATCCGCGGGTTCGCGACGCAGTTGAAGAGCTGCACGGTTTGAATATTCCCTGCATACCTGTCGTCTCCGATCTGATCAGCCCTGTTCTGGGCCAATTTGTCGGGACGGACAACATGGCCGCAGGACGAACAGCGGCCTATTTTATGGGTCGAATGCTACGGCAATCCGGAACCGTCGGCGTGATTTCCGGCGAGCAACTATATCGCAACCATTCGGATCGCGAGATGGGGTTTCGGTCAGCCTTGCGAAGGGATTTTAGCCACCTCCGCGTTGTGGGCACCTATATCGGCCACGATGATGTGCAGGAAAATCGCGTGGTGGTGGGCCAGATGCTGGACGAACATCCCGGGCTGCTGGGCATTTATAACGTTGGCGGTGGCAACGAAGGCATTGTTGCGGCTCTGGCTGATCGCGATTTGACGGGAGAAATCATGCTGATCGGCCACAACCTTACGCCGAAGACGAGAAACTACCTGCTGGACGGATCAATGGATCTTGTCATTCATCAGAATATGCAACGGATCGCTGAACAAGCCGTTCAGACCCTGATCGCGACACTGGAAAACCGGTCCCATCAGGCTGAGGTCGTTCCAGTTGAAGTCATCACCCGTGAAAACATCAACGGCGCCACCTTCGGTTGATGCTCACAGGTTTTCAGATGTGCAGAGACCGAACGGAATAACTCCAACCTGTTCCTGAATTGGTTTTCCGGTCAGACACCGAGACATCATCTGTGTCACGCGATCTGCAACCTGATCCAGCGGGTTGTTAATCACCAAATCGATGCTGCCATCGGCAAGCGCGGCTTCGGTAACTGGTGTCCGTTCATGGCAGATGTAGACAACTTCCCGCGATTGCCCTGCCTCGCGCAGCGCTTTCAAGGCTCCAGTCACCCCGCCTCCGCAATGATAGATGCCGGAGAGGTCTTTGTTGGCCCGCAGCAATTCTGCTGTCGCTTCATATGCGACCGCGGCGTCATCCAGATACACCACAGAGTCTCGAAGAGGTTTCTGCGGTGCAAATTCGCGCATGTAGCTTCTGAACCCACTCTCAAGCGCTTCGTGCCCCAGATACCTGTGCGACCCGATAAGGATGCCAACCACGCCTTCGGTTCGATCAAGACGCGCCATCGCCCAACCTGCCGTCCGCCCCGCTTTTCGACTGTCGATCCCGACATAGGCAGTAACGTGAGGCGATGACAGGGGCGAGAGCAATGCAATGACAGGGACATCGGCGCTGGCGATCGCACGATTGATCTCCGGATGATCAATCGCAACCAAGCCTATGGCGTCTACCTTGCCGTGCATTTCGTCAATCGCAGTTGCAAGCTCGGACGGCGACAGGCTTTCTACGTATTGGATTACAACTTTTGCCCGGATACTGCGCAACTGCTCTGCTTTTTGCTGCAACTCGATTGCCAATTCGCGATAAAACCACTTGCTTTCCTTTTGAAGAATAAAGCCCAGCCGTTTTGCTGGAGCCATCTCCTCAACCCGGCGCCGCAACAATCCTGCCGAGCGATACCCCAACGCTTCCGCCGCTGAAAGAACCCGCGCAGATGTCGCCGCAGTAACTGGCGCGCGCGCATTCAGAACGCGGTCTACTGTTGCGACGCCTACCCCCGCCTTTTCTGCGACGTCTTTGAGTGTGACACGGGCCATAGCACGCTCCATGATAAAACGTATCATCTATTTTACAGAATTTTCTGAGAGAAATGATAGAAAATATCACGACAGGTTTGACGATTCAGACGCCCTTCGGTTCTGCTCGGCAACAGCAATGTAGATAAGGAACCTGATGTGCCGAAGGACAATACCCTTCCTTGGCGGGATTATTCGCTGACGGGCCGGGACAGCGGTCCAAGCTTTGCACCTAAACAGTGGTATTCTACTCCAGTCCCCCGGAAACGGATGAAGGAATTGATGAAGCGCCGTGATGCTCCGGCCTTGATCGACTACGGGATTTGGCTGGGATTGGTGTTGGCAACCGGTGCTCTGGTCATTCTGACCTGGGGTACGTGGTGGGCAGTGCCGTCTGTTATCCTGTACGGGGTGTTTTATGGATCCTGTGCCGACAGTCGTTGGCACGAGTGCTGCCATGGGACTGTGTTCAAAACGCCTTGGCTGAACACCGCAGCCTATCAGCTGGCCTCATTTATGTCGCTGAAAAACCCCTATCTTTGGCGGTGGAGCCATACACGCCATCACACGGATACGGTGATCGTCGGAAAAGACCCCGAGATTGCATTTCCCCGGCCTCCGCATCCACTCAACCTCCTATGGAACATGCTGCATCTGCAATCTGGCTGGAATGAATTGAAGAAGATGTTTCGGTTGTCGGCTGGTCGTTTGACCAAAGATCAGAAAACCTTCCTCATCGAAGCCGACCGTTCTAAGGCGTTCTTGGCGTCGCGTGTTCATCTCGCAATCCTCGCAATGACATTTGCTTTGGCAATGGTGCTGCAATCATGGCTGCCCATTGTGCTGATCGGCGGTCCCACTTTCTATGGTTCGTGGCTGCATCACCTGTTGGCGTCACTGCAGCATGCCGGGCTGGCAGAAGACGTCCCGGATCACCGATTGAACTCGCGAACCGTCTACATGAACCGGTTCTTCCGCTTCGTATATTCGAACATGAACTACCATGTTGAACACCACATGTATCCCATGGTTCCATTCTACAATCTCCCGGCCTTGCACGAAGAAATCAAAGGCGATTGCCCACCAGCGTACGCGGGAACACTGACCGCGTTTCGCGAAATGCTCCCAGCCATTCTGATCCAGCGGCGCGATCCGTTCTACTTTGTCGACCGCAAGCCGTTGCTGCCCAAGGACGCTAACCCCAGCCCAGAATACACTCGACCAACAGCCATAGCGGCCGAGTAAATCAATCCCCGGAATACAGGAAAGCCCATGACGAACTGGACCCGCGCCTGCGCTTGCGATGACATCGAAACCGAAGACCTTATCCGTTACGACAATGGCGATCGTACCTTTGCCATCTACCGAAGCCCCGAGGACGATTTTTACTGCACCGACGGCCTGTGCACCCATGAAGAAGTGCATCTGGAAGACGGTCTGGTCATCGATCATCTGATCGAATGCCCCATGCACAACGGCCAATTCGATTATCGCACCGGCGAGGCAAAGCGCTCACCCGTCTGTGTGAACCTGAAAACCTACCCCGTTAAGGTCGAAGACGGAGATGTCTTTATCGATATCGGGTGATGCCATGAAACGGATCTACGACTGGGATGCGAAGTTCTCACTTAGAAACTACACCGCTTCCGACCTTCGTGCGCTAAAGGGTATCCGCAAGCTGGTTCAGACGACGGCGAATACAACCGAAGAGGCAGCAGCCGCGAAAGATGCCGGAATTGATTTGATCATGGGCAATGCCCACAACACGTTTACCGTGCGTCAAGGCGCGCCTGAATTGTTCTTCACTGCTGCACTTGGTCTTCCGGACTTTGCGACGGAAAGGGACGTCCTGACCGCCGCGTTTGCGGCCATGAAGGATGGTGCCGACAGCATCTACACGGCAAGAGGGCCGCACATTGTTGAACTTTTAGCGCGCGAAGATATCCCCGTGATGTGTCATCTTGGCCTGGTTCCTCGCAAATCCACTTGGCGGGGCGGCCTGCGCGCCGTTGGTAAAACTGCGGACGAGGCTATCGCGCTTTGGAATGCGTTCCGCACAATGGAAGATGCCGGAGCTTTTTCGGTAGAGGCTGAAGTTATCTGTGACCGAGTAATGGCTGAGATTTCCGCCCGCACATCTCTGATAACGTCCTCACTCGGATCGGGCCCCAGTGCAGACATTATCTACCTTTTTCAAAATGACGTATGCGGGGAGCAACCCGAAAGCCCGCGCCATGCGCGTGCCTTTGGCGATCTCGATTCACTGTATGAACAGATAAATCACCACCGCCGAGTCGCACTTTCGGCGTTCAGAGAATCTGTTGAAGAGGAGCAATTTCCAAGCCCAAGCGAATGCGCAACAATCTCAGACGCGGAGTTTGAAAGTTTTATTACACGACTAAAATAGTCTATTTGGCTAAGGAAAGTTGCACCCAGAACCACATTTTGAGAACCGGAATTATCACCCAACGATGACCGATGTACGTTGGTCCCCATTCGCGACGAGTAGCAAAGAATTTTGTAATCGCAGTGCAAGTACCTTTCCCGCCCGACCAGCAGGGCGTTGTCGTCGCAACCCGCCAGCAGCTGTCGTTCGAGCAACCGCAGCGAATTCGGACTTTGTCCGCACATCTAACGGCCGGAGCTGAAACACCCTCGCAGCTTTTGGCGAGGGTGTGTTCTTTGTCAGAGCTCGTTACGCCTTGCGTCGTTTTTGACTATGCAACGCTTCCATTAAGAAGTGTGGTGAACCGCTTGCACCCTTTTCATGCTCTGTGATGCTGTTTTAGGTTCTGGCGTTCCCAATCACCGCCGACGGTCGCGGCGTGAGCTCATGGGTTGGAACGCCACTCCCACATGCGCTTCGCAGTAGGGTTTGCCTGCTTCAACGGGCAGACCGCAGAACCAGAAATCTTCGGTCGCGGGGTCGCCGACAGGCCATTTGCAGGTTTTCTCGGTCAACTCCATCAGCGTCAGCTTTTTGGCTTTCTTCTCAACCTCGTTGACCTTGGCCAGCGCCTCGGGGCTGATTTCGTTGGCCGATGGTTGCGGCGGCAGTGGCTGACCGGCGGGGATGATCTGCCGGCGGGCAGGAATCGCAGGTTTGACCTCGGCCGTTGGGGCAGGGGTCGGGCGCGCAGGTTCTGTTTTGGGCGCGGGCTTCGGCTTGGCTTCGGCCTTGGGTGCGGGGGCCGGTTTTTCCTTGGGTTCGGCCTTGGCCGGTGTTGCACCGGTTGCGCGGTTCGACAGACCCAGACGGTGGACCTTGCCGATCACAGCGTTGCGTGTCACGCCGCCCAGTTCCTTGGCGATCTGGCTGGCCGACTGGCCCTCGCCCCACATCTTTTTCAGCAGCTCTACACGCTCGTCAGTCCAGGACATCATTTGCCTTTCAAAAGCGGAAAGCGGCCCCGGATTCGGGCCGCCTTGGGAAATCATCTCAGCGCCCTATTCTAATCACTGCGAGCCGAGTTACAAGCGGTCTTCGAATCAGGTATGGGCACATCATGCAGAATCTTATCGATCACGACACTCGCCGCTTTGGTGCGGTCAATTGGATGGGCCTATACACGCTGGCACAACGCGAAACACAGCGCTTTATGGGGGTGTGGACCCAAACCTTGCTGGCCCCGCTGGTCACGGCGGGTTTGTTCCTGCTGATTTTCAACATTGCGATCGGGCCCAGTCGTTCGGATGTGATGGGCGTACCCTTTCTGACTTTTCTGGCACCCGGAATCATGATGATGACGGTGATCCAGAACGCATTTGCAAACACCTCGTCCTCGATGGTGATTGCAAAGGTACAGGGCAATATCGTCGACACATTGATGCCACCCCTCTCACCGCTGGAGATTCTGCTGGGCTACTTGGCCGGAGGGATCGCGCGCGGTGTTCTGATTGCCGTCGTTGTGGCCATCGCATTGGCTTTGGTGGTTGGCGTCGTACCTCAAAACCCGTTGGTGGCGCTGATATTCGTCATACTTGGCGGGGCATTCATGGGGGCACTGGGCTTGCTTGCCGGGATTTTTGCCAACAAATTCGACCAGATGGCGGCGATTACCAATTTCATCGTTACGCCTTTGGCTTTTCTGTCCGGGACTTTTTATTCGGTTCAGGCTTTGCCCCCGATTTTGAACCGGTTGAGCCACGTTAATCCGGTGTTCTATCTGATCGACGGCCTGCGCTATGGAATGATCGGTGTGTCTGACAGCTCTCCTTGGTTAGGAATGGCTGTGTGCGGTGTGGCGACCTTACTGGTCGGCGCTGCGACGTGGCAGATGTTGCGGACCGGCTATCGGCTCAAGGCCTGACGCGCGCGAGCCTCGCGCCAGACGAGGATCAGCCCGCCGGTCAGAATGATGGCAGATCCGATCATGCTGATCTGGTCGGGCGCGACGCGAAACACGACGAAGTCGTAGAACGCCGCGAATACCAATGTGGCGTAGCTGATGGGCGCCACAAAAGACGCATCCGCCCGGGCCATTCCGTTGACGAAACAAGCCTGTGCGCAGGCCATCAAAACGCCGATACCCGCAAGCGCGGCCCATTGCTCGAGCGTTGGGATGCGAAACACAAAACTCACAGCGACCGACGCGATCGTCAAACCCATGGCATTGTTGATCAGCAAAATCTGAAGCGGAATTTCCCGACCACTCAGTTTCTTTATGAAAATCAGCTCCATCCCAATCACTGCAGCCGCTGTCAGGGCCAGCAGGGCTGCGGGTTGAAAACTGTCGGGCGTTGGGCGCAGCAGGATCAACGCCCCAACCAATGCAACGCCAGCCGCCAGCCAGCGCCACGGACCTACACCCTCTTTCAGCAAGGGGACCGCCAGTACCATTGCAAAAACCGGGTTTAGAAAGGAAATCGCGGTTGCGTCGGCTATTGGAATATACGCGACGGACGCAAACATCAGAGTGATCCCCAACCAGCCAAAGCTGGTACGCCCAATGTGCAGCCCCCAGTGCGGGCGTCTGAGTTGAGGGCGCAGGACACCAACTGCCGAAACGATCACGAGAAAGGCGAATAGAAATCGCCCATGACTGATCTGCAGCGGGTGCAGCGCTGGGCCAAGAACATCCGTGCCCAATGCCTTGGCCAGCAGGGTCGTGCCTGCCATGAATGCGCTGGCCCCAAGGATAAGCAGGGCTGCGAGCGGTGGATTGTGACGAGCGAATGTCATGTGCAACCGGTGCGCCAGCGCGTGTCCAATAGCAAGCGGCAAATGCTCAGGTATCAAAATAAAACATACATCTAATTTCGGGGTTCCCAGAAACGGACATCCCCGTTATACGGCGCGACATGATCAAAAGCACTGATATCCTGCGACTCCGACGCCGACGCACTGCTGCGTAACCGGCCCGTTTGATCTTTGTGCGCTGTAAATCAGCGTGAACTCCACCAAATCTGTTGACGAATAGGGTCTTCGTGTACCACTCACGGGGCTCAACATATCGAAAAGGATGATCCAATGATCCCGTCCGTTCTGCCGACCTATAACCGCGCGCCCCTGACTTTCGTGAAGGGTGAAGGCGCATGGCTGACAGAGGCGGATGGCCGACGTTTTCTGGACCTTGGTGCCGGGATCGCGGTGAACGCGCTGGGGCACGCGCATCCGGCACTGGTCAACGCATTGACCGAACAGGCGCACGCGCTGTGGCATGTTTCGAACCTCTATCATATCCCGCAGCAACAGGCTTTGGCCGATAAGCTGGTTGAACACACCTTCGCTGATACGGTGTTCTTCACCAACTCGGGCACCGAGTCCTGCGAGCTGGCGGTCAAGATGACCCGTAAGTATTTCTATGACAAAGGTCAGCCTGAACGGGTTGAGATCATAACGTTCGACGGCTCTTTCCACGGGCGGTCCTCAGCCGGTATCGCGGCGGCCGGTGCAGAAAAAATGACCAAGGGTTTTGGCCCATTGCTACCGGGTTTCGTGCATCTGACTTTTGGGGATCTGGATGGCGTCACTAATGCGATCACGGACAAGACGGCCGCGATTATGATCGAACCGGTGCAGGGTGAGGGCGGTATTCGCCCCGTTCCTGACGCCGAGCTTAAGGCGTTGCGCCAGATTTGTGATGACAATGGACTGCTGTTGATCCTTGACGAGGTTCAATGCGGCGTTGGGCGGACCGGCAAGCTGTTTGCGCATGAATGGGCCGGGGTCACCCCGGATATCATGATGGTTGCAAAAGGAGTTGGCGGTGGTTTTCCGTTGGGCGCAGTTCTGGCAACCGAGGATGCAGCCAGCGGAATGACCGCGGGCACGCATGGTTCGACCTATGGCGGCAACCCACTGGGCTGCGCGGTAGGGTGCGCCGTGATTGATCAGGTCGCGACACCCGCCTTCCTTGAGGGTGTGAACCGCAAAGCGGGAATGCTGCGTCAAAAACTAGAGGGGCTGATCGCAGATCATCCCGATGTTTTCGAAGAAGTGCGCGGAATGGGCCTGATGCTGGGTTTGAAATGCAAGCCGACGAATATAGACGTAGTAAACGCAGGTTATGACAATCAGGTCATTACGGTACCTGCTGCCGATAACGTGATCCGGTTACTGCCGCCGCTTACCCTGACCGAAGACGATATTGCACAGGCCGTGATCCGCCTTGAAAAGGCGGCTGCACAGGTTGAAAGCAATCTGGCCTCTGCCTGATAGAGCCCGAGACGAAAAGTGACATGAAATGAAACACTTCCTTGATATCCACAAAACTGACGCGGGTGAACTGCGGAATATGATTGATCAGGCCGGTGCCATGAAGCAGGCCCGTTTGGGGCGTCCCAAGGCTGCGCTGGACGACGAGCAACCGCTGAAAGATCGGATGGTCGCACTGATCTTTGAAAAACCTTCGACCCGGACGCGGGTTTCCTTTGATGTGGGTGTGCGTCAGATGGGCGGGCAGACAATGGTGCTGTCCGGGAAAGACATGCAATTGGGCCACGGTGAGACCATTGCTGATACCGCCCGTGTGCTGTCACGTTATGTCGACATGATCATGATCCGGACGTTTGATGAGACGATCCTGACCGAGATGTCGGAATACTCGGACGTGCCCGTGATCAACGGCCTGACCGACCGCACGCATCCCTGCCAAATCATGGCCGACGTCTTGACCTTTGAGGAACATCGCGGCCCCATCGCAGGCAAAAAGGTCGTCTGGACCGGGGACGGAAACAACGTTTGTGCCTCATTCCTGCATGCGGCAGGCCAATTCGGATTTGACCTGACCTTTACTGGTCCGGCGCAGTTCGATCCCGAAGAAGAGTTCATGGGTTTTGCCCGCCAGAAGGGCTCGCAAATCGTGGTTGAGCGTGACCCGTACAAAGCCGTTCAGGGCGCTGACCTTGTGGTCGCCGATACGTGGGTTTCGATGCACGATTCACAGTCTGCCAAGGAGCGTCGGCACAACCTTTTGCGCCCCTATCAAGTCAACACCGATCTGATGGCCCATGCGAAACCGGACGCACTGTTCATGCACTGCCTTCCTGCCCACCGCGAAGAAGAAGCGACATCCGAGGTGATGGACGGCCCCAATTCGGTGATCTTTGACGAGGCCGAAAACCGCTTGCATGCGCAAAAAGCCGTCATGCGCTGGTGTCTGGGCGTTTAAGTACGTTTCCGGATATCCCAAACACGCAGTTTGGTGAGCGCGCGGGCGCTCACCAACAATACGAGAATGCACAATACTGTTTTTGTCGCGATTTCCATCGCGCCTTCTATCAGCATTGCGTGCACGACAGTGCCGAGAATGGTGACAGCGGCCAAGCCTGTATGAGCCAACCGCCAGACACGGAACCTCAGCTTCACGCGTTGTCGGAACACACCCAATAGTGCGACCGCAAAGGCAGCCCACATGGCGGTAACGCCCCAAGCTGAAAAAGGTGTCGGGGATACAAACAACAATGCATCAACGACATCCGGCGGGCTGGTGATCCACAGCCCTGCCACGTGGACCACGATGGCACAGACCAAGCCAATCCCCACCCATCTGTGCCATTGGCGGCTTGCCATTACCGACAGCCCAGGCAAATCGCGCGCTGCCAGAAGGGGTTGCAACAAAAGCAATGCCAGACCGATAATTCCGGCAAATCCAGCAATGATATAGACAGGACTGCGCCAAGCCAGATAGGGGCTGTTTGCCGCCACCACAATAGGTACTGCGACGGCGACTGCCAAAGCCGCCCAGATCACAAATTTAGACCGCACAGGTCAGGCAGGCGTCAGAACAAAATGTGCAGCCAATGTCGTGTCTTTGGCGCTGGGCATGATCGGGCGCAAGAATACGGTTTCAAAATCACCACTGTCATAGGCCAGATGAGCGTGCGGCTGCCCAAAGGCAGGAACGATTTGCGGCATTTCCAACCGGAATTCACCATTTGCATCAGTCAGTGTTGCGCCATGGCTCTGGGGGTCTCTTTCATGACCTTCAGTCGTGTGCGCCCAGATTTGAATGCGTTGGCCGGGCAAAGGGGCACCGTCGCCTGCGCGCCGGACTGTTCCCGTCATCCAGAACCCGCCGCCACCGATCCGTTCTACAATAGGTGCGCCGGGACGATAGTTGTTGGACCCGCCCCGCATCGAGGGTGTCGGCGCCAAACCGCTGGCTCGTGCGGGTATCATCAGCCCCGAGGCCATAATGGCCCCTCCGGCAGCAATAAGAGTGCGGCGGGTAAATGCAGGAGCGGTCATGTAAACCTCTTGTCTCGGTCGGTTTCCCTTACCCTTCCATAGATAGCACGATTGTTTCCAGTTCCGAGGGCACGTCATCAATTGTGATTTCCTTTGACGCAAAGCGTATCGGCTGCAATCCTGATGAAACGTGCAGATTTGCCCGAAAGGCCCATAGCTATGACGCCGAACACTGACATCTCACCCCAGGAAATCGCCAACTTTCAAAAGGACGGAGCCGTGGTGCTGCGGTCAAAGTTTACAAACGACTGGCTTGAACTTCTGCGAGCGGGCATTGACGCAGATCTTGCAAACCCGACCGAAAATTTCACACGACACACCAAAGATCCGAATGCACCCGCCTATTTCGAGGATTACTGGGCCTGGAGTAAATTCCCGCAGTTCAAGCAGTTCGTGCATAACTCGCCTTGTGCTGAGCTGGCCGCACAACTGCTGAATGCGCCGTCCATCAATCTGGTGATGGACAACTGGTTCATGCGTGAAGCGGGGTCAACATCGCGCCCGCCATTTCATCAGGATCTGTCGTATTTCGATTTCGAAGGCACAATGTGCGTGCTTTGGTTGCCGCTTGAGCCGGTAAGCAAGGAAAACGGCATCGCTTTTGTCAAAGGGTCACATCTTTGGGACAAGCTCTTTATGCGTGTCCGATTTGCGGACGGCCATCCCAGCTATGAGCCGACACAGGTTGCAGGCCGCACCTATCATCCACCGCCAGATGTAAACGCTGACCCTGACGCCTTTGAGCTGCTTCAATGGGATTTGGAGTTGGGGGACTGCATCTTTTTTGACATGCGAACCTTGCATGGTGGTTTGTCGTCGATCACGCCCACCGAAACGGTGCGACGCTATACGTTGCGAATGACGGCACCGGATGGAGTGATCCGCTATCGCGGTGATTGGGCCAAGGGCGAGCGGGCACAATTCGAAGCGGCCGGCTATCATGAGGGCGACCGCATAGATGGCGGGTTCTTCCCAAAACTTTGGCCTCAAGACGGTGTATGAGATAACATTACATCTATTCCGCACGATTAGTGTGCGAATTTAGACGTTTCAGCGTGTGATTTTGACCTATATCCTGCATATGCGAACGGAAAAGCCCAAACCACAGGAGATGCAGGAATGAGTTGGAACCCCACCCACAGCCCCGAATGTGTATCTGATGGCACATCGCTCGAGACGCTGATTATCCCGCGCGCACGTGATTTGGGCGGCTTCGAAGTGCGGCGGGCGTTGCCATCGGTCGAACGCCAACTGGTCGGGCCATTCATTTTCTTCGACCAGATGGGGCCTGCGGAATTCCTGACTGAGGGCGGTATCGATGTCCGGCCTCATCCTCATATCGGGTTGGGGACAGTAACCTATCTGTATCAGGGCGAGTTCGAACATCGCGACAGTCTTGGGACCCATCAGATGATCTACCCCGGAGAGGTAAACTGGATGGTTGCGGGCCGAGGTGTCACGCATTCCGAACGGACGAGCCCTGAAACGCGGGGCAAGAAACACAGTCTATTCGGGATACAAACCTGGATTGCTCTGCCCGAACAACACGAAGATATGGCCCCCGATTTCGAGCATCACAAACAGGCCGCGTTGCCGCATCTTCAGGACCAGGGCGTTAGTGCCCGCCTCATTCTTGGCAATGCTTACGGCGAGGTCAGCCCTGTCTCGATCCTGTCCGAGACGTTCTATCTGGATGTGCAGCTGGAAGCAGGGGCCTCATTTCCTTTGCCGGATGAGCACGAGGATCGTGGTGTATACGTCACCCAAGGCTCGGTCGAAATTGCTGGGGATGCGTTCGAGGCCGGGCGCATGATGGTGTTTCGACCCGGTGACCGTTTGTCCATGAAAGCCGGTCCAACCGGTGCGCGGTTGATGCTGTTGGGCGGTGCGACGCTGAACGAAGATCGCTATATCTGGTGGAACTTTGTTTCGTCTTCGAAAGAAAAAATCGAAGCAGCCACGCAGGAGTGGAAAGCTGCCGACTGGGCCAATGGCGCATTCCAATTGCCACCCGGTGATGATCAGGAATACATTGAGATCTCAGAGCAGTTAGAGGGTACGCGCCCCCGGCTTGCGCGCTGACCAAGCGTCACTTGGTCTTGCCTGTATCGCAGAACCCGGCGATCCTTTGAAAAAGGGGAGAACGGGTTTGAGAATCGTGATTGCCGGGGCAGGAAGCATTGGCTGCTATTGCGGAGCGTTACTGGCGCATGCTGGTCACGATGTGACCTTGCTTGGGCGCGCGCGCATCCTTGATCCGATCCGTGACAACGGACTTACGGTGACCGACTTTTCTGGTTTGCAACGCCATGTGTCCGGGTTGATTCTGACCGAAGACCCAGTCTGTTTGGCGGCAGCCGAAATTGTAGTCGTAACGGTTAAGGCCAGTGCAACGGCTGAAATGGCTGCGTTGATTGCGCAGCATACGCCTGCATCTGTTCCGGTGCTTTCGTGGCAGAATGGGATGGATAATGCGCGTATTCTTCAGGCGACGCTAACCGGCCATGACGTACGTGCCGGAATGGTTCCTTTCAATGTGGTTCCGAGCGGGCCCGCGCAATTTCACCGCGCCACTTCCGGCGATATCGTCATTCAGAGCGGGGCTGCTGATCTGTCGAGTGTGTTGACCAGTGACGATCTGCCGATAACAGAAACGGATGATATTACGGCCGTGCAATGGGGTAAGTTGTTACTAAACCTCAACAATGCGCTGAACGCGCTGTCCGGTTTGACGCTGGTAGAGCAGTTAATGGACCGCGATTGGCGGAGGTTGATGGCCGACCAAATGACCGAGGGGCTTGCCGTTTTACAAGTCGCAGGTCACTCGGTTGCGTCCACGACGCCTTTGCCCGCTTGGGTGACGCCACATATCCTGCGCCTGCCGACGCCGTTGTTTCGACGGATCGCGGCGCGCATGCTAACCATTGATCCTTCGGCGCGTACATCAATGGCCTACGATCTGATGAACGGTCGACCTACCGAAATAGACAGCCTTCAAGGCGAAATCATTCGCCTTGGCGCGCAACACGGCATCCCCACGCCAATATGTGAAAAAGTCCGTGTTCTTGTCGAAAGTGGAGCGGGGACGAACCTCACACCGCAGCAAATACGTCGCTGATCGTCGGGTTTACTGAAAAGCAGTCAATAGCCAGAAGATCATGGCGGACATCAGGGCTGCGGCCGGAACCGTCACGATCCACGCCGCGACAATTGTCATGAAATGCGAACGTCGAACCAATTTGCGCCTTTTATGCTCTTCGCGGGCAAGGCGGCGTTCTGGCAGGCGCTGCTCGTTCGTGCTTTTCCAGCGGCGATCCGAATGCCATTCGCGATAGAATCCAACACCAAAGACCGCCCCGACCGTGATGTGGGTCGAACTCACCGGAAGGCCCAGCCAACTGGCGACGATCACTGTGATTGCAGCCGACAGCGCGACACAGAATGCACGCATTGGGTTCAGTTTGGTGATCTGGCTTCCGACCATTCGGATCAGTTTCGGCCCAAACAGGAAAAGACCAAAAGAAATCCCAAAAGCGCCGATCACCATGACCCAGCTTGGGATCGTGACTTTCGAGGCAAAATCGCCGAACTCGGCTGCATGGACAATCGCGGCTAGCGGCCCGACGGCGTTGGCGACGTCGTTCGCCCCATGCGCAAAGCTTAGGAAAGTGGCTGAAATGACAAGGGGCAGCCCAAACAAGGTTTTTAGTGACTTGGTCCTGTTCTCAAGCCCAGCAGACTTGCGTCGCACCCACGGAACGGTGGCAGACCAAACCAAGATCCCCGAAGAAATTCCGATAAGCAGAGCCATCTCAAGATCAAGTTTGACGATTTTTTTCAAACCTTTGACCGCCAGGTATGTCGCAAATGCCCCGGCCATGATCCCGACCAAGATGGGAACCCAGCATTGTGCGGCGGCAATCTTGTCGTCCTGATACTGGATTTTGGCTTTGATAAGCGCCAAAAAACCAGCAGCAATCACGCCGCCCAAAACAGGTGAGATCACCCAACTGGCGGCAATCGCGCTCATCGTTCCCCAGCTGACAGCGCTAAGGCCCGCGGCTGCAATACCTGCGCCCATGACACCACCCACGACCGAGTGCGTGGTGGACACAGGTGCGCCGACCCAAGTGGCCAGATTGACCCACATTGCCGAGGAAATCAGGGCGGCCATCATTGCCCAGATGAACACGCTGCTGTTCTGAACAGACGCGGGGTCGATGATCCCTTTGGAAATAGTGGAAACGACGTCTCCACCAGCCAGAAGCGCGCCTGCACTTTCGGCGATGGCAGCTATGACAATTGCACCACCCATCGTCAGCGCGTTTGCTCCGACGGCTGGGCCCATGTTGTTTGCAACATCGTTGGCGCCGATATTGATCGCCATATAGGCACCAAACGCTGCAGCCGCTACAACGACCAAACCTCCGTTTGCCTGCCCAAAGAACAAGGCAGCTGACAATCCGGCCAGCGCCATGAAGGCGAGCGCGATACCCGGTGCCAGCATGGGGCGTGCTACATGCGCATTCGCGGATTCGACACGCGAAATACGGTTCAGATCGCTGTCGAGCGCCTGCCAGCGAGGTTTAGTGTTCATATCCGACATTTATGCGGCTGCAGTTTTTTAGGTTTAGCGCACGCCGCTAGAGGGTTTGCCTTGGGTAGGCAACCGAATAGTCATCAAATCCGTGTAAAACTGTCACATTGCCCGCAGCATTTCGCGCAGTTCGGGCTCTTGCACACGTTCGGCTGCGGTCTTTGGTGAAACCCATTCCCGTTTTCGCTGACCAGCTTCTGGGTAATCTTCGGCGAGGCCTTCTACTTCAACGCGGTAAACATTGGTGAGCACGGGTATGGCCGACCCATCCTTTAGTACCTTGTCGTAGGTGAATGACCCCACGGGGACTTTGCAGGCGGTTTCGGATTGCACACCGGCTTCTTCCCATGCTTCCTGTCGCGCGGTGTCGGCACCGTCAAGCCCGTCAATCGGCCAACCTTTTGGGATGATCCAGCGGCCCGTGTCCCTGCTTGTGATCAGCAACACTTGGGTGCCGTCGTCGGTTTGACGCGTGCACAAGGCTGCGAACTGCACCCGGCGTGGGCGCAGAAACAGAGGTCTTGCGACCTCCTCCCAGATGTTTCGCAGCCATTTGGTCATGTTTTATTCCCGCGCTCGACCGAGCGTCTCCTTACGCGCTGACATAACAACGAAGCAGGATATGTTCAACAAACCGCTGTTTCCTACCGCTGTGCCTAAGGTAGCTGGCGGTTACTTGGTCAAGATCCTTTGGATTTCCTGACAAATGATTAACGACGGCGTTTTGCGCGCAATGTGGGATCGGCCTCTGTCGGGTCGTCCGGCCAAGGGTGCTTGGGGTATTGCGCGCGCATATCCTTGCGAACATCGGCATAAGATCCGGCCCAAAATCCGGGTAGGTCACGCGTGATTTGAATGGGTCGCTGAGCAGGAGAAAGCAGAGTAATCTTAAGCGGTTCGCCCCCGACTGTCGGGTGTTGCGTAACACCGAACAGCTCTTGCAGCCGGATGGAGACCTCGGGCACCGCGCCGCTGTAATCAATCGGTACCTTGCGTCCCAAAGGTGTTTCAAAAGAACCCGGGGCGTGGCGATCCAGCGTTTGGGTTTGCGACCAGTCCAACCGAGCGCGCAGGGCGGGTAGCAGGTCAAACCGTTTCCAGTCATCGGCGTTGCGGACGCCGCCCAGCACCGGCAGCAACCAATCTTCAAGCGTCTCCATCAACCCTTGGATAGAGAAGTCCGGTAAATCCACGCCTTCGGCCCTGACCAGTTCAACACGTGATGCCAGTCGCGCTGCAGCCCCTTCAAGCTTCAGCCCCAGATCACGGACACCGTCCAGCATGGCGTGTCCCACGGCCTCGTCCGGAACATCTTTCCAAATCCGGTCATCCAAAATGATTGCGCCGAACTTTTCTTGCTTGCGGGCAATCACGCGCCTTTCTCGTTTGGACCACGCGCAACTTTCAACCCAACTGATCTGATCGGCGAACAGGTCCCGGATCTCGCCCGCAGAAATCTGCGCTGCCATTCTGACACGGGCCTCTCGGGGATCGCCATCCGTATCCGGCACCACCAGAAACGGTGCGGCGGCCAGTGTATCATCGCTATCCAGCACGACGCCTTTGCCACCTGACAAGACATATCGCGGGATGTCGCCTTTGCGGCGTTGTCCTATTCGGTCGGGGTAGGCCAATGCGGCCGTTGCTGCGGTGCTAAAACCGTTGGAGTCGCCCTTTCGGTGCAGCCGTTTCGCCTCGGATTTGATACGCTCAACCGCACCCATGTTGACCTGCCAGACGCGATTGCGCTGAAAGGCGCGGGTATCACGTATCGCCTCAAGCCTGAACAACAGGTCAGCCGGTGCACCGCGCAGTGGATCACGCTCTGCCATTAGCGCAGCCAATAAGGCCGACTCAGGTCCGGCGACCTCAAGCATGTGACCCAGCCGAGGGTGCAAGGGCAGGGCGGACAATGCACGCCCATGTTCCGTGATCCGCCCCTTGGGGTCCAAGGCCCCCAGCATTCTCAGCAATGACCGCGCTTCAGCCATTGCGCCCTCGGGCGGTGCAGTCAGAAAGGCGAGGTCCTCGGGCTCGGCCCCCCAGAGGGCAAGTTCCAGAGCCAGACCGGTCAGGTCGGCGGCCTCAATCTCGGCAGGGGGAAAGGCGGCCAGCGCCCCTTCTTCGCCTTTGGACCACAAGCGATAACAGACGCCTTCTGCGACGCGACCTGCGCGACCCGCGCGTTGGGTCGCTTCGGCGCGTGTGACACGCTCGGTCACAAGGCGGGACATGCCGGAACCGGGATCAAAGCGTGCCCTGCGGGCCTGTCCCATGTCTACGACCACGCGGATATCCGGGATGGTCAGGGATGTTTCTGCGATCGAAGTCGCCAGCACCACCTTGCGGCCGTTTTCGACGGGGCCGATCGCTTTGCGTTGGGCGGCAAAAGGCATCGCACCAAACAACGGTCGAACGGTGCACCCGTCTGGCAACTTTCCAGACAAGGCGGCCTCCGCCCGGCGTATTTCGCCTTCGCCGGGCAGAAAGACCAGCATCCCGCCTGTTGTCTCGCGTTCTGCCTGAACGACCAAATCAATCAATGCGTCCAGACGCCTGGTCTTTGCGCCAAGGGGGCGATCCAGCCATTTTGTCTGGACCGGAAAGCTGCGCCCTTCTGAGGTAACCAGCGGCGCATTCATCAGGCGGCTGACCGGTTCGGCGTCCAGGGTGGCCGACATCGCCAGCAGCACAAGGTCGTCCCGCAGGGCCTCGGTTACTTCAAGGCACAAGGCCAGACCCAAATCGGCGTTCAGGGATCTTTCGTGGAATTCATCGAAGATGACGGCACCCACACCGGGTAGATCCGGTTCGGATTGCAGCATTCGTGTCAGAATGCCTTCGGTGACCACTTCGATCCGGGTGGACTTTGATACCTTGGTTTCCCCGCGCACCCGGTAGCCAACGGTTTCGCCCACGCGCTGCCCCAGCGTTTCCGCCATGCGTTCGGCAGCCGCCCGGGCGGCCAGACGGCGGGGTTCCAACATGACGATCCGGCCATCGCAAAGCTTGGCGTCCAGCATGGCCAACGGCACAAGTGTCGTTTTACCTGCGCCCGGAGGTGCCTGCAAAACAGCGTGCCCCGCCGACTTTAGGGTTGCAAGCAGTTCGGGGATCGCGTCGTCAATGGGCAGGCGTGTCATGGGGGCTTTATCTGCCAATGGTTTGACGGCGTCCAGCGTCTCTATTTTCGTACGACGACTGCCGCCCCATAGATAGTCTGCGCCTCGACCCGGGTTGCGCGCATAACTTGCCCGAACGGAACATATGTGACGGAAACGGCGAATTGGCTACCGGTACGCAAGTCACCGGGCTTATACCCCGCAACACGTGTGAACGCCCCGCTGCAAATCACGCGGTCATCGTGGTTCTGACGAGCTGTCAGAGCGATCTCGGTCAGGCGTTCGCCGTCGAATATCTTTTGCTTCAGCGTACACATCTCCAAGGGATCCTGATCGCGCAGAACCATAAATATCCCGGTCAGCGGGTCCACAGCACCGCGCTGTTGGGCGTCGGTCACGGCATAGTCGCCGCGGTCGCTGATTTTCGGACCGCTGGCGCGGGCCAAACCGTTTCGATAATCCAGCCGCACGCGGTTTTGCCGCTGTCCCGTGTCCATATCCTCAAGATAGAGCGTGGGGGCAAAGTCGGATCCTTTCCGACGCCCCTGTGCCTCGATCACAAAGCGTACCCGTTTTATCGCCCCGGCCAGACCTGTGGTCGAAAGGCTGCTGCTGACCGCGTAGCTGCGTTCAGTCAATTCGGTATCCAGAAGCATTTCGCCCACTTTCACACCTAAGGCGCGCAAAGCGAACCGACTTTGTTCAGCTGCGACCATCACAGGCAGCCAACTTAGGATCAAAGAAAACACCAAAGGACGCATTGCAGGCATAGGATAAGCCTCCCAAGCGGTGCGGACTGGACAAACACCCCTAAGGGGCGGCAAGTAGACGTGCCGCAAAAGATCGGGACGAAGATGGACATAGACAACCTGAGTGACAGGATTTTGAACGGAGACCGGCGCGCACTGGCCCGCGCTATCACGTTGGTCGAAAGCGGCCGCGAGGACCACCGCGCGCAGGCGACTGAACTGCTGACCAAGCTTGGCGCGGCTGGTCGACAGTCGCTGCGGATTGGTTTGTCCGGAACGCCCGGAGTGGGGAAGTCGACCTTTATCGAGAGCTTTGGAATGATGCTGATCGGGCAGGGCCTGCGTGTGGCTGTGCTGGCGGTTGATCCAAGTTCGACGCGGTCAGGAGGGTCCATCCTTGGTGACAAAACGCGGATGGAGCGTCTGAGCCGCGAGAAAAGCGCGTTTATTCGGCCCTCACCCAGCCAATCTCATCTTGGCGGGGTTGCGCGGCGCACCCGCGAGGCGATTGCCCTGTGCGAAGCCGCTGGGTTCGACGTGGTTTTGATCGAAACGGTTGGTGTTGGGCAATCCGAGACCGTGGTCTCCGAAATGTCGGATCTGTTCTTGCTGCTGCTTGCACCTGCAGGAGGGGACGAACTGCAAGGTGTCAAACGCGGCATCATGGAAATGGCCGATATGATCCTGGTCAACAAGGCCGACGGTGACTTGAAGGCAACGGCGACGCGGACCTGCGCGGATTATGCAGGTGCCCTGCGATTGCTGCGCAAGCGGCCACAAGATCCTGAGGGGTTTCCCAAGGCTATGACCGTCTCGGCGGTGGAAGAGCACGGGTTAGAACAAAGCTGGGATGAGATGCAGGCCCTGACGGCTTGGCGAAAAGATAAAGGGCATTGGCAGTCTAATCGGGCCGCACAAGCGCAATACTGGTTCGAGCAAGAAGTCCGCGCGGCGCTTTTGTCCAAGCTTGCAACCGCACAAGCCCGTGCCCAGATGGAAAAGCTGGGTGAGCAAGTGCGAACGCAGGGTCTTAGCCCGTCGTCAGCGGCAGAGACGATGTTGGAGGCTTTAAATCTCAGCTAATTGCGTCTTGGATGGGCGTTAGCCGCGTTGGATGTCAGATAGGCTTGGCTAAACGTGCCGTTGAGCGACATCTGAACGAGAAATTGCAGTGGGTTGCTTAGCCCTGAAGTTATTCAAGAAGGGCCGGATAGAGTAAGCTATCGGTGCTCGTCCGCCCCTGTTGGCCGCCCGAAACCTGTTGGCGAATATGGCAATGAGCACCGCCGCAAAGAATTCGCCTGATCTGTCTTGACGCTTCCGGCGATTCCCACTACACGCATCCAACCAGTTTTCGGGCGCGACTTCGGGTTGCGCCCCTTGTGATTTGGCCGAGGGCAGTATGCCCGGCCTCCAGAAACAAAGGAAGAAACCATGTCGCGCCGTTGCGAACTGACCGGAAAAGGCCCGATGACTGGCAACAATGTCAGCCACGCCAACAATAAAACTCGTCGTCGTTTTCTGCCGAACCTGAACGACGTTACTCTGCAGTCGGAAACTCTGGGTCGTGGCGTCAAGCTGCGCATTTCGGCGGCTGCTCTGCGCTCGGTCGACCACCGCGGTGGTCTGGACGCGTTCCTGGCCAAAGCCAAGGACGAAGAGCTTTCGGCTAACGCTCTGAAAGTGAAAAAAGAAATCGCCAAGGCGCAAGCTACGGCGTAAACCCCGCTCGGGCGAAAGAATTTGGCCCTGCACCGTGAAGGTGCGGGGCCTTTTTGTTTCTGAACAGGGGTTTTCAAATGACAACGTGATCAGCCGGGAAAGCGTGACGTTGTTCACATACACATGGCTATCACAGGATTATGATTAGGCATATTTATCTGGCGGAGTGAGCCTTAATGTCTTTTAAATCCTCTGATACTTTCTCCTTGTTGGCCGGATTTTTCGGCAAGACCTTTGGGGCATGCGTTCGGATGCAACGTCAGGTGAACAGGCTGCATACCAGTCTGACCAAAGGGTCCGTCAAACGTCCAGAATTGGACGGCTGACACTTTCCTCCTCAGCTAGGGCTTCGGGCGTGTTGGATAGCGCTTGAAGCCCGCCCTTTGTCCGGCCTATATCCCGGGTCAGGATGAGACTTTTTCTGAACAGAGTTTTGCCGCTCCTGCTGTCTTTAGTGGTCGTGCTGACCGGACAGGGTGTGGCTGCGACCCGCGGAGTGGACGCCGCGGTCGGGCAAATGGTCTTGTGCACTGGAACAGGGCCAGTGGTCGTCTACACAGATGCTGAAGGGCAGCCGACAAAGCCACCGCATTTCTGCCCGGACTACGCTTTGACCCTTTTGGGGGCCGTTGAGGCAGCGGTTGCTGGATTGCCGGATGCACCAATCGTTCCGGGGCCTGCGCCTGTGCGCGCATCCGAGAACCTGATCGCCACACCGATTCCGTCTCATCCAGCGCGTGCGCCACCCGCCCTTGTTTGAACCCTCAAATTTTCAAACAATTAACTGGGAGAGGCAGGATGCCCTTTACCTATAAACTACTAGCCGCCGCGGCAGCGGTGGCGTTTTCAACGGCTGCTGTGGCGCAAGAAACGATCCGCGTGGATGACGCATACGCGCGCTCGTCTGGTAAGGCAGCCAAGGCGGGTGCTGCGTTCATGATGATCCAGAATACGGGCGACGTCGACGACCGGCTAATCGAAGTCGTCTCGGACGCCGCAGTGCGTGTTGAGCTGCATACACATGTGATCGATGACAACGGTATCGCCAAGATGACGCATGTCGAGAGCGGGTTCGTCATTCCGGCTGGTGAATCTTATGTCTTACAGCGCGGAGGGGACCACGTGATGTTCATGGGGCTGACTGCGCCCTTCAAACAAGGTGCCGCTATCCCTGTGACTTTGATCTTTGAAAAGGCCGGTGAGGTCGAGATCCAGATACCGGTCGATCTGGAACGGAAGGACTCTGGCGGCCACGGATCGCACTCGAACTGAGCCGCGCCTGTCTTCGGGCCGCGATGCGGCCGTCATCCATGCGTCAGGCCGGACCTTTGTCCGGCCTGTTCGCGTTTGAATTCAGCGGTTCACAACCCGCATGGTGATGCGGTCATGGGCCTGTTTGAAACGGTTGGCGAGGAAAAACATGACGACTGCGAAGGCGAGGGCGGAAAAGGCGATCGCCCACCCCAGCGCCACCATCCCGCTGCCGGGCCATAGCATCAGGACCAGGCCAATAATCAACGCAACGATACCAGAGTTACGCAGAGTTCCAGCGTCCGGGTGTTGGTCCGGCATCTGACGCCATGCCGCCAATGACCCGACACCCACGATCAGTGCCCAAGCGCCCATCAGGAAAAACGTCAGCCGGGCCACCCCTTCGGGCCAAATGAGCAGTATCAAGCCTATGATAAGGGCTGCGAGGCCAAAGCCACCGATCAACCCCCGCCGTCCGAAGCCCAGTAGGGTAAGCCCGCCGTCAAGCACCAAAAGCAGCCCCACCAGCCTGAGCAATATTGAGATACTGCTTGTCGGCCAGAACAGGGCGGCCACACCAAGCGCACCGGCCAAAATGCCGCGTAACAGGAATGTCCACCAGAGGTTGGCCAGTTTGTCACCCATCGCGTCTCGTCCATCAAGACTGTGGTCGTCGATGATCTCTTCGCGGGGGGTATGGGGGTCGGTCATGCGGGCCTCCGGATTTGGTTACGCATTCAGTATAAACAACAAAATCGCGGGATGTCTGCCGATTATCGTTGACCCAAAAGCTGGTTGACCCACAGGGGAACCGTTTCCGAGGCGGGGCCAAGGATAACTTCGTCGAAGCTTGATGCCCCGTCGGATGGCTCGAGATTCAACTCGACGGTGCGTGCGCCGGACATCGCCGCCTCGTGCACGAATGCGGCTGCGGGGTAAACCTGACCAGACGTCCCGATTGACGCAAAGAGCGAGGCTTCGCCCAGGTGTTCGTAGATAGTGTCCATGTGGTATGGCATCTCGCCAAACCAGACGACGTCAGGCCGTGCGGACGGGCCAGAGCAAGCAGGGCAGGGTTCCCCAACAGACATTTCGGATGGTGCGATCCAACGGTGCCCGCAGGCTGCACATAGCGCGCCCGCTAAGGTGCCATGCATATGGATAACACCCTCTGCGCTTCCGGCTTCGTGCAGGCTATCGACATTTTGGGTTACGATAATCACGGGGCCAGGCCAATCGCGCTGCAGGCGTGCTAATGCCTGATGCGCTGCGTTGGGTTGCGCTTTGGCGGCCTGTTTGCGTCTGGCATTGTAAAAACCATGAACCAGTGCGGGATCGCGTGCAAAGCCTTCTGGAGTGGCGACGTCCTCGATCCTGTGTTGGGACCACAATCCATCTTCGTCGCGGAATGTGCCCAAACCGCTTTCGGCAGAGATTCCGGCCCCGGTCAGGATCACGATCTTTTCCATTGCTGCCTCGCGCGTTACACCTGTGCTATGTCACACCGTATCCTTTTCGTCTGCCTGGGCAATATCTGCCGTTCACCTGCCGCCGAGGGCGTTTTTCGGGACCGTGCGCGCCATCATCAAACGGACAGTGCCGGAACATCAGGCTGGCATATCGGGGATCCGCCTTATGGGCCGATGCAAGACGCGGCACGTGCCCGCAATATTGACCTGAGCGATCTGCGGGCCCGCCAATTCGTGGCTGAAGATTTTGATCGTTTCGATCTCATCGTTGGGATGGATGGGGACAACATTGCGAAAATCGAGGCTATGCGACCGATGGGGAATGGAACCCCGGTGCGTCTGCTGACTGACTTTGCCCCGCATTTGGACGCGGATCACGTGCCCGATCCCTATTATACCCGCGACTTCGACGGTGCGTTGGACCTGATCGAACAGGCGGTCGCCGGGCTGGATGCGCATCTGAAAGGCTAGTTCATCACCTTTAACTGCTTGCCGAGCCAGGGCAGCTGCGCGACTGCCGGGTCTACGATCTGGCTTTGCATGAGGCGTCTGATCATGCCCGAAACCTCCTGCGGGACCTGATCGGACCAGTCGGTGCGAGTGAACAAAGAAATCGTACGTGCGAAATCACCGAACGGGGCGGGGTGCGCCTCAATCCCATCATGAAAGCGTGCGGCGCGCATGTAACCCAACGGTGTCGTGATTGCCCAGCCCAGTCCACGGGCGACCATCGCCATAAGGGCCAGATGAGACCCAATTTCAAAACGTTCCTCGAACTCTAATTGTTGGCGCGCCAGATGGGCTTCGATTTGACGACTGATCAACTGTTCACGGGCATAGCGAAGAAACGGAAGGTCCTGCATCGGGTCCTCGACCCCTTTGGGCGTAACCAAGATGAACGGGTCTTGGACCAACGGGTATTCGACCACCCCTTCGAAAACTTCACCGGAATGCGCTGAAACGACCAAATGCAGGCGCTGCGCTTCCAGCTCGGCGAACAGATCCAGACTGGGCAGAGTGATCAGCTTAAACTTTGAGCGGGTCAGACTGTCGGCCAGCAAAGTTGCCAACCGCGGTGTCAGGTCATTGTCAAAATCATCAATCAACCCGATGGATAGCGTGGTCAGATGACCCAGATCCATGACCGCCAGCTCGCTTTGAGCGACCTGCAACTCGCCCAGCACTGCCTGAGTGCGCGCCAGAAAACTGCGTCCGGCCTGTGTTAAGCGCATAGGCCGTCGCCCGTGGTCGACCAGTTCAGTACCCAGGGCATTTTCAAGATTGCGCAATTGTTGACTGACCGAAGGCTGGCTAAGACCTGTGATCTCGGCTGCTTGAGCCACCGAACCTGTCCGCGCCAGTGCTTCGAACACTTCAAGCCCGCGCAGCGTCAGCCCTTTCATAACCATGACATACACCTTTCGCTGCGCCTTTTCTGAGGCGCAGTGCGGGTCAGGTCAAGTATTCTGAATGGGTTAGCTGCAGATCGCCTGCGCCATCTGTCCAAAGTTCCGGTACCGGTCCCACAGCGCATCGTCGCGCGCGGTTTGCGACATTTTCAGTTGTTGTGCCTGATGGGGGTCAGCAAACCATTTGGATACGGTATTCTGATCGCTGCGCGTCAGGGCCTGATCTGCAACACGCTGAATGCAGCTGCACCGATCCTGTGTCGCTGCCGACCGGTCCGATGCCAGACACGCCCGCTTGATCTGTGCTGCGTCTGTCGTCGAAGCCACCGTCGTCAACGATGTGGCGCAAATAGCTATTAAGAGGAAGTTTTTCATGCTCGAGCCTCGTTTTTGCCTGCCCGGAGAGATCTGCGCCCCTCTCGGCTTTTGCGAGAGTATGAATCAAACTGGATTCCGGATCAATCTTAGGATGCAGAATTGTGATCATATCAATGTCATTGAAAACGGTGGCTAAAATATGGCTGTCGTTCTGAGCGTCGGAATTTGCGTCTCAGGCCGTTGCATTTAGGCCGATAAGAGCATTGACTCACCTTGACCAGCGTCCGTTTTCGAACCATATCCCGACGCTATGACAGACCTCGCTCATATCCGTAATTTCTCCATCGTCGCGCATATCGACCATGGCAAATCCACCCTTGCTGACCGGCTCATCCAAGAGACCGGAACGGTCAAGGATCGCGACATGAAGGAACAGCTGCTCGACAGCATGGATATCGAGCGTGAACGCGGCATTACCATCAAGGCCAACACGGTTCGCATCGACTATACCGCCGACAATGGCGAGCAATACGTGCTGAACCTGATCGACACTCCCGGCCACGTGGACTTTGCCTATGAGGTCAGCCGGTCGATGCGCGCGGTCGAGGGCTCGCTGCTGGTCGTGGACTCGACCCAAGGGGTCGAGGCGCAGACGCTTGCCAACGTGTACCAAGCCATCGACGCGGATCATGAGATCGTGCCGGTGCTGAACAAGATCGACCTGCCTGCGTCCGACTGTGATCGCGTGGCCGAACAGATCGAGGATGTGATCGGCATCGACGCGACCGAAGCCATTCAGGTCAGCGCCAAGACGGGGCAGGGTATCCATGAGACGCTTGAGGCTATCGTCCAGCAACTGCCCGCACCGCAGGGCAATCTGGACGCACCGCTCAAGGCGATGCTGGTGGATTCGTGGTACGATGCCTATCTGGGCGTGATCGTTCTGGTCCGCATCATGGACGGGACGCTGAAAAAGGGGATGCGGGTCAAGTTCATGTCGAACAACACCCTGCACCATGTCGACCGCGTCGGTGTCTTCCGGCCTGAGATGGAGATGGTGGACTCGCTTGGACCCGGTGAGATCGGCTTTCTGACCGCTTCGATCAAACAAGTCCGCGACACCCGCGTTGGTGACACCATCACCAATGATCGCAATGGGACTGAAGACGCGCTCGACGGGTTTAAACCTGCGCAGCCGGTGGTGTTTTGTGGCCTCTTCCCCGTCGACAGTTCTGAATTCGAAGACTTGCGCGATGCGATCGACAAACTGGCGCTGAACGACGCGTCGTTCTCGTTCGAGATGGAGACCTCAGCGGCGCTGGGCTTTGGTTTCCGCTGCGGCTTCCTTGGCCTGTTGCACCTTGAGGTGATCCGCGACCGGATTGAGCGCGAATACGATATTGAGCTCATCACCACCGCACCGTCGGTGATCTATCACGTCTACATGAAAGATGGTGAGATGATCGAGCTGCACAACCCCGCCGACATGCCCGATCCGTCCAAGGTCGACCATATCGAGGAACCGCGCATCAAGGCGACTATTCTGGTGCCTGATGAATATCTGGGCGACGTGCTGAAACTCTGCCAGGACCGCCGCGGCATTCAGTTGGACCTGACCTACGCGGGCTCCCGCGCGATGGTTGTGTACGACCTTCCCCTCAACGAAGTTGTGTTCGATTTCTATGATCGCCTGAAATCGGTAACAAAGGGTTATGCCAGCTTTGACTACCAGATGACCGGCTATACCGAGGATAATCTGGTCAAGATGTCGGTGCTGGTGAATGACGAACCGGTTGATGCGCTGTCAACCATGGTTCACCGCGACCGCGCCGAGATGCGGGGTCGCGCGATGTGCGAAAAGCTCAAGGACCTGATCCCGCGTCACATGTTCAAAATCCCGATCCAGGCCGCCATCGGAGGCAAGGTCATCGCCCGCGAGACCCTCTCGGCGCTGCGTAAGGACGTGACCGCTAAGTGTTACGGAGGCGACGCCACGCGGAAACGCAAACTGCTGGACAAGCAGAAGGCGGGTAAGAAGAAGATGCGCCAGTTCGGGAAGGTTGATATCCCGCAGGAGGCGTTTATTTCTGCGTTGAAGATGGACAGCTAAGGGCTGGCCAGTTTTTTGGTCGGGTGGTCGGAAGCGCTTGGTGTTACCAACGGCGTATTCTCACGATTGGGGTAGGAAACCAATATCCACTCAAATACTACTACCCATAGATTGATTCATCTTGAGGGATTCACTTCTGAGTGGATTTCATTAGAGTGATAACATGGTTAGAAAAATACGCATTTTAGACGAAGAACCCGATACCGCCGCAGATCTTGTTTTAAAGATCAACTACGACCCTAGGGTTGGATCGGCCGCGCGTGCATTTGAAATAGCGGCAGACCTGATCCATTCGCTGGAGGATATGGATAGAGTTTTTACGCAAACCATTGATGCGCAACTTGAAACAGCGTTGATTGTAGAAGACCTTCAAAAGTCGAGTCTAAAAATATTTCTTCGAAATGTACTAAAGAGTCTTCCAGACGAAGCTTTAAAAGATGCGGATATCAAGAAACTGATTGGTCACTATCTGCTCAAGGCCAAGTATGCTGCGATTGAGTGGCTCGATGAACCGGAGAACGAGAACAGAAAGCTTACCGATTTGACGGAGGAAATTGCAGAGCTGGCAAGAGCGACAGAAGTTCGGCAACTGCCAGACTATCCTCCCCCGAACCCGACAAGACTGTCGCAACCACTTGACAGGTTCCAAGAAACAAAGCGCAAGTTCACGTCGGGGGAAGGACTAACAATCACTCTGGGAAAAGAGGATTATACAGTTAACCTCAAGAGCGATTGGTTGCCTTCCGAAACAAGCGAAGACACCGGCGATGATAAGGAGTTGGTCAACGAACAAGACCTATTCCTAGTTATCGGAAAACCTGACTTCCTTGGGAAAGCCAAGTGGACGTTCAAGCACGGTAAAAAGACACTGACGCTAAATATTCTAGACGAAGCTTGGCTCTCAGAGTTTAAAAAAGGCAGCTTCCCGATCAAGCCCGGTGATGCGCTAAAAGTTCGTTTGCGAATAGAGCATCATTATGATGCAAAAGGGAATTTGACTAGTTCATCGGAAGAAATAGTGAAAGTCTTCGAGGTGATTGAAGATGCTGGAAAGCCCAGCGACTTGTTCGATGGTCATTAACAACAAAGCCTAACTTACCCATCCGCCCGTGGGCAGCGCCGACCTGCGCCCTTAGGTCGGTGCTGCCCTTCGTTCCGCAGATTAACCTTTCAGCGCTTTTGCGCCTCAAGGCTCCGCCTGTTCTTTCAGACAAGACCCTCAATCCCAGCTTCTGGCTCAATCCAATCGAACCCCCTTTAGACCTTAAAACCTGAATATGTTATCCTCCCACTTGGGGGCCGCGTTCAAGCGGGCTTTTTTGTTAGACGTTTGGGACGCAAGACCCTCAGAAATGAGAGGTTATTATGCACAAATTCTTACTGAACACCGCAGTCGCCGTTCTGGCGATAAGCCCACATGCCGGTGCGCTGGCCGAGACCTATGGCGGGGGCGCCAAAGGTATGGGCATGAATGCCAGCCAGGTTCACGGCATCTCGGACGGGTATGCGGTCATTCAATCACAGACAAATTACGAGAGCTTCGAAGTCGCCGCGGGCCACCCGCTCGAGGGGGCTTCGGGTACGTGTTTTGGGGCTTTGATGGTCAGGGGCGCCGAAGCGTCGGGCAATGGGAATTGCGTGTTCAACACGGCTTCGGGCGAGCGGGCGGTGATGAGTTGGACGGCGACCGGGCTGGGTGCTGATGGTGCGCTGACCGGCGACTGGACTGTGTCGGGCGGCACCGGAAACTGGGCGAGCGCGTCGGGCGGTGGTGGATTTTCGTCTTTTACCGATCCGGACACGGGTAAGTTCGTAAATACGATCTCGGGCGACATCACGATCAACTGAATAGTTCTGTAGAAAAGCGTGCGGAGTAGGTTGATCCTGCACGCTTTTCTCATTTCGGGTTCCGCGGAGTAGGCGATGCAGACGCCGCCAACCCTTTGTGATCAACCTCACAGTGCTAACACTGTCTGTCTGGTAACGTTGACGTAACGGAACCTTCGACAGGAGACCCAAGTGTCCATGATCCCTTTCATCGCTCTCGGATCTGCAGGTCTGTATTCCGTTGCCATGATTGCGATGAAGTTTTGGTGGAAAATCCCCGGAATTTGGCTGAGCTTGCTGATCGTCGCAACACTGCTGGCCGCGGCATCGCTGGAACTTGCGGCCCTGCGGGAAGAGCGGTTGGGGATTATCTACACCGGCATTCTTGGGGCCGAGGTTATTCTGATCGCCATCGCCTCGTATTTTCTGTTCGGCGAGAACTTTTCACAGCGCGAAATCGTCGGTATCGGTTTGGTCCTTATCGGCACTGCGCTGGCCTGGGCCTAAGGGGCGGGTTAAGCCTTTATGAACTTTCCCTTAGGTAACTTGTAACCCTCACGGGCTCTTCCAATCTGTTGAGCAGGCCAGCGAAGGCCAAGACATCAGAAGGAAGAGACCATGACCAGATTTATGACTGCCGGAGCAGCCGCTCTGGCCACGAGCCTCACCCTTGCCACGGCCTCGATGGCCGAAACCATGCCGGACCTGCGGGGCACATGGACGGGCAGTTATACCGCCGTCGGCCCAAACCGGACCACGACCGGAGATGTGCCTAGGTTCAACAATGCTGAGTGGGTGTTGGATATCCAGAAACAGCAGGACAATGTGTTCTGGGGGCCGAGCAAATGGCGTCCGAATGCAAGCCAAGGCTGGCGCGTCATGGATGCGACCGGGACTGTCAGTCTGGATGATCCGAACCGGATCAGCATCGTTGAAAGCTCGGCCAATCCCGAGATCGGTGTGAACGCGTTGATTGATGCCCGGTATCAGGACGGCAAGATCTATGCGGATTTCCGTAGCCTGCGTCGCGGGACAACGTACAGCGTTGTACTCGAACGACAGGTGAACTGAAGCGTCTCTGGCCTGATCGGGCAGTAGGGGGTACTGGCCGCGCTTTTTGCGGCGCATAAAAAGTAATCCCGGTCAGGTCGGAGCGCTTCTCAGAAGCGGACAACACGTCTCCGAAGGGAGGAGACGGGTCGGGCGGCACTAAGGCCGCTTGCAAAGGATCCAGGCAACTTAAGGTCGGATAGCGGCGTTCCCCGGCTTTGGGACTACTGGATCTCGCGGAACCTTCAGCGCGATTTGCAGAGTATGGTGTCTGAGCAGCCCGACCCATTTCAGTCCTGACTTCCCCGTTTGATTCGGACGATTCCGCCTGAGGTTCACAAGGAAACTCGGAAAATCGCCAGAGGCCGGTGTTTGCAAGTGCAGAAACTGCCAAATATGGGGGCATTTTCTGTGACTGCGACTTTTCCAGTAACAACCCTGTGAGCTGTGTGGGTTTCTGGAGTTGTCCACAAAGTTCTCCGACTGGATATCAACAACTTATCCACCACAGAATTCAATGCTGCAGTGCTATTTTCTTGCCGGGTAGAAAAGCTGATGCAACATTCAACATACCACTTCGGCTCGAGAGGGACGGGGTGGGCCGCGAAGGCCAAGGGGGTCGAGGAGCTTGAAGGGCGGTCTTAGGATTGTTCATCTGGTTCAACGGCTTACCGGTGGGTTTTTAGTTGATACAGGCGAAAGCTTGAATTGATTTGGAACCTTCTCAGCAGGTCATTGTGGGTTGCGTGACACTTACGGGTGTTGTGCGACAGTCGCGGCTTTTTAGGAGGCCGTGACAACTGGATCGAAACGTCCCTCGGGCGTGTCGACCCGGCAAGGCGTCAGGGGTGCCCGTTTGGGCACATGCAAAGACCGCGTCTGCGCACCTGACGCCTTTTCCTTTTGCCGGAAACGAATTTACAGACTGCCACGTTTAGCCGTTTTATACGGGAACGGGGTTCTTGTGCTTTCACAAGAACCCCGAACGTTTGTCAGATATGCAATGCCGCGTCTATGCACCTGTACACGCACAATAACCGGAGTAACCCGGGTAAATCAACAATATCTTGCGTATTGCGCGTGAAATTTCGCTATATGCGGTTCTATTCAGAAGCTTTGCTGGACGTCCGATGCTACGTTCGTAATGGCGTCGCCGGCTTTCTCAATATCCCTGCCTGCGCCTTTTGCCGTCTCGCAAGCGGTAAGTGTGATCAGGGCCAACCCTATCAGAACGGTACGGATCATCGGTGTCTCCATTGGTGTCAATTGAGTTTTCCGTACCAGTTTTCCCGGAACGAAACCAGTGCTTTGCGCGTATTCAGTCGCGGCGGATCAAGGGACCGCATGCTGCGGTTATCAGGAATAGAATTGCTGCGGCGCAGACAATGCTGGGCCCAGCCGGAGTATCAGCAAGATAGGCGCCAGCAAGCCCCCCTAGTGCCGCAACCGAACCAATAGTGGCAGCCAAAAAAGCCATGGTCTCCGGTGTCCTAACCAGAGATCGAGCCGCAGCCGCAGGGATAACAAGCAGGGCGGCAATCAACAGTATGCCAACCACTTTGATAGCGACGGCCACGGCGAGCGCCATGGCCAGTGTCAACCAAAGTTCCTCCCGTTTTGGATCTACGCCCGAAGCATATGCCAAATCCGGGTTCAGTGTGGACACCAGAAGGGCAGACCATCTTTGCGCCATGACAGCCAGAATAAGCGCTCCTCCGATCCAGATGGTCAAAAGATCGCTTTTGGTGACTGCCAGAATGTCGCCAAACAAAAATGCATCAAGATTCAACCGGACGTCAGACAAGAGCGCCACGGTAACAAGACCGGCGGCTAACGCGGTATGTGCGATTACACCCAATAGAGTGTCCATCGCAAACCCCTTTCCGCGCAAAAGGGTTACGGTCAAACCCATTGCGAGTGCTGCAGCAATAACCGCGGGCAGTAAGGGTAGGGAAAATGCCAGAGACAGCGCGACACCCAGAACCGAGGCATGGGCCGTAGCTTCTCCAAGGTAGGCCATGCGGCGCCAGACGACGAAACATCCCAGCGGCGCGGCAGCGATCGCAACGCCAACGCCGGCGAGCGCCGCACGGACCATGAAATCATCCAGCATCAGTCGGATCCATTCGCTGCATGGTGGTGATCATGGTCATGGTCATGCGAATGACTGTGCTTATGTTGGTAAAGTGCCATCGTGCCTTTGGTGCCACTACCAAACAACGCGCGGTATTCAGGTGCATCCGCGACGCTACGGGGCGAGCCTTCGCAGCACACATGACCATTCAAGCAAAGCACGCGATCCGAGGCCGCCATGACCACGTGCAGGTCGTGACTAACCATGACAATGGCGCAGCCTAGGTCACTGCGCACTTGTTCAATGCGTTGGTAGAACGCGGCGGCCCCCGGTTGATCAAGTCCCTGAGTGGCCTCATCCAACAACAGAAGTTGGGGGCTTTCCAAAAGCGCGCGTGCCAAAAGAACGCGCTGGAACTGACCGCCCGAAAGCTTGGTCATTTGCCGTGTTCTGAGGTCGGGAACACCTGCTAGCTCGAGTGCTGTAACAGCGTCCCGCGCGGAAATACGTTTTGGTAATCCTAAAAAGCGTTGGACCGTCATAGGGAGCGCGGCGTCCAAGGCCAGTTTCTGCGGGACATAGCCTATACGCAGCCCCTTGGCGCGCTCGACCGTGCCCTGAGCAGGTGAAACGGCACCAATCATGGCACGCAGCAAGGTAGACTTGCCCGAGCCATTCGGCCCGACGACCGTTACAATTTCACCTGATGAAACCGAGGCATTTACGTTTTCAAGGATTGTTCGACCATCTGCTTTGATCGACAGGTTTTTTAGGGCAATTAGTTTCTGCGTCACGCTTTTATCTCAATGCATTCCGGACAAAGGCCCTCGGCTTCGACGACGACTCGCTCGATTAGGAAACCAGACGTATCTGCCGCAGCGCCCAAGCGACCTTGGGTCAATTCAGTCTCGGTTTCAGCGACGGTCTTGCAAGAGCGGCAAATCAGGAAGGCCGGAACATGGTCATGCGTCGGATGTGCACAGGCCGCGTAGGCATTCAATTGCTCGATGCGATGAACGAAGCCATTTTGCACCAGAAAGTCCAAGGCGCGATAGGCAACGGGGGGCTGCGAACCCATGCCTTCCGCAGCAAGCACTGCAAGAATGTCGTAGGCACCCATAGCTTTGTGTTTCTCCAGCAGAATTTCCAGCACACGCTTTCTGACCGGAGTGAATTGCAGTCTCTGCGCCTTACACTTCGCTTCGGCTTGGGCCATCGCAGTATGCACGCAATGGGTGTGATCATGTTGTCTGAAACCGACTGTGCTCATCAGGCGCTCCAAGTGTTTTTTGCTTGATATGTTATAACGTGGGGCATATCAAGCGGTCAGACTATGTAATAACATATCATTCAGGAGTGCTCATGTTACGGTCAACCCTTTGTGTTTTTGGGACTATTCTCGCGGGCAAAGCTGCGGCCGAGCCCCCTAAAGTTGCAACCGATATTGCCCCGGTTCATTCATTGGTCGCGCGCGTTATGTCAGGTGTTTCGGAGCCAGCGCTGATTATCCCGCCGAGTGCATCGCCACACGATCACGCAATGCGTCCGTCAGAAGCGCGGGCTTTGCAATCTGCCGATGTCGTGTTCTGGGTCGGTGAGGAGCTGACGCCCTGGATGGAAAAGCCGCTTGAAGCATTGTCGGGGAATGCCCAGCAGATTGCGCTGCTGGAAGTAGATGGCACGACGTTGCATGAGTTTCGTGATGTCGTCGAAGAGGACGATCATGACGATCATGACGACCACGCAGGTCATGATGATCACGCTGAAGATGACGATCATGCGGAAGAACACGATGACCACGCGGGGCACGAAGATCACGCAGAACATGCCGATCATGATGACCACGCGGATCACGATGACCATGCCAGCCATGATGATCACGCTGAAAAACATGACGATCATGCAGGTCATGATGATCACGCTAAAAAACATGACGATCATGCAGGTCATGAAGACCACGCAGACCATGATGATCATGCCGGTCATGATCATGGGCACGGGCATGACCATGACGGTGTTGACCCCCATGCTTGGCTAGACCCTGAAAACGCGCGTGTTTGGGTTCACGTGATTGCGGATACACTCGCAAAGGCAGACCCCGAAAACGCAGAGACCTACAAGAACAATGCCAAAGCTGCGGATGCGGAATTGCATGAACTTGTGGATCAAATTTCCGCAGAGGTGGAAAACGCAAAAGACCGCGCGTTCATCACATTCCACGACGCATACCAGTACTTTGAAAAGCGGTTTGGACTGAACACGTCCGGATCAGTCAGCCTTGGCGACGCATCGAACCCTGGTCCTGCACGTCTTGCTGCATTGCGAGAAAAAGTCGCCGACGACAAAATTGTCTGCGCTTTCGCAGAACCGCAATACGACATGCGGCTGGTCGAAACTGCGATCGAGGGAACCGGCGCCAAGATTTACGATCTGGATCCGGTGGGAACATCTATCGACCCCGGCCCAGACCACTACCCGAACTTGTTGCGTGCAATGGCTGTCGCATTTCAGAACTGCGCAACCGGATCCTAAAACCGGAACCGAGGCGGCCTTTTCAGGCCGCTTCTTTGGTGCAGAATAACTCGTACACGACTTCGAGCATCCGGCGCGGGCGATCGTCAGCCAGACGGTAATAAATCGCCTTACCTTCACGGCGCGGTGTTACCAGCCCCTCCAAGCGCAGCCGGGACAATTGCTGTGAGACGGCCGCTTGGCGCGCAGACAGCAGTTCTTCCAGCTCGGTCACGGATTTCTCGCCCGATATGAGATGGCATAGGATCATCAGCCGACCTTCATGGCTGATCGCCTTGAGGAAGTTCGATGCCTGAGTTGCATTGCCTGCGATAAGTTCGAAGTTGTCGGTAGGGTTTTCCTGTGAAACCTGCGCCAGTGCCATTTCTGTTTTCCTTTTTGCCCGACTGGGCGTCGTTACGAATGCGGATGCGCCACGGATCTTGCGATCTGGCGTTGGATATATAGTGACCAAATATTTCCATATGCATGAATCAAAATGACGTGATGGGATGGAGCCCGCCGGTCAAAACCTCGTGGGTGCTGTGATGGCCATGTGGCGCAGGGCGACGGAAGGCCAGAACATGGGCATTGCTGCTGTCAAAAAGCGCCGTCTTGTCCAGAAGTCACCGGCCCCCCTTGCGGCCCCCCGGTGGCAACACTAAGACTCAGGTAACGTTTCTTCGGGTAATGTCCCGATCCATAGCAAAGCAGGCAGGTTCTTAATGTTCGATCCCGTTGATACCTATATGAATACGCTCGTCCCGATGGTCGTTGAGCAGACCAGCCGGGGAGAGCGCGCCTACGACATCTTCTCGCGCCTTCTGAAAGAGCGGATCATTTTCATCAACGGACCGATCCATGACGGCATGAGCCATCTGGTCGTCGCCCAGTTGCTGCACCTTGAGGCGGAAAACCCGAATAAGGAAATCTCGATCTACATCAATTCACCTGGCGGTGTCGTGACCAGTGGTTTGTCGATTTACGACACAATGCAGTATATCAAGCCTAAATGTTCGACATTGGTAATCGGTCAGGCGGCTTCGATGGGGTCTGTTTTGTTGGCGGGTGGTGAGAAAGGAATGCGCTTTTCTCTGCCAAACAGCCGGATCATGGTGCACCAGCCCAGCGGAGGTTATCAGGGTCAGGCCAGCGATATCATGATCCATGCCGCCGAGACGCAAAAACTGAAAGATCGCCTGTATGACATCTACGTACGCCATACAGGGCAAACAAAAAAGGCAGTTGAGAAGGCGCTGGATCGCGACAATTTCATGAGCCCAGAAGAAGCCAAAGACTGGGGTCATATCGACGAAATCGTTGAAAACCGCGCCAAAATGGGCGGTGAAGACGCCTGAGATTAAGACCCTGCGCCGATGGCGCGGGGTACATTTTTGAGATTGTGGCCGCCTCAGTGGTGGCCTAAGCTGCACCAAATGGCGGCAATCGCGGTCCAGAGGGGGCCGCATGGACGAAGCCCGAAAGGTAGAACATGGCGACGAATTCAGGCGGTGACGGCAAAAACACGCTCTACTGCAGTTTCTGCGGCAAGAGCCAGCATGAGGTGCGCAAGCTGATTGCCGGGCCTACGGTCTTCATCTGTGACGAATGCGTCGAACTCTGCATGGACATCATCCGCGAAGAGACGAAGGCCAGCGGCCTGAAATCCAGCGACGGGGTGCCAACGCCCAAGGATATTTGCGAAGTGCTGGATGATTATGTGATCGGCCAGGCTACGGCGAAACGGGTCCTGTCGGTTGCGGTCCACAACCACTACAAACGCCTGAACCATGCGCAAAAAGCCGGCAGCGACATTGAGCTGGCAAAATCCAACATCCTGCTGATCGGGCCAACAGGTTGCGGTAAAACATTGCTGGCGCAAACCTTGGCGCGTATTCTGGACGTTCCGTTCACCATGGCGGATGCCACCACTTTGACCGAAGCCGGTTATGTGGGTGAGGATGTCGAGAATATCATCCTCAAGCTGCTTCAGGCATCCGAGTACAACGTTGAGCGCGCTCAGCGTGGCATCGTATATATCGACGAGGTCGACAAGATTACGCGTAAGTCCGAGAACCCCTCGATCACGCGCGACGTGTCGGGTGAGGGTGTGCAGCAAGCGTTGCTGAAACTGATGGAAGGCACTGTGGCCAGCGTTCCGCCGCAAGGTGGGCGTAAACACCCGCAGCAGGAATTCTTGCAGGTGGATACGACTAACATCCTGTTCATCTGTGGCGGTGCGTTTGCCGGTCTGGACAAGATCATCGCGCAGCGTGGCAAAGGCTCAGCTATGGGCTTTGGTGCTGATGTGCGTGACAACGATGATCGCGGCGTTGGTGAGATCTTTAAGGATCTTGAACCTGAGGATCTGCTGAAATTCGGGCTGATCCCGGAATTTGTTGGCCGTCTGCCAGTTCTGGCGACTTTGGAAGACCTGGATGAAGACGCTCTGGTCACTATCCTGACCAAGCCCAAAAACGCTTTGGTCAAGCAATACCAGCGCCTGTTCGAGTTGGAAGATGCAGAGCTTGCCTTTACGGATGATGCGTTAAAGGCGATCGCCAAGAAGGCGATCGAGCGGAAGACAGGCGCACGCGGTTTGCGTTCCATCTTGGAAGATATTCTGCTGGACACAATGTTCGAGCTGCCAGGGTTGAAAAACGTCACCGAAGTGGTCGTGAACGAAGAGGCAGTATCGTCTGACGCGCAGCCTCTGATCATTTACGCAGATTCGGCGGAGTCGGCTTCGGCCGGGTAAGATCAAGACGAATTTACAGACACGGCGCGGCACTGACCGCGCCGTTTTTCTGTGGAGGATGCCATGAAAATCAAACGCATTTCCTCGGGTGGTGAGTATGAAGCAAAGGTCGGATATTGCCGCGCGGTGGTGGCTAACGGTTTTGTCTTTGTTGCAGGAACCTGCGCGCAAGGTGAAGAAACCCCTGAGGATATCGTAGGTCAGTGCAAGTCCGCCCTTGATGCAATCGGGCGTGCTCTTGCAGAGGCCGGAACAGGATTTGAGCATGTCGTTCGCGTGAACTACTACCTCCCGGATATGGCTGAATTCGAGCTATGTTGGCCCTTGCTCAAAGGAGCATTTGGGGAGAACCCACCTGCCGCGACGGTCATCGAATGCAATTTGATTACGCCTCAAGACCGGATCGAAATCGAAGTGACCGCATATCTGCCGGAATGATGGGTGCGGTCCTTGTGACACTGGACCTTGGCGCGCCTTTGGTCCATATCTGCGGAAACAGAATTGCCGGAGGCAGCCGATGGGTATCCTGAACAATCTTCTGCGGGCCGTGACCTGGTGGAACGGGGCAACTTTGAACACGCAGATCTACACTGCGCGCAAAGGAGAAAAGGTCGGTGAAGACAATGAAGGCAATGTCTTTTACCGCAATGCCGATGACAGCAAGCGTTGGGTGATTTTCAATGGTGAGGCGGAAGCCAGCCGTATTGACCCTGAATGGCATGGCTGGTTGCACCGGACCTGGGATGAGCCGCCCACCGACAAACCGCTAGAGCACAAGTCGTGGGAAAAACCGCACCAAGAGAACCTGACAGGGACCGCTTTGGCATACGCGCCCGCGGGGTCGTTGCGGCGCCCCGACCCGGTCGAGCGTTCGGATTATGAGGCGTGGAGCCCGGAATAAACGAGGCGAATGATGTCGAGCTATAATGTGACCGAAGTCCTTGTTGGCGGGGCCGTATTGGCCTGCGCCGTTGCGTTTGGCGTATATGCCAGCCAGTCTACCGGTCTGTCGCAGGGCGGAACGGGGTATGAACTGGGCGCGTCCTTCAGATCGCTGGAAGGTGTCGGAGTGGGCACGGATGTGCGACTGGCAGGCGTCAAAATCGGCACGGTTACCGGTGTGACTCTGAACCCGGAAACCTATCGCGCGGATACGACCTTTAGTATTATTGACGGTATTCTGGTGCCGGATGACAGCGCAATCGTGATCTCATCCGAAGGGCTGCTGGGTGGTAACTTTGTCGAAGTTATGCCGGGTGGGTCGCCGTTCTATTTCGAAGCCGGCGATCAAGTTGAAGACACGCAGGGCGCGGTCAGTCTGATTTCCCTATTGGTTAAGTTTGTTGCCGGGGATGGCAGCCAATGAGGCACCTCGCCCTGATTGCAGCGGTTTTGGCGGCTTCGGGTGCAGCCGCCCAACAAAAAGTGCAATCGGGCCCCGGTGCCTTGCTGCGTGGGTTGGACAAGGTCAGCGGGCAGACGGTTGACGTCGAAATGCAGAATGGCCGAACCGAAGCGATTTTTGGCCTGGACGTCGCGTTGGGGGATTGCCGTTTCCCGGTCGACAACCCGACAGGTGATGCTTTTGCCTATTTGACGATCTGGGAAAAAGGCAAGACAGATCAATTGTTTGACGGATGGATGATCGCGACGTCTCCGGCGCTGAATGCCTTGGATCACTCGCGCTACGACATCTGGGTAATTCGCTGTATGACGCCCTCGGGCAACTGATCCAACGGTGCGGTGAAATCCGCGCTTGCGTCGATTGCCTCTTCCAGAAGCTGCCGGTAGTGCGCGCGTGAGATTTCAATAGCGCCAAGCGAGGCCAAGTGCGCAGTCAGGAACTGTGTATCGAACAGCAGAAACCCGGTTTGGCGTAAACGATCTACCAGGTATGCCAGTGCGACTTTCGAGGCATCTGTTTGACGCGAGAACATGCTTTCGCCAAAGAATGCAGCGCCGAGGGCCACGCCGTACACACCCCCAACCAATTTTGAGCCATCCCAGACTTCGAGAGAATGCGCATGTCCAGATTCGTGAAGCCGACGATAAAGCCGTCGCAGTTCGTCATTGATCCAAGTGTCAGCGCGATCAGCGCATCCCTCAACGACACCATCAAAGTCCCGATTGATCGTGATTGAGTAACCGCTTTTACGGATGCGCCTGGCCAGACTGCGCGAAATGTGGAAGCCATCCAGTGGAAAAACACCGCGGAACTTGGGATCGACCCAGAACAGTTCCGGATCGTCGCGATGTTCAGCCATCGGAAAAATACCGATGGAGTACCCGTGTAGCAAAAGTTCCGGAGAAAGGCTCATACAGGTTGGTCCGGGGCCGAAAGGCTTGAACCTTTCGGCCCGGTTAGGTTCATCACTCGGCCATGTTCTCTGCCAGCCAATGTTCCAGCCAGTGAATGTTGTAGTCGCCGCTATGAAGGTCGGCTTCCTGCAACAGGGCGTGGAACAGAGGAACTGTGGTGTCGATGCCGTCGACGATCAATTCACCCAAGGCACGTTCCAGACGCGCCAGCGCTTCGGCCCGATCGCGGCCCTGAACGATCAGTTTGGCGATCAGCGAGTCGTAGTAGGGTGGAATCGAATACCCGTCATAAAGCGCCGAATCCATGCGCACGCCAAGACCGCCGGGCGCATGATATGCTGTGATCTTGCCGGGGCAGGGCGAGAAGTTGGGCAGTTTTTCCGCGTTTATCCGAACCTCAATGGCGTGGCCGTTGATCTCAAGGTCATCCTGACCGAATGACATCGGCAGACCCGAGGCTACGCGGATTTGCTCGCGAACCAGATCGACGCCGAAAATGCCTTCGGTCACCGGGTGTTCCACCTGCAAACGTGTGTTCATCTCGATAAAGTAGAACTCGCCGTTTTCATACAGAAACTCGATGGTACCCGCGCCGATATAGTTGATCTTGGCCACAGCGTCGGCGCAGACCTTACCGATCTTGGCGCGCTCTTCAGGGGTGATGCAGGGGCCGGGGGCCTCTTCGAACACTTTCTGGTGGCGACGTTGCAGCGAACAGTCGCGTTCGCCCAAGTGTACCGCGTTGCCCTTACCGTCGCCGAAGACCTGGATTTCAATGTGGCGAGGCGTGGTCAGGTATTTCTCGATGTATACCTCGTCGTTGCCAAAGGCGGCTTTGCCCTCGGCCCGTGCGGTCATAAATGCGCTTTCCATCTCATCCGCGCTCATCGCGACCTTCATGCCGCGACCGCCGCCACCGGCAGTGGCTTTGATGATGACGGGATAGCCGAATTCCTCACCAATGCGCTTGGCGTCTTCCAGCGTGGGGACGCCGCCGTCGGAGCCCGGAACGCACGGCACGCCCAGTTCCTTCATCGTGTCCTTGGCGGTGATCTTGTCACCCATCACGCGGATATGTTCGGCGGTGGGGCCGATGAAGGTGATGCCGTGATCCTCGACGATTTGCACGAACTCGGCATTCTCGGACAGAAAACCATAGCCGGGATGGATCGCCTGCGCGCCGGTGATCTCGCAGGCCGAGATGATCGCGGGCACCGATAAGTAGCTTTGCGGGCTGGGCGGGGGGCCGATACATACCGATTCGTCGGCCATGCGTACGTGCATTGCGTCGCTATCGGCAGTGGAATGGACGGCAACCGTCTTAATCCCCATTTCGCGCGCCGCGCGGATCACCCGCAGGGCGATCTCGCCTCGGTTGGCAATCAGGATTTTGTCGAACATGGGCCCGCCTTACTCAACAATGACCAAAGGTGTGCCGAATTCCACAGCGTCACCATCCCCAACAAGAATACGCTTGATGGTGCCGGATTTGGGCGCATGGATGTGGTTCATTGTTTTCATCGCTTCGACGATCAGCAGGGTGTCGCCTTCGGATACAGATGCGCCAACCGAGATAAAAGACGGGGCCCCGGGTTCGGGCTGCATATAGACTGTCCCAACCATGGGCGAGGTCACGGCACCCGGATGGCTTGCAGGATCTTCAACGGCGGCGGGGGCTTCGGCTGGTGCCGGGGCGGCCGCGGCCGGTGCTGCCGGAGCGGGGGCCGCGGCGGGGACAGCGACCTGCACGGGGGCTGCTGCGGTCGGCGTCATACGGCTGACGCGGACATTCAGGCTGTCTTCTTCGCCATATTCGCGTTTGACCTGCAGCTCAGTCAGGTCGTTTTCGCGCAGCAACTCGGCCAGTGCCTTGATGAATGCCACGTCCGCTTCGTGTTTGGTGTCTGTCATGAGTGTCCTCGACGGTTCCCCTTTGGCCCATCTGTTCTGTGTGGGCTTTGGTCTGATTACGCAGCGTTATAAGCTATGCGCCTTCCCATGAAAAGCGCGTCTGGCCCTGTCTGGCAGGGGTTTAGCCAAGTTTTCTAGGGGGCGGCCGGGTCAAAGCGGCATTCCGGAAAGTTTCGCAACCAGTTCAGGCAGTTTGCGCGCGCCGAATTTTTCCAGCAAACGTGCGCGGTAGGCTTCGATCGTGCGGTAGCTTAGCCCCAATTCGACGCCAATTTCCTTTGCAGACAGCCCCCGGCAGGACAGGATCGCTACGTCGCGTTCGCGTTTGGTCAACTCGACCAGCGGGCGTTCCTCGGAGATGTCAGAGAAACTCCAGATTCCATGCCGGAAAGGGTCGTCCGGAGTCAGTGACCGCCCACGCGCGCGACACCAGAAAAGGTCTCCGTTGCGGCGCCGCATAACCCGTTCGTCGGTGTAATACCCGGTATCACGCATCACCTGTAGGCTGCGCTCGCCGATCCGTTCCCAATCCGCGACTGATGGATACAAATGCAGCAGAGGCATATTGCGGTAGTCCGCTTCGTCACCCCCGAAAGTGCGCGCGAACTGCAAGTTGCAGCGCCGGATGATCCGGTTTTCCAGCTCAACCAGCCCGATTGGCGCGTATTCGAATGCGGTATCACTCATCCCTTTATCGTGCAGGGATTTGCGCGGAATGAGAAGGGGCCGGTCGGTAAATTAGTCACCAATCGAAGTCGGGGCGAGCGTTGCGGGGTAAACGATATTTGTTAATGGTGTAAACTTGATCTGAAAACTGCCTTTTAACTAACAGAAATATATCAATAGTTCTGAAAATAAATTATAGTCTACCTTTACGAACCCGAGTTGACGAAAGGCAGGATTTTGCGCGACACGCTGACTGGTAGCCGAATACGAGAGCGCCGCCAGATTGCCGGTATGCGGCAGTCCGCTCTGGCGCAGCAGGTGGGTATTTCAGCATCGTACCTCAATCTGATCGAGCACAATCGCCGCCGGATTGGTGGTAAACTGCTTGTCGATATCGCAGCGGCTTTGGCAGTGGAGCCATCGGTGCTGACGCAAGGCATTGAAGCAACATTGATTTCTGCCCTGCGCGAAGCCGCTGCCGACGCGGTCGGACAACAAGCCGAAGTCGACGCTTTGGAAGAGTTCGCTGGCCGATTTCCGGGTTGGGCAGGGGTTCTGGCGCAGATGCACCGGCGTGTGGTGTCGTTGGAGCGGACGGTGGAAACACTGTCCGACAGGCTAACGCATGACCCACATCTGGCGGCATCCATGCACGAAGTTCTGTCAACAGCGGCTGCGATCCGTTCTACCGCAGCGATTCTGGCCGATACGCAAGAGATTGAGCCGGAATGGCAGGACAGGTTCCATCGCAACCTGCATCAGGATGCCGAACGTCTGGCTGACAGTTCCAAATCTCTGGTGACCTATTTGGACGACTCGGAAACTGCCGAGGATCGGCGGGGAGTTCCACTTGAAGACGTCGAAGCCTTTTTCGAGCAGCATGGCCACCATTTTCCTGAAATTGAAGCTGGTGCAGATAGTGACGAGGTCGATCTGGGCCAACTGGACTCTGCCGCTGTCAAAACCGTGACCCGAGACTTGCTGAAAACCTATGCCGAGGATGCGAAAGCCATGCCTTTGGACGCGGTTACAGCGGCCTTGGAAGGCGCGGAACCTGACCCGCTGAAACTGGCCGCTCATTTTAGGGTTGATGTCGCGACGGTGCTAAGGCGTTTGGCGGCACTTCCGGATGGTGTGTTATCGCGGCCTACTGGTTTGGTGGTATGTGATGCATCCGGCAGCATTCTGTTTTCAAAATCTGTGCCTGGGTTTGCTATGCCGCGATTTGGTGAGGCCTGCCCGCTGTGGCCCTTGTTTCAGGCACTGAATCGGCCTTTGGTCCCCATTCGTCGGCGCATTGTTCAACTGGGTCGGTCTGCGGCCGAGTTCGATTGCTTTGCCTATGCGTGGCCGCAAACGGTTTCCGGGTTCGATGATGCGCCGGTTTATAGGTCTGTCATGCTGGTCCGATCCGTGGAAGAGGGTGGCCAAGATGCCCAAAACACTGCCCATGTGGGGCCAAGTTGCCGCGTTTGCCCAAATAGCGACTGCGCCTCTCGTCGAGAACCATCAATTCTAAGCGAAGGTTTTTGACACTTTCCTGACAGACGGCGTAAGCTATGCCAGACAGGTATACGGATGGGTAGCCCGTCACGGGGAGGAATAATTCATATGAGCCGTAAGGTTCTACTAATCGAGGATGAGCCGAACATAGCCGAGGCCATTCGGTTTTTGCTGACGCGCGAGGGTTGGCAGGTGGAAACACATGCCGAGGGGACGGATGCGGTACAGGTCATTCAAAGCGCCAGTCCGGATCTGGTTATACTCGACGTTATGTTGCCGGGTAAAAACGGGATGGAGATTTTGCGTGACCTGCGCGAGCTGGATGGCATGCAAACTTTGCCGGTGCTGATGCTGACGGCGCGTGGTCAATCTCGCGACCGTGAGATGGCCGAAAATGCAGGCGTCAGTCGCTTCATGACCAAACCGTTTTCAAACGCCGAGGTTCTGACGGCCGTACGTGACCTGCATGCACAGGCAACCCGGTCATGAGCAACGGCGAAGATCGACAGCCCCCGGGTGTTCGGCCTTCGCTGTTTTTGGAACGCCAGAGTTATCGCAGGCGGCGTCTGACCGATGCGGCGCGACTATTGCCGATACTGGGGTCCGCCCTGATTGCTTTGCCATTGCTTTGGCCCGGTTCAGATTCCCCTGATGACGGTGTCGCGCTGTCTTCGGCAATACTTTATATTTTTGCCTGTTGGGGCTTGTTGATTTTGCTCAGCCTTGCCTTCGGCTTTGCAGCAGGACGCATGGCCGCACGGGATGATGCCGATCCGGATTCGGACCAATGGCAACGCTAAACCTACTGATCCTGGTTTGTTTGGGTTACGTCGTGCTTTTGTTTGGCGTCGCCTTTGCAGCCGACCGCTTGGCAGCATCGGGGCGGGGCGCTTGGTTGCGATCTCCGCTGATTTATACGCTTTCCTTGTCCATCTATTGCACCGCCTGGACGTTTTATGGCGCGGTCGGTAATGCTGCGCGTTCAGGGTTGGAATTCGTGACGATCTACCTTGGTCCGACGTTGGTGATGATCAGCTGGTGGTGGGGTCTACGCAAACTGGTTCGTGTCGGCCGCAGTCAGCGTGTGACGTCTATCGCAGACTTGATCTCTTCGCGTTATGGCAAATCCAATACGCTGGCGATCTGCGTGACCATTCTGGCCGTCTTGGGTGGCACGCCCTATATCGCGCTGCAATTACAATCGATTACACTGTCCTTCTCGATTTTTGCCCAAGCAGATCCCACTGGGCTTTATCAGGAAGGGTCCAGTGTTTTCTGGGTGGCGGCTGGTCTTGCGATCTTTGCCATCCTGTTCGGGACACGCAATCTGGACGCGAACGAACGGCACCACGGGGTTGTCACGGCAATCGCATTGGAATCGGTGGTGAAGCTGTTTGCTCTGCTTGCCGTCGGCATATTTGTGGTTTGGGGCGTGGCAGGTGGAATTGGCCCCACGATGGAGCGCATTGATGCATCGGAAATTGGTCAGTGGAATGTGGATGCTGGCCGGTGGACAACCTTGGTTTTCCTGTCCGCTGCAGCTTTTGTGTGCCTGCCGCGCATGTTTCAGGTGATGGTCGTCGAAAACGCGGACGAGACCCATCTGCAAACCGCCGCGTGGGCTTTCCCGCTGTACCTTTTGCTGATGAGCTTGTTCGTTGTCCCTATCGCAGTGGTGGGGCTGGACTTGCTACCCGAAGGATCAAACCCTGATCTGTTCGTCCTCACGGTTCCCTTGTCTCAGAATGCCGAATGGCTGGCGATGCTGTCCTTCATTGGTGGGTTTTCGTCGGCGACTTCGATGGTCATCGTTACCGCCATGGCGCTGTCCACCATGGTTTCCAACCATGTGGTCATGCCCATCTGGCTGAGCACGCAGGAAGGGACGGGGGCTGTTTCGGGGGATGTCCGCCATGTCGTTCTGGTCGCGCGCCGGATCTCAATCGCCGTGATCATGGCCATGGGCTTCTACTATTACCGCCTGTCCGGCGGCGGCGCGGCCCTGACCTCTATCGGGCTTGTGGCCTTCGCCGGGATTTCACAGATCCTGCCCGCGTTGGTCGGTGGCCTGTTTTGGCGCGGCGCTACCCGCACCGGGGCCTTGGTCGGGCTGACGGTGGGGTTCTTGCTGTGGATTTACACGTTGCTTTTGCCCGGTATGGGCGGCGCGTTGATGTCTGACGCTGTCATTCAAAACGGCCCATTCGGATTGGAGTGGTTGCGCCCCCAAGCGCTGTTCGGGATCGAGGGCATGGACCCGTTGGTACATTCCGTCATGTGGTCGCTTTCCCTGAACACAGTCGCGTTTTGCGTAGCATCGCTGCTGAGCTTTCCAAGCCCGCTTGAGCGTCTGCAAGGTGCGCAGTTTGTCAACGTGTTCGACCATTCCGTAGCCTTGCGCGGGTGGACGGGTTCCGTGGCGCAAAGCGAAGACCTGATGATTATGACCCAGCGTATTCTGGGGACAGGGCCAGCACAGGAATTCTTCCAGGCCGAGGCCGAACGACAAGGTGGCAGATCGCGTCTGCCAGAACCGACTCCTGCATTTTTGGAGCGTCTCGAAAGAGAGCTGAGCGGTTCTGTTGGTGCCGCGACCGCACACGCCATGATCGGCCAGATTGTGGGCGGATCGTCGGTCTCGGTCGAAGACCTGTTGGCTGTTGCGAACGAGTCCGCGCAATTGCTGGAATATTCCAGCCAATTGGAAGCGAAGTCGGCAGAGTTGACCCGGACAGCAGGCCAGTTGCGCGAAGCAAATACCAAGCTGACCCAGATTTCCGAACAAAAAGACAGCTTTCTCAGCCAGGTAAGTCACGAGTTACGGACACCGATGACTTCCATTCGGGCGTTTTCCGAAATCATGCGTGACACAGAAGAGTTGAGCGCTGACGAACAAACCCGCTATGCCGCGATCATACATGATGAAGCCCTGAGGCTGACGCGTTTGCTGGATGATCTGCTGGATCTGAGCGTGCTGGAAAGTGGTCGGGTCAACTTGAATATGGGCGGCGACACGTTGCGCTCGGTGCTTGATCGGGCCGTCTCAAGTGCATTGGCCGGAACCAGCCAGACGTTGACCGTAAAACGTTCTCGGGCGGCTGAGCGTCTGCCTTTGCACACTGATCTGGACCGTTTGGGGCAAGTATTTATCAACCTGATTTCAAACGCCCAGAAATACTGCGATGCGGATGATCCTGTCCTGACCATTTCGGCGCACGATGTCGGAGGGCAGGTTGTGATCGACTTTGCGGATAACGGCAGCGGAATCCCGCCCGAGGCGCGATCGATGGTGTTCGAAAAATTCTCACGCGTGGGAAGTGACAAGGCGGGCGGGGCAGGGTTGGGTCTGGCGATCTGCCGCGAGATCATGCAGCGCCTTGGTGGGGAAATCAGTTACTTGCCCGGACAAGGCGGGGCGGCCTTCCGCGTCAGGGTTCCGCTCGCTTATCGCCAGGCGGCTCAATAACCCTGTCATAAAGAAATTCGTAACCCGCGCTGGGTTAGACCTTGAACCTGACATGGGAATGAATGGCGGTTTTGGGGCATGGCGCAACCGGATAGCACAGCTTTAGCGCGAAAGCTTTCAACAGCACGTGGGGAACAGGGCGACAAGCCGCGTTCTGTATTGCGTGCTTTGCGTCTGACCTGTGCAAGGGTGGCGTCGGATGGGCTGCAATTGCCTATGTCTGTCATAGGGGCAAAGCAATCCTGCCGCGCGCCGGATACTCTGCCAGAGAGTATCGGTGACGATTGGTTGCTGCTGGTATTCGCCACCGCAGACGAAAGGCAAGCTGCAGTGTGTCTGGACGTCGGTGCGGTCTCGGCGATCGTACAGGTGCAAACCTTTGGTGAAGTTATGGCTGACGCACCATCTGTGCGTCTATTTACAGACACTGATGCCGCAATGGTTTCTCCGTGGGTCGAACAAGTGTTGTCTCGCGCAGTACACGTAGTTGAGGCCACGGGGGATCAGGCGCGGCTAACGGGCTACGAATACAAGGCTCGGCTGCAGAACCTGCGAACACTGGGCCTGACTCTGGTCGAGGATGCATATGACGTCTTTGACCTGACGGTCGAACTGGCCGGTGGAGTGCGACAAGGTCAGATATCGTTCGTTCTACCCGCTGTAGATGAAGATCAGGACCTTGACGAAGCAGAAAAACAGCCCGCTGGACCAAACCTTGAGCAAGCATCGGGCGTTCTGCGGGCCGATCTGAACACCATCATCTGCCGTATGTCCTTGCCATTTGCGTCCCTGTCTGCGTTGACGGTGGATGACGTTCTACCTTTGGTTGGTGCCAAACTTGACCAAGCGGAAGTGCTGACAATCGATCGTTTTTGCGCAGCCGTTGGGCGGTTGGGGCAGACCGGAGGGATGCGCGCGGTTCGTTTGAACGAATACGAGAACGCCTTGTCAATCTCTGACGCGGATACAACGGAGTTTCTGGAGGCACACACCCCAACCCAAAAGATGGGGCCGTCAGCCGAACAACTGATGGATGTGACGCCGATTGATCCCGTTGAAACAAGAACACTTGGTCATGATCTTGATTTGGGCGACTCGGATGCAATCGCAGCCGAGATATCCAAGCTGGCCGGGCTAGGCGATGTCCCGGGTCCAGCGGGATAAAACGGCGTCAGTCAGCCGAGTTCCGAATTTGATCCAGAGTCGGACGCAGGTTTTCCAGCGCGTAGCCCGCTTTGGCGGTTGCATCCAGAATGTCGTCTGTGCTCATCCGGTCGCATTGACCCAGGGCCCAGACAACAGAGCATCGCGTACCCGAGGCACAATAAGCCAGAACCGGTCCACTGCAGCTTTCGGCCAACTCTCGCTGAAGGGCGACGTTTTCCGGTGTCATCGTCTGATGCGTTAGCTCAAGAACTTCGTATTCCAGCCCTGCCGCGCGTACGGCCTGACCAATTGCGTCAGATTGCATGTCCATCGGGACTTCGGAATTCGGACGGTTGCAGATCACCCTGACAAAACCGGCGTCGGCGATGGCTGGAACGTCCTCGACCGTGATTTGCGGCGAGACGGCGTAGCGGGGGGTAATTGGTCGAATCTCCATGGCAATTGCTTAGGCCGGGTTGGCCGCCCTGTCCAGTTGCGCACCAAGTGTCGGGGCCGCGAACATTCCAGCGATCATCGCGATCAGAAAAACAACACCGCCAAGGCCGCCATAGGAAATTGACGCAATCGCAGGCCCCGGGCACAGCCCCGACAGACCCCATCCCATGCCGAACATCACTGACCCAACGATCAGGCGTCGATCCAGTTCAGGCGATGACATCACGGGAAATTGGCCCCCTGTGAGCGGCTGACGATGCGGTGTCAGCCGCCAGGCTATCAGCATGGGTAGGATTGCGCCTGCCATTACGAAGGCAAGGGTCGGGTCCCACTGTCCGAAGAAATCCAACCAGCCCTGCACTTTGGTAGTGTCCGTCATGCCAGAGATCAAGAGACCGGTGCCGAACAACGCGCCTGAAAAAAGCGAGATCATCGTGCGCATCAAATCAGCCCCCACATGTGACGCAGTACGGCCAATGTCACCGCCCCGGCGCCGATGTAGATTATTGTGGCCATGATGCCGCGCAGCGAAAATCTGGATATCCCGCACACTCCGTGGCCGGATGTACATCCGTTTGCAAGGCGTGTGCCGACACCAACCAGAAGACCCGCCAATATGACGACTGTCAGATTGCCGGTCAGATGCGTTTGCGGGGCGGGCGACATAAACAGGCTCAACAGTAACGGAGCGCCGACAAGGCCGGCGACAAAGGCCAACCGCTCTTGCGAGCGATCAGAGTTATCGACCAATCCGCCGAGTATGCCACTGGCCCCCATGACGCGACCGTTCCCCAGCAAGTAGATAGCGGCCGCCAGTCCGATCATCAAACCCCCGGCCAGTCCCCAAATCCATTCGGTGTACATCGTCATTCCTTTTTCAGGTCGGGTTTTGAGTTACAGCTTATTCAGCGGAACCTTCAGAAAAATATCACCATTTTCGTCCGAAGGTGGCATTTGCCCCGCCCGCATATTGACCTGTAGAGAGGGAAGGATAAGGCGCGGCATGCCCAAGGTCGCGTCACGCGCGTCGCGCATTTTGACGAATTCTTCAATGGGGCGACCCTGGCCGATATGGACGTTCAGCGCCTTCTGCTCTCCGACGGTGGTTTCCCATGCGTATTCATCCCGACCCGGCGCTTTATAGTCGTGGCCGACAAACACACGGGTTTCATCCGGAAGCGACAGGATTTTCTGGATTGAGCTATATAGCGTTTCGGATGATCCGCCGGGAAAGTCGCATCTGGCCGTACCGAAATCCGGCATGAACAACGTGTCGCCAACGAATGCGGCATTCCCTAAGACATAAGTCAGGCAAGCTGGGGTGTGACCCGGAGTGTGCAAAACATCCCCGCGCATTTGTCCGACGTGAAAACTGTCACCTTCGCGGAACAACGCGTCAAACTGGCTGCCGTCCCGCTGGAATTCGGTCCCTTCGTTGAATATTTTCCCAAAGGTTTCCTGAATGGTGATGATCTGGTCGCCGATCCCAATTTTGCCGCCCAATTCTTGTTGTAGAAACGGTGCCGCAGACAGGTGATCCGCGTGAACATGGCTTTCCAGAATCCACTCGACCTTCAGTCCGTTTTCGCGAACATAATCTACGATCTTTCCGGCTGAGGTGGTGGCAGTGCGGCCAGAGGCGTGGTCAAAATCCAGAACGCTGTCAATGATCGCGCAGGACAGGCCTTCGGGTTCCTGCACAAGGTATGAGACCGTGAACGTATCAGTATCAAAAAACGCCTTTACCTTGGGTGTCATGTTTCCCTCCGTCAGCCCTGTATTTTTCGTATATCAATTGCGGAATGTATGGCAATCAACAGTTCGTGACTTGATGCTGGTCAAGGCAGGTCAGATCAATTTGGCGTAGAATTTAACCAATCCGCTGAAACCTGCCAAATACACAGGACACACAGGCAGTTTTTCGCGGATCGGCAGTCTAAGATCAGCAAGTCTTAAAATGGTACCTATATCAAGGTAGTCAGACAGCATTTGGGAGGATGGCAATGTCGACAGTTAATTTGTATTCCGAAGCTGAACAACTGGAAGAAAGGCTGAAAGGCGCCTGCCTTGAAACCCGTTTGGCTCTGCAACCCAGTGTAACCAAGGTTATCGACCGTATGCGACAGCAGGGTATGCACATCCCGTCGCGTCTACGGCGTCTGGACGCTGCTTTGTGCGAAGACGCAATGGAAGCTCAGTTCGATAACTTGCCCGTTTGAGGCACAGGTTTAGCTGAACGATATCCCGAGGATCACAAGCATAAGGCCCAGCACCGAAAGAAACAACGAGGCCAGGTTCCACGGAAGAACACCTTGAACCACAGCGCGCAGTTCATCGTCCGAAAGGCCAGACTTGCGCGCTTTCATCACACGCAGAATGCACCAGACTAAGCCCAGCAGACCGGCAAGCGAAAGGGCGGCACCGCCCCAGGTGATGATTTCGAACATAGTTCCCAACTTAAATCAGCAGATTTCCACTGCGCTTATCGGATCACCCCTCATCAGACAAGTCCGATGGGGGATTGTGTGCTTGCGGAGGGTGCAGAGGCGATGTATCCGGCTTGGAGCCGTTTCATAAGCATTCGAACGCAGCCTCTGGGAGAGACGTAGATGGAAGATATGACCGAAGATCAGGCCTCCGCCAATTATCGCGTAACCGCGGGCGAGTTGCGCCAGTTCATTGAACGGTTCGAGCGTTTGGATGCTGAAAAGAAAGACATCGCGGAGCAGCAAAAAGAAGTCATGGCAGAGGCCAAGGCGCGCGGCTATGACACCAAGGTCATGCGCAAGGTGATTGCGCTGCGCAAACGGGACAAAGATGACATCGCAGAAGAAGAAGCGGTGTTGGAAATGTACAAAGAAGCGCTGGGCATGAGCTGATCCGCGTAGGGTACGGGTTTCGCGCCGTCTTAGATGGCGCACCATGTACCCTGCCGTTTACCTAAATAGTCTGCCAAAAACTCCTTAAGACCGTCTGCCCATGCAAATGCCTTTTGGGATGTCACCCGCTGAACGGGATTTGCCATTTGATTGTCAGCCAATTCTGACTGCTTTTGGCTTTCCTCTTGTGTATTGATGTTTAAGTTAATTGTTTTTTTGCATATACTTAGAGGGTACGTGTAACAGTAACACGCCCTATGAAACTACACCTGTCCGAATTCTTCAATTATTCAGATCTCATCCGCCGAAGCCTATAGGTGGCCAACAAAGCCGGAGAGTACTGGAGCGTCGCGTTGAAGATTTATTTCAAACATGTGATCGGGCAGGTGCACACACTGTTCCGAGGATGTGGGGGTATTGCAGAGATCAGCCGAGAGCCCCCCTCAACCGCAGATACGGACGCAACATCGGTCGTCTTCACCGGCTCGGTCGGATATGATTTAAGCGCACGCAGGATGGGCATTTGATTGGTTTTGGCGGCCTCCATTACCTCAGAGTGGCGCCTCCGGGGATTCGACGGGCATCGCCGTTCACCTCAGGCATTGCCAGAGGCGACAGCGATCTGATCCGGCAAGTAGGTGTGATATTCGATTGCCGGATCAAAATTTGGGACCTGATTTTTGGGTGCGGCCACCTTGATTGGAACATCGGCAATTCGGATTTGGTCAGCGATATGCACTCTGCGGGTCGAACTATTGGTGCAAAACTCGCGTGCTGACGCCCCACTGAGGTTTTGATGTGAGCCGCGTTTGGGATCGGCGCGAAAATAAGGCTACTACGAAGCCTCAAACAGAAAAGGCGCATAGATATGCTGATTGTCCTAGGGCTGTACTTTGGAATCGCGTGGCTTGTTTTTTCCAAGCTCAAGCTTTTGCCGTGGAACGCTGTATCTAAATCAGTCATCTACGGCGGCGGTGTGATACTTGCGCTTGTGGTGATCGGGGCGCTGAACCATACGACCCCGTCTGGTGTGGCCTCTGTTCAAGGTGCCGTCATCAATATCGCTCCGAACGTGTCTGGGCCAGTGGTTGAAGTCGCGGTCAAAGCCAATCAGCCCGTAAAGGCTGGCGACGTCTTGTTTCGTATCGATGACACCGAATATACCGCAGAGGTTGCGCGGCTAGAGGCGTCGCTGGCTTCGGCACAGGCAGCCGCCGATCAATTGCGCCATGATCTTGATGCAGCTGACGCAGATATCGCGTCGCTCGAGGCTCAACTTTCCTTTGGCGCGGCGCGCCGTGACGATATCATCCGCCTTGCGGATCGTGGCGCAACTTCGGAATTCGCACTTCAGGAAGCTGTGTCCACGATTGAACAGCTCGAAGCCGGTTTGCGCGCGGCAAAAGCACGTAAAGCCAGCCTTGAACGCCGAATTGCGGCTCAAGTGAGTGGGGTTGATGTGGGTGTTGTCGAGGTTGAAAATATGCTGGCCCGGGCCCAATGGACGCTTGAGCAGACCGTTGTTCGAGCCCCTGCGGATGGCATGGTAACCGGGCTATCGCTGCGTCCGGGTAACCGTGTCACAACGCTGCAGGGCGCGATAAATTTCGTTGTGCCCGGTGATCGGGTTCTTATTGCGACGCTGCCCCTTAGCAGTCTTCAGAACGTCCACATCGGAGACACCATTCGAATCGCGCTAAGAAGCGCACCCGGAGAAGAATTTGAGGCAACAATACGGGATATCCCCCCAGCCACCAGTGAAGGTGCATTGGATCTAAGATCCGGTCTGCCATCTCTGAGGGAACTCACCGGATCATCCGAGTACATCGTAATCGTGGACATTCCGGATAACATCGATGCCGAGATTACCAAGCTGGGTGCATCTGGATCGGCTTTGGTCATCACCGAAGGGGCAGGGGCAATTTCAGTGCTCGCAGAGATACTGTTCTGGATTACCAAGAAGCTTAATTACATCTAAGCGAATTGCGTTCGAATGAATTGCATTGGACCGACCCCGTGGCGATCCCGAGAAACCGTCTTCGGTGCCTGAATTAATGCAGTAAGCGGTCTGAAACTGACAGTATGGTCGGTGTCAGGCGCAGGTTTGCTGGCGGCCGAATTTGCGACCGTTCAGGGCCTAAGCAGCCGCACCCCTGGGGTTGTTTCCAACCGCGCAACGTCTTGCTCGTATAGCTCGGAAAAGGCATCGAAAATCTCAGCGTTCCAGCCCGGTAGCTCAAACTCTTCCTCAACCTTTTCGGGGTGCGCGTGGTCTTCAAGGATTTGCGACAGAATTTCTCGGACCTCGGTGTCAGGCAGATCCGGATCGGCCAAGGCCTCGTTCTTGGCAAGCTGTGCGCCTTCCTCGGTCAGCAAGGAAAGCAGCAGGTCATACTCTCCATTTAGTTCGGTGCCTTGAGGCAACCCTGCTGTGGCGCGCACGACATCTCCCCAAAGAAGTGGCGTATCTTCGTTACACCACAAGGTTATGCGGACACTGGGCGCAAGATCCCGGATGTCATCCACCATCCCTATCCAGCTGAGACAGCTTAAATCCGTATTTCTGATGATATGCGCCCGGTCGGCTTCGGACAGAGACATCAAAAGTTTCGGAATAAAGGTGCCGGGGTTCCTCAGAGCAAAGAGCAGCTCTACTTCATGGTCATGATAAACGTGTTCCAACAGCGCCATTCGCTGACCCGCCATAGGATAAAGCTGACCATCCTGAAGGGCCAGGTTTTGCTCGCCCGCAAACTCGCTGCTTGTGAAAACCGCGCGTTGGATATGTGCTTGCGCGGGCAGAGCACTACGGAACACTGCATCAGCCTTTGCATTCGCCGAATCCGAGAAATGCGCGTCGAAAGAAGGTTTGAACGTGCGTCGGTATCTGCGCGGCCCAAAATAGGCGACGCCATGTTCCACCAGAGCCTTGTTGTTGGCCTGCAGCGCCGACAGAAGTCGACCATGGTCTGTAAAGGCGGCACCGGCGTGGATAGCGACCTGCATAGTTGGTTCTTGTCCTTGCATCTTTAGCCTCACCTGCCGGGTTACAGGCTGAACATCGGGCAGTCAAACCTACGGCTGAGGACCACGGCATAGCGCCGTGTGTCAAAGAAAACTCAGATAACCTGAGTTCGTCTGAAAATTGAGGGTTGCAGTCCCCGTTCAGAGATATTAATCGACACCAAGTGCCCCTATAGCTCAGCTGGTAGAGCAACTGATTTGTAATCAGTAGGTCCGCGGTTCGAGTCCGTGTGGGGGCACCATTTACCCTGAATATATGGTTAGTTCTGCCATTAGTAAGCGACCTTCTATTGCTTACTTGAGGGACATAACATCGATCAATTGGCAGGGATGGCTGTGTCGCCATTTTCCATACATGGAATCCTTACACAGGGATGATGAAACAGATTGTGTTCGTGGAATTATGGGATTAGTGGTTTTTCCGAGTTCAAAGACGAACTCCCGCGCTGTGCGGGCGTGATGGAATGGTAGACATATCAGACTTAAAATCTGAAGGGCGTATGCCCGTGTGGGTTCGAGTCCCACCGCCCGCACCAGCTGCGTTCTTATACCGGAAAACCCAACTGGTTTATCAGTCGCCAGATGTCTCGGTTGGCCTCTGACAGCTGGGTGACAACTTTTTCGATTTCCTGCATCGCCTCTTCGTCGACGGTGTCTTCGCGACCAAGGCGAATATCTGTTTTTCTGTCGGCGATCCGCATCAGGATTGTCTTTGGGTTGCCGCTGTCAGGATCGAAGGAGTAGATGCAATGGTTGTATCTGTTGCGGATGCCTGAAAGCTTGGACAACCTCTGCGTGTGCTCCAAAATCGGGTCGCGAATGTCCGGAGGGCGGCCCTCCATTTTGGCCAGCCGTTCAACCAGGTCAATGCGCGCTCGAGTGGTGTTCAGCGTCAAGAAGATAATTACGGCTACGTCTTTATGCGTACGTGTTAGACCCGCGATCAGATGGATCAGCAGGCTTTCCGTGTTGGTCCACATGTAGTTGAGCTTGCCAACCAGCAGGATCAGACGGTCAAAGCGGGCCTCGAAATCTTCAGTCAATAGTCACGTTTTGCGCCTCTTCCGGGGCCACCTCAAAAAAGAACTGCGCCGCTGCCGTTCGGTTGCTGACGCCGATTTTGCCCACCACGTTGTGCATGTGCAATTTGACCGTATGTTCAGTGATCCCAAGGTTCGATGCAATGATCTTGTTGCTTTGACCTTTCGAGACCAACTGCAAAACCTGTTTCTCTCGCCGTGTTAGCTTGGAGTACAAAGGATGCAGATCGCCAGAAACCTGTGGGGATTTTTGAGCAGGCGTATTTGTGTTTGACACGCAATGAAACAGAAAACTGGGCAGGTAGAGTTCTTCGTGCAGCAAGAGCCGCAGTATAGAGCGCCAAGCATCAGGTGCTATGTTCATCGGCAAGTAACCGATGTCGCCATGTTCCTTAGGATTCCATCTGTCGAACAGGTATCGCGCGGAATCTTCTTTGCGGTAAGCAAACACGACACTGCCTGATCCCGCGCTGTCACGGTACTGTTGAGGGCGCGCCAGCAAGTCTTCTGTCGCCATCTGATCAACAATTATTATTCTTCCGAGACCATTGTCTTGTAGCTTTGGATTCGGCATCGAAGAAATCGATTCGTAGCGGTGTGTGGCGACACCGAATTCCTTTTGGACACCCTCAATGGTTTGGTCTGAGTAAAACAGAGCCTTGCCGATAAAATTGATCGAGAATTCATCCAAACTTTGTTGGTTTTCTATGGCATTATCCCGAAGCGGAATGCTCATTCTCTCCCCCTATCAAAACCACGCCGCACAAACGGCGAAATCGTCAACTGAACATCAAAATAAATATTAACCGAATATTAACGCATTTGAGGCGACGGCCATAGAAGAAAGTACTATTTTTCGAAAAGTTCGATAGTTAACAGGTGTTTGGTTCTAGAACTTTCGGTCAGGTTAAACTTACCACTTCTCGTATAAGTAGAAGAAATCAATGGGTTTCCTAAACTGCCGGTTTTAAATCGATTTTTCCGCTTTATTTCGAACAAAAATTCAACAAAACCAAAAATACAACAATAAAAACAACAGGTTAAATTTTCTAAAACCTACGGTTAGCTATTCACGGCGGATTACTGCTGCAACCATGAACGGGCTCCAATTTGAGGGGCTGATTTTCCTGATGCGTCCGCGAATCGTGCATTCTCGCGAGTTTTTCCAGCAGACGCAGGTCCGGCTTGGCCGAGAAAGGAGGGTGGGAGACGAATTCACCGAAGAAACCCGCACTCATGCGTGTTTTGCGCCTGCGTGCATTTTTGTTTCAACGCGCCAGTCACCGTTTTGGAGATGAATGACGGTCAGTGCGCTCAGTAAGTGGAATTTGATATGAGTAAGACACGTAACCCAGCCATCGACATTGATGAAGTCAACGTCGGTAAAGCTTATGTTCCGGTGGACGCAGATATTTACGTTGAAGACGCCGACGTAGAGGCCGAACTGACCGAACAAGAAACCAACGTAGACAACGAACAAGACCAGGACCAAGGCCAGATTCAGGGCCAGGCGACAGTCGTTGAAAACGGTCAGGGTCAGGACCAAGGTCAAGGCCAAGATCAGGGTCAAGGCCAAGATCAGGGTCAGGATCAGCACCAAGGGCAGCGACAAGTTAACGGGAATAATGACAATTCTAATTCGGTTCACATAGATTTTGGTGATGCCGGCGCGTTAGGTCGGGATGATGATCTAGTCGATGTAGACGTTTCCGAGGGATCCTCTATCGGTAAAGTCATTACGGTCGGAGACGATTTTGACTACGACCCGGGCGATGACCTGAACCTGGACATAAACCTCAGTGGTCCAGGAAACGACATGTCAACCATCAATAATCAGTTGGCTAACCTAAGCGATGATGACCATCTTGGTTCGGCTGCAGTGTCCAATACCGGAGAGTTTGATCAGGAGGGTAGCGCCCATGGAGGCCGTGCCACCGCTGATGAAGGTATCGGCTCGCACTCCGATGGTGGTAACTCCGGAAACGGTGGTTCCACTGCTGCGGGCAATGCATCTGGCAACACCACCGGAGGTGACGCATGGGCCTTTGGGGGCCACAGCGGCCAAGCTGATGGAACGGGAGTTGGCGGCCTAGGCGGCTCTTCCGGCGATGCGACCAATTTTAGTGTGGGTTTTGGTCATTCTGATGCCACTTCAAATGGCAGCAGTAACGCTGGTAATGGAGGACAGGCTGCGAGTAATGCGGCTGCTCACAATGTTGGTGCTTCGGCCTCTGATGGGACCAGTACAGCCGGTGAAGGCGGTGATGCTGGATCGATCGGTCTGGGCTTAGGTTTAGGTTTGTCGAACGCCGATAACGACGGAACGACCAAAGGCGGCGACAATGTTTCGCACGCTGGAGCACTGGGTGCAGGTAGCGCGTCCAATGACTCCGATGCCAATGGTGCCAATGGGGGAGAGGGTGACGCTGAAAATGACGGTGCCGCAATCAACCTTGGCGGCAGCAATACCGAAGCCAATGACGCTGATGCCGGTAACCTTGGACTTGGTCTTGCGGGCAGCTTTGCAGGAAGTGCAGCCGATGCAGATTCGGGCGATGGCAATGGTGCAACCGGCACGGGTGGCAATGGTAACGGTTCAGGCGGAACCGCTGGCAACGGTAACGGTGCTGCAGGAACTGGCGGAGCAGGAACCGGCGCATCTGGTAGCGGGGGCAACTCCGGTCAGGTAGACGCGGCTTTGGCGGCGCTGAACCAGCAGAACGGTCTGGTTGGCCTGAACGCTGGTCAAGCAGGTGCCGGGAACGGCGGCGGTGACACCAACGGTGGAAACCCGGGTGTTGGCGGTGAAGGCATCGGTGGCGGAGCAGGTGGCGGTGAAGGCACTGGCGGCGGAGCAGGTGGCGGCGACGGCACCGGCGGCACAGGTGTTGGCGGCGACGGCGATGGTGGTAAGGCCTACGGTGGAATCGCCGATTCTCGATCGGATTCAAAGGGTGTTGGCGAGCAGACCACAACCGGCCCGAACATCACACAAACACCGGGTGATGTAGATGGTACAGCCAGCCTGCCGCAAAACGCGAGCGGCGATGGCGGTGCGGCCGGTACGAATGACACCGATGGATCCGCAACTGGTACTGGCACCGGAACTGCAACTGCAGACGGCTTTGGTGGCGGTGGCGGCGCGATCCAGCAGGATGCGATGTCCAGCGGAACCGGTGCAGGGTCAGCCGACGCCAGCAATACTGCGGGTGGCGGTGGTGCCTCCGACCTGTTCTCATCTGCGGAAACCGACGGTTCGGCAGATAGTCTGGCTGAAGCGATTGCTGGATACGGTGGTGACGCCATGTCCGACAATGATGCGACCTCGACTGGTTCCGGCACTGCAACCGGCACGGCGTCGTCCGGCTTCGGCGGCGGTGGCGGTGCCGGCGCGGGCAATGGTGGAACCAGCGGCGACGCTTCAGGTACCGCTATGTCCGGTGCGACCACAGGTGCCATGGTGAACGGTGGCGATGCGTCGGGTGCGTATTCCGGCGCGGGCGGCACTGGCGGCCACGCTGGTGAATGGGGCTCCAACAATGCTGGCGACGGCATCGTAACGGGCGAATCCTACGCATCGGCGGCTGCAGTGGTCGATACCTCGGCCTTCAACCAGTCGATCGTTATGGGTGCCAACGTTCTGGGTAACTCGGTCGATACGACAATGGTCGGTGGTTCGATGACCTCCAGCTACGCTAGCGACGATAACGACACTTAAATTGGTGCAATACGGATCAGGGCCTGAATTACCGGGCCCTGATCCATTCGATGAAAAATGTCGGGGCCAAGGCAGATGGCCCCGATTCAACTCAACCCTCAACGACTTATTTTGATCGTTTTGGGGAAGGGAAAAACAAAATGTCTTTTGATAGTATCAGTGAGACGATTGCCCATTTCATAGGAACATTTGAGCTGACGAGCGAGCAGGCCCGGATGCGAGATCAATATCAGGAATTCACTGCGCTCAGGCGAAAGGCCGAGCTGGAAGACCTGGAAGAAGGTAAAGCTGTCAAAGTAAAAGCCGACCTCAAGCTTGATCCCGGAAAGTACGGTGCTTTGCCCTTTACATCCGCGGTTGATCACGCTGATATCCCCCTTCCGCCGGTGCCCCCTGCGCTCGGCCCCGGCACGGAGACATTCTATCAACCTGTTGCCGCACCAGATTATGTTGCCCCCGACGCGGCCATTTTCACAGGGTCGTTTACGATCATTGTGGAAGAACCCATTTTGACCCCCGAACTGATTGGATCGGCCGTCACGTACAATTTCCAAACCCTGAACCTGAGTGACAATGACACGATCGGGCTGGGTGATTTCCGAGACGTTGAAGAATTGATGCAGCAAGGACAGGAGTTGCTGGAGACCGCCGTCTCGCTGCACGCTGTCGCTGCCCCGTCGTTCGACATTAGTGATTACCAATCCGCCGAGAACCTCGAAGCCCTCAAGGAGCAAATTCAGACGCCGATCGCGATGTCGGTCGAAGGGGCAACTGTGCACCAATTCCAGGGTGACGCGGCTTTGGGTGTTATCGTGAATGGTGAGCATGTTGAAGAGGTGGAGGATTGGATAGACATCGTCCCCAAGCACCACCTTCCTGATGAAGAAGAGGAAGACGAAGATCAGTTTGACCCGCTTCCGGTCGAATGGGATCAGTCTGAGGATGCTGAATTTGGTGACGGCCATAGTGTCATTGCGGGCGGCAATCTTGCGATAAATGAAGTCGCTATTACAGTAGGTTGGGTGGACGCGCCGGTTATCGCGGTTGGCGGACAAGCCGTTAACCTGACGGTTGTAAGTCAGGTCGCGGTCGTATCCGACCATGATCTGGGTGAGGAAGACGTCCAAAGCGAAACCAAGGTCGTACAATCCTCAAGTATATCTGTGGAAAGCAACGAGGCGCCCTGGCTGGACCAGAACGTATCAGAACCCGGGCAGGACCCGATCATAGCGATCACCTGGATCTCAAGCGATCTGTTCGTCACAAATTTCGTGAAACAGGTTATCGACGCGACAGATATCGACCACGTCGAAACCGAGATCGAAGCAACGACCAGCCTGTACATCATGGGCGACAACGATCTGGTAAACGCCACGAATATCGTGGAGCTAGGCAGCTACTACGATTTGGTTCTCGTCGGCGGCGACATGGTGTCCGTCGATATGATCCATCAGACGATTGCTTTGGTCGACGACGACAACCTTGTGGGTGTGACGGTCGAAGAAGAATTGAACGAAAACCTTGTCATGAACCATGTCGAGTTGACGACAATCGGCGAGGATACCCACGAAGAACTTTCAGACACTCTGGCCGAGGTTTTACCTTTGCAGGAGATGGACACAGAAGCCTTAGAAGATGCCTTGTTGAACGACCCGCTCTACGCGGGGATGGAGCAAGTTCGAGTGCTCAAGATCGAAGGCGACCTGGTGCAGCTTAATGTCATCGAGCAGGTGACCACGCTGACCGATCAGGACGACGTTCACATTAAAGGTGGCAAAGGTGCCGAAGCTTCGGCCCTTGGCGCGGGCAACGCGCTGTTGAACGCCGCAAGCGTTTCAACTATCGGCGTCGACTCGGTCATTATGGCGTCTGAAGGTGAATATTCTGACGTGTTGTTACATCAGGCCAGCCTGATCGACACTCCGGAAGACGATCTCGAGGTCGAAATTGGCAATGATGCCATCGCGATGTTGCTGGAAGAAACAAGTGGACCCGGCAAATCCGACATGGCGCCCGGGCACAATAAGCTGACACCGTCAGAGATGATCAATGCCGATGACGCCTTAAGCACGATGTTAGCTTAATTTCCCTGTTTTTTACGAGTGATCTGAAAGTTTGAGTATGTCGATATTGTTTTCGTCGCGCCGCTCTTTTCCTGCCAGCCCATTGGATGGCCGGGGCGGTGCCGATCCGTCGAAACCGCCTGCTGGGCAGTCGCAAAGATCGGCTAAACCCATGCCAGAGCTGCGCTTAAGCGAAGAAATGCGCGTTCGCCCGATCAGGGACAGTTCAGCAAAACCAGAAGTCAAAAAGATAGACGTGGATATTGCCGAGAACCCAACCAACAAAGCTTTTCAAAAACGCGCCGAAACGTCGTTTCAGCGCGCTTCGCCGCAGTCCGATAAGGGTGGAACCACTGAGGGCCGTGGCGCTGGGGTGGCCGATGCTGAAGGCCCCGAACCTCAAACCGCCAAAGACCAGACCGCGCGGGTCCCCCCCTCGTCGCGCTCGAAAGGCGGTGCGAATATTGGCACCACCATCGAGGCCAAGGCAAACCAGCCACTGCCCCTGAAAAAGGGTGGTGGTGGGGACGGTAACGGGCCACCCCAGACTTTTCACAAGCGTACCCCGCCCGAAGACTTTCAGCGGACGCTGCAAATTTCGATGCGGGCGATATTGCGGAACCTTGCGTTCGTTCTGGTTCTGACATGCGCAACCAACATCCTGATTCTTGCGATCCCGATTTACCTGTTCCAGATCAGCGACAGGGTTTTGACCAGCCGCTCATTGGACACCTTGATCATGCTGACGGCGATCGTTGCAGGGGCTGTGATCTTTCAATCGGCTTTTGATGCCGTTCGCAGGTTCATGTTGATGCGCACTGCGGTCGAGGTGAACGCGCGACTGGGCGCCCCTATCCTGAGCGCCGCTGCCCACGCGTCTTTGCATGGGACAGGTCGCGAATATCAGACACTTGGAGATCTACAGCAGGTCAGGGGCTTTCTCGTCTCGGGGACCCTGATCTCATTTCTTGATGTACCTTTTGCACCTTTGTTCATTCTGATGATCTTTCTTGTTCACCCGCAATTGGGCACGATCGTCATCGTTACGGCGCTGTTGCTGATGGTCATCGCGCTGATCAACCAGCGCATGACAGCCAAGCCTTTTGCCGAGGCGAACAAGGCGCAATCCATGGCCAATCAGCACTTGGATTCCATGTCGCGCAACAGTCAGATCATCAACGCGCTGGCTATGATCCCCGAGGCCGTGCGGATCTGGGGGCGCGATACGGCGCAGTCTCTGACCTGGCAGGTCCGTGCACAGGATCGCAACGTGATCTTTGCTGCGATTTCCCGAGCGGTTCGCCTGCTGACGCAGATCGCAATTCTGGGTTGGGGGGCATATCTTGCCCTGCAGGGTGAGATCACCGGCGGCATGGTAATTGCTGCGTCGATCATTGCAGGGCGTGCCTTCGCCCCGATCGAAGGTTCCATCGAAGGGTGGAACTCTTTCCTGCTGACACGCGGCGCTTATGCGCGGATCAGCCACCTGCTGACCAACTCGGCGCTTCAGTTTGAAAAACTGCGCCTGCCGCGCCCCGAAGGCCGGTTGGATGTCGAACGTCTGCTGTACGTGCCCGGCGGTACCAAGCGCGTTGTGTTGAACGGCATCAGTTTTTCGCTCAACCCCGGTGAGACACTGGCAATCATCGGCAATTCAGGTGCGGGTAAAACGACCTTGGGCAAGACGCTTGTCGGATCGATACTGCCAACGTCGGGAAGTGTTCGGCTGGACCTTATGGATATCCGCAACTGGGATCCGCGCCAATTTGGTGAAAGCATCGGGTACCTGCCTCAGGATGTTCAGCTGTTTCCCGGTACGATCAAGGACAATATCGGACGTATGCGCGAAGACGCCACGGACGAACAGATCCATGATGCAGCAGTTTTGGCGGACGTGCACAACATGATTGCAACGCTTCCTCAGGGGTATGAAACCGTGGTTGCGGCGGACGGATCACCTTTGTCTGGTGGTCAAAAACAACGGATTGCGCTGGCGCGGGCCTTCTTTGGCAACCCACGCATGGTTGTCTTGGATGAGCCGAACTCGAACCTGGATGTCGCCGGCGATCAGGCCCTGGCCCGAGCGATCGCTCAGGCCAAGGAAAATAAGATCACTGTGGTGGTGATCACGCAGAAACCGACGCTTTTGAATGCGGTCGACAAAATCATGCTGCTGACAGATGGGCGTGTTGCGTTGTTCGGTCAACGTGAGCAGGTGCTGCAACAGTTGAACGGACCGCGCAAACAATCCGGCATCGAAGATCAGAAGGGGTGAAGTCAAATGAATGATCTGGTTCCGGTCAACAATGATCCTAATGATCCGACCGTTTGGTACGCCGAAGTTCCGCGATCCATCGGCCGCCTGATCGTCGTCGGGTTCCTTATGCTTGTCGTTTGTTTTGGCGGGTTTGGCGTCTGGTCGTTCAGCGCCCCGCTGGCGGCTGCGGTGATTGCGCAGGGCAGTTTTGTTGCCACGGGACGCAACAAGATCGTGCAGCATCTTGAAGGTGGCATCATCGAAGATATCAAGGTGATTGAAGGGCAGCAGGTCGAGGCCGGACAGGTCTTGATGACGCTTGACCAAACCTCGGCCGAAGCGAATGAGAGAGAGCTTTTTATCCGTAAAATCCGTTTGCGGGCGATGACGGAAAGGCTGCAGGCTGAGTACAACGAAAAGGAGCGGCTTGAGTTTTCAACGTCTTTGATTGAGGCCACAGATGACGTCGAGGTCATGACCATTCTTGACGGTCAAAGGATCAGCTTCGACGTATCGCGAAAGACCCTGTTGAACGACATCGCCCTGCTAGAACGGAACATGGAAGCGCTGAAAATCCGCTCCAGCGGCTTTGAAGCGCAATTGGAAAGCATGAAGCGCCGTTCGGACATCCTGCAAGAGGAATACGAAACCAAAAAAGCACTGTTTGACAAAGGGTTGGTGCGAAAGGGTGATTTGAATACAATCCGGCGCGTTCAGGCAGAAGCCGAAGGCCAACAGGCGCGTCTGGCGGCTGAATCCTCGGAAATCAACCAGATGCTTTTGAAGTTCGAAGAACAGATTACCCGGACGCGGTCGGCATACCGCGAGGCGGCTCTGGATGAGTTGGGCGTGATTGAAGCTGATCTGGAAAGTGTACGCGAAAAAGCGCGTCAGGCGCGCAGCGTTTTGGATCGCGCCGTTGTGCGGGCTCCGGTAACGGGAACAGTTGTTCGCCTGCATTACCACACGCCCGGCGGCGTCATCGAAACAGGTGAGCCGATTGCCGAAATCCTCCCGGCTGACGCGCCTTTGATCATCGAAGCACAGATCCCACGTACCGAGATCGACAGCGTCGGAACAGGTCAGAATGCAACCGTGCGCCTTGTTGCGCTGAACCAGCGCACAACTCCGGTTCTGAGCGGAGAAGTGTTTTATGTTTCCGCCGATGCACTGGTCGAGGATTCGTCTGGCACGCCACAGGAGGTTTACCTTGCCCGGATTTCGCTTGCGCCAGATGAAATCGAGCGTGTCCGCGGGTTCATACCCACACCAGGGATGCCAGCAGAGATCATGATTCAGACCGAAGAACGCACCTTTGCAGCCTATATCGCAAAACCGGTGACAGACAGCATGTCACGCGCCTTCCGAGAACACTGATCGTCTGATCAGGCTACACCGCGCAGATTCAGCATGTTAGCATCTGGTGAGATTCACCAGGAGAGCCCACATGCCGTTGACGGTAAAAGAGATGATGGAAGCCGCAAACGCGGTCGTTGAACGTATCCAGATGGAAAAGGCCGCCGAGCTTATCGCTGAAGGCGCTTTGTTGCTGGATGTTCGCGATGCGATGGAGCTTAAGCAAAACGGTCGCGCTGCCGGTGCACATCACATCCCGCGGGGTATGTTGGAGTTTCGCGCTGATGATGCGTTGCAATCGTATGACCCCGAACTTCGAAAAGACAGAGCCATCGTTTTGTACTGTGCCGCCGGAGGGCGTGCTGCTTTGGCGGGCAAGCTTCTGAACGATATGGGATATTCCCAAGTATACAACCTGGGCGGCTTTGCCGACTGGGTCAACGCCGGTGGCGAGGTTTCAGACGGCTAAGCGTTGAGGAACGTTCTGACGGCGGCCTCGAATTCCCGGGGTTTTTCGGCGTGCAACCAATGACCGGCACCCGGGATCTTGGCAAAACGGGCCGACGGGAAAAGCCCGCGAATTATTTCTCGGTGCTCTGGCAAAACATAGTCTGAGTCAGCGCCAGACAGGAATAACGCGGGGCCGTTCCATGTCAGGTGCAGACCAGGAAAACTCATGATCTTGGGCATCTCTGCCGCCAGGGTGTCCAGATTCAGCAGCCATCTTTGCCCCTTGATATCAAGAGACTGCGTAAAGAAGCTCTGCAGTGATTTATCCACCCCGAGCGTGGCCAATTGCTGTTCGGCATCTGATCGACGTTCGACCACAGAAAGGTCTACGGCACGCATGGCATCAATGAACTGAAGCTGGCTATGAGTGTACGTCACCGGCGCGATATCAGCCACGACCAGCTTTCGAACAAGCGCGCCGTGTTGCAAGGCTAGTGCCATGCTGGCTTTACCACCCATAGAATGCCCGACGACGTCAACGCGTCCACCGAAACTGTCGATCACCTCGGCCAGGTCCTCTGCCATGCCGGGGTAGTCGTGTTGCTGGGTCCATTCGCTGTTGGCGTGGTTGCGCATGTCTACGGCGATCACTTGGCGTTCATCCGACAACCTGCGCGCAATAACGCCCCAGTTTCGGGCAGAGCCATAGAGGCCATGCGCGATCAACAGGGGTGGGTTTTCGGTTGGTTCGCCATGAAGGATCGTATTCAGCATAGTGCCGTGATACCTGCCAAGGCTTCAAACAACCAGCCCCATTGTCCGCGCCACGCGACATAGATATGGTGACGCGTCAGGAGGCCGCCAAATGCCGCAGAATTCAGACATCCAGAGCCAGATCGCACAGACAGTTCAGCTGTTGCGCGACAAGCTGGGTGTGCGTGACAAAACACTGACCGCTTCGGTCAAAAAGGCCAAACGTCAGTTGCCGCGACGCGTCTACAAACAAGCGATTCTTTTGGCACAGGCCGAACAGATGGCGGCTCATCCCAAGTTACGCTTGGTGTTGGATACCCCAAAACTTGTTCAGGCATCCGAAGACGTCCAGGAATATCTGGGTGGTATCAGCCTTGCTGATCGGCGATTGGGATGGTTTCTGGGGATGCTCGGCGGCCTTGCCTTCAACATGCTGGCACTGTTCGTTTTGCTGTTGGTTTTTCTAAGATGGCAAGGCTTCATCTAAGTAAAACGGCGCCCAATGGGCGCCGCAAAAATTTTGATTCCAAAAGACCTTACAGGTTCGGATAGATCGGGAAGCGTGCGCAGAGTTCGGCAACTTCTGCCTTGACCTTGGCTTCGACTTCTCCGTTGCCTTCCTCGCCATTCGCGGCCAGCCCGTCGACCACTTCGATGATCCAGTCCGCGATCTGGCGGAATTCAGTCTCACCAAATCCACGGGTGGTTCCAGCAGGAGAGCCCAAACGGATACCGCTGGTGACAGTTGGTTTTTCGGGATCAAAAGGCACACCGTTCTTGTTGCACGTGATATGCGCACGGCCCAGAGCCTTTTCGGTTGCGTTGCCTTTGACGCCTTTGGGGCGCAGATCAACCAACACGACATGGGTATCGGTGCCGTGGGTCACGGTGTCCAGACCGCCCTTGATCAGCTGATCCGATAGCGCCTGCGCGTTGGTGATGACCTGCTGGATGTAGGTTTTGAACTCGGGGCGCAGGGCCTCGCCGAACGCCACGGCTTTACCTGCGATGACATGCATCAAAGGTCCACCCTGAATGCCGGGGAAGATGGCCGAGTTCACTTTCTTGGCGATCGCTTCGTCATTGGTTAGGATCATGCCGCCACGTGGTCCGCGCAGGGTTTTATGCGTGGTTGTGGTCGCAACATGGGCGTGCGGGAAGGGGCTGGGGTGTTCACCCGCAGCAACCAGACCGGCGAAATGGGCCATGTCCACATGCAGATAGGCACCGACCATGTCTGCGATTTCACGCATCCGGGCAAAGTCGATCTGACGCGGGATTGCCGATCCACCAGCGATGATCAGTTTGGGCTGGTGCTCTTTGGCCAGTGCTTCAACCTGATCATAGTCCAGCATGTTGTCTTGCTGGCGCACACCGTACTGGACAGCGTTGAACCATTTACCAGACTGGTTGGGGCGCGCACCGTGGGTCAGGTGCCCACCTGCGTCCAGCGACATGCCCAGAATGGTGTCGCCGGGCTGGATCAGGGCCTGAAAGACACCTTGGTTCGCCTGGCTGCCGGAATTCGGCTGTACGTTTGCGAACTCACAGCCAAACAATTGCTTGGCGCGGTCGATGGCAAGGTTTTCCGCCACGTCGACAAACTGGCATCCGCCATAATAGCGACGACCGGGGTAGCCTTCGGCGTATTTGTTGGTCATGACCGAACCCTGCGCTTCCATTACGGCGGCAGAGACGATGTTTTCCGAAGCGATCAGTTCGATCTCATCACGCTGGCGGCCCAATTCGGACGTGATCGAGCCGAACAGCTCTGGATCACGCGCGGACAGGGATTGGGTGAAGAAACCGGTATCACGAAGATTGGCGTTCATTGTGGCTCCACATGGCTGGGGATTGACTTGCGGATTTCCTATCGGAAACGAAGCGGGGGAAAAAGTGGTAAAGCGACGATTTGGTTCTCTGGGGCGTCAAGTCTGGCCTATTGGGGAAAGGTATGTTTGTTTCGGAACCAAATGTGCAGCACCGGAAACGGGAACGGATGACAAAAAGAATCGCTTTTCTGGCCAGCGACGCCAAAGTGGCGCAATCCGCGCGGGACAGCCTTGTTAAACTGTATGGCAATGCCGCGCCGCGGGACGCAGACGTTGTCGTCGCCTTGGGCGGGGACGGCTTTATGCTGCACACGCTACACAACATGCAGCACCTCGATACACCGGTTTACGGAATGAATCGGGGCACGATCGGGTTCCTGATGAACGAGTTTCATGAAGACGACCTGATGGAGCGTCTTGCCGATGCCGAAGAAGAGGTGATCAATCCTCTGACCATGCGGGCGATGGATCAGTCCGGCAAGCTGCACGAGGCGTTGGCCATTAATGAGGTTTCGCTGTTGCGGGCGGGTCCGCAGGCGGCGCGGCTGAAAATCAGCGTTGATGGTCGGGTTCGCATGAACGAATTGGTTTGCGACGGAGCGTTGCTGTCAACGCCGGCCGGATCTACCGCATATAACTATTCTGCGCATGGTCCGATCTTGCCTATAGGCTCGGATGTTCTGGCCCTGACGGCGATTGCGGCTTTTCGTCCACGCCGATGGCGGGGGGCATTGCTGCCTAAGATTGCCAAGGTACGATTTGACGTTCTGGATGCCGAAAAACGCCCGGTCATGGCTGATGCCGATTCGGTATCTTTCCCGGATATAGACTGGGTCGAAATCCGATCCGAGCCGTCCATCCAACATCGGATCCTTTTTGACCCGGGTCACGGTCTGGAAGAGCGTCTGATCTCCGAACAATTCACCTAAATCTGCAAACCGATACGTTTTTTTCGACTTATGTGAACCAGTTCACAGGAGTTTGATTAAGGTTTGATTAATCTGAACATGCCCGGAGATACATCACGGCGGGAGTGAGTGGCCGCCAACGGTGTTTTCGAAATGAACGCGCAGTTTACGCGCTGGCAAGGGTAGGTGGTGCTACGCTTGTTATTGGATCTCTAGGCATATTTAAGAAAGCGGACCCCGGGCACAAAACCCCGGGGTCAATTTCTTTTCAGGCTTCCATTCGTTCCCACAAGGGATGGCACATCGGGCCTATACGTGTCTCGACTGCCAGCGCTGCGTCTACGGCCAAATCCTCACGCCAGCGTCGGGCCGCAATCTGAACATTGATTGGCTGCGGCCCTTGCGGCAATTCAGCCAGCCGCGCGGGGACGCAGGCTGCCGGTAATCCAAGGAAGTTCATCGCATAGGAATAGACAGCACATCCCAAAACCTCGTGCACGCCCTCGGGGCCCTCTGTGTCACGGTCCGGTTTGAAGAATGGTTGCGGCAAGAACGGTGACAGGACCAGTGGGTAATCCTGCAGGAACATGGACCACACGCGGGCATAGTGGCTGCGTTTGGCCATCATCTCGATCAGGTCCGTGCCTGTGATCGGAGGGAATTCCTGAAAGTATACGTCAAAGATATCGCGAATTGTCTGCGAGCCTGCGGCCTCGATATCGTTTTTCAGTAAGGTCAGCACTTCGCCCATCAACGCGCGATATCCATTGCGCCCACATTCGAACACATCGGGTAGGGTGACTTCCTCGACCGTATAACCTGCGTCGACCAACGCGTCGCGCGCGGCATCCAAGGCTTTGTCGACCTCCGGATGGAGATCGTAGCCGTAGGTTTCCTTTGAAAAGGCCACCTTGATCGACCCTTCCAATGAATCTCCACGCCAAGGCAAAGGTACGTGGAACGGATCGCGCGGGTCAGGTGCGATCAGGCTTGGCATTGACAGGTGCAGATCAGCCGCCGAACGGGTGATCAACCCTTGTACGGACATGGATTGCGCCAGCAAACCGCGCTCGGCTTTTTGACTTGGGTTCCACGCGGGTACGCGCCCAAGGCCGGGTTTGACTGTGACCGCCCCATTTGCAGCAGCCGGAAACCGCAGACTACCACCTATGTCGTTCCCATGGGCCAATGCCCCGATTCCCGCTATTACAGATGCCCCGGCGCCACCAGACGACCCGCCGGGCGAAATATGGGGGCCCCAAGGATTTACGGTCCTGCCGTGCAATGGGTTGTCTGTATCTGCGCGAAAAGAGAACTCGGGCGTATTTGTGCGTCCGATTACGACGGCTCCGGCCTTTTGCAGATTGCACACAACCGGTGCGTCGTCAGGCGCAATAACATCCTTCAGGGCCACGACCCCGTTCGACGTTGCGTGCCCTGTTTGGTCTACATTGATCTTGATGGTTACGGGAACGCCATGCAGTGGGCCGGGTTGGGCACCTTGTGACACCGCAGTGTCCAGATCCTTGGCGCGAGCTAAAGCCTCGGTGCTCAGGTGTTCGACCACTGCGTTCAGCGAAGGGTTAACCTGCCGCATTCTATCGATGGCAGATTGGACCGCCTCTTTGGCGCTGAGTTCCCGGTTGCGGGTCAGGGCGGTCAGTTCGGTGGCGGTCAAACGCCAGATGTCGGTTGATGTCATGGGACCTCACTGTCTTGGTCAGACAGTAGTGGCCCATTGTCAGGTTGCAAGAGAAAGGCGGGGTGGGGCGATTGGTATCGCCCCTTGGCCTTTTTACTGAGCGTAGCCGATGGTTTTCAGCGCGTCGGTGATCTCATCCAGAATGGCGGGATCATCTATCGTAGCCGGCATTTTGTATTCTTTATTGTCGGCAATCGACACCATCGTGCCCCGCAGGATTTTGCCCGACCGGGTTTTGGGCAGACGGTCTACCACCACGGCCTGTTTGAAGGCAGCAACAGGGCCGATCTTTTCACGTACCAGTTTGACGACGTCCTGCACGACTTCGCCGTGGTCACGGTCGCACCCTGCGTTGAGGCACAGGAACCCAACAGGCATCTGACCTTTCAGCTGATCGGTCACTCCGATAACCGCGCATTCGGCCACATCGGGGTGCCCGGCCAGCACCTCTTCCATGCCACCGGTAGACAGGCGGTGACCCGCCACGTTGATGACGTCGTCTGTGCGCGCCATGATATACAGGTATCCGTCTTCGTCGATCATGCCTGCATCGCCGGTCTCATAGTATCCGGGGAAGTGGTTCAGATACGAACTCTTGAAACGTTCTTCTGCATTCCAAAGGGTCGGTAACGTACCCGGAGGCAAAGGCAATTTGACCGCGATTGCACCCAGCTCGCCAGCTTGTACCGGATGTCCGCCTTCATCAAGGATTTGGACGTCATAACCGGGCATCGGCTTGGCGGGCGAGCCCAGTTTGACCGGAAGCTCTTCGATACCAAGCGGGTTACCTGCGATCGCCCATCCGGTTTCCGTTTGCCACCAATGGTCAATGATCGGCACCTGCAGCGCTTTTTGCGCCCATTCGATGGTATCCGGATCAGCACGTTCGCCGGCCAGGAACATGGCACGCAGGTTCGACAGGTCGTATTTGCCGATCAGCTCGCCAGAAGGATCTTCGCGCTTTACGGCGCGGATCGCTGTCGGGGCAGTAAAGAAGCTTTTGACCTTATGTTCAGAGATGACACGCCAGAAAGTGCCTGCATCCGGCGTTCCCACGGGCTTGCCTTCGAAAACGATGGTCGTGTTGCCGTGGATCAGCGGGGCGTAGCAGATGTAGGAGTGCCCCACCACCCAGCCGACATCTGACGCGGCCCAGAAGACATCGCCCGGGTCGAGGTCATAGATATTCTTCATCGTCCAGTTCAGCGCGACCAAATGGCCTGCGGTCGGACGAACGACACCCTTTGGCGCGCCAGTGGTGCCCGAAGTGTACAGGATATAGGCCGGATCGTTACCGTCCACAGGCACACATTCGGCGGGCTCAACACCGTATTGGAAACCGTGCCAGTTATAGTCACGCCCTTCGATCAATTGGGCGACTTCCTGCTCGCGCTGGAAGATCACGCAGAAGTCCGGCTTGTGGGTGGCGAGGTCGATCGCACCGTCCAGCAGAGGTTTGTAGTGAACAACGCGCCCCGGCTCCATCCCGCAAGACGCGGCGATGATGGCTTTGGGTTTGGCGTCATCGATCCGGACCGCAAGTTCATTGCTGGCAAAGCCACCAAACACCACCGAATGCACGGCACCGAGACGGGAACAGGCCAACATCGCCTCAAGCGCCTCGGGGATCATGGGCATATAGATGATGACGCGGTCACCTTTTTCGACACCCTTGGCGCGTAGTGCCCCGGCCAGGTTGGCGACGCGGTTGCGCAGCTCTACGTAAGAGATCTCTCTTTTGGTGTGGGTAATTGGGCTGTCGTAGATGATCGCGGTCTGTTCACCCCGACCGTTTTCAACGTGGCGGTCGACTGCGTTCCAGCAGGTGTTGACCCGGGCGTCAGAGAACCATTCATAGAGCGGCGCATTATCATCGAACAGCGCTTTGGTCGGTGGGCGAACCCAATCAATACCCTGCGCAGCTTCCATCCAGAATGCCTCGGGGTTGGATTTCCAGTTCTCGTAAACGTCCTGATAAGCCACGGTGACCTCCTCCGTAAATTCCCTGTGCAGTGTGTAAGGGGGAGAGACGCCATCGGACAAGCGAGGGGCGTTACGGAGCGTCACTTTATCGCAAAAAATTTGCAGAATCGCCGATTTTGACCTGCAAAGTTTTGCAAATTCACTTTCAGGGCAGTTTCGTTCGACGCAAACGGGAGGCGTTTGCAAATCTGCAAAGTTTTTCGTGCAAACCGAACCAAGAATCACTCCGGACGCCCGATCGGGCGTCCGGTTTGTGTTTCCAAGGTTGCTTAACCGTAATGCGCGACCGGCGTGCCTGCGATGGCGGCCATGTTCAGCAGGCCACGCGCTGTGATCGACGGTGTTACGATATGGGCCTTGTTGCCCATGCCCATCAGGATTGGACCGACCTCAAGCCCATCGGCTTTCATTTTGAGGATATTGCGAACGCCGCTGGCAGCGTCGGCATGGGCAAAGATCAGGACATTGGCCGCACCCTTCAGGCGCGAGTTGGGGAAGATCCGCGACCGCAATTCGGGGTCCAACGCGACATCCAGATTCATTTCGCCCTCGTAGGTGAAATCGCGAGGCTCTGAATCCAGAATGTCCAATGCGGCCCGCAGGCGTTTCCCGGAGCCCTCGGCCTGATTGCCAAACTGAGACTGAGAGCAAAAGGCTATCTTGGGCTCAAGTCCAAAGCGACGGACGTGTCGCGCGGCACCTATGGTCGACTCTGCCAGTTCCTCGGGGGTTGGCAGCTGTCTGACATGTGTATCGGCGATAAACAGGGGGCCGTCCTCGAGAATCATCAAAGACAAAGCGCCATGAGGACGTAGTTCGCCGTCATCCAGAACCTGCTCAACGTAATTCAGGTGCCAGCGGTATTCACCAAAGGTTCCGCAAATCATGCTGTCCGCTTCACCCCGCTGGACCATGATTGCAGCGATGGCGGTGCTGTTGGTGCGCATGATCGCCTTGGCCAGATCCGGCGTAACACCGCGGCGCTGCATAACTTGATGATATGAGGTCCAGTAGTCGTAATAACGAGGATCATTTTCCGGGTTCACGATTTGGAAATCCTCGCCGGGGCGGACCGTCAGCCCAAGTCGTTCGCACCGCGCATCAATCACATCCGGGCGTCCAATCAGGATCGGCGTTTCGGTTGTTTCCTCAAGAATTGCCTGTGCCGCGCGCAAGACACGCTCATCTTCGCCTTCGGCAAAGACGATACGGCGTGAGGCGGCTGCGGCTGCCTCGAATACAGGGCGCATAATCAGGGCGGATTTGAAGACTGTCTGATTCAGGCTTTCTTTATATGCCTCGATGTCCTCGATTGGGCGCCTCGCTACGCCGCTGGCCATCGCCGCTTTGGCAACAGAGGAAGAAACAACGCCAACAAGACGCGGGTCAAAAGGTTTGGGGATCAGGTAGTCGGGGCCAAAAGTCAGCTGCTCGCCCTTATACGCTGCCGCCGCCTCGGCACTCGTGGTTGCACGCGCCATTTCGGCGATGCCGTCGACGCAGGCGATCTGCATCTCGTCGTTGATCTCGGTTGCTCCGACATCCAGCGCGCCCCTAAAGATAAAGGGAAAGCACAAGACATTGTTCACCTGATTGGGAAAATCGCTCCGGCCTGTGGCAATGATCGCATCGGGTGCGACCTCTCGCGCGGCGTCCGGCAGAATTTCAGGTGTTGGATTGGCCAGCGCAAAGATGATCGGGCGGCTGGCCATCTTGGCAACCATTTCCGGCTTGAGCACATTCGGTCCGCTCAGGCCAAGAAACAAATCGGCGTCAGCGATCACGTCATCCAGAGTGCGCAGATCGGATTTCTGCGCGAACTGGTCCTTGTGCGGGTTCATATCTTCGGCGCGGCCCTCGTAGACCAACCCATGTATGTCGCACAGCCAAATGTTTTCGCGTTTGACACCCAGTTTGACCAACATGCTGAGGCAAGCGATCCCCGCTGCTCCGCCACCGGTGGACACGACCTTTATGTCTTCAAAGTTTTTACCTGCCACATGAAGCGCGTTTTTAGCCGCCGCCCCAACAACGATGGCAGTACCGTGCTGGTCGTCATGGAAAACCGGGATGTTCATGCGCTCTCGGCAAAGCTTTTCGACGATGAAGCAATCGGGCGCTTTGATGTCCTCAAGGTTGATCGCGCCGAAGGTGGGTTCCAGCGCACAGACAATATCGGCCAGCTTTTCGGGGTCCGGTTGGTCCACTTCAATGTCGAAACAGTCGATCCCGGCAAACTTTTTGAACAGGACGGCCTTGCCCTCCATCACCGGTTTTGAGGCCAAAGCGCCGATATCACCCAGACCCAGCACCGCTGTCCCGTTTGAGACCACCGCCACAAGATTTCCGCGAGCGGTATATAGCTCGGCATTGGCAGGATCGGCCTTGATCTCAAGGCTGGCTTCGGCCACTCCCGGCGAATAGGCGCGGGCCAGATCGCGGCCGTTGGCCATGGGTTTGGTGGCTTTGATCTCAAGCTTTCCGGGCTTTGGATGGGCGTGATAGTCAAGCGCGGCCTGCCGCAGGCTGGGTGTGTCAGACATTGGCGATTCATCTCCGTTCCGAAATTTGTTTGATCGTTAAACTATTTTTTCTGGCTTGGCTACGTTACGTCATTTTGCAACAGTATGCGGCCGGGGTTGGGGTCCCTAGTTGAAAGCATTCACAAAACGTTTACGTTCGCACAACTTCAAATTCAAAGTGACGCACCGGGCCCAGTATGAGCTATAACGACGAATTACATCCCGAGCCTGACGTTTCAGGCGGCGCGCGCGTGACAACCCGACGTTATCCCGTTGGCATGGCTATTTTGGTAGCTGTCGCTCTACTGGTCGTGATTTCAATTTGGCCCGAGCAGGCCTCGACCTTCAATCAGGAAGGTGGATTGATCGAAACCGGTTCCGCCTTTGCGCTTTTGGCAGCGGGCCTTGCGGCTTTCTACAGGTTCCCGGGTATTGCCCGTCTGTATATTGGTGTGGTGTGCCTGCTGCTGGCTGAGCGCGAGCTTGAGGCCGACGTTTACGCAGTTGGCAGCTTTCCACAAATGATTCTAAGCGGATTGGACGCGGCACTGGACATGACTGTGGTCCGCGTCGTTCTGGGGATTGCGGTGCTGGGCGGTCTTGTTTGGCATGGCGTTCCGAACGGGTGGCAGGCGTTGAAGCAGCGCGCGCCTTTCTTGGTTGTGTTTTTCATAGCTGGATTGTGCGCGGTTGTGGCGCAGCTGCTTGAGGAACTATCCGGCATGTATGGCGGTACGTTGTCGCAAACTATGATGATGCGGTTGTTTGTGCTGGAAGAAACGCTTGAGATGTTCTTTTCGATTGGCATTTTGGCCGCCGTTCTGATCGGATGGCCAAAAGACAAGACCGAAGAGACACTAAATGACCGACAGCCAAACCCGAGCTGAATTTCGCCTGCCAACCCAGGAACTGCGCGACGACATTCCATTCTTCACCAAGGTGCTGGGGATGCGGATGGATATGATCTATCCGGCGGATGACCCGCGCATAGCCGTTTTTTCTGGTCACGGGGTGCGGGTACGCGTCGAAAAAGGCGCGGCTGAGAGCCCGGGTACCCTCAGAATTCTGACGGATGACCCGGACGCTTTTGCGGATGGTCAGCGTAGCCTTTTGGCACCAAACGGAACGCGGGTGGAGATTGATGAACTCAATCCGCCTATGGCGATGCCGGAAACGGTACATTCTTTTGTGGTACGCAGGCTCAAAGATCAGGCGCCGTGGATTATTGGTCGTGCGGGGATGCACTACCGCGATCTGGTGCCAGACCGTTTGGGTGGGTCGATCATCGCCAGCCACATTCGTATTCCGGATGGTGGGCCCGTGCCCGATATGGTGCATTTCCATAAGGTCGGGTTTCAGTTGATCTTTTGCATCCACGGTTGGGTTGATGTGGTTTACGAAGATCAGGGCGAGAAAATGCGGCTGACAGCAGGGGATTGTTTTATCCAACCGCCCGAGATTCGCCACCGCGTGTTGGAGGCATCCGACAACGTTCAGGTCATCGAAATCGGCGTTCCAGCCGAGCATGTCACCGAGATTGACCACGAAATGACGCTGCCCACAGCGCAGTACCGGCCCGAACGTGAATGGCAGGGGCAACGGTTTGTGTTCAATCAGGCCGAAGGTGCCGAATGGACGGAATTCCGTCTGCCGGGGTATGTCTGCCGCGACACAACGATCGCCGAGAACACCAAGGGTGTGGCAGGGGTTCAGGTTGTACGCAAAGGGCAGGGGACGCCCGCTTGGGCCACCCACGATACGGATATCCACTTTACCTTTGTCATGAACGGTCAGGTCACGCTGGAAGGTGAAGGGCGCGATCCATATCGTCTGGAGCAGGGTGACGCCTTTGTCATTCCGCCGGGAATGCGGACGCGGTTGGCCGACCCTTCGGATGACATTGAACTGCTCGAGGTGACGTTGCCCGGAACGTTTAACACGGTGCTGGACTAAGGCATTTGGTTGGGGAAATCTGCCTGTGGGGCTTCAATTCCCCGCGTCGCTTGCGTAAGACTGCATTTTTCTGACCAGATGATCAAAAAATCGAGGAATCGCAATGAGCTTGAAAGACACGGCCCTCTCGGTTCGGGAAAAGGCATATGCGCCCTATTCGAATTTCAAGGTTGGCGCAGCTATTCGGGCGGTGTCCGGTGCGGTTTACGCCGGCTGCAACGTTGAGAATGTCGCCTACCCCGAGGGTACCTGTGCCGAGGCTGGTGCGATCGCTGCAATGGTCGCTGCGGGGGATCAGGAACTGGCTGAGGTGTACGTTGTCGCCTCATCCCCGCAACCGGTTCCGCCTTGTGGCGGGTGTCGTCAGAAGCTGGCAGAATTTGGCAAGCCAGATGTCAAGGTGACGTTGGCCAGCGTTGATGGTGCCGAACTGGAAACCACAATCGGTGACCTGTTGCCCGGCGCGTTCGGTGCCTCGCATATGGAGGATATCTGATCCCATGGATGCGCGTTCGATCATCGCAAAGCTGCGCCGGTCCGAGGTTCCAACCGCGGGAGAGTTGTCGTGGTTTGCCCAGGGCCTTGCAGACGGAGGGGTCAGCGACGCACAGGCCGGGGCGTTTGCAATGGCGGTCTGCATGGGCGGGTTGGGGGCGCAAGGTCGGGCGGATTTGACCCTGGCCATGCGCGACAGTGGCGATGTCCTGACTTGGGATGTGGACGGCCCGGTGATCGATAAACACTCAACCGGTGGGGTGGGTGACAGCGTGAGTCTTGTTCTGGCGCCTGCTCTGGCCGAGCTTGGTGCTTATGTCCCTATGATCTCAGGGCGCGGGCTGGGACATACCGGTGGGACGCTGGACAAGCTCGAGGCCATTCCGGGCGTGAGTACTCAGATCAGCCAGGAACGGTTGGCGCAGATCCTACGGGACACTGGCGCGGCTATCGTAGGCGCAACGGGGCAAATCGCACCGGCTGACAAACGTTTATATGCGATCCGCGACGTGACAGCGACGGTCGAGAGCCTGGATTTGATTACAGCTTCCATCCTGTCCAAAAAGCTTGCGGCCAGCCCGGATGCTTTGGTGTTGGACGTTAAAGTCGGCAGCGGTGCGTTCATGAAAACCCATGAAGACGCGCGCAATCTGGCGCAGGCCTTGTCGGAAACCGCAAACGCAGCCGGGTGTCGCACATCAGCCGTAATCACCGATATGAACCAACCGCTGGCGCCAGCATTAGGTAACGCGCTGGAGGTTTGCGAGGTCATGAAGGTGCTCACCAGCGGGCAGGATGCCCCACTTGCCGAGATTTCAGCGGAGTTGGGCGGCGTTCTGCTAAACGATGCCGGGATGGTCTCGACGGTGGAAGAAGGCCGCGACAATGTGGCTGAAATAATCCGAAATGGACGCGCTGCCGAGCGTTTTGGCCGGATGATGGCCGCCGTTGGCGCACCGCTCCAGTTCATTGAGAATTGGTCCCGCTACTTGCCGGAAGCCAGCGTAATCCTAGAGGTGTCGTCTCCGACCAGCGGGTATGTCACCCAAATGGATGGTGAGGCGTTAGGCTTGGCAGTGGTCGCGCTGGGTGGCGGTCGTCAAGTCGAGGGCGACGTGATTGACCCCGCTGTCGGGTTGTCGAATATCGTCAGACTTGGGGACAGGATCGAAAAGGGCGCGCCACTGGCTGTGGTGCATGCCGCGCGCGAAGACGCCGCGCAGCGGGCATCAGAAGCAGTGTTGGGGGCGGTTAAACTCGGACCCGCCAAACCTAGCGTACCTGGCCTGGTCCATGAAAGGATCAGGCCGTGACGCGGGCCTTTTTGGTGGTGATGGACTCGGTCGGTATCGGTGGTGCACCCGACGCCGATCAGTTCTTTAACGGGGATGTGCCAGATACTGGGGCAAACACACTTGCGCATATTGCGCAAGCGTGTGCAGACGGCAAAGCCGAAGAAGGGCGTTCCGGCCCATTGCATGTTCCCAATCTGGATGCATTGGGGCTGGGCGCTGCGGCGCGTTTGGCTTCGGGGGCTGATACGCCGGGATTGCAGACGGAACCAACTGGCTTGTGGGGATGCGCGCAAGAGCATTCGCCCGGCAAGGACACGCCGTCGGGACACTGGGAACTGGCCGGTTTGCCGGTGCCTTGGGATTGGCATTTTTTTCCGGATACAAAGCCGTCATTTCCACCTGACCTGAGGCAGGCCGCAGCCAAAGCCGCTGGTACTGAGGGGATACTTGGCGATTGCCACGCGTCCGGTACAACCATCATCGCCGAGCTTGGGGCTGAACATTTGCGCACCGGCTGGCCGATCTGCTACACGTCGGCAGACAGCGTTTTCCAGATCGCGGCGCACGAAGAAAGTTTTGGCCTTGATCGCCTGCTACAGATGTGCCGAACCCTTGCGCCGATTTTGCATGAGATGAAAGTGGGTCGTGTGATTGCACGCCCCTTTGTCGGTTCGCCCGAGCAAGGCTTTACGCGAACAACCAACCGTAAGGATTTCGCCATTCTGCCCCCCGCACCGGTGCTGACCAACTGGGTACAGGATGCCGGGCGCAAAGTTCACGCGGTCGGCAAGATTGGCGACATCTTCTCGATGCAGGGGATCGACACGCTGCGCAAAGGGTCGGACGCCGAGCTGATGGGGCACCTTTCGGAGCTTATAGATGAGGCCGAAGAGGGCAGCCTGACATTCGCCAATTTCGTCGAATTTGACAGCCTATACGGCCACCGCCGCGATATCAGCGGGTATGCCCGCGCGCTGGAATGGTTTGACCATGAGATCGGTAAGATCCTGCCACGGTTGCGGCTGGGCGACATGTTGGTGCTGACGGCTGACCACGGCAATGATCCTAGTTGGATCGGAACAGATCATACGCGCGAACAAGTGCCCGTGCTGGTCGCGGGTCTGGGGGCGGGCCAGATTGGCGCGGTTAACTTTGCCGACATAGCCGCCAGTATCGCGCAGCACCTGAATATCCCGGCGCAGGGTCCGGGGCGGAGTTTTCTATGACCGTTGCAGACTTGCCCAAGGTGGAACTGCACCTTCACCATGAAGGTGCTGCCCCTCCGGCCTTTATCCGCCAACTCGCCCATGAAAAACGCGTGGATTTAAGCGGAATTTTCAAGCCCGATGGCAGTTATGATTTTCGGGACTTTGCGCATTTCCTCAGCGTGTATGAGGCCGCTTGCGAAGTATTGAAATCGCCTGAGGATTTCCGCCGCCTTACGCTCGCTATTCTTGCAGAAAGTGCCGCGAACGGTGTGGTTTATTCCGAAACCTTCCTAAGCCCGGATTTTTGCGGTGGCGGCGATCTGCATGCATGGCGCGATTACCTGAGCGCTATTCAGGACGCGGCGGATGAGGCCGAGCGAAAGCATGATATTACCCTGCGAGGTGTCATCACATGTGTGCGCCACTTCGGACCTGATCAGGCCAAGCGCAGCGCCATATGCGCTGCGGAAACCGCCGGGGACTGGGTGACAGGTTTCGGGATGGGCGGTGACGAATCCGTGGGCGCGCAGGGCGATTACAAATGGGCCTTTGATTGCGCGCGTGAGGCGGGGCTGCGCCTGACAACACATGCAGGTGAGTTCGCAGGGCCGCACAGTGTACGGGACGCGATCCGTGATTTGGGTGTTGAGCGCATCGGCCACGGTGTGCGTGCGATCGAAGACCCGGACTTGATCCACGAAATCGTCGACCGGGACGTGACGCTTGAAGTCTGCCCGGGGTCCAATGTGGTATTGGGCCTCTTTCCCGATTTCGCAGCGCATCCGATTGCCCGGTTGCGCGATCACGGTGTCAATGTCACCGTGTCTACCGACGATCCGCCGTTTTTTCACACTAACATGCGGCGCGAATATGAGATGCTGGCCGCGGCCTTCGGTTGGACCGCCGAAGATTTTGCTGCCCTGAATGAAACGGCCCTGAACGCGGCCTTTTGCGATGAAGAAACCCGTGCGCGGGTCAAGAAAAGACTGGAGAAAACATGAGCGAACATCTGACCGTCGTTGACCACCCACTGGTCCAGCACAAACTGACGCTCATGCGGGACAAGGGCACCTCGACCGCTGTTTTCCGTCAGCTGCTGCGTGAGATCACATTGTTGCTTGCTTACGAGGTCACGCGTGAGCTGAAGCTCACGACGCGCCACATCGAAACCCCGATGGAGGAAATGGATGCGCCAATTCTGGCGGGTAAAAAACTGGCGCTGGTTTCAATCCTGCGCGCCGGAAACGGTATGCTGGACGGCGTGCTCGAGCTTATCCCCTCGGCTCGTGTCGGCTTTGTCGGGCTATACCGTGACGAAGAGACGCTGAAACCTGTTCAGTACTATTTCAAAGCGCCCGAAGGTCTTAAAGACCGGCTGGTGATTGCGGTCGACCCGATGCTGGCGACCGGGAACAGTTCGGCCGCCGCAATTGACTTGCTGAAAGAAGCCGGTGCGACCGATATTCGCTTTCTCTGCCTTCTTGCCGCGCCGGAAGGTGTCGAACGCATGAAAGAAGCCCATCCTGACGTGAAGATCGTCACGGCCTCTTTGGATCGCGAGCTGAACTCGAAAGGTTACATTATGCCGGGGCTGGGGGATGCTGGTGACCGGATGTTCGGCACCAAGTAACCTGCGTTATTCGCCACAGATATTCTGCAACCGAACCCAATCGCGGTCGGGAAGCACTTGCTGCAGGGGACGACCCGCCATCGGGTCGGCCTCAATCAACCCCAATACAGTCTCACCCGTGACATCCATCGCGTAGGCGAATGGCGTCGAGGGCAGCGCGGCCTGGGCAAAAACCTCAAGCAGATCACTGTCGGGCAAAGATGGGCGCGGCTCTGACAGCACTTCTTCGGTATATGCATCGACAATCTCGGGGGTCAGTTCTCCGGTCGTTAGCAAGCGGAAGGCTGTCATTGCACCGGTGCGGTCCAGAAGATCGTCCAAGGGATCCTCGGCCAGTACACGTGCACGTTCAGCTATGATGTAACCGGCAGCCACCGATGGGTCTTCGTGATCCTCGACCAGAGATCTGTTCAGCAGAACGATTCCACCCGGCAGGCTCAGGCTGCTTTGAACACCTGCGGGCAAAATGACGACCTCACGCACTCCGGTTCGTGCAGCCAGCTGATCCAGCGCGTCCTGCGCGTCGCCAGATGAACAAGCGCGACCGGATACACGTTCAATTCGGTGCAAAATTGCGTCGCCAATATCGTGCCGTTTGATTTCCGGCACGACCGATACCACGTGGCTTTGCAACGCGACCGGGACCCAGAGAACCAACAAGATCGCGACGGCGGCGATAACCCCTGCCACTGTGAACCAGCGCAATCGCCCGGGATGTGGCCGTGCACGGTCGATAGCACGTTGCAGGCGATCGATCGCCTCGATCATCGTGGTTTCGGTTTCGGCCAGTTCCAGTGTTTCGTCCGGATCGCCGTCCGGGTTGTAAATTGCCGGATACGCGCCTGGGTTTTGCCGTACCAACGCAGCCAGCGACCAATGCGTCAATGCGCGGTCGTTGAAGTCCGAGATGGTCAGTGTTGCTTCGCCAATGGACACAACGACCTCGCGCCGTTGCACATCAGGCGAGGGGCGCCACAGACCGGTGGCTTCGATCCGCTGGTACTGTTTGAGGGCCGTCATCACGGTTGGAACTGCTCGTTATGAATTACGGTCAGTTTAGCACGCAAAAATCCAGTGGCGCAAACCTGTTGCGCGATGTTCCGAAAATGTGCTGGATATCCGGACGCGCGGCAGATCGAAGTCCGGCGTTCCCGTTCGCTTTAGGACCCAAGATGCAGACTGACACCCAGACTTCTCCGATCCTGGCATCGATTTTGATGATAGGTTCTATGGCGATCATTGGTGTGGTCGATAACGTGGTGATCCTGCTCGCTGACACGATTGGGTTGTGGCAGTTCCACCTTAGTCGTGCGCTGCTGATGTTACCGTTGATTGTGGGGTTGTCTCTGTTGGGGTTCGGCACCTTACGGCCCAACCGTCTGACGCCGGTGATGGTGCGCAGTATTCTGATCACGCTGGCGATGCTGTTCTATTTCGCTTCGCTTGCGCTGATGCCGATTGCGCAAGCACTGGCCGGGCTATTCACCTCGCCGATCTTCGTCCTTTTGATCTCGGCGTTGGCGATGAAGCAGAGAATTGGTCGCTGGCGCATCCTGGCCGTTTTTGTTGGTTTCGCTGGCATCCTATGCGTCCTGCAACCCAACCCTTACGAGTTCGATTTTCTGACCCTTCTGCCGGTGGCCGGGGGGCTGTTCTACGCTCTTAGCGCAATCGTGACGCGCACGCATTGTGCTGGTGAAAGCACAGTTGCGTTGCTTGCCGCAATGGTTGTGACGCTGGGTTCTGCGGGGGCTGCCGGCCTGATTTTTTTGTCCGTTTGGCCAGTTGCTTCACCCGAGGGTGCCGAGGGTTTTGTAAGCCGCGGCTGGGTTTGGGCCATGCAACCAGCTTTGCCTTGGATCATCGTGCAGGCCGTCGGATCAACGATTGCGGTTTTCATGCTGATCCGGGCCTACCAGATCGGTGAGCCGTCCTACGTCGCGGTTTTTGAATACTCGGTCATGGTGTTTGGTCCTTTGTTCGCTTGGGCCGTTTTGGGGCAATCCATCGGGTTGATGCAGATTGTCGGGATTTGCCTGATCGCAACAGCAGGGGCCTTGTTGGGGTGGAGAGCTGGTCGCACGCCCGCCCAACCGGAGGCCGCATGATAATCTCGAAGGGGCGGGCTTACGTCTTTGTCCATATCCCAAAAACCGGAGGAACGTCGTTGTCCCTGGCACTGGAACAACGTGCAATGAAGGATGACATTCTGATCGGGGATACGCCCAAGGCCATTCGCCGACGCAACAGGGTCAAGTCAATTGATCATTCCGGGCAGTTGCGAAAACACGCAACACTAGCTGATCTTGATGAGTTGATTGACCCGTCTGAGCGGGACGCTTTGTTCACCTTCACGCTGGTGCGAAACCCTTGGGATCGCATGGTCAGCTATTATCATTGGCTACAGGAACAGAGTTTTGATCACCCGGCACCTGAACGGGCGAAAAAGCTGTCTTTCGAGGCTTTTGTGCTCCACCCGGACACGGCCCGCTCGTTCCGGGCCAATCCTGCCCGTCAATACATGACGTGGTCTAACGGCATTGAGCACTGCAACGCGTATATAAGGCTTGAATACTATGAACGCGATGCCGCGCCGTTGTTCGATCATTTGGGGTTTCGCGTGCAGCTACCCCATCTGAACGCATCCAAACGCACAAAAGACTACCGGACTTATTACTCCTCACGCGCGCATTCCGCGCTGGAGGCAACATGTCGCGAAGACATAAACCGTTTTGGATACACGTTTGATCCGCCGACAAGTCAATCGTCGGCATAAGGTTCGCTGGCGCATTGGGGGCATGCGCCAGCGTTTTTTTGGTTAGGCGGCTTTGGCTTCTGGATCGAACCGGCCGTAGAAGGACTGACCCTTTTCAGCCATCTCGCGCAGCAGCGGCGGGCAGGCGAAGCGCTCGCCATAGGTAGCGGCCAGTTGGTCGCAGCGCTCGGCCGCGTAGGGCGTGCCGATGATGTCCAGCCAGCTCAGCGGGCCGCCGGACCACGGGGCAAAGCCCCAGCCCAGGATGGCACCCACGTCGCCTTCGCGGATGTCTTCCAGAACACCTTCCTCCAGCGCGCGGACGGCTTCCAGCACCTGCGCAAACATCAGTCTTTCCTGCACTTCGATCAGGTCGGGCTGGTCTTCGGCATGCGGGTACTTTTCGGCCAGACCTTTCCAGTATTCGACGCGCTTGCCCTTGTCGTCATAGTCAAAGAACCCGGCATTGGCCTTGCGGCCCAGGCGGCCCTCGGCCTCCATCCAGAAGATCAGGTCATCGGCAGGGCTTTCGGGATAGGCGTCGCCCATGGCGGCTTTGGTCGCACGTGCGATCTTGGCCCCCAGATCAATCGAGGTCTCATCATTCAACTGGATCGGCCCCACGGGGAAGCCAAGCTGACGCGCGGCATTGTCGATCAGCACCGGGCTGACGCCTTCGGTGATCATCCGTAGACCTTCGTTGATATAGGGGATGATGCAGCGGTTGGCGTAGAAGAACCGCGCATCGTTGACCACGATCGGCGTCTTGCGGATCTGGCGGACGTAATCCAGCGCCTTGGCCACCGCGCGATCACCGGTTTCGCGACCCTTGATGATCTCAACCAGGAACATCTTCTCAACCGGTGAGAAGAAGTGGATGCCGATGAATTGCTCGGGCCGCACGCTGGCCTTGGCCAGATCGGTGATTGGCAGGGTCGAGGTGTTCGAAGCAAAGATACAATCCTCGGGGATGATCGCCTCGACCTTTTTGGTCATCTCGGCCTTGACGCCCATATCCTCGAACACGGCTTCGATGATCAGGTCACAGCCCTTCAGATGATCCAGATCGGGGGTGGCAGTGATGCGCGCCAGCATGGCCTGTTTCTTGTCTTCGGTGACTTTGCCGCGCTTCATACCCTTGTCCAGATAGGCTTCGGTATAGGCTTTGCCCTTGTCCGCAGCTGCCTGATCCCGGTCGACCAGAACAACCTCCATCCCGGCCTGGGCCGAGACCAGCGCGATGCCCGCACCCATCATGCCTGCGCCCAGAACGCCGATCTTCTTGACCGACTGATCCGGCACACCGGCAGGACGTACGGCACCTTTTTCCAGCGCTTCCTTGTTCAGGAACAGCGACCGGATCATAGCACCCGAGGAGGGGTTCATCAGGACGGATGTAAACCAGCGCGCCTCGATCTTCAGCGCAGTGTCGAAATCGACCAGCGCGCCCTCATACACCGCGCTCAGCAATGCTTTGGCCGCGGGGAAGGCGCCTTGGGTCTTGCCGTTGACCATGGCTGAGGCGCCGACGAAGTTCATGAACCCTGCGGGGTGGTACGGAGCACCACCGGGCATTTTATAGCCCTTGGCGTCCCACGGCTTGACCAGATCGGCGTCTTTCGCGTTCAGCACCCATTCTTTCGCGGCGGCAACTGGGTCAGCAGCGATCTCGTCGATATAACCCGCGCCCTTTGCTTTCTTGACGTCCAGCATCTTGCCTTCCAGCAACAACGGAGCCGCAGCAATCGCGCCCACCTTGCGGACCATCCGCGTGGTGCCGCCCGCGCCGGGGAAGATGCCGACCATGATCTCGGGCAGGCCGTATTTCGCCTTGGGGTTCTCGGCGGCAAAGATGCGGTGCGTGGACAGCGGCAACTCCATCCCGATGCCTGCCGCGGTGCCGGGCAGGGCGGTCGCGATGGGCTTGCCGCCTTTCTTGGTCTTGGGGTCCATGCCCGCAAGTTCGATCTTGCGCAGCAGGGCGTGCATTTGCATCGTGCCCTCGAACAGACCCTTGGCCGGATTGTCGCCCGCCTGTTCCTTCATCACGGCCAGCAGGTTCAGGTCCATGCCGCCCGCAAACGACCCCTCTTTGCCCGAGGTCAGGACGATGCCCTTGACCCCTTCATCCGCCAGCGCCTGATCGATCAGGTCGCTCAGCTGGGACAGCCCGTCAAAGGACATCACGTTCATCGTCTTTCCGGGGACGTTCCAGGTGATCGTGGCGACGCCGTCTGCGTCTTTGGTCAGAGTGAAATCAGTCATTGTCATCTCCAATCTGGTCAGCCGTCAGCGGGCTGCCGTCTTTCCGGGTGAAGGATTCGCCGTCTGCGTCATCCTTCACCATCATGTCTATGTCGCTGTAATAGGCGGTCTCGGTCGGGGTCCGCGTGCCCACCACCAGAAAGGTCGCAGGCGCATCGGTCTTGTTCACAAGGTGATGGCCGTTGGGATTACCCGCGGGCCAGGCGGCGCAATCGCCGGGCTGCATCTGGTGCTCACCATCGTCATCAATCAGCACGCAGGTGCCGCTGAGCATGATGGCAAACTCGTCCTGCTCCATATGGTAATGGCGCAGCGATGACATGCCCTGCGGTTCCAGCCGCACGATGTTGACCCCGTATTGGGTCAACCCGCCTGCATCCGTCAGCCGCTGCACGAAACGACCCGCGGTCGCCTCGGCCAGTTTGCCGGGATAGGAGGAGCCGCCCTGAAACGGGATCTGAGAGAGATCCAGCTTGGGCATCAGACCCGCTCGATAATGGTTGCCGCCCCCATGCCGGACGCAATGCACAGCGTTGCCAGACCGGTTTCCTTGTCCTGACGCTCCAGCTCGTCCAGCAGGGTGCCGATGATCATCGCGCCGGTTGCGCCCAGCGGGTGGCCCATCGCGATCGAACCACCGTTGACGTTCACCAGTTCAGGGTCCACATCAAACGCCTGCTGGAACCGCAGCACGACCGAGGCGAAGGCTTCGTTCACTTCGAACAGGTCCAGATCGCTGATCTTCATGCCGTTGTCAGCAAGGATCTTCTCGGTCACGGGCACCGGACCGGTCAGCATGATGGTCGGGTCGGTGCCGATCTTCGCTGTCGCCTTGATGCGGGCGCGCGGCTTGAGGCCGTATTTCTCGCCAAATTCCTTGTTGCCGATCAGCACAGCCGCAGCCCCATCCACGATGCCAGAGCTGTTGCCCGCGTGGTGGATGTGGTTGATCCGCTCCAGATGCGGGTATTTCAGCATTGCGACCTTGTCGAAGCCCGGCATCTGCTCACCCATCATCGCAAAGGACGGGTTCAGCGCGCCCAGGCTCTGCATGTCCGTGCCGGGGCGCATATATTCGTCGCGGTCCAGAATGGTCAGGCCGTTCTGGTCGGTGACTTTGATGACCGATTTTTCGAACCGGTTCTCTTCCCACGCCTTGGCTGCGCGCTTTTGCGATTCAACAGCCAGCGCGTCCGCCTGATCGCGATCAAAGCCATATTCGGTTGCGATGATGTCCGCCGAGATACCCTGAGGCACGAAATAGGTGTCCATCGCCAGCGAGGGGTCAACGGCAATCGCTGCACCGTCACTGCCCATGGCCACGCGGCCCATCATCTCAACGCCGCCTGCGATATACGCCTCACCTGCACCGCCTTTGACCTGGTTTGCGGCGAGGTTCACGGCCTCCATGCCCGAGGCGCAGAACCTGTTGATCGCCAGTCCCGGGATCGACTGATCAAGATCCGAGGCCAGCACGGCCGAGCGCGCCAGACAGCCGCCTTGTTCCATCACCTGGGTAACGTTGCCCCAGATCACGTCCTCAACGGCGTGACCTTCCAGATTGTTACGCTCTTTCATCGCGTTCAGGGTCACGGCGGACAGCCGCACCGAGGTTACCTCGTGCAGGCTGCCATCCTTGCGGCCCTTGCCGCGCGGAGTGCGCAGGGCGTCATAGATATAGGCTTCGGTCATGGGTCTTCTCCTTAAGCTCGATCCGACGGGTTGCCGGGCATCAGGTCATATGGGGCTTTCCAGCCGGGCTGTTCGCTGAGGCGTGTCAGCCAGGTGTCGATATGGGGCCATTCGGCGCGGTCAAAACCGAATGGTTCGGGATAGTAGAGGTAGCCGCAACAGCTGAGATCGGCATTGGTTACATTGTCGCCGACAATCCAGTCGCGGCCCTTCAGATGATCATTCAAAAGCTGGTACGACGCTTTCAGCCGACCTTGGTTAAAGCCGATGACATCCGCATTTCGGCTTTCTTCAGGCAGGAAGTTACACAGAAAACGGGTCATTCCTGCAATCGAACTGAGCTTGTGATTGTCCCACAAAACCCAGCGCAGGATGTCGTAGTTTTCTTCGCGGGTCTTGCCGCCGAACTTGCCCGATTTTTCCGTGACATAGGCCTGAATCGCGCCTGACTGGCTGGTGCGGAAATCGCCGTCAACCAACATCGGCGCTTCGCCCAGTTCGTTGACGTTCGCGCGGTATTCGGGGGTTCGCGTTTCTCCATTGAAGAAGTCGACAAAGACCGGTTCCCAATCCAGGCCCGACAACTCCAGCGCTAAGGCGGCTTTGTACGAATTTCCGCTTTCACCGAAGCAGTACAGTTTGATGGTCATGTGATCGCCCCTCCCGTGGCGCATGTGCGGTGTTCAGACAGCCGGCCCGGTGGCCGTATGCTCAGCGTTTGCGCGCCTCCAACTCGGAATTGAACTGGCGCAACCGGTGGGTCAGGTTGTGCTCATCAATCACGCTGTTGAAGTTCTCAAACAGAAAAGACAGGGCCTCGCCTTCGTCCAACCCCGCTTCATGGGCAAAAGCCCTGAGTTTGCGATACCCGTCTTCGGTCATGGCGACCGGGAAACGGCGGGTCAGGCGAAATCGTTTCGGCATGTCTTTCCCTTTGAATGACCGGTTCCGGCACAACGCACCGGAACCGGGCGTGTATCAGAAGCTTGCTGCCTCAAGCGCCATCACGGTGTCGGCACCGGTCTGAATCCGTGCAAGATGCAGGGCCGTCGCCGGCAAACGGCGCGCGGTGTAGAATTGGCCGGTTGCGATCTTTGTTTCGTAGAACTCGGTATCTGACGCTCCGGCTTCAAGTGCCGCATAGGCCGCCTTGGCCATGTGCGCCCACATCAAACCAAGACACACATGGCCAAACATGTGCATGAAGTCGTTTGATCCGGCCAGCGCGTGATTGGGGTTCTTCATGCCTTGCTGCATAAAGTACATACCGGCGGCCTGCAGATCTTTGGATGCCGTTTTCAGGGGTTCAATAAACGCCTTGTCAAACGCTTCGTTTTGGCCTGCGTTTTCCTTGCAGAAGGATTTCACCATCTCAAAGAATGCCATCACATGCTTGCCGCCGTCTTGCGCCAGCTTGCGGCCAACAAGATCCAGCGCCTGCACACCGTTCGCACCTTCGTAGATCATCGCGATGCGGGCGTCGCGGGTATATTGCGACATGCCCCATTCCTCGATGTAGCCATGACCGCCGTAGACCTGTTGCGCTTTGACGGTCATGTCATAGCCTTCGTCCGTCAGGAAGCCCTTGATAACCGGCGTCAACAACGAGATCAGGCCGTCTGCGTCCTTGTCTTCGGCGCGGTGCGCCTTGTCGATCATTGTTGCGCCCCACAGAAGAAACGCGCGGGCGCCTTCGGTAAAGCTTTTCTGATCCATCAGGCTGCGACGAATGTCGGGATGAACGATCAAAGGGTCTGCCGGACCGTCGGGGTTCTTGACGCCCGTCACGTCGCGGCCTTGCAGGCGGTCCTTGGCGTATTCGACGGCGTTTTGATAGGCCGCTTCGGCCTGTGCAACACCCTGCATGCCAACACCCAGACGTGCCTCGTTCATCATGGTGAACATGGCGCGCATGCCCTTGTGCGTATCGCCCAGCAAGTAGCCGGTCGCCTCGTCATAGTTCATGACGCAGGTCGAGTTGCCATGGATGCCCATTTTCTCTTCGATCTTGCCGACCGCGACGCCATTGCGTTCACCCAGGCTGCCGTCTTCGTTGACGATGAACTTGGGAACAATGAACAACGAGACACCCTTGATACCCTCAGGGCCGCCGGGGATCTTGGCCAAAACCAGGTGGATGATGTTGTCGGCCATGTCGTGCTCACCAGCCGAGATAAAGATCTTTTGGCCCGATACCTTGTAGGTGCCGTCATCTTGTGGTTCGGCCTTGGTGCGCATCAACCCCAGATCGGTGCCGCAATGCGGCTCGGTCAGGTTCATCGTACCGGTCCATTCGCAGCTGACCATGTTGGGCAGGTATGTGTTCTTCTGTTCGTCCGTGCCATGCGCCAAAATGGCCGAGGCCGCGCCATGCGTCAGACCCTGGTACATGGTAAATGCCTGGTTCGAACCCGAGAACATCTCGCCCACGGCGGTGCCCATCACGTAAGGCATGTTCTGCCCGCCATACTCTTCGGGCATGTCGAGGCCGGTCCAGCCGCCTTCTTTCATCTGTTCGAAACCGTCTTTGAAACCCGTGGGGGTGTAGACGATACCGTTTTCCAGGCGGCACCCTTCCGTATCGCCGACAACGTTCAGCGGGTGCAGAACGTTTGTCGAGATTTTGCCGGCCTCTTCCAGCACGGCGCCGGTGAACTCTGCCTCAAGCTCGTTGTATCCCGGGATATCCGATCCTGACACATTCAGGACCTCGTGCAGGATGAACTGCATGTCTTTGGTAGGCGCGTTGTAGACGGGCATTTGAAGCTCCCTTTAAATTCAGATGTCCGGTGAGTGGGGATCGCCGAGGTTTATTCGGCGGCCTTTTTTTCGTTTGTCATCGAGGCGATTACCTTTTCGCCCCAGCGCAACTGTTCCTTGAGGTCGTCAATCGCCTGCGTCAGCTCTTCGCGGCGGGCTTCCATATCGGCTAGACGCTCGCGCGCTATTTCGAATGTGCGGGTCATCTGGGTCATCTGCTGGTCTCCCACATGATACAAATCCAGAAGTTGGCGGATTTCCTCGAGGCTAAAGCCAAAGCGCTTACCGCGCAGGATCAGCTTTAGCCGGGCCCGGTCGCGCTTGGTGAACAGACGTTTCTGCCCCTCACGGATCGGGAACAGCAGTTCCTTGGCTTCGTAAAACCGCAACGTGCGTGGAGTGACATCATATGTCTCGCACATTTCACGAATGGTCATCAGATCTTCGGTCATGGTTTCAGCACTCTTGTCACTGGCGTCGATAAGGTTCAGGTGCGCAGTCGATGCGCCTTTTACAACACGGAGATGACGTTCACGTAATGCAAACGCTACGTCACAAATAAGTTGACGTAACTTCCGGTCGCGTCAAGACGCTGAACTGGGCCAAAACTGGATTTTCACGTCACGTAATTTGACGATTTCGGCATTGAACAGGAGCGCGTACCTGCCAACGAACACGATGTTGGGGGGGATACTTAAGAGGCGGCAGACACAGTTTCGCGATTCCGATCTGAACGCTGCTGGCGTTCTTATTGCGGCGCGCATCTTGCGTTGGCGCAGATGCGCCGGTGTCAAATCGTGCTGCCGGGCGTCTCAGAGCCGTCAAAAAGGGGCTTCCGATTGTCCAGATGTCTTTGGACGAGCTTGCGCATACGCTTGCCCTTTTCCGGAATGAAACGTGCGGACACCGCCTTGAATTCCGGATCGAAACACGCAGGAAACAAGTCTTTGATCTCGGCCTGCGCTTCTTCTGACACGGACTTGAGCGCCTCGGGGCCGGTAAAAAGACTTTCTGTCGGCGTACCGTTCGACCAGATGATTTCATGTGTATCGAACAGAATGTGGAAGTATGTGACGCCGTCCGGTGCCGCTTTAACAACATCGACGCCATCCAAAGACAGAAGCTTGTTCGCGGGGATCAAAACATCCTTGTTCTCAAACATGCGCAGGGCAACGGCCGAAGATACAAGTATGCGGTGCTGCGGGGAAACGATCAGGTCTTGTTTGGGATAGCCTGTGCCCAAAGCGCCTGCTCGGATCAAAATGGGTTTCAGCCTTGGGTTGTCAGCCAATTCGGACGGTGTCAGGCGATTTGACCCAATCCAGCGAATTGGTTGGTAACCGTGATCGTAGGTCAGAACCTCGTCGGCAATCTGCAGCTTTTCTACCGCGACAGGACCGTGCAAGGTTTCAATCAATGTGCCGGATGCAAAGCACAGCACATCCACGAATTCGCCACTGGCGTTAGTGGGCCCGGTCTGTTCCTGGTCGATGACAATGGTATTGGGGCCATCCTCATTCCAAGCGTCTGCGATGGCATCTGTATTAACGGACAAGCCGTTTATCAGCTCAAGCGGTTCCAGCGGCCCGTCATTCGTTTTAACACCGAAAAACTCGATCGTGCCGTCCGGGTTGATCACCAGCCGCACGACCGGTTCGCCATTTGTGTTTCCAAGCTGCCAGACCGCGGGCGTGTCAACTTCGTACCTGTCACCGTCAGCAAATCCGACGGTCTGGCCGGGCGTACTTACGATCTGGAATTCCGCTTCGTTGGGTACGCCGGCTGGTCCGCCCACGAAAAGATCTACACCGTTGATCTGAACGCTGAACCCGTTGTCCAGCGTGTCAAAATCAATGACAAGGCCGCCACCCGGTGACGTATCCGTGAACGTGGTAGAGTTTCCGTTCGCGATACTAAAGCTTGTCATGGAATTCTTGACCAATCCTGAAAATCAACGCCTTTAGAACCACATAGGGTGGTTCACATGGCCGGATATAGTCTGTTTTCGACAGGATCGAAAAGCGAATTCTCACGTAAAGGTTATCAAGGCATGAAGTGTTGGTCTTTCACAGCACTGTCAACGCATGGGCGCAAATCACGTTACGCATCAAGACTTGGGCGTTGCGATCATTCCAGCGATTTGGCCGTCTGATCGCGCATTTTCTGAAGCGCGTCGATCGCCTCATTCAATTGCTGCTTTTGATTGTTCAACTCGACCAGCTGCAAATCCGCCATTTCGACGAAGGTCTGCATCTGTGCCTGATTCCCCTGATCTTCGTAGATCAACAACCACTGCCGGATGTCTTCAAGCGGGAAACCATATTTTCGCCCGCGCATGATCAGTGTCATTCGCGCGCATTCGCGGGGGCCGTAAAATCGGGATCTGCCTTCGCGATCTGGCTGCAAAAGCTCGATATACTCGTAGTAGCGCAGGGTGCGCGGAGTCACGTCAAACTCGGCACACATCTCTTTGAATGACAAACGGTCGTCGGACATTCCTGATCTCCTCTGCAGCAGATTATGGTGCGTCACAGCCAAGCGCAACAGGTGGGCTTGCTCTTTTGCGGGTGACACGCCCATAAAGGGATAAATCAAGGGGACACAAGTAGATGGTCGACAAAACAGCCATTGCACGCCAATTCATCGAGGCGATTCCGCATGCGCGGGCTCTGGGTATGAGCCTGACCCAGATTGGCAACGGCGAGGCCGAGATTACGATGCCGTACAACCCCGAACTGATCGGTGACCCTCGCACCGGTGTTATTCACGGCGGCGCAGTCTTTGCGGCATTGGACACATGCTGCGGCGCTGCAGTCATGAGCCACCCGTCCTCACCCGGGGGAACCGCTACGATTGATCTGAGGATCGACTATATGCGGGCAGCGACGCCGGGGCAGATGATCACAACCCGCGCGACCTGTTTCCACCTGACGCGAAACGTGGCGTTTGTGCGTGCAACGGCCATGGACGAAGATCAGGAACTGCCGGTTGCAACCGCAGCGGGCTCTTTCACGGTGGAGGGTTTGTGATGGCTCGTAAACGCCCAGAACCCATGCAGGTGGTCAAGCAAAGGCGCGACGCTGCGTTGAACGCGATTGTTGAGGGCGTTCCCTACATTCGGTTTCTGAATATAGGCTTCGATCGGCGCGGGGATGAACTAACAGCAGTTCTGAACTTTGACGAGAAACTGATCGGCAACCCTCTGCTTCCAGCCCTGCACGGAGGTGTCACAGCGGCCTTTCTCGAGGTAACGGCCGTCATTACCCTAAGCTGGGAGCACTTTCTGCCCAGTATTGAAAGCGGCGCGTTGGATGCCGACACAATTACACGCGATGAAACGATCCGCTTTCCCAAGACGGTTGATTTCACGGTCGATTACCTGCGATCCGGGTTGCCGCGGGATGCCTATGCCCGTGCGTTCGTAAGCCGTTCGGGTCGCCGTTATGCTTCGGTACGGGTCGAGGCATGGCAGGACAACCACGCGCGTCCCTACGCGCAAGCAACCGGGCATTTCCTGATGCCGCAACCCAACATGCAGGACGCTTAGGGTCACATGCGAGACGCCTCGGCGCCCATCACGCATAGGCGGGTGCTGAAAATCGCACTTCCCATCGTGCTGTCCAACGCAACCGTTCCGATATTGGGAGCGGTTGATACCGGTGTCGTTGGGCAAATGGGGCAGGCAGCACCCATTGGTGCCGTCGGTATGGGCGCAGTGATCCTGTCTGCGATCTATTGGATTTTTGGTTTCCTGAGGATGGGAACCACCGGCCTTGCGGCACAGGCGCGCGGGGCCGGAGATGTCGCTGAAACCGGCGCTTTGCTGATGCGTGGATTGCTGATTGGCGGGGCAGCGGGCGTTTTCTTCATCCTGATTCAAGCGGGCGTATTTTGGGGGGCCTTTGCGCTGTCACCCGCCAGCCCCGAAGTCGAGGCGCTGACGAGAAGCTATCTGGAGATTCGAATTTGGGGGGCTCCGGCCACAATTGCGCTGTATGCGGTGACCGGGTGGCTGATTGCGATCGAGCGAACGCGCGGCGTGTTCGTCCTGCAGGTTTGGATGAACGGGCTGAACATCCTGCTTGATCTGTGGTTTGTTCTGGGGCTGGGCTGGGGCGTGGAAGGTGTCGCTGTTGCGACGCTGATCGCCGAATGGACAGGCCTCGCGCTGGGGCTTTGGCTATGCCGCAGCGCATTTGGCGGCCGTCAGTGGTGTGATTGGAACCGTATCTTCGACGCGGCCCGCCTGCGTAGGATGTTGCAGGTCAATAGTGACATCATGATCCGTTCGGTCCTGTTGACCGGAGCGTTCACGACCTTTCTGTTCGTTGGCTCGGATCTCGGGGACGTCAATCTGGCGGCAAATCAGGTTCTTTTGCAGTTTCTCGAGATCACCGCCTTTGCGCTGGATGGCTTCGCCTTTTCCGCCGAAGCACTGGTCGGAGGAGCGGTCGGAGCAAAAGACCGGTTTCAGGTGCGGCGGGCCTCGGTCATGGCGTCGCAATGGGGTGTTGGTGGCGCGTTTGCACTTGGGGCCGTCTTTTTCCTGGCTGGACCTGCGCTGATCGACCTGATGTCAACGTCCGCCGAGGTACGATTGGCGGCCCGAGAGTATCTGGTCTGGGCGGCGCTTGCGCCGGTGATCGGCGTCGCAAGTTGGATGTTCGACGGTATCTACATCGGAGCAACCTGGACCCGGTCGATGCGCAACGCGATGATACAGTCTGTCGCGATCTATGTCGTTGCCTTGTTTGTTCTTGTGCCGACACTGGGCAACCATGGGCTGTGGGCTGCCCTTATGGTTCTGAACACCGCGCGCGCGGTAACATTGGGCGCGCGCTATCCCCGGCTTGAGGCCCAGATCTAAAGCAGCGACAGCAGGTTTTCCGGCGGCCGACCGATCGCGGCCTTGTCATCTTTGATCGCCAGCGGACGTTCAATCAGAATCGGATGGCGGGCCATGGCATCGATAAGCTCGTTCTCGGGTGCAGTTTTGCTTAGCCCCAATTCCTTGAACAGCTTTTCGCCGGTTCGCATCATCTTAATCGCGGGGATATCCAGCCGCTTTAAAGCGGCCCGAATTTCGTCGGCTGAGGGGGCGTCCTCAAGGTATTTGCGGATGTTGACCTGTGCACCGTTCTCTTCCAAAAGCGCCAAGCCCGTACGAGATTTCGAGCAGCGTGGGTTGTGCCAATACTCGATCATAGCCAATCCTCTCTTTTGCTGCCGACCGCCTGTTCGACAGTGTCAAAGCCATCCCTGGCCAGCAAGGTATCCAAGCCTTGCGCAATTTCGGCAGCAAGGGAAATACCGCCATAAACCATCGCGGTGTAGAACTGCACTGCCGACGCCCCGGCGCAGATCTTGGCATAGGCCTGTTCTGCCGTGCTGATGCCGCCCACGCCGATCAGGGGGATTTGGCCGCCAGTCAGCTGGCTGAGGCGCGCCAGAACGCGTGTGGATTTTGCGAATAAGGGGGCGCCGGACAGACCACCGGCTTCATCCTTGTGCCCGCTTTGTAATCCATCGCGCGACAGCGTGGTGTTGGTCGCAATAACGGCGTTTACACCGGTATCCTGCGCGACTTCTGCAATGTCTTTCAGTTCTTCGTCGCTGAGATCTGGCGCGATCTTCAGGAATACAGGAAGGGGGCGGGACAAGCTGTCTCGTGTTTCGATCACGCCGCTCAACAGCGCGCTCAGGGCCTCTTTACCCTGCAGGTCCCGCAGTTTTTCAGTATTTGGCGACGAAACGTTAACGGTGGCAAAATCCAGATGGGCGGCGCAATGGGCAAGCACCTTGGAAAAGTCGCCCGCGCGATCGTCGCTGTCCTTGTTGGCCCCAAGGTTCAAGCCAATCACCGCGTCCTTTGGACGGCCCGCGAGACGCTGGGCGATGACTTCCATCCCCTCATTGTTGAACCCAAACCGGTTAATGGCCGCCTTGTCTTCGGTCAGGCGAAACAGTCTTGGCTTGGGGTTGCCGGGTTGGGGGCGTGGGGTGGCTGCGCCGACCTCGATAAACCCAAAACCAGCGCGCGACAAAGGGGTGAGTGCTTCTGCGTTCTTGTCAAAACCCGCAGCCAACCCAACCGGGTTCGGCAAATCCAAACCCGCCACTTGCGTTCGCAGGCGCGGCGTCGTGACGGGGCCGGGGGTCGGGGTCAAACCAGCTTTCAACGCCTTAATCGACATCCCGTGCGCAACTTCGGGGTCCATCTTGTGCAAGGCTGCAAGTCCCAGTTTTTCAGTCAGTTTCATCCGAAGCTCTTTTTGCCTTCAGCGGGGGCACATCGGATCAGGCGCGAGGTTTCAACCGCAGCCTGACGGTGCACGACCGCTTGTTGATACACAGGGTCAGTCACCATCTCTAGGAAAGCGCGACCCGTGGGATAACGTGCGATGAAGACCGCGTCCCATGTTTCGTCCTGGGGGCCGATCAGAGTTGTCTGGAACGCGCCTCGCCACAGGATTTCTGCGCCCAGCCGGGCAATGATCGGCGCGGTTTCGTCGCCGTAATTGCGATAGGCCTGAGCCCCGGTCAGACCAGCGTCGGCCAAGGCGTGCCCTTCGGGGTAATCGGCCTCGGCCCGAAATTTCACAAGGTTCAGCATCTCGATCGGATGATCCCGGTCCAGGTCCTTGAATACCTGGAACTGAGCGCGATCAGGATCGACAAAAGCGGTCATACCATCTCCGGAGGAAACTGATGACTTTTGCCGTCAAAGGGCAGGGCGCGCGACCATACCACATCGGTCATTCTGATCTGGCGATATAGATGTGGGAAAAGAGCGCCACCGCGCGAAACCTCCCACTTGAGGTCTTCGCCCATGCCGTCTGTATCGCAGGCCAAAAGGGTCAAATCAGTGACACCCGCGAAATGCTTGGCGGCTGTTTCGGCTGCCTGTTCGGCGGTTGAAAAGTGCACAAACCCGTCTGAGACATCAATCGGCGCCCCATCGGATGCACCCTCGGCTTGCAACGTGGCCCATTCATCGGCCCGGAAAATCTTGTAAACCAGCATGAGGCCGTGATGCCCTGCGAGGCAGCTGGAATCAAGCCGGATTTCCCCCCTTTGACTCTTTGTTCCGCAAGTCGCACCATCACGGAAAATAACGATAGGGAGTTTCAAGATGTTCACCCGTTTCCTGACCTCGGCGGCCGTTTTGGGGCTTACTGCAGGCATGGCTTTTGCGGAATACAAGCTGACAATCCTGCATACAAACGACATCCACAGCCGTATCGAGTCGATTAACAAATATGACTCCACCTGTGATGCAGAGGACGAGGCCGAAGGCAAATGCTTTGGCGGGGTTGCCCGCCTGAAAACGCTTGTGGATGAGCGTCGTGGCGCGTTGGAAGGTCAAAACGTTCTTTTGCTGGATGCGGGCGATCCTTTTCAGGGCTCGTTATTTTACACCACTTACAAGGGCGCAGCCGAGGCCGAGTTTATGGAGGCTATCGGCTATGATGCCATGGCTGTTGGAAACCACGAATTCGACGACGGCCCCGAAGGATTGGCAGCTTTCATAGATGCTGTGAGCTTTCCCGTCGTGTCGGGTAACCTTGATCTGTCCTCATCGGCAGAGCTGAAAGGCAAAGTAAAGAACCATTTGGTTTTGGATGTTGGGGATCAGAAGATCGGCATCGTATCCGCCTTGGCAACAGATACGGTTGATACGTCCAGCCCCGGTGACAACGTCGTTTTTCAAGATGAGATCGAAAGCCTTCAGGCCGATGTGGCCACGCTGCAGGACGAAGGTGTCGATATCATCATAGCCGTAAACCACGTTGGTTTGTCCAAAGACCTCAAAATCGCAGAGCAAGTGCCCGGTCTGGATCTGGTCATCGGAGGGCACTCACACACATTGCTGTCAAACACCGACGACGGAGCGGCGGGACCCTATCCGATGATGGTAGGCGATGTCCCCGTTGTGCAGGCCTATGCTTATTCCAAGTATTTGGGAGAGATCACATTAACCTTTGACGATGACGGCAATCTGATTTCAGCTGAGGGTGAGCCGATCCTTCTGGATGCGTCGATCAAACCCGACCCGGATATTGCGGCACGCGTGGCTGAAATGGCCGCTCCGATCGAGGAAATGAAGCAACGCGTCGTTGCCAGCGCTGCCGCACCTATTGATGGCGCGCGGGAATCCTGTCGTCACGTGGAATGTGAAATGGGCAATCTGGTCGCCGATGCGATGCTGGACAGGGTCAAGGATCAGGGTGTGCAGATCGCGATTCAAAACGGTGGTGGATTGCGCACCAGTATTGACGAAGGCGAGATCACTCAGGGTGAAGTTGTACTGGTCCTGCCGTTCCAAAACACGTTGTCTACGTTCTGGACTGACGGCGCGACAATCAAGGCCGCATTGGAAAACGGCATGGCCCAATTCGATGAAGAGGAAAAGAACGGGCGCTTCCCTCAGGTCGCGGGCATGCGCTATGAATTTGATCCAAGCGCGCCAACCAATCAGCGCATAACGCTTGTCGAAGTGCAGCATGACGGCGCGTGGGAACCATTGGATATGGCAAAAGTCTACGGCGTGGTGACGAACAACTATGTTCGCAACGGCGGGGACGGCTACAGCATGTTCGAAGGTGATGACAAGAACGCCTATGACTTCGGTCCGGATTTGGCGGATGTAACGGCTGAGTATCTTGCGCAAAACGCCCCGTACCAGCCTTACCTGGATGGACGCATCAAACAGAAGTAAGTGCTGAAAAAGCGAAAAGGCCGCGTCTGGGGATGCGGCCTTTTGGTAGGGTCAGCTTAGATCGTATTCCGGCCACAAGGCCGGGTCGAAGCCGTTGAGCATGGGTTGCAGATGCTCAGAAACACTCTGCCATCCGCCAATTGACTTGGTCGAAATCTTGTTGCGTACCTGATCGATACTGGCCGTTCGGACCTGCTTGGTATTCTCTTCCGGATGCATCATCGCCTCGGACCAGTCGATGCCACAGAAGGCCGCGACCTGTTGACTGTAGGTCTTTGGGTCGTCGACCAGTTTTTCATATTGCACAGTTAGGATCCGGTCGCCGAAAACGGCCCGCCAATGGGACATATACCGGCGATACAGGTTCGCAGAATGCGCAATCGCCTTTTGGTCTGACGCGTAACGCATTCCACTCGCTGGGAAAAAACGGATCCACTTCGACAATCCAACATCGCGAGGGTCTCGCAACATATTGATGATTTTAGCATTCGGAAAAGCCGTTAGCAGAAAACCCAGGCGCTTATAGTTGTGCGGCATCTTATCGATAAAAGCCGTCGAATCTTGCGGTAGTGGTGGCATAAATTCACGATAGTCCTGCGCAAACTGCTCAGCGCTTTTAGCATCAAAGGTAGACGATCCAGCTAGGTACTCACGCGATAAGTCCGCCCCTACCGTCAATTCTCCACATCCTGCGATATGGGGCGCTGAACTCAGCATCATTTCCATTAGAGTGGTGCCAGAGCGGGGTTGTCCCAGTACAAAAACCGGCAAAGGTTTTTCATTCAAATTGGAGAATGGAATATCGGTGTTAACGGAAAACAGCCCTGTGGCTGCTTCGAATGCTCGATCCTCTGAGGCAGAGTCGTATGGGTTCAGTGCATGCTGCTTTGCGTTCGCCAAGACGTATTGGGGAAGCGCAGCTGTTAATCCTTTGATTTTGGAGGTGAGTTGAGCCTTTGCAAATTCCAACTCGGCACCCGGTTGTTCTGAAGAGGCGATCGCTTTTTCGACAGCCACCAGCATGTCGGGTGCGTCCTCGGCGCTGGCCATCATGCTCAGTTGAAATAGCGTATTCACATGCGCTGGATTCCGGGCTGCAATGCGATGCAGAATTTGCCGGGATTCCTCTTTTTCACCGCGTTGATGAAAGGTGGATGCTTTCTGGTAAGCGATATCGTCGTTCCCGGGCTCCAGCTCATAAGCCCGCGAAATGTCCTGAACGCTTTTGTCGACAAACCCTATCCGGTCATAGGCCCGCGCGCGTGCGGAAAGAAGGCTTGCGTTCTGGGGGTCTTTTTCCAGCTTTTTCGAAGTGTGATCGATGATCTCACGCCAGTTTTTGCCTTTGAGTTGGATCTCATCGACAACTCTGAGCAGTTCCTTGTTATTTGGAAACTTCTCCAGCTTTTGCTCGGCATATTCCAATGCGACGGGTATCTGTCCCGACTGCATCAGTGCGTTCGCCAGATTTTCAGCGAACTGGGGGTCATCTGGCTTTAACTTTGATGCTTCGATGAAGTGCGGAATGGACTTTCGATATTGCTTCAACTGCGTCAGGGCAAAACCGGCAATGGCATGAAAATCTGAGTCACTTGGAAATTTTTTCAGACCTAGCTGGGCTTTTTTGAAAGCTGATTGCGGCTTGCCAGCTTCCAAAGCAGTCAATGCCTTGCTTTTGAGCGTTTTCGCTGTTTGGTTTTGCATTAGGCCCGGTATCTGTCGAAACAATATTGATGGTTCATTACCCATGTGCGGACGCTTTGCAATAACTCTTCCGAACGATGCAATGGCGCAGCTGTTTTCCGCACGGCCAGCGAATACGTTGCCTGCGGTTCCAAATTTTAATGTTTGTCCGACAAATCAGGTGCATGTTGTGCGCGCGGGTGAAAATGGGCGGACACTGGATGCGCTGCGCTGGGGTTTTTTGCCCCATTGGTACAAAACCCAGACGGCTGGTCCCTTGTTGATTAACGCGCGGGCGGAAACCCTGGCCGAGAAACCTGCATTTCGTGCAGCTTGCCGCGAGAGGCGCTGTCTGATTGTGGGAACCGGGTTCTACGAATGGGCCAAGACCGAGCAGGGCGACAGATTGCCTTGGTATATAACGCGCCGTGATAAGGCACCCATCGCATTTGCAGGTGTCTGGCAAGACTGGGGTGCCGACGAGATGCGGTTTGGAACTTGTGCAATCGTGACCACCCCTGCCAATCACGACCTCGGCACTATCCATCATCGCATGCCCTTGATCCTGGAACCCAATGATTGGCCATTATGGCTGGGCGAAGCCGGGAAAGGTGCCGCGCTTTTGATGAAGCCTGGGGCCGAAGGTGTTCTGGACTATCATCGCGTGGACGCGGCAGTGAACTCGAACCGGGCGAGTGGCGCGCAGCTTATTGAACCAATTCTTGCATGACTATGCGGCTTCTCAAATACCCCATCAGGGGTTAGATCACTGATATGAGTTCGAAATTCACCAGCTTGCCTGACTTGTACAAGCATGCGTTTGATACAGTGATCGACGTGCGCAGCCCGGCCGAATACGCCGAAGATCACTTGCCCGGTGCGATCAACCTACCGGTCCTGAACAATGAAGAACGCGCGCGGGTTGGAACACTTTACGTTCAGGAAAGCCCGTTCCTAGCGCGAAAACTTGGTGCGGCATTGGTGTTTCGCAATGCAGCCAATCACATTGAAAACAGCTTGTCGCATCATGAAGGTGGATGGAAACCGCTGGTTTATTGCTGGCGAGGCGGCCAGCGGTCAGGATCGTTCGCGTGGACGCTACAACAAATTGGGTGGCGGGCCGATGTGGTCGAGGGGGGCTATCGAACGTATCGCCGTCTGGTGAACCAATATCTGTATGATGATCCACTAGGTCATCGCCTTTTCGCACTGGACGGATACACTGGTACGGCGAAAACCGCGCTTTTGGGGGTACTTAGGTCGCGCGGTGTTCAAGTGTTGGACCTTGAGGGGTTGGCAAACCACCGAGGTTCTTTGCTGGGTGAGATGCCGGGCGGACAACCCAGCCAAAAAGCGTTCGAATCCGTGTTGGCGTCTGAACTTTGTCACCTCGATATCAATCGGCCTGTGGTCGTCGAGGCAGAGTCGTCTAAAATCGGCAAGCTAATTTTGCCTCCTTCCTTGTGGGATGCATTGCGTGCCGCACCACGGATCAACATCGAAGCCTCGATCGAGGCGCGTTCGGCCTATTTGGTTTCGGCTTATGAAGACGTTTTGTCCGATGGCACCCGGTTGACGGATCGTCTTTCCCCATTGCGTTATCACCTGGGACATGCCGTCGTGGATGGTTGGGTCGACTTGATAAAATCTCAAGACAAACTGGCATTAACGCGCGCCTTGATGGAACAGCATTACGATCCGGCTTACACGAAATCCAGCCGCGCGCGCGTTTCCAAAGTGATCGCCCATGTAAATGTGGACGCATTGGATGCGGCTGGTCTGGAAGCGGCGGCTAACCGGATCGAGGCTCTGCTGGATCAGCTCTGAAGTCGTAGCCCGGCTGTGTCCGTGATGTGTCCTATGATGACGGCCGGATATCCGGCGGCGCGAAGCGTGTCGCACATATGGCGGGCCAGATCGGATGGCACAGCGGCCAACAATCCACCGGCTGTTTGAGGATCGAATAAGAGGTCTGTTTTGCCCCCAAGCGGCAGGTCCGGCGCGACCGTTCGGTTTTCTTCGAACAGTGTCGATTGCACACCCCTTGCGGCCAGGTCCAGCGCACCCTTCATTACGGGAATTGCATCCAAATCCAAAGTGGCCCCGCAACCCGATGCCTCGCATATTCCGACCAGATGTCCAGCCAAACCAAAACCCGTTACATCGGTCATGGCGTGGGCATCGGTTAAAATACGGGCCGCCTCACCCTGTGGGTGACTCATCTGTTCGTAGGCCTTTGTAATCCACTCTCCATCCGCCAGACCGGCCATTTCGGCGGCCATCAACACGCCGCTGCCCAGTGGTTTGGTCAGGATCAGGGCGTCACCAATCCGGGCGCCCGACAGGGTGATGGGGTCATTTTCACACAAGCCTGTCAGGGTGAAACCAATGGTCAATTCATCGCCCATTGAACTATGACCGCCAACAATCTCGGCCCCGGCGTTGCGTATGACATCGCTGGCGGTGGACATGATTTCAGTCATCGTGCGGTGCTGAAGCTCTAGTGCCATGCGCGGTAGGGTGATTGTCGCAGTGGCGGCCTGTGGGGCGGCTCCCATAGCCCAAATATCCCCAAGAGCATGAACAGCAGCGATGCGGGCCATCAAGACGGGGTCGTCGGTAATTGCCCGCAGATGATCGGATGTCATGACTTGTCTGGCATTCCCAGTCTGCAGTAGCGCGGCATCATCACCGGGCAGGGGGATGACATCCGTACGTTCCGGGGCAGGCAGCGCGTTCAACGCCGATCGCAGCGCAGTGCGTCCAATTTTGGCACCACACCCCCCGCACATCGGTTTGTCGCCCAACACTTCTTTCAGGCCACTTGCGTGTTGGGTGGGCAAGGCCGGTTGTGCCATCTTGGGAAGATTGCGGAACTTGTTCATAAACGTCTGGTCGATGTGGTTTTTCCATTTCCACATCAAGGGACCGCTGAATGACGTCCCCAAACGCTCGGCCAGAGCAGACTTGCCGCCAAGTGAAATCAGTTTCAGATAGTCCTTCTGCGGAACGTATCGGCGCAGAGTACCCGCGCCCAAAGCAGCGCGCAGGTTGTTGAACAAAACCGGGGCCTCGCGCACCGCGTAAACACCTGCTTTGGGACGCGGATTTTCGGTCAGATGTGCGCAATCGCCTGCCGCGAACACCGCGGGATCGCTGGATTGAAGATGGGCATTAACCCGGATGAAGCCGTCCTGCAGTGCCAATTCCGTTTCAGAAATCCAACCGTACGGTCGGGCGCCCGCGGCTCCGGTAACGAAGGCGGCAGGGATGCGATCACCGTTGTCCAGCAAAACATGATCTTCTTCGATGCTCGATATCTGCGCATCTTCCAGCACGGTTACACCCAATTCGCGCATTGCGTTACGGATTGTGGATGCAGCCTTAGCGCCAGTTGCGGTCAGCGCTTTTGCGTTGTCGATCAGCGTGACCTGTGCCTCGCGCCCTTTTTCCTTCAGTGCATGGGCCATTGCCATGACGAGTTCTACTCCGGCCACGCCACCACCAATAACGGCGACGGATGCAGTGCCATGACCGGCAAGATACTCAGCCCATTTGGCGGCAAACGGCCCCAACGGCTTTGCCGGTATCGCGTGTTCCGCGAAACCGGGCAGGGCGGGCATGTCAGAGGTGATGCCCACATTCACAGAAGCCACATCAAACGCGATCGGAGGACGCCCGGGAACATGAACAAGGCGTTCTTTCGCATCCAACCCCTCGACCTTGCCCAGCACGACGCGGGCACCGGCAAAGCGCGCAAGCTTTACAAGGTCAATGTCCAGTTCCCATCGGTCATAATGTCCGGCGACAAAGCCCGGCAACATACCAGAATAGGGTGCGGTTGGGCCGGGATTTACGACGGTTACGCGCGCACCGGGCAACGGGTTCATACCCCAACTGCGCAGAAGCAGGGCGTGGGTATGACCTCCGCCTATAAGAACCAGATCGCGGGTCAGGGGCAGCGGAGGTGTGTGCATGGGGCTCAGGTATTGCTGTGATCAGGAACGTCTTCGACCTGTTCGACCGCATGGGTGGCCCAAAGTTCGTCCTCGCCCGCGTCCGGAAGATCGTTGGGTTTTTCATGGCGATGGATATGCCATTTTGCAATGAACAGAGCTGTGATCGGTGCCGTGAGGAACAGGAATAAGGTGATCAGCAACTCGTGCAGCGAAAGTTTGCCCTCCAGCAGGACCGAGTGACAGATAGACGCCAGCAGGACGCCGCCTACGCCCAGTGTCGTCGCCTTGGTGGGTCCATGCAGCCGGGACATCGGGTCCTTTAGCTTGATCATCCCATAGGAGCCGACAAAGCCGAAAATGCCTGAAACGATCAGAAAGAATGAGATTAGCAATTCGAAGATAAACGTCATGCTGCCCTCACTCGATAATATTGCCGCGCAGCATAAAGCGTGCGTAGGCCACAGTTGATACAAAGCCAAGCATGGCGATGATCATGGCGGACTCGAAGAAGATTTCAGTGCCCAACGCAAGCCCGTACAGGATCATCAGCGCGATGGTGTTGATGACCATCGTATCCAGAGCAAGCACGCGGGTTCCGACACCGTCGGCTGTAATGATGCGCCAGAGGCACAGAATGATGGCGACCCCGAAACAGGCGAAGGCAAAGTAGATGGCGTATTCGATCATTCGAAAATCTCCTTTAGCCGCCGTTCATAGCGCTGTTTGATTTCGTCGCGAACTTCTTCCGGGTTGGGTGCATCCAGGCAATGAACCAGCAAGTTGTGGCCTTGCGCTGACAGATCGCAACTGACCGTGCCGGGCGTCATCGTGATCGTTCCTGCCAATACAGTTATCGCCTCGGGGGTGCGCAGCTCGAGTGGGATGCAAACCCAGTTGGGTTGTCGGTCTGCGTCGCGCTTGAACAGGATGATTTTGGCCACTGTGATATTGGCGATTACGATATCCCAAAGGACGACCAGTCCGTATTCAACGATCATCGGCCAATTACGCAACTTGGGGCGGTCGGGCCAGTAGGGTTGGGTGATGAACGGTATGATGATCCCAAGGATCAAACCGAAAACCACCGAGTTCAACGAGGGTTTGTTCGCCAGCAAAACCCAGACTACCGTCAGCAGGAAGGTCAGATGTGGGTGTGGGAATATTCGGTGTAACAAGCGCATCATTCTTCGCCTCCCAAAACGGCTGCGATATAGTTTTCAGGCGTGAAAAGCTGTTCAGCTGTGCGATCGGCATATTGCAGCGCCGGGCCCGAGAATACTGTCAGTACGACAAGTCCGAGAACGGTTCCAAATATCGCAGTAAGGGCCAAACCTGGGTTCGGTTCGGGTGCGGGTTGCGCTGCGACCTCTTCGGCGTTTTCGGGCTCTGGTTCAGTGCTATAGCGGGCATCATGGCTTTTCCAGAAGATCAGCGTGCCAGCCCGCGCGAGACCAACAATGGTCACAAATGATCCGATCAGGATTACAGCCCAGATCGCATTGGCATTGGGCGCATCACGCGCGGCATCCAGCACCAGCAATTTGCCGATAAAGCCAGACAGCGGCGGCATGCCAGCCAAGGCAATGGCACCTACAAAGAATAGCGCCGAGATCAGCCCGCTCTGCGGCATCGGCGCTGTCGGAGCAATCGCACCACCGCGCCGTTCCATGACCATATCGGCGACAAGGAACAACAAGGCCGTCGCCAGCGTTGAGTGGTAGATATAGTAGAGCGCAGCGGCGGTTGCGGTCTCAGTGAATAGTGAGATAGCGATCAGCAGCGTGCCCATTGACGCAATGGCGCAGAAGGCCACCATGCGCGCGATGTGCTTTGCACCTAATATACCGATGGCACCAACGGCCAATGTCACCAGCGCGGCGGGTTGCAACCATGCACCAACCAAGCCTTGGGTCGCCGTGACTTCGGGCCCGAAACCCAGCGTGTACATGCGCAGGATCGAATACGCGCCAACCTTGGTCATGATTGCAAACAGGGCAGCAACCGGCAGCGGTGCGTTTGCGTAACTGGCAGGCAGCCAGAAGTGCAGGGGTAAGACCGCAGCTTTGATGCAGAACACCAGCAGCAGCAGCACTGCACCGACCCGCAGCAGCGCTGTATCTTCCGCGGGCAGTTCGGCCACACGCGCCGCCATGTCCGCCATATTGAGCGTCCCTGTCACCGCATACAGCGTTCCCAAAGCGAACAGGAACAGGGTCGATCCCAGCAGGTTATAGGCCACGTACTGCACACCTGCCTTCAGTCGAACCGCACCGCCGCCATGGGTCATCAACCCATAAGAGGCGATCAGAAGCACTTCGAAGAAAACGAACAGGTTAAAGGCATCACCGGTCAGGAAAGCGCCACACACGCCCATGAGTTGGAAATGGAACAGCGCGTGGAAATGCTTACCCCTGTCGTCCCAGCCCGACGCAATGGCATATAGAACAATCGGCAACGCCAAAAGCGCGGTTAGCAGAACCATCATCGCCGACAAGCGATCCAAAACCAGCACAATGCCAAAGGGCGCAGGCCAATCGCCAAGTTCATAGACCTGAATATCGCCTCCGCCGGCTTGCACCGTAATCGTCAGGGCGATCCCGAGCAGGCCAACAACCCCGGCCACCGAAAAGATGCGCTGCAGGTCCAGGTGGTAGCGTAGAACCATGATGATGAAGGGCGCAAGGATCGCAGGCAGAACGATCGGAGCAACGATCCAGTGGTTCATGCGTCTTCTCCCGGCGCGTCGGTGCTATCCTGCGCAGTCATGTCGATGTGATCATCCTTGGCCGAAAGATAAGCGCTGAGCGAAATCATCACGATCACCGCCGTCATCCCGAATGAGATCACGATGGCTGTCAAAACCAGCGCCTGTGGCAGCGGATCTGTATATGGAACCTCTTCGTACTTGTTCAGAACCGCCGGTGCGTCCAGCGCCAGCCTTCCTGTTGCAAAAAGAAAGACGTTGACCGCATAGGTTAACAGGGACAGGCCCAGGATTACGGGAAACGTGCGCCGACGCAGGATCAAAAAGATCCCGGCAGCGGTCATCACGCCTACGGCTGAGGCTACGAGCGCTTCCATCAGGCCTGCTCCTTCTCTTCGTCTTCTTTTCCGGCATCATCCCGCAGAGGGTTGATATCCATTGGGAACTCCTGCGCCATGCCGGGTTGCCAGGCGAAGCGCGACAGGCTGTCCAACGCCAGCATAACAGCGCCCAGAACCGCCAGGAAAACGCCTGTGTCAAACAGGATCGCGGTGGCCCATTCAAACTCCTCCAGCGGCGGCCAATGAATGTAGCCAAAGTCACTGGTCAGGAATGGGCGGTCATTGAACCAGGCCCCTATGCCGGTTGCAGCGGCAATCAGAACGCCCCAGCCAATCGAGCCGTGATAATAGAACCGCTGACGTTCGATCGCCCAAGTGTACCCGCTGGCCATGTATTGCATCAGATAGGCGATCGCCACGATCAGACCGGCGATAAAGCCGCCTCCGGGCTGGTTGTGACCGCGGAAAAAGATATAGGCACCGACCATCAGGGCAATCGGCATCATGACCCGTGTCGCGACGACCATCATCAGCGGATGCGAGTCCCCCGATTGCGGCCAGTGCGGTTTGCGGTTCAGCAGATATCCACGCACGTTTGTGCCAAGAACTGACTCGGTCAGGGCAAAGATAATAAGCGCTGCGATGCCCAGAACGATGATCTCGCCAAAGGTATCAAAGCCTCGGAAATCCACGAGGATCACGTTGACCACATTGGTGCCACCGCCGCCTTTGTACGAGTTGGCCAGATGGAAATCCGAGATGGTCGGGAAGGCGAAATCGCGCAACATAAGCGCATAAATCAACGCACCCGAACCGATGCCAGCAACAACCGAAATGGCCGCATCCCTCCAACGTCGCGCTGCACTGCTATCCCACGGTGTGTCGGTGGGAAGGAAGTTCAGCGACAGCAGCAACAGGATCATCGTCACCACTTCGACCGAAATCTGTGTCAGCGCCAGATCAGGCGCGGAGAGATAGTTGAAGGCCATCGAAACAATCAGGCCAACGACACCGATCAACACCAGCGACAACAGGCGGTTGCGATGGAACCACATGATCGCAAGTGTTGCGGCGACAAGGCAGATCCAGCCTATGACCGGGATGGTTTGAAAAGGTAGCGGGTCTCGGGTCTCAGCGCCGATGGTGCCGGTCGAATAGGCGTAGTAGCCCAGCCCAACAGTGAACGCGATCAGGATGATGGCGTAACGGCTTATGACACCGTTGTGCAGTGTGTCGGTGATCCAGTTGCTAAGCCGGGTCATTGCGTCAATGACAGCTTCGAAGATGACCTTGGCCTCTGGGCGCGGCAAGGCGTTCCACAATTGCTCGCCGCGGCGATGCAACGCCAGCAGGACAAGGCCGCCAATGGTGGCAACAACGGACATATAGAGTGCGGGCGTGAAACCGTGCCAGAGCTTGAGCGAGTAATAAGGCAGCTTTTCTCCGCCGATCACAGCGCTGGCTACAACGGCGACAAGCGGTCCGACGATCGCCGCCGAATACAGGCCGATCAGGATCACTAGAACTACAAGGAAAGCGGGTGCCAACCAAAGGCCGACCGGTGGATCATGCGGGTGCGCCGGATAATCGGTCCGCTCCGGTCCAAGAAAGACATGGCTGACGAAACGGAACGAATACGCCGCCGAGAACAACGCTGCCAGCAAAGCCAGACCGGGCACCAGATAGTGTGAGTGCAACCACGTGGTATGAACCGTCTCTTCAAGCATCATTTCCTTAGATAGGAAGCCATTCAATGGTGGCAGGCCCGCCATGGACAACGCTGCAATTGTGCCAATCGTGAAGGTGATTGGCATGAGGTGCCGCAGCCCGCCCAAACGTTTGATGTCACGGGTTCCGGTCTCGTGATCCACGATCCCGGCCGTCATGAACAAAGCAGCCTTAAAGGTTGCGTGGTTGATGATGTGAAACACGGCAGCGACTGCGGCGAATTTTGTCCCAAAGCCCAGCAACATCGTTACCAGACCCAGATGAGAGACGGTTGAAAACGCCAACAGCGCTTTGAGGTCGTCTTTGAACAGCGCAATACAGGCCCCGATCAGCATAGTGACCAGACCCGTGGTTGCGACGATGTAGAACCACGCGTCGGTTCCGGCCAACACAGGCCACATCCGCGCCATCAGGAACAGACCTGCCTTTACCATCGTGGCCGAGTGCAGATATGCCGAAACCGGCGTTGGGGCCGCCATTGCGTGAGGTAGCCAGAAATGGAACGGAAACTGCGCGGATTTGGTGAAACACCCCAGCAGGATCAGGATCAGCGCGGGCAAATAGTAGGGCGAGGCTTGAATAAGCTCTTTGTTCTGAAGGATGACGCTTAGGTCATACGACCCTACGATATTGCCCAGAATCAGCATTCCCGCGATCATAGCCAACCCGCCCGATCCGGTTACGGCCAGCGCCATGCGGGCTCCTTGACGTCCTTCGGGCAGGTGTTTCCAATAGCCGATCAGCAGGAATGAACTAAGCGACGTAAGCTCCCAGAAAATAAGCAGAAGAAGGATGTTATCCGACAGGACAATCCCCACCATCGCGCCCTGAAAAAGCAGCAGATACGTATAGAATTGACCCATAGGATCTTCGCGCGACAGATAAAACCGCGCGTAGAGAATGATCAGCAAGCCGATCCCGAGGATCAGCAGGGCAAACAGAAAGCCCAACCCATCCAGCATGAAATTGGCATTCAGACCCAGCCCGGGGATCCAGTCGAACCGAGCGGTCACCACGTCGCCGCGCATGACCGAGGGGATGTGAATCAACAGCCCCATCAGCGCAAGAAATGTTGTCAAACCCGCCGCAGACGCGGCTGCGTTTCGTCCTGCCCTGATCAGTAGGGCTGGGAATACAGCGCCGAGAAAGGGAAGGGCCGCGATGAGGAATAGGGACAAGTGCGATACTCCGGTCTTGGCGGTCAATATAGTTCTGTTTTTTGTAAAGAAAATTTTCTAGCTGTCCAGCTATTGCAAGTTTTCGACATAGTTCTAGGGCGGGTGTCGAAATGAAAATTTTGAAAAATCTCTGACGGGAACTTGAACTCAAACGGTAATTTCCATGCGAAATAGCTTCGGTTGCTGTGTTAATAAGCTTCTGACCTTTCAGGAGGACCGGACGTGACAGGCAACAAGTTCAAAAGCCGCAGATGGGTGCTGGTTGGCGGCGGCGCGTTAATCGCGGCGGGGTTTGGGATACGAGAGTATCGTCTGATCCCAGCCAGCTATGCGGGTGGCCACCTGAGTGTCGAGTCCGCGCATCAACAGGCGGTCTCGGGCGATATTTTGCTTTTGGATATCCGCACGCCGCGCGAGTGGAGTGCAACCGGTGTTGGCGAAGGAGCGTATCCACTGGATATGCGCCGTGAAGACTTTGTTGCGGCGCTGGATGAATTGACGGATGGCGACAGGAATGCGCCCGTCGCATTGATCTGCGCACGTGGGGTTCGTTCCGCGCGCCTGAGCAATCAGCTCAGCGCAGCAGGGTTCACCAATATCATTGATGTGCCTGAGGGCATGCTTGGATCCGCTGCTGGGCCGGGCTGGGTGCGAACTGGTTTGCCCATTGAGAAATACGAAGGTGCATCGCAATGATCCGAGCGGCCGTTCTTACAGTCGCTGCGGCATTGGCCGCCAAAACCGGATACGCGGCCTGCGCGGACCAAAAGGGAATGTGCGAAACACAGTCGGGCGGCTACCACATAGAATTGCCCGACGCTGAGAACCCCCCGCTGGTCGTGTTCCTGCACGGCTATGGCGGAACAGCGACCGGAACATTGAAAAACCGCAGAATGGTCGATCCTTTGCTGGACCGCGGCTATGCCGTGATGGCCCCGGAAGGGTCAGAGCGCAATGGTCGCCAAAGCTGGAACTTTTTTCCGGGTTGGAAAGGCCGCGATGAAACCGCCTTTTTGACCGAAGCTGTTCAGGACGCATCAGCCCGGTTTGGTGTCGACCCGGATCGCGTTCTGTTGGGTGGATTTTCGGCAGGGGCCTTCATGGTTTATTATCTTGCCTGCGCCGCGCCTGAGACGTTTTCTGCCTACGTTCCGGTCTCGGGCGGTTTTTGGCGTCCAGACCCCGAAAGCTGCGATGGTCCTATCCGTATGTTCCACACCCATGGATGGACGGATAACGTCGTCCCGCTTGAAGGGCGCATTCTTGGGGGCGGCCGTTTTCATCAGGGCGATATCTTTGCAGGGTTAGAAATCTGGCGGGTCGCGAATGAATGTGCCGATACCAAGCCCAGCGGATTTTCGACGACGGGTCAGTTCATGCGGCGCTATTGGACCGGTTGCGCCGATGGCAGCGCACTGGAATTCGCGCTGTTTCCCGGCGGTCACAATGTCCCCAAAGGTTGGGCGGACATGATGGTCGATTGGTATGAGGGCCTGCCGGGCGGTTAATCACTCGGCAGGTGTCATGACGCCTTTGCCTTCGATCAGGCGCTTGAGTTCATCGCGGTGGCGGCGGGCCGATCGGGTGATCGCTGGCTCGTGCACATCTTCCTTCATTCCCACCATGCGCCGCGCCGATCCGGAGGAAACGCCACTGAGCGCAGACAGAGGGATCGCAAGCGCAAGGCTGATCGCGATTGGGGCCAGCCAGATGGATACCAGGCCGGACAGGATGCCCACGCTCAGCGCAATGCCGCTGATGGTTTCCAGCACGTGGCAAAACACAAGGGTGCGCAGGCTGTAGCTGCCGCCATCGCGCGCCTGTGGCGACCAACCTTTCTGAATTCCAAACGCGGTTCGGAACACTGCGATCATCTGTTGTACCATCAGGATCGGGGCATACAGGATCGAAAGGATCACTTCCGCCAGGAAGGATGTCAGGAATTTCCCGCCGCCACCAAAATCGGCATAGCGCACACCGCTTAGGGGCAACGCCAAAACACCAAGGACCTTGGGTGCGAGCAGCATGGCGTACATCACAAGGATAATCAGCACATGGCGGGTTTCCGACATCTCGGGCCATTGTGGGAACAGTGGGTTGTCGGGGCTAAAGTAGTATAGAACCGACGCGTCCTCGCCCTGACCGATCAGCGCCCACATCACCAGCAGAGCAAACCATAGCGGCGACATCAGGTATCCGACGGCTCCGTGGAACATATGAAAGCGTGACACAGCCCGGAAACCGGCTGAACCCAACAGCTTCAGATGCTGCAGGTTACCTTGACACCAACGGCGATCCCGCAGCGCATGGTCGATCAATGTGGGCGGTGTTTCCTCGTACGATCCACGAATCCGCGGCAAAAAGCGGACGGCCCAGCCTGCACGGCGCAGCAAACCGGCCTCAACGAAATCGTGGCTCATGATCAGTTTTTCCTGACCATTCAGCGACCGCAGCTTTGGCAGCCCCGCGCTCGAGGCGAAAGCCTTGGTGCGAATGATCGCGTTATGGCCCCAATAGTTGCCCTCTTGCCCACACCAACGGGCCAGACCTTCGGCAAACGCAATGCCATAAACGCCATTGGCGAATTGTTGCATCCGGGCAAAAACGGATTGTGCACCAATCAGTTGCGGATAGCTTTGGATGAGGCCCGCGCCGGGATCACGCGCCAAGGCGTCGGTCAGGCGTGTGATGGCCCGGCCGGTCATCAGACTGTCGGCATCCAATACCAGCATCGCGTCCCAATCGGCGCCCCAACGGCTGACCCAATCGGCGATATTGCCGACTTTTCGGTCAGTGTTTTGTTCGCGGCGGCGATAGTAAAGCTCAAGACCGGGGGCGAGTGTGGTGCGCAATGCCTCGATGCTGGCTTGTTCCTGTGCCGCGATTTCGGGATCACGGGTATCGGACAGGATGAACATCGCAAAGTGGTGCTGACCGCTGCGTTTACGCAGATCTTCCAGCATCGTGCGGGCGTTGCCCAGAACGTTCCAGGGAACTTCGTTATACACCGGCATCAGCAGCGCCACGCGCAGCGGTTGCGGTCGGCCTTGCCGTTTGGGTTGTTCCTGCCGCGACAGGGATACCATACCCAGCAGAACGGTGCAGACCGTGAAAGATATCCAGAAAAAGTTGAACGATATCAGCGCAAGCAGAATACCTTCGACCAGATTGATCCCCTCGGCACCGAACCAATCGCTCATGATCCATAGCAAGCCAAGCGTTGCAAACATCGCGGGCGAAAACGCCAGTGCACGCCAAAAACCCGCCGATGCGCGCTTGCCGCCCGGAACCTGCGCGTCCCGAAACCCCTCGCTAAAGTTCTGCGCGGGCATCGCCAGAGGTGCTTCTGGCGGCATGATATGCAGATCGCGGTTCATGTGGTCCAACGGTAAAGCCAGACCTCAGAGGCCGGCTGTCTGTCCTTCAGCAATTGCGCGCGCAGTTCGACATGGTTGCGGTCGCCCGGCTGGAACGAGAAAGCCAACCGCATACCGCCCGTATCGGGGTTACGTTGCAATACGCCATCGGATGTTTCGGCGTGGGGCGAGTTGACAAAGATGGTCATCGCCTCGGGGTCGTCAAACAACTCGCTGTCTTCAAAGTCGATCACGGCCAGACGACCTTCGCCAAAAGTGTTTTCCCCCATGGCGGTATTGATCACACGCGGCATTGGGGTGCGCTGCGGCTCTTCACCCCAGATCAGGCGGTAGGACAGGTCGACCTGGCTGCCTGCTGCGTAAGGTTCTGCAGGGCGCCAATACGCAACGATGTTGTCATAAATTTCCTGATCTGCCGGAATCTCAACCAGTGTCACGGTGCCTTTACCCCAATCCCCATTGGGTTCGACCCACAGGCCGGGGCGCTTGTGATAATTGGCTTCAAGATCGGCGTAATCCGAGAATTTGCGCTTACGTTGCATCAGCCCAAAACCGCGTGGATTCAGATCAACGAAGGACGAAATCTGAAGGCGTGTCGGATTGGCGAGCGGACGCCACAGAACTTCGCCAGCACCGTTGCGGATCATCAGGCCATCGCTGTCATGCACAGCCGGGCGGAAGTCATCGAAACGGCTGTGGTTGGTTTGGTCGAACAGGAACATCGAGGTGCCGGGCGCGATACCCACATGCCGCAGCTCTTCGCGCGGGAATAGGGTCGCCTCAACGTCCATGATGCAATCTGCGCCGGCAGTTACATTGAACTTATACGCGCCGGTCACACTGGGGCTGTCCATCAATGCGTGAACGATCATGTTGCGCTGGCCAGGTTTCGGGCGCTCCAGCCAAAAGCGAATGAATTCGGGGAATTCTTCACCGTCGGGGTCGCCTGTTTTCAAGGCAAGTCCGCGCGCAGACAGGCCGTATACTTCGTGCAACCCAATGGCGCGGAAATAGCTGGCACCCTGCCACACGCAGAATTCGTCCGTTTTGCCCGGGCGATGCATTTCAGTGCGCAACCGCAAGCCGGAGAAGCCCAGCGTTTCGTCGATTGGCAGGGTGGGCACGTCCTTGGATTTGTCAAACATTGTCAGGTCAAAGCTGACAGGCGTTGTCGTGCCATCTTCTACTGTCGAAACCTTAACAGTTCGCGGGAAGTACAGGCCGGGCGTAAAGAAATCCACGTTGAACGGGGTGTCGGTCTCATACCAAAGCGCCCGGTCAAGCCGGAACCGGATCGAGCGGTATTGTTGGTATGTCAGGTCCTGCCATTCCTGCGGAACCATTTCGCGTTCGGCGTATGGTCGGCTGGCCATCTCACGGGCCAATTCGATCACATCATTGCGGTCAAACGGGACTTCTCCGCCTGCTGCAAAGGTGGCCGGGGCAACGGCGAGCGCCGATGTAGAGGCCAAAAATGCGCGACGTGTGAAATTCATTTTTTCGACTTCCAGGGTTGTGACTTGAACCAAGCGGCCAGATAAGCCACCCCGATGATCATGGCAAAGCCAATCATGTTGGCGATGAAAACACTGGCGACATCCCGCCCACCCAGGTCCAGTCCGACGCCGATCAGGCGCGCGGCTGCCATGGAAAATACAAAGACTGCAAGTGATTGCTGCCCGACCTTGGTGATGACGGTCAGCAGGAATTCCCAAACTTTCGCGGCAGCACCCTGACCGGTTGCGATCAAGCGATGGCCATGCTCACCCGCAACGACCCAGCCCAGATAGGCCAGTGAGAGGAAGTGAACATAGCGCAGCAGGCCAAACTCGGTCTTGCCCCGAAGTTCCGATGTCAGAGGCCAGCCCTTGCGTAGCACGGCACCCAGTTCAGGTGCGGCATTGTTGATCCAGGTAAAGACCTTCCACGACCCAAACGGGGCCGACAGAATCAGGAACAGCACAGCGGCCCAGATCAGGGTTTTCGACACAGGTGGGGCGGGGATCCACCCACGCATGAACGCAAAACCGGTAAAGAACAGCAACTGCCAGCCGAAGGGGTTAAAGAACCACTGACGGTCCGACCATGGCTCGGCCGGAAGGGCCAGCGCGCCGGTTTGTGCCACCAGCCAAATCGCAATCGACGTTGCGGCTACGGCCCAGAAACCGATGCGATACAGGCCCATGTATACGGGCATCAGGGCCAGAACCACCAGATACATCGGCAGGATGTCAAAATAGTTTGGCACGTAGGTCAGCGTAAAGATGCCAACCATCTGCGAGGCAGGGTCATTGAAAAAATGCTGCAGATTCAGGGAGGTGATGTAGGTTTTCTCAAACAGTCCAGACTGATCCAGCGCCGCCATAGACATGGCGACAAAGAAAAACAGACAGATATGCGCCCAATAAACTTGCCAGATGCGGAACGCCACGCGGGCTGTGCCCATCCACCAACCTTTGCGGGCAAAGGCGCCTCCGAAGGCGATGGCCGATGCCATGCCCGAGCAGAAAACGAATATCTCTGTCGCGTCCGAGTACCCGAACCGCGCGGGAATCCATTTGGCCCAGGGATCGTTCGGGATATGAGCAATCAGAATGATAAACATCGCGATGCCGCGATAGAAATCCAGGCGCGGATCGCGCGTGCGTACTGGGGCAGCTGTTGAAGCCGCCACAGGCGCAAAATCAGAAGCGGGCGAAGCAGTCGCCATACGTGTTCTGTCCTTCTTTGGTCTTTTTTATTTTGTTATTCAGCCGGAACGCTTTGTGCGTCTCCGTTGTCACGAGCCGCGTCAATCAACGCGCGGCGCGCCAAAGCGTAATTGTCCTCGCCACCGGCTCGTTTTGCACGGCGATCATCCAGAATGCGCTCGACAGCATCCAGACGACCGGCGCGCAGGCCGGAATCAATTGTGATGCGCTCGAATACATCACGTTGGGCGTGGCTTCCACCTGCCAATTGCATTCCATCCCGTGCAGTCGACAGGAAATCAAAGGCTTGGCCGTAGAGGCCATCGCCAAACGCCTCAAGACCCTTGGCCGCTGCAATGCCGGGGTCAGACATCCGGATCGGAGTGTCACCCTGGTTGCGCTGGGCGTCTTTCTGAATGCGCTGCAGCATTTTACCGGTCGCTTCGTCCCGGTTGTCGCCGGTCAGAGCAAGCAGGTAGTGCAGGTCGGCAAAGATCAGACAGCCATCCTCGGTCCGCGCGGCGCTGAGATCGGCCAGCTCTTGCCAGCGGTTGCCGACATCGACGCCTTCCAGTTCCAGACGGGACAACAGCGATGTCGCATTTGAGATATCGCGGTAATCGTCGGTTTTATCCTGGCGGATGTAGTTATCGTAAAGTTCCATAACCTGATCCACTTGGCCCAGGTCCAGATGCATCAGCGCCTTGTGCCACCAGACGTGATAGCGGAAGTTGTTACAATGTGCCCAGGCATCCTCGCGGCCAGCCAGCCAGTCCAGACCCAACTGCGCGTTACCCGTCATTTCATGCACGTGGGCCACAGCATGCAGGCCCCATGCGTCGTCCGATACCATCCACAGTGCCTGACGGCCTGCAATTTCTGCTTTTTCGTACGCGCCGGTTTCCTCGAGCGCGAATGAGTGGCAGCCCAAAAGGTAACCGCGGCCCGCGTGGTCAGGCTCGTAGGCGGGCATCACGCGTTCGATGGACCGACGCATACCAGCGGCATCCCCCAGAACAAAGCGTGTCGCATGGCTGAGCTTCATCGCCAGCGTGTCCTGAGGGTGTTCCCGCAGCACCTCTTCAAATTTCTGCACAGCGTGCGAGGGCAGGTCGGACAGGTAAAGGCCAAGAGCATCAACATAGAGCTGTTCGCGCTTGGTCACGGGCTGGCGTTCCATCGCTGCGTTAGCTGCCGTCAGTGCCTCGACAGCGACAGGCATCATTTCGCGACGGCCCAGCAAGACCATGAACAAACCTTTTACGGCGTGCCCCAGTGCAAAGTCAGGCTCCAGCTCCAACACTTTTCCAAGATGCTGAGGCGTAATAGCTGCGTGTGACATGAACCCGAGCAGCACCCCATCCCACGCTTCGGCAGCCGCCGATTGGGTCAGGGTGTTCATCTGTCCGAAAACGTCTTGTTTCATGCTCGTGGTCCGATCCAGTTGAGAATTTCTACGATATTCGACTTACCAGAGACTCTAGCGGGGTCGTATCAGTATCGACCGACCTCTCGAATTGGTGAAATGCTGTGTGCGCAAAACGTGAAAAAAACCGCCGATTCAACGGCATGTTTCAGCAACATGCTGCCGAATTAGGCAATGTGTTTCAGTCATCAAAGGGGTTTTCGGCGTTTAAAACGGCCTGAGTGTCCGCCCCGAAGACCGGTGGGGCACTGCGATATGTTACAGGCGTTTTGGATAATTTGAGTGGATTTCCAATCAGATTCACTTCGGCCGGGGCCGCTTGCATTGCGATCTGCATCTGTCGCGCCGCCACCTGATCGGTGGCAAAAACCTGATCCAGGGTCTGAACCGGACCCACCGGAACCTTGCGTGCTTCAAGTTCCGAGATCACGGTCGCGGTATCGTGTTCCATCACGGCGGGTCGCAGCACGGCATTCAAAGCGTCGCGGTTTTCAAGTCTGGCCGGGTTCGTCGCAAAGCGCGTGTCGTCTGCCAGTTCGGGTTTGTTAATAAACGCGCAGAATCGCTTGAATTGGCTGTCATTTCCGACGGCCAGTATGACGTGCCCATCCGCTGTTTCATACACGTCGTATGGAACGATGTTTGGATGGCCGTTACCCCTGCGTTGGGGAACTTTGCCGGACGTCAGATAATTCACACCTTCGTTGATCAGCCACGCGATTTGCGCGTCCACCAGCGCGAGGTCGATATGTTGACCTTCTCCGGTCTGATCCCTGTGCCGCAGTGCAGCCAAGATGCCGACGCTGGCATACATGCCGCACATGACGTCGGCGATACCCACTCCGACCTTCATCGGCGCACCGTCGGGGTCACCCGTCAGGGACATGATCCCACCATACCCCTGCGCCATCAGGTCATAGCCGGGTTTCGATGCGTTGGGCCCATCTTGCCCATATCCCGAGATTGAACAGTAGACCAGAGCAGGAAACTCCGTCGACAGCGTGGCATAATCCAATCCGTATTTTGCCAGGCCGCCGGGTTTGAAATTTTCAATCAGTATATCTGCGTGCGAAGCCAGCCTACGGATTTCAGCCTGTCCTTCGGGCAAAGTGATGTCGATCGCAACAGACTTTTTGTTGCGGTTGGCGGACATGAAGTAGGCGCTTAAATCCGAGGGCACGCCCGCGGCATCGGTCACGTATGGAGGGCCCCATTGGCGTGTATCGTCGCCCCCGGTGGCGGGGTTTTCGATTTTGATGACGCTTGCCCCAAGGTCGCCCAACAATTGCGTGCAGGTCGGTCCGGCCAGAATACGGCTGAGATCCAGAACCTTTACGCCCTTCAGCGGCCCTTCAGATCCGGCCATCATATCCTCCGCGGTCGATTTCGGCAGCGATGATGGTGAAGGTATCTGCCTTGACGGCTGCATCCAAAGCGGCCCGCAGTTCTTCGCGGTTTCGAACGGTGTGCCCGTGGCCGCCGAAAGCACGACCCAGCGCGGCAAAGTCATGGCGGTCAAAGTCAACGCCTTTGTTGCCCATTTGCCGTTGCCTTTGTTTCAGCTCGATCAGGGCGAGGCTGGCGTCGACGAAAACAAGAAAGATCGGGTTTCCGCCCAGTTCTGCGGCAGTTGACAGCTCGCCCGCGACCATCAGGAACCCGGCATCGCCCGAAAAGCTGATAACGGGTCGTTCAGGTTCTGCCAGTTTCAGGCCAATCGCCATGGGCACCGCACACCCCATCGTGCAGAGCGCCGATGACTGGATCAGCCCGCGCTCCTCTGAGCAGTTCCACATTTGGCTTAACAGGATGCGATGGGCACCGCTGTCTGCGGTCGCGAGTGTTTCTGCTGGCAGCGCCGCGTGGGTTTCGGCGATCACTGCAGCCGGTCCCCATTCGTCATCAGCAGGAAACGCCTGCGACAACGCAGCTTTTACCTTTTCAGGCTCTTGACCCGGCCATGTGGCACGGGCGGGGTTGCCCTTGGCGATCGCCTCCAGCGTTGCACCGGTATGGGCCACCATGTTCAGTCCGGCCTGATGCATATAGTGGTCGTTGGGAACAGCAGCGATATCGATGACACGCTTTTCGTTCGGGTCCCAGATTTCGCGCCAACCGGGGCGCATTTCGATCGGGTCATAGCCCAAGCACAACACCAGATCAGCCTGCTCGACCAGCGGAACGAGGTGCTTGTCGGCCAATGGCGAAAGACCTGCGCCACCCAGACAAAGCGGATGATCCTCGGGGATAATCCCTTTTGCTTTGTAAGTGGTGACGAACGGGATGCCAAAATGCTCTAGAAACGCCTGCACGACGTTGCGTGAATCGTCATACAGCACATCCAGCCCAATGATTGCGATCGGACGTTCGGCTTGTGCCACCCACCGTCGGGCTTTTTCGACGCAATTGCCTTCTGGGGCCACGGCGGCGATCTTTGCCCGGCGGCGCAGCTTGACCCCTGAGACACGGGTGTCCGCGACCGAGATCGGCACATCGATATGCACCGGCCCCGGGCGAGGCTGGTTTGCAAGTGTCACTGCTTTGTCAGCAATGATATCTGCACCTTTGGCCGTTAGCGTGAAGGTACCTTTGGTGATCGAGCGGTAGACCTGCGCGTGGTCCATCACCTGATGCGTGTAGGTCAGTGCTTCGTCGGCGTCCACGCAACCTGTCAGCACAATCATCGGTACGCGATCTTGCAACGCATTGGCGACCACGTTGATGCCATTCATCGCGCCGGGGCCCAATGTCGCCACCAGAATGGCAGGGGCCCCATCCCGGTGATGCACTGCCTCGGCCATGAAACCAGCCGCGTTCTCGTGCTTGGTCAGGTGGAACTGAATACCGGCCTGCTCCAACGCATCGACCAGGGTCAGTACCTCACCACCGGGCATACCAAATGCGTGACGGCATCCGGCCTCGTACAAACGTTGGGCCAGCAGATCCGCAGCGCGGGGCGAGAGGTCTTGCATCAGTCGTGCTCCGAAGAATTGTTTCACTGCAGATTGCGGAGGACAGCCTCAGACGCAAGTCGGATCACGCCAGTGTGACTATTTGACTGCAGTTTCGGCGATGGATTGGAACTTGCCATCCAGTTCTTCCGCTATGTCGCGCAGGGGCTCCCCACCTTCGTAGACATAGGGCGCAAAAACAAAGCTTGGAGTCTTATACGACAAAGTTGCCGTGCCATCGTCGTTTTCGGTCACGTAAAACCGAATTGGCGCTTCGATCATCGCATTCACCGAGGTTTCAAGCACACGCACTGCATAATCGTTGTTAAACGCACCAATGACGCGGTTACCCGGTATCGTGATTCCACGGGACGCAGCGGCTTTGGTCGGCCCGGCCTGTGTGACAACGATCAAACCGTTTTTCTTAACTGCCGCTTTCGTATCTTCCACCAACTCATTATAGCTTTTACCGGTTGGATACACGGCCCATCCCGACAGAGGCTCATCAGCCCATGCTGGCATAGCCAAAAACGCGAGAGTCGTCCAAAACGCCTTCATATCGCTATCTCCTTTGGTGAAGCTGGGTGATAATTGCCAGAAACAGAGATTTCGCGCACTCACAATCTTGTGCGTATTCAGGATTGCCCGCGCGCTGCGAAAGGCGCAAAACGTCCCGGCAATGAAAAGAAAGGTCAGGTTGCAATGCGCCTGTTGATCTGCAGCAGCTGTTCTGGTGCCCGGGATCGGGAGGTGGAAGAGCTATCCATAAAACAGGCCCTGGAGCACTTGGCGCTGGCAGAGCAGGTCGAAGTGACCGAGCACGCCTGCTTCAGCGGATGTGCCGAGCCTGTTGCTTTGGCGATGCAGGCAGAGGGGCGGGCGACCTATGTCTTTTCTGGTGTCAACGTAACGACTGATGCAGATGACATTGCAGCGACCTGTCAGGCATATCTGGACAGCCCCAAGGGCTGGATCGAAGACGCCCGGCCATGCGGTCGCCTTCGAATGTGCTTGCGCGCGCGCATTCCTGCGCTTTAGTCGACCTGAACGGTAACGGCGGCACTGACCGGTACGTTGTCCACCATCAGAGGGCTGTGACCGTTGGCGTTCAGGGAAACTGAAACCTCGACCTCTCCCTTCGGAAGCTGATCAATATGCATCCAGTTTCCGTATAGCCGGGCCAGTTTCTGTCCATTGACATAGACATGCGCGTGACCCTCGCCGGGGATATCCTGGGCCGAGGCATTCTCGGGCGAGAACCGGAAGTTCCGGGGTACGACTTGCAGGTTCCAACCGGCCAACGGATCTTGCGTCAATGCGATTTCCAAACCGGGTGCGTCTGCGCCGGCGGGTAGGTTGATGGCGGTCGAATGATCGTGGGCCGCTGCTTCGGAATGCGAAGCCCCATGGTGGGCAGGATCGCTGTGGTCGTGCCCATCAAAGGTGACCCCGTTTGCGGCGGCGACAACAAATCCCGCGCCGCTGCCAAAGACCAAGCCGATTGCGAAAAGGGCAAGTGAGCGTGCCATTTCGTGTTCCTTGCATGCAAACATAGACACGCCGGGCAGGACCCGGCGCGTCAAAGCGGAATTAAATCAGGCCGTTGCTTCTGCGCGTTGACCTTCGTGTTGCCAGAAATAGCCCGCGAATGCGCCAACCAGCACCCAGGCCACCAGACCGATGCCAAAGGCGCGCGCGGCGAACAAAGCGCCAATCTCGGTCGGTACCGGGCCTGTGAAGACATCGGGTTCCGGTGCACCAATAAGGTGAGGGGCAACGAAAAGGGCAGCCGCGATCAGGTAGCTTACAAGGTTGCTGCCGAACGCGATCAGCCACAATGCCACAACTGCGGCTGCGACAGTGGCAAACCACCAAACCTGACGCGCGTATACGTCCGCCGCGGCTACGCCGGGAACTTCGGGTGCCAGAGAAAAGCCAGGGGCCAGATGGAAGGCGATGAAACCGGCCAAACCCCACAGAACGCCTGTGCGTCCGTCAATCTTGTGACCGTTGCCTTCTGCAACCGACATAAGCGCGACCATCAACAGCGCATACCCCGTGTAGGTGAGCATTGTGAAAATGACACTCAGCGCGTCGCGGAACAGTTCCGAAAACATACCGGGCAACTCGGGATGGGCTGAAACCGGGGCAGCGCCAAAATGCACCAATTCGCCCGACTCATAGAGTTCGGCGTGCAGTAGAACAGGTTGCACAAAAACCAACTGCAGCAAGGCGGCAATCAGCCCCGCTGCAGCACCAGCGAACAACGCGCTGGTCAAAATGCGGCTAAACATGGTGTTAGTGGCAGGGGAAGCCGGTCGCGTGACGCACGTCATGAGCAGCGTCATGCAGGGCGGCTGCCTGAACGTGACCGGTCAGCGTGATAATACCCAGGCCCAAAACCACTGCGAACATAACGGGCAGAATGCCAGCGCGTGAGGCCGATGCGGTTGCTGTTTGAGTCGCCATTCTAGTTCTCCTTTGCCGCCGCACCCGACGGCCGGTGTTTCAATACGTTGCCCGGCAGGTCTCCTGGCTCGCGGGTCAGTGCCTCTGTTCGCCTTCCCCCTGAAAATCAGGAGTGGCTGGTTGAACAGGGGCTCTCCGCTTACAGTCGCGGGGGCGGCTGTGGAGTTGACCATTGGCGTGATCGCACCACATTCCCTCTTAGCCTACCAGTATCTCCGGCAGGACCAGACCCATTCATTTAGCCCTTAGAGGTGCGCTGGCGCAATCGCCAATTGCGACATTTTTGGTCAGTTCACGCGCTTTTTTAAAAGATAGATGTCCATGATCCAGCCATGCTGGCTTCGGGCGCGGGCTCGGGTTTCCAGGATCTGCTGTGCAACTTCGGACAATTGTCCTTTGATCAGGATTTCTTCCTTCATCCCAACGTAAGCGCCCCACCAGATGTCAAACTCTGCCATCTCAAGGCTTTGGAACGAGCATTCTCCGTCCAGCATGACGGCGACCTTGGCGGTGGCGTCGGGCCAACCCTCTTCGCGGATGCGTCGCCCGGTTGTAACAACGTACGGCGCACCCAGATCATTGATCGGGATCGCATGGGCCGCGGTAAGCGCCTGAAGCGCCGTGATTCCGGGGATCACACGTGTCGACGGCTGCGGTTGCAGCCGAGACGCGATTCGCAAGGAACTGTCGTAGAGCGAGGGGTCCCCCCAAATCAGCAATGCAACGTGGCGCGCCTTAGGATGGGCCGCAATCGCGTCTTGCCAACGCAACGCAATGGCATCGTGCCATTCGTCAACGCCCCGCAGGTATCCGTCATCCGACCGGCGCTTGGGAATGTCGAAATAAGCGATCGTTTGCGGAGTTTCGGTCACCTGCGCGATGATCTCTTCCCGAAGCCCTGCCAGATCGGCCTTGTTTTCACCTTTTCGCGGAATAAGGATCAAATCTGCGGCCCGAATAGCCTTCGCGCCTTGAAACGTCACGTGATCGGGGTTGCCGGTGCCGATACCGACCAGTGTCAGGTCATACATTGTCGAACTCTGCCAACGGGCCATACAGGATCAATGCAGGGGCGGTGCCGATCTCGGAACTTAGTTTGTCGGACAACGCTCCGACCGTTGCGCGGTGCAGCTTTTGGTCTGGTGTTGACACAGACTCGGCCATCAAGGCTGGGGTGTCCAAAGGCAGCCCATGCTCGTTCAGTGCTTGGACCAGCAAAGGAAAGGTACGTTTTCCCATGAAGACCACGGTGGTTGCGTCCGGGTCGGCCAACGCTGGCAGGTTCAGGTCCTGGGGTAGTTTACCACTGACGTCATGGCCGGTTACAAACTGCACGCGCCGTGCCGTCAAGCGCCGGGTTAGCGGAATACCTGCGGCAGCTGCCGCGGCGACCGCCGACGGGATTCCCGGAATGATTTCGTACGCGATTCCGGCGGCGCGCAGGGCAACCAGCTCTTCCTCAAGGCGCCCGAACATCCCTCCGTCACCGGATTTAAGCCGTACGATACGTTGACCGGTCATTGCATAGTCGACCAGCAGCCGGCTGACATGATCCTGTTTGGGCGAGGGTCGGCCCGCACGCTTTCCGACACCCACCAGATCCGCATCGCTGCGCGCATGCGTCAGGATCGGGCCGCTGCTGAGATCATCGAACAGCACCGCATCCGCCTTTTGCATCCGGTCCACTGCCTTCAGCGTAAGCAATTCGGGATCACCCGGGCCCGAGCCGATGAACGAGACAAAACCACTCATGCCGTGGCCTCTGCGATCAGGTGAAAAAACGTACCGGTAACGTTGTCTCGCCGCGACCCAGTCTGGGGTCCTTCAGCACCTTCCGCATCAAAAACACGTGCAAGCGGGGCGTCGGGTTGTTCGATGATCGAAGAATAGTGAAACTCATGCCCGCGCAAGGCGCTTCCCGCTTTGAAACCCGGCATCTCGGTCAGCAACTCGGCCTTGCGATAGCCAAGGTTGAATTTGCGCTTCTGGTATGAGGTGACCAGCCCCAACAGACCCGCCATCTGATGTTGAACACCGTCCTTGTCGATCAGCGCTTGACCCAAAGCCATGTAACCGCCGCATTCGCCGTGGACGGGCTTGGTTGCTGCATGTGCGCGCAAACCGCTTTGGAATGTGCTTGCGGCTGCCAAGGGGCCTGCATGAAGCTCTGGGTAACCGCCTGGCAACCAAACCAGATCCGCGTCTTGGGCAGGGGCTTCGTCAGCGAGCGGGGAAAAAGGCAAAATTTCTGCGCCCGCCGCGCGCCAACCTTCCAGCAAATGCGGGTAGGTAAACGAAAACGCGGCGTCTCTGGCCAGTGCAATCCGTTGGGCAGGCGGGCGCGGCAGCGCGGCTGACGATGGCCCCACCGGGCCTGAGGAAGCCGCCCGCTTGATTGCTTCAAGATCCACATGTTCCCGCAAGAACGCGGCGTAGCCCACGATTGCGCTCTCCAGATCGGGATGCTCGACCGCTTGAATCAGACCAAGATGCCGCTCCGGCAAAGTCAGATCACCGCGGCGCGGCAAGACGCCCAATACCGGCAATCCAGCGCGCTCCATCCCCAATCGGGTCAACCGTTCATGCCGTGGACTAGCGCAACGGTTCAGGATCACCCCGGCAAACGGCAGGTCGGGGTTGTATATCTTGAACCCCAGCGCCGTCGCAGCAGCGGATTGCGCCTGACCGCCAACGTCCAGCACCAGCACAACTGGCCAGCCCATTCGCAACGCAGTCTCGGCGCTGGTGCCGTGACCCAGCTCACCCGGTTTTGCCACACCGTCGAACAAACCCATGGACCCTTCGGCGACAACAATATCAGCGCCCTCGGCCTGCTCTGAAATCGCGCTGAGCAAGGGATCGCCCATCGCCCAGCTGTCCAGGTTGAAAGAGGCACGCCCTGCCGCAGCCCGATGAAAGGCAGGGTCAATATAGTCCGGCCCACTTTTGAACGGCTGAACCGTCAGGCCATCTTCTGCCAGCGCTCGTAACAAGCCCAGCATGACAGTGGTCTTGCCAGTCCCTGAAGAAGGCGCGGATATCAAAACACCCGGAGGGTTAGTCATCGCCATGGCTCCAGCTTGACCACGGGCTGTCCGCGCTTTGCGGGCGGTACCTGCGGTCGTAGTCTTTTGAGTATAGACAGCTTTCGTCAAACCCTTCGCCCGCGAGGGCGGGGCCCACCATGATCAGGGCTGTCCTGGAAATACTGTCATCCAGCGCATCTTTCAGCGTTTCCAGCGTCGCGCGAATAATCCGTTCATCCGGCCAGCTTGCGCGGTACACAACGGCAACCGGGCAATCGGGGCCGTAAGCTGGGGTCAGGTCGGCAATGACCTTGTCCAGATTTCCAATCGACAAATGGATGGCCAGAGTCGCCCCGGTCCGGGCGAAGTTTTCCAGTGTTTCGCCCTCGGGCATCGACGATGCACGCCCGGGGGTCCGGGTCAAAACAACCGACTGTGCAAATCCGGGTAGCGTAAGTTCGGTGCCCAAGGATGCTGCAGCCGCCGCGAACGAGGGGACGCCCGGCGTCACGCTAACCGGGATTCCCATCTCTTTCAGACGACGGATTTGCTCACCCATCGCCGACCACACGGATAAATCACCAGAGTGCAGGCGCGCGACGTCCTGACCCGCTTGATGCGCAGCCTCGATCTCGGCCATGATCTGATCCAGATCCATGGGCGCAGTGTTGATGATCTTGGCGTCTGCCGGGCAGTGCCCCAGAATTTCTTCGGGCACCAACGACCCCGCATAGAGGCAAACGGGGCAGGACGCGATAATGTCACGCCCGCGAAGGGTCAGCAGATCGGCGGCGCCTGGTCCGGCACCGATGAAATGAACGGTCATTTTAGTCCTCCGATGGCAATGGCGCAGGTGGCCAGCCGGTCGTCCGAGATAAGTCTGGGTGAAAGTAGCCGCGCGCCGGGTCCGGCGGCTGCCAAGGCGGATGCTTCGGCGACGCTGCCGGTCCCATACGTGGCACGGCTGCGGTTCGAGCATGTCAATGTGCGTTGCCCCGCCAACTGGGCAGGTGGGATCAGTTGCAAGGGCAGGGCGAGCAATTCTGCCAGCGCCGACAATGCGGCGTGGCCGTCCTTGTCCGCAACGGTCGCAATAGCACCAACATCGTGACCAGCGGCTGCAGAACCATAAGCGGATTGCAGGCTGTCCAATGTAGCCGCCGAAGAGAAACCCAAACCCGCCACGATCACAGCGTTACGCTCCACTGCACCACCGGATAGGCAGATTTCCAGCCGCGGCGCGGGCCCAATGGGGCCGATTGCGCAAGTTCGATGCGCAACAGCTCACCGCCCAGTTTCGCGTGCCACTGAGCCAGCAAAGCTTCGCTTTCCAAGGTCACCGCATTCGCGACCAGCCTCGTGCCCGCAGTCAGGTTGGTGTGCAGCCAGTTCAACAGCTCGGTGCTGAGGCCACCGCCGATGAAAACGACATGGGGTCGCTCCAGCTCACCCAGTGAGTCTGGCGCAGCACCGTGCACCACGTTCAGCCGATCCTGTCCTAAGGTGTTTGCATTTCGGCGAATGCGCTCGGCGCGATCTGGGCGCGGCTCAATCGTCGTCGCGGTCAGCGTCGGGTCACACATCAACCATTCGATGCTGATCGACCCGGTCCCACCGCCGATATCCCACAAATGCTCGCCTCGCTGAGGCGCCAAGGCGGACAACGTCAGCGCGCGGATTGGGCGTTTGGTGATTTGACCATCATTTTCGAAAATTTCATCGGGCTTGCCAGAGGCTTTGGGAAAGGCCCGACCTGTGCCTGCAACCTCGAGCCCGACGCAAACAGGATGATCAAATCCACCCAGCAAAGCCTCGGTCAGTGATACGCTGCGAGCGCGTTCGCGCGGACCGCCCAGGGCTTCCATGACGTGTAGTCGCGTGTTGGCAAAACCTGTCTCGTTCAAATACGTGGCCAGCTCGGCAACTGCGGCACCGTTGCGCAGCAATAGAATTGCCCGCAAACCCGGCGAAAGATGCGGGCGCATGCGGGTCAGGGGGGCGGCGTGCAAGCCAAAGGTTTGCGTGCTTTCCAACGGCCAGCCCAAACGGGCGGCCGCCAGAGAAAATGTTGACTGCCCGGGCAGGGCTATCCATTCCCCAACCTCAAAACTGCGCGCGATCACAGAACCAGCACCGAACCAGAACGGGTCCCCCGAGGCCAGAACGACCGTCGCCCGACCACGCAAGTTCTGCAGTATCGGTAAGCCATCTGAAAAGGGAACGGGCCATTCAATCTGCTCGGCGCTCTGGTCGGGCAATAACGACAGATGGCGGGGCGGGCCCATGATAACTTCGGCCCGATCCAGCACTTGACGGCTTGCAGGCGAAAGGCCATCAAGCCCATCTTCGCCCAAACCCAATACGGTCAACCAAGGAGCTTCAGACATGCCCAACCTCCTGATCCTTGGTGGTACGACTGAGGCCAACGCTTTGGCCAAAGCTGTTGTCAGCCAAGGAATTCCGGCCGTTTATTCCTATGCCGGTCGTGTGGAAAATCCGCGACCGCAGCCGCTGCCGGTGCGCGTCGGCGGCTTTGGCGGTGCGCAAGGGTTGGCGGCTTACATCCGGGACAACGCGGTGACCCATGTGGTGGACGCCACGCATCCCTTCGCGGCTCAAATGAGCCGGAACGCCTTCGAGGCTTGTGCCGTGACCGGTTCGGCTTTGTCCGCGTTGACCCGTCCGGCATGGCGCGCGCAGCCCGGTGATGCTTGGACGCATGTGCCGGATATCGCTGCCGCAGTCCAGGCATTGTCTGGTGATCCAATGCGCGTGTTTCTGGCTGTCGGTCGCATGCATCTTGAAGATTTCGCGGCGCGACCGCAGCACAACTACCTTCTGCGCCTGATCGACGCGCCCGACGTTGTGCCATTGCCGAATGCAGACGTTATCGCGGCCCGCGGCCCCTTTTCCGAGGCTGAAGACCGCGCGCTGATGCTGGATCACGGGACGCAGTTGGTTGTGTCCAAGAACGCAGGCGGCACTGGCGCGCGCGCCAAGCTGGACGCGGCACGCGCGCTTGGCCTGCCGGTGCTGATGATCGATCGCCCGAACCTGCCCAATCGGGTCGAGCTGTCGAATGTCGCGCAGGTTCTGGACTGGCTGATTCATCCCTGACCCTCATCCGGGGTGAAACGCGGTGTGTAGACGATCGGCGGACCATTGCGTTCGATCACGCGGGTTCGGGAAGAGCCGACGATGACCACTGTTTGCATATCCGCCATTTCGGGTGTTGCATCTGCCAGTGTCGAAATACGTATCGCCTCATCCGCGCGCGACACAGCCCGTGCGAAAAGGATCAGACGCTCTGGCTCGCATTCTTCGCGCAAGATTTCCAACGTCTTTACAAAGCCTTCCGGCCGGGATTTCGAGCGCGGATTATAGAAGGCCATCGAAAAATCCGCCTGTGCCGCAAGACGCAGCCGCTTTTCGATCAGCGACCAGGGTTTGAGGTTGTCGCTAAGGTTGATGGCGCAGAAATCATGCCCCATCGGCGCACCAGCGCGGGCTGACGCGGCCAGCATTGCCGTGATCCCGGGCAAAACATCTATTGGAATATCCCGCCATTCTGCGGGGCCGTCTTCCAAAGCCTCAAAAACCGCAGCCGCCATGGCGAACACACCCGGATCACCAGAAGAAACAACAACGACCCTTTTGCCATCAGCCGCCATTTGCAACGCATGCTGAGACCGGTCGATCTCAACCCGATTGTCACTGGCGTGCAGCGTCAGGCCGTCTCGCTCGGCGATGCGAGCGACATAGGGGATGTAACCCACAACATCCGTAGCGTCGGTCAACGCGGCTGTCACTTCGGGGGTGACCAATGCTTCATCCCCGGGACCAAGGCCCGCGATCTTGACCCAGCCGGTCATGGACGCCGTCCTTGGCCGTGAACGATGATGATCGAAAAATATGGGGTGATCTTGTCGCTTGCCTCAGACAGTTTTGAAACGGTCTGGTTCGGCATTTGTGCGAACTCGACAATCCATGCACGGTCAAACAGACCGGATGATTTCAAAGCGCGTTTCACTTTTTCGATGTTGCGCCCGATCTTCATGACGACCAAGGCATCTGTCTGGCTCATGCGCTCTGCCAATGTCTCTTCGGGCAGGGTGCCGACCAAAACTGTTAACACGTCGTCACCCCACGTGATGGGGTCACCCGTGGCCGTCCACGCCCCGGACATTCCTGTGATGGCCGGGACAACTTCTACCTCAGATATGTCACGCAACCGGCTGTAAAGATGCATGAAAGACCCATAGAAAAAGGGATCTCCCTCGCACAGGACAACAACGTCCTCGCCCTTGTCTGAAAGGGCTTTCAGATGCGCGGCACAGTCTTCATAAAATGACGACAGCAACTCGTTATAGCGCGGATCAGTCAGCGGAATTTCCGTTGTTACCGGGTATTCCATCGGGAATTCTGTTGCGCTTTCGGGGATCATCCCGTTGACGATCTGACGTGCCTGACCGTTGCGGCCCGGTTTGCGAAAGAAGGCCACGTGTCGGGCGTTTCGCAACAGCCGGTCAGCCCGAACGCTCATCAGGTCGGGGTCACCGGGGCCAAGACCCACGCCGTATATCTTGCCGACGCTCATTCCGCCCGGCTCGCGATCGCGTTTATTGCCGCAACGGTGATGGCACTGCCACCCAGACGGCCCTTTACGATGCAGGACGGCACGGGCTGTGCTTCCCAAAGGGCATCTTTGGACTCGACCGCGCCAACAAAGCCAACCGGGCAACCGATGATGGCCGCCGGGCGCGGGCAGTCGGGATCTTCCAGCATGTTCAACAGATGGAACAGGGCGGTCGGTGCGTTTCCGATAGCAACTACAGCGCCCTCAAGGTGCGGACGCCACAGCTCCAGCGCGGCGGCCGAGCGCGTATTGCTCATCTCAGCGGCCAGTGGGCGCACGCGCTCGTCATGCAGGGTGCAGATCACTTCGTTATCGGCGGGCAGGCGGAACCGTGTCACGCCTTCGCTGACCATGCGCGCATCGCACAGGATCGGTGCGCCATTTTCCAGCGCGGTGCGGGCGGCGGCGACAAAACCGGGCGAGAAATGGACGAATTCCTCAAGCCCGACCATTCCAGCGGCATGGATCATGCGGACGGCAACCTGTTCCTCGTCCGCGTCGAACCGGGCCAGATCGGCCTCGGACCGGATGGTGGCAAAGCTTTCTTTATAAATCGCTGCGCCGTCGGTTTCGTACGTGTAGGGCATCAGGTGAAGTCCATATTCATCAGTGTTTCTTTGGTCAGACCACATTGGCTGGGCTCATCCCCTGCGCGGCCTTGTTTGACAAGATCAAATCGTCCGTTGTGGCCGATCAAAGTTATGTCTGCCGATCCCATCCGCGCGCATCCTTTGGCGCAGCCCGAAATATGCAGGCTTCCGGGGATGCGCGGGGCCAGTTTGCGCGCAGTATCACGGGTTTCCACCTGCGCCTGCGTGCAGTATGGCGCGCCGGGGCAGGCGTCCGTAGTCATCAGCGGGTCAGAGCCATCCGTGACAAAGTCCGGGGCGGGTATCGCCGCCCCGCCTTCCAGCAGGATCAGCCGCCACGGGGTGACACGCAGGGCCTTCGCACCGCTGTTTTCCATCAACTCTCGCAAAGCGCGTGCTGGCAGTTGTCCGAAGGCCGCGCCATAGAATGCGCCCTGTTGGCAAGCGCCCGGTTGCAGTGGTGTCCCCACGCACCCCGGGGCGCTGCCCTGCCACTGCTGCGGCAAAGTCTCGACGACCCGTGCCATGCGGCGGGCTTCCGGCGTGTAGGTGCGGGCAAACCACTCGGCCAGAGCGATCAAGTGATCAATGGCCTCGGCTTCCTCTACCACCATTCCGCTAGTTGCACCGTCGGCGCGCAGGATCAGGCCATCCGGGCCAGTCTCCAACCGGATATCGGCGGAATCTCCGGCCAGCAGGCGCTCAAGCCCGGTGTCGATGGCAAAGCCGAACTTGGCGGGCAGGGCGGGCAGTTCGGCCAGCCGGTTGATCAACGCTTGCGTCAATCGCGCGGTCAGATCGCCAGCCTGATACAGCGGTGAGACCAGAATGTTGCGGCGCACCTCGATGCCTGGCTCGGTATCCAGCAGGTTGAGCGCGGCGAGTTCTGCAAGAAGTGCCTGATGATCGCCCTCAGCCACGCCCCGCAATTGCAGGTTGGCGCGGTTGGTCAGGTCGATGGTGCCATTGCCAAAGCGCTCTGCCAGATTGCACAGGCCCACGGCCTGTTCCGCCGTCAGCCGCGCCAGCCGGGGCCGTACCCGCACCACCAGCCCATCGCCGGACATCATCGGTCGGTGCGCACCGGGACACCAGCCTTGGACGACTGGCGCACTCATCCCAGCCCCTCCAGATCAGCGCGGATCGAGTTGCGGCGCGTATTCCAGAGCCCGGCCTCCAACAAGGCGCGGAACCGGTCCTGCATGGCCTGATGGGCCTTTGGGTTGGCTTCGGCCAAAAAGGCGTCGACATCCTCATTGCCCAGTGTGGCATCGTGATAGAGGTCAAAGAGATGCGGTGCGACCGTGCCCGACAGATGCGCAAACGACGCCATGTGATCCAGCGTCGCCGCGATCTCGGCCGCGCCCCGGAATCCGTGGCGTTGCATCCCGGCGATCCAGCCGGGATTGGCTGCACGGGCGTGGACCACGCGGCTGATTTCCTCGGGCAGAGTACGCGCGCGCGGGGTGTCGGGGTTGGTATTGTCCAGATGATACAGCTGCGCGCTGCCGCCGGTGATCTTTTTGGCGGCGGCAAACCCGGCCTCATGCGTGGCGTAGTCATTGGCCAGCAGAAGATCGGTCTCAGTCAGGTCCTGCAGGTGGACAAAGCTGTCGGCATTGGCGACGCGCTGTTTGATCCCGTCCTTGTCCTGCGCGATATGCTCGCCCTCAAGCGCAAAGGAACTGGCGTTGAGCCACGCTTCGCCCGCCTGCGCGCGGGCCTCGTCGGTGTAGACCTCGGACAATTGCGTCATGTTCACGCCATAGCTGCCGGGGGCGGGGCCATAGACGCGGGCGGCGGGCTCTTGTCCGGCATAGGGGTTCCAGTCCGGGGCCTCATCGCGTGCAGTCAGCGCCCGGATCGCCTGACCATACAGCGCCGAAAGCGTCGGGAACACGTCGCGGAACAGGCCCGAGACCCGCAGTGTCACATCCAGCCGCGGGCGGCTCAGGTCGGTTATGGGCAGAACCTCGATGCCCGAGACGCGCTCGGACCCCTTATCCCAGATCGGTTTGACGCCCAGCAGATGCAGCGCCATGGCGAATTCTTCGCCCGCCGTGCGCATGGTGGCCGAACCCCAGAGATCGACGATCAGCCCCTTGGGATAATCGCCTTCCTCTTGCAGATGCCGCCGCACCAGTTCCTCAGCCAGTTTCACGCCTTGGGTATAAGCCGCGCGGGTCGGGACCGAGCGTGGGTCGGTGGTATAGAGGTTCCGCCCCGTCGGCAGCACGTCCGAGCGCCCGCGATAGGGCGAACCGGACGGCCCGGCCTCAATCCGTTTGCCTGCCAGCGCAGCCAGCAAGCCCTCGCGCTCGGCATGGGCCGATGGCGCAGGGTCGAAATTGCCGGTGACTTGCGGAACCCGACCAAAGATGTGCAGCCCGTCGCCGAACTGGCTTTCCTTGATGTCACAGACGAAGCGGTCGATGCGCGTGATCGCCTCGGCGGTGCAAGTGGCCTGATCCAGCCCCAGATCATTTTCCAGCCCAATGGCTTGCGCCTCATCCCGGATGTCTTCCTGCAAGCGGTCGCGGCGCTTGGGGTCCAGACCGTCAGCGTTCGAGAATTCGTCCAGCAGGGATTCCAGCCGCACCATGCGATCTGGCGTACCGCTTTCCTTCAGGGCAGGTGGGATATGGCCCAGCGTAACGGCTCCGATCCGGCGTTTGGCCTGCGCGGCCTCGCCGGGGTCGTTGACGATGAAGGGGTAGATCACGGGCAGATCGCGGATCAGCGCCTCGGGCCAGCATGTGTTGGACAGGGCGACCGATTTGCCCGGCAGCCATTCCAGCGTGCCATGCGCACCGATATGGATCAGCGCATCCGCGTCCAGCCCTTTGCGGAGCCACAGGTAAAAGGCCACGTAACTGTGGCGCGGGGTGCGGGACAGGTCGTGATAGTCATCATCGCGCATCTCGGGCGTGCCGCGTTCAGGTTGCAGCGCAACCAGTGCCTTGCCGCGGCGCAGCGCCGTGAACTCAAATACGTTGTCGCGGAAGGCTGGGTCGTCCTCGGGTCGCCCCCAGACGGTTTGCAGATCAGCGCGCATCTGTTCAGGCAGGTTTGCCAGCGCGACGAGGTAGTCCTGCAGAGGCCATGTAATCCGAGCATCCAGCAATGTGTCGGCAATTGGCTCTGCCGGTGCTGTGGAATAGCCTTCGCTTTGCAGATCGGACAGAATGGCCTCGGCTGAGGCGAGTGCGTCCAGACCGACCGCGTGGGCCATCTGCCAATCCTTGCCCGGGTAGGTGGACAACACCAACGCGGGTACCTGTTCCGACTTTGGCTTGTCATATAGCTTCAACCAGCCGGTAACGCGGTCGATGATGGCTTCGATCCGCTCCTCCTCGGCGCGATGTGCGAAACGGGAGTATTCCAGATGCGGGTCACGCTTTCCGGGCTCTTTGAACGAGGCGATGCCAGCCGAAATCCGACCGTCCACCTCGGGCAGTACCACGTGCATGGCAAGGTCGGCGGGAGACAGGCCGCGTTCGGCCTCGGCCCAGGCTTTGCGGCGTGAGGTGGCAAGCGCGACCTGGAACACTGGCACGTTGGCTGCATCCAGAGGAGAGGTGCCGGATGCACCTTTGCCCGAGAATGAAGTCGCGTTGATGATCGCCGAGGGCTTCAGCGCCGTCAGGGTTTCACGCAACCAATCCGCCGCGGCCGGGGCTTTCAGCGACGGCGCAAACATGCCAAGCGCATTGAGCCCACGCGCGCGCAAATTGCGGATCAGGGTTGCAACCGGGGCGGTGTCGGCTGAGGTCAGATAGGCGCGGTAAAATGTAACGACGATGGTTTTTCCGGCATTCGTGACTGCGCTCTCCACCGGGATCACGCCGCGATCCGGGCACCATGCGCCGCATTCGGGGATCGTCTTGGCCCCCATGACTGGCCCGGCATAAAGCCCTGCGGCCAATGCCATCTGCGCCAGCGCCGCCTGTGCCGCAACTTCGCCGCCTGTATCGCACAGATGCGCCAACCGACGCAGGGTCGAGACGGGCAGGGTGGAGTACTCATCCAGCCGCGTATCCTCGCGCCCGTCGGCGGGCAGCACGGCCAGAGCCAGTCCCTTGGCCTGCGCCAGCGCCAGAACCTGCTGCAATCCGTAGGCCCAATAGGGCACCCCTCCGATCAGGCGGATCAGGATGCCCTTGGCCCCCTCAAGCGTCTGTTCGACATAGGTGTCGACGGACAGGGGATGTTTCAACGCCGTCAGATTGGCCAGCCGCATTGTCGGCAAGCGCCCCTCCGGTCCGCCGCCGCGATGCCAGCCCGCCGCAAAAGCGCCAAGGTCACTGTCCGAAAATGACAGCACCACCAGATCCGCCGGGCTCTGGCCCAGATCGAATGGGGTCTCGGTTTCCTCGAGCCCGTGGCTTTCGCGGAAGACGACGTGCATGGCTTACTCGGCAGCTTCCGGAACACCCGCCAGGATTTCGCGGATTTCAGCCTCTTTGATGTCGTCATGTTCGGCAATCACCACCAGACGCGAGCGGCGTTCTTCGCCGGGCTCCCAGGGGCGGTCGTATTGATGGCGGACGCGCGCGCCTACGGCCTGTACCAGCAGACGCATCGGTTTGCCTTGAACGGCGGCATAGCCCTTGACGCGCAGGATGTTCAGCTCATTGGCCAGACGTTCGATCTTTGCGACCAGATCCAGCGGGTCCGTCTGTTCCGGCAAGTCGACGATGATGCTTTCGAAGTCATCATGCTCGTGATCGTCGTGGCCATCATGATGGCTGGGACGCGCGTCCATGTCATCTTCGGCTGCCGCTTCGAGGCCCAGAACAACGCGCACGTCCACAGCCCCTTCGGCCACTTCAACAACCGGCAAGGGGCGAGGGGCCTCTGCGGCGATGACCTCTTTGGCTTTTGCGATCCCTTCCGGACCGGCCAGATCGGGCTTGGTCAACAGGATAATGTCCGCGCAAGAGATCTGATCCTCGAACACCTCGGACAGCGGCGTTTCGTGATCAATCGAGTCGTCTGCCATCCGCTGGGCATCTACCGCTTCGACATTCGGGGCAAAGCGACCGGCGGCTACGGCCTCGGCATCGGCTAGGGCGATGACACCGTCCACGGTGATTTTCGAACGGATATCCGGCCAGTCGAACGCCTTCAGCAATGGCTTGGGCAGTGCCAGACCAGATGTTTCGATCAGGATATGATCCGGGCGGGGCTCCAGCGCCATCAGCGCTTCGATTGTCGGGATAAAGTCGTCGGCCACGGTGCAACAGATGCAACCGTTTGCCAGCTCCATGATGTTTTCCGCAGGGCAGTCCGGAATGGCGCAGGATTTCAGGATATCGCCATCCACGCCGACATCGCCGAATTCATTGACCACGACAGCCAGGCGCTTGCCCTGTGGGTTCTGCATCAAATGGCGCACAAGCGTGGTTTTTCCCGAGCCCAGAAAGCCGGTGATCACGGTGACGGGGAGTTTTTCGAGATTGCTCATTTCAGGGCTCCAATCGGGGGAATGCGTGAGGCGCAGTTCTTGCGGAAGTGTTCAGGGCGTTCACGCCATTTGACCAAGCCATCCTCGGTGGCCAGATACTTGCTTGCGCCTTCAACGATCACGTCAACATGATCGGTTTCGTTCAGATTCTCGTAGACGAATGTCCAGCGGTCTGGGCCGCCGCGCAAAACGATGGAACAGCCTTGATCGCAATTCGATAGGCATTCAACGGCTTTCAGGGTCACACCCTCGGGCAGTTCGGCTTGTTCCAGTGCTTTATGTAGCAAAGCGCCGGGACGTTGCGCGTCATCCTCGACAGGCAGGCCGCGGCGGCACGTTGTGCAGACCAGCAGCTCAACCGGTGTGGTCTCGGTCATGTCTCTCATCCCCCCAGATCCTTTTGCGGGGGACGGGGTCTCATGCGGGCCACGCGTTGCGACATGGACCCGACACCGGAACACCCCGTCCGGTTTCAACTTCGGCTGTTGGCAGGTCTCCCGGCTTGCGGATGTCAGAGGCCTGGCTCTGGCAGGTGTCCCGCCTTCCCGGCCATTCGGCCAGTGGCTTTGGGCACCCTCTCCGGTCACGGTCGCGGGGGCGGCTGCGTTTGACGGATAACCGCTGACGCATTCCCTTTTCATCTGCCGATGCAGACACCAACGGATGGGACATGCGGCACCGGCAGGTCGCTTGTCAAGCGCGTTGCGCTGATCTGTTGGTGAGTGGGATGAAAAGCGACCTGTCGGCGTCGCTGGGCGGCATGATCTGGTCGGTTTCTCGTGCTGGCATGCCTACGAAATGCGATGACGGAGGCGCAACGAATGAAGGTTGGATTTATCGGACTGGGGAATGTGGGGGGCAAGCTGTCGGGATCGTTGCTGCGCAATGGAATCGACTTGACCGTTCATGACCTGAATTCAACGCTTGTCGAGGCGTTCGTCGCAAAAGGTGCAAAGCCAGCCGAAAGCCCTGCGCAGCTGATGCGGGATTGCGACGCAGTGATCACCTGCTTGCCGTCTCCTGCCGCCTCAGATGCCGTTATGCAAGAGATGTTGCCCGAAGTCGGCCCCGGCAAAATCTGGATGGAGATGTCGACGACCGACGAAGCAGAAGTCAAACGTCTTGGGTCCGAAGTGATCGCGCGCGGCGGTGCCGCAGTGGATTGCCCGGTTTCCGGCGGATGCCACCGGGCGGCGACGGGAAACATCTCGATCTTCGCCGGTTGCGATCGCGAGACCTTTGAAAGAATCCTGCCATTTCTGACCACGATGGGACGCCGCGTTTTACACACGGGCGATCTGGGCTCAGCTTCGGTTCTGAAGGTGCTGACCAACTATCTGGCAACCGCAAACCTGATCACTTGTGCCGAGGCATTGGTCACCGCAAAGGCCGCCGGTATGGACCTGAACACCACGTATGAGGCAATCAAGATCTCATCGGGAACGTCTTTTGTGCATGAAACGGAAAGTCAAGTCATTTTGAACGGGTCACGCGACATCTCATTCACAATGGATCTTGTGAAAAAAGATATCGGTCTTTTTCAGGAAGTGGCTGACCGTGCAGGTGTTCCCTTGGAAATAAACCCTGTCATGATCAATATTTTCGAGGACGGCATCGCCCGGTATGGCGAGCGCGAATTGTCGCCCAACATCATCCGCCGACTTGAGGACGCGACAGGATTGGATATCACAGCCCCCGGTTTCCCGCCCGAGATGGTGGACGACGAACCAGAAGAGGCAGGCTACGAAGTCATCCCAAGTGGACGTGGGGCCGAATGACGCAAGTGGAGCCACGATCCGGCGCTTAGAATTATCGGTGAAGTGGAGGCGAGTACCGGAATCGAACCGGTGTACACGGATTTGCAATCCGCTGCGTCACCACTCCGCCAACTCGCCTTTTCAAGTAAAATCAAATACTTGCCGTGGTGTGACAGGCGTTTTAGCAGCTTTCGTCTGGGGCGTCCAGAGGGTTGAGGGCAAATTTAGACGTATCCGAACACTCGGTGGCTGCGGCGCGTTGAAAAATCTTGTCCGTGCTTGATTAGTTTGATCGACAGGGGCGTTGCCGGTTTTGTCTGGATATGGCACAAGCCACACATCCTAGGGAACAGAACGAGCGACCCAATGACAGATTTCGCAGCCCGGCGCCGCACAATGGTTGATACCCAAATTCGCCCCTCTGACGTAACCAAATTCCCAATCATCGACGCGATGCTGACAGTCCGAAGAGAGAATTTTGTGCCGGACGCGCAGCGTGAAGCCGCCTATGTCGAAGGGCTAATCGAACTGGGGAATGGGCGCTGTATGCTAGAGCCGCGTACTCTGGCCAAGATGCTGGATATCCTCAATATTTCCAACGATGAGGCCGTGTTGGATATCGCTCCGGCTATGGGTTATTCGACGGCTGTTGCCGCGCGTATGGCACAGCTGGTTGTCGCGGTCGAAGAAGACGAGGCGATGGCTGCCGAAGCACAGACCGTTCTGATGGAAGCAGATGCGGATAACGCGATTGTTCATGTGGGGCCTTTGGAGCAAGGCGCAGTCGAGCATGGACCATATGATGTGATTTTGATCCAGGGCGGAGTCGAGCAGGTTCCAGCTGCTCTGACCGATCAACTCAAGGATCACGGTCGGATCGCGGCTTTGTTTATGGACGGTGAGCTGGGAACTGTCCGGATTGGACACAAATCTGGCACCCGCGTCACATGGCGGCACGCTTTTAACGCCAATGCGCCGGTTTTGAAGGCATTTTCCATGGATCGTGCATTTTCGCTATAATTTTGTGTAAGTTTATTCTGTCGCCTTGATTAGTTGAAAACAAACGCGCAAACTGTCGGCAGGGCAGCGTAATTTTTGATTTGAGAGGATTTCGTTATGAGTTCGAAGGCGGGAGGTAAACTGGTCAAGGCGTTGGCGCTGACGGCTGGTGTTGCGCTTAGTGTTATACCCGGTCGTGCAGCTTGGGCTGATAATCTGACGGATGCACTGATAGGGGCCTACAATACCAGTGGCCTACTTGAACAGAACCGTGCGCTGCTGCGCGCGGCTGACGAAGACGTGGCAATCGCATTGGCCGCTTTGCGACCAATCATCAACTGGACGGCTCAGATTAGTCAGGATTACAACCGGTCTTCGGTGGATGACGTCGTCACACGGAATGAGCCGTCGACCTTCTTCACCGGCCTTGCGTTAAGTCAGTTGGTTTACGATGGTGGCTTCTCGGTTCTGGGTAAGCAGTCCGCGCAAGAGATCGTTCTGTCCACACGGCAGAACTTGATCGACATTGAACAGGCCGTTCTATTCCGGGCTGTAAACGCATATCTACAGGTGGTTCTGCAGGAAGAAACCGTTCAGATTCAGTTGAACGATGTGGAAGTGTCCGCCGAGGAACTTCGCGCGTCACAAGACCGTTTCGACGTTGGCGAAGTCACACGAACAGACGTTGCCTTGTCCGAGGCACAGCTGGCGAGCGCGCAAGCTGAACTGGCGGTGGCACGTGGTAACCTGAGCACCGCTATCGCCGAATATGTAAATGCTGTCGGAAAGGAGCCCGGTGCAACTGCGGGACAACCAAGCCTGCCAAACCTGCCAAACTCTGAAGCGGAAGCTATCGCTTTCGCGCAGCGCAACCACCCCGCCATCCTGTCCTCGCAGCACGAAGTTCGCGCTTTTGACATCGCTGTTCAGCAGCAGCGCGCAAACCTTGGGCCGAACGTAACTTTGAACGCTGACGCTGGTATTCAGGAGACGTTCGACAATGATGACAGTCTTGAAACCGCATCCATTTCGCTGAACTTCACTCAACCGATTTACGCAGGTGGTGCGCTGGCTGCTCAGGTGCGTAGCGCAATGGCCACGCGCGATGCGTCGCGCGCAAACTTGTTGAACGTTGAAAAAGACATCCGACAGGGTGTTGCTGCGGCCTATGCGAATTTCCAGGCGGCGTCGGCCAGTTTGCGGGCGTCGACCGAACAGGTCCGAGCCTCTCAGGTCGCCTTTGACGGTATCCGTGAAGAGGCAACATTGGGCGCACGGACAACACTGGACGTACTAAATGCGCAGCAAGACCTGTTGGACGCGCAGTTGGCCGAAGTTGGGTCGCGGACAGAACGTTCTATCGCAGCCTATGATTTGCTGCAGGCGCAGGGTCTTTTGACTGCTGAACGTCTCGGTTTGGCTGTACAAATCTATGACCCGACACTGTACTACAACTTGGTCAAGAAAGCCCCGGCACAATTGAGTAAGCAGAGCAAGGATCTGGATCGTGTACTCAAAGCGTTGCGGCGTGAATAAACGCCGCGACTACGTGTTGTGACCTTGAACAAGTTTGACTACACTCTTTCCTAAGGAAAGAGTGGTGTAAAAAAATGACCGATAACTTCGTCAATGGTGAAGTGGAGGACGTTTTGTCTTCCATTAAACGCCTGGTAAGTGAAGAAGGGCGGAAAATTCCTGGAATACGGGCCACGCAGGAGAGAAAACCTGATAGGCTGGTTTTGACTGACGCGTTACGCGTCAGCGAAAATACTGACAATCGGGATGAAGAATTCGACGAATCGAATCTAGAGCAGGCTGTCGCACCATCAGCGAGGCCTATTCTTCTAAAGGCGAGTGATGCAGTCAAAGAAGATGTTCGCGACACCAATTCGAATGAAACTCCTGCGCAGAATGCTGCTGAAAGTTTGAGCTCAAAAATAGAAGCGTTGGAAGCTGCGATAGCGAAAACGGAAGATCAATGGGAGCCGGACGGAGATAGCGAGGATGCCTATTCTGGGACCTTGGCGAAGGCCATAAACTGGGCCGATGAGTTTGACCTTGAGGGCGCACAAGCCGCTCAGGCAGACGAAGAACCTGAAGAGCCAATCAAGTCCGAAACCAAGGCGACCTTCATACGCGACCCCGAAACAACGTCACGCATGGCTGCTCCGGCCGCTGCGCCACGGGATGTGGAGACACTGGATCAGGAAGCCTTGCGCGCACTGATTGCCAAGGTCGTGCGGGAAGAGCTGCAGGGCGTTCTTGGTGAGCGTATTACACGGAACGTTCGAAAGATGGTGCGCCGCGAAATTCAGAAAGCCCTGGCTGAATACAAGGTCGAGTAATCCGTCATCCTCGACTGGGTTTTTCTGCCAAATCCAACAAGCGATCCAAATCCATACTGCGCTCAAGATGCGTTGCAAGGGCATCCAGAGTATCTTCAACACCTTCTTCGTAGGCCAATTCGGACTTAACGCCCAATTCCGACAGGTAGAGGCCCCGGAACGCGTCTGACGAAAATATACCGTGTAAGTAACTGCCCCGGATGCGCCCGGTTCGGTCAGTGGCACCTTCGGGCCGTCCCTCAATCTCAAGCCAGGCTCTGGTGCAATCGGGGCCCTCGGTGCGGCCCATGTGGATTTCGTATCCTGAGACTGGTTCATTCCCCGGAAGGGCGCGAGCGGATCGCAGGGTGACCTGCTTTTGTCCGGCCATTACCGTATCGACATCCAGCAAACCCAACCCTTTTACGGTGCCGGGGCGACCGTCGACACCATCGGGATCTGCGATGCTGTTTCCTAACATCTGATACCCGCCGCATAGGCCTAGAACGTGCCCTCCACGGCGGACATGGGCGTATAGGTCCACATCCCAGCCTTGAGCGCGAAAATAGGCCAGATCCCCAATCGTTGATTTGCTGCCGGGCAGTAAGACAAGGTTCGCATCGCCAGGTAAAGGTCGTCCTGCCGGGACAATTTCAACCGTAACGCCGGGTTCCGCAGACAGCGGGTCCAGATCGTCAAAGTTCGCCATCCGCTCCAGCTGAGGCACGACAACTTTGCAATCGCCACCGTGATGGGATCGGATATCCATCATGTCTTCCGCCGGCAGTTTCCAGGCGTCCTGAAACCACGGCACAACGCCCAGACAAGGCCATCCAGTGCGGTTTGCGATGTCGTCTCTGCCGTCGTCGAACAAAGTCACATCGCCCTTAAAGCGGTTTACGGCAAATCCTTTGATCATCGCCAAATCGCCCGGGTCCAGAACGGCCTGAGTGCCGACGATCTGCGCAATTACCCCGCCGCGGTGGATGTCGCCGACCAGAATGACGGGCACTCCCGCTGCACAGGCAAAACCCATATTGGCGATATCGCCCTTACGCAGATTGGTTTCGGCCGGGCTGCCGGCACCTTCGACAAGAACCAGATCCGCGTCATCGCAAAGACGATCAAAACTTTCTAGCGCGGCCCCTAGCAGCTTGGCCTTGTCCTTGCGGTAATCGCCGGCCTTCATCGTCCCTGCGCGGTGTCCCTGAACAATGATCTGTGCGCCGGTGTCTGTTTCGGGTTTGAGCAGGATGGGATTCATGTCTGTATGCGTCGGCCTCTTGGCTGCCCGCGCCTGCAGCGCCTGCGCGCGCCCGATCTCGCCCCCGTTTTCAGTTACGGCGGCATTGTTTGACATGTTCTGAGGCTTGAACGGCGCCACACGAAGACCGCGTCGCGTGTATGCGCGCGCCAGCCCGGCCACCAACACCGATTTCCCGACATTGCTGCCGGTACCTTGAATCATGATGGCGCGAACCATATCGAGTCTCCTATAACTGGCGGGCAGATGACCCGATTTGATGGCAGAGGGAAAGCCCCGATGAATACTCCAGCGCATCTTTTAATCGGGGCAGCCGCTTTCGCCCGCCCAGCTCATGGGCGCACGTTGCAAGCGGTGCTAATCGGATCGGTACTGCCAGACCTGTCGCTGTACCTGATGGCAGGCGTGTCCCTGTTCATACTGGGGATTCCGGAACAGGTTGTGTTTGGCCAACTCTACTATTCTTCGTCATGGCAGACCGTTTTTGCGATCGACAACTCCTTTCTGATCTGGGGGGCGGCATGGGGCATTGCGATGTGGCTGGGCGCGCGTCCTCTGATCTTGGGCGCGTCTGCGGGTTTGCTACACCTGTTGACTGACTTTCTGCTGCATGCAGGGGACGGCAGGCCTCAGTTCTGGCCCGTCAGTTCTTGGGTTTTTCATAGCCCGATCAGCTATTGGGACAGCACGCATCACGCGCAGTGGGTGGTCCCGTTCTCGATCATGGCATGTGCCATCGCCTATGGTGTCCTTTGGCGCAGAGGATTGAACGCCTCGACCAAAATGTTCTTTGGGACTTTGTTGGCAGCTGAAATATGGGTCGCCCGCCAATGGCTGCTGTTTTTCTAAGCTTACGTTTGCAAAAGAAAAGCGCGCTCTTGCTGGAAGAGCGCGCTTTTTCAATAAGATTGCAGCTCAGGTCAGGCGGCTTCGGCCTGCTGCGCTGCGTTACGGCGTTCGCTTTCTTCACGCGACAGAGCGACCGAAGTCCGCACTCCGCGACCAACGAATTCCATCAGGCCACTAACAACCCGTTCATTCGGGTCGATGCCTGCACAGGACAGTACCTCGCGACCATCGCGCGAGCGTGCCCAACGGGCAATCTGTTCGGGGCCGTTGCCGTACTTTTTGTCATCGGCAATGGCATCATCAAGTGCAGCCAACACAACGGCTGCGAAAAGTTTGCGCGCACGGTTGCCTTGCTCATTGTTAAAGGCGGTGCCGTCAACGAAATCTCTCATCTCGTCTTCCTTGTTGTTCTTGCTCTTGCATTTTCGGCGTGACGGTCCTTATGACCGATTAAGTGTGATTCGGATACACCTAATATGCATAGTTGCGTTGCGTCATTTGCATGGCTCGCTGCAACTGCAGCACAAGGTATCGTTGTCTTGCCAGGTGCAGCCACGCCAGATATAGGGACGACAACTGACGCATCAACCGTTTGTGAAGGATTTATGTCATGCCCAAGGTAAATGGGAACGAAATTCGCCCCGGCAACGTGCTTGAGCATAATGACGGCCTGTGGGCGGCGGTCAAAGTTGATCATGTAAAGCCCGGAAAAGGCGGCGCATTTGCGCAGGTCGAACTGCGTAACCTGCGCAACGGCTCGAAGTTGAATGAGCGTTTCCGCTCGGCCGATAAAGTCGAACGCGTGCGGTTGGAGCAGAAAGATCAGCAGTTCCTTTACGAATCCGACGGTATGCTGGTGTTCATGGATTCCGAAACCTATGAGCAGATCGAACTGCCGTCTGATCTGCTGGGCGAACGCCGCCCGTTTCTGCAGGACGGCATGACAATCGTGGTCGAATTCTACGAATCTGAGGCACTGAACGCGACCCTGCCGCAAAAGGTGACGTGTAAGATTGTCGAGACCGAGCCGGTCGTCAAAGGCCAGACCGCTGCAAACTCGTTCAAACCGGCGATTTTGGACAATGGGGTGAAGGTCATGGTGCCTCCGTTCATCGGCCAGGATGAGATGATCGTGGTGAACACCGAGACCATGGAATATTCCGAACGCGCTTAATTTTCGCGGCGGAACCAAGAAAACCGGGCCGTGCAGTTTTTACTGTGCGGCCCTTTTAGTTGTGGCGCTTTATTCGGCGGTATTTTTCCGGATTGGGCCCAAACAATTCCAGCATCAGCTCATATTTGATGCGATTGGCACTGACCTGACGGTAGAAGGCGATCAAAAAGGCGGTCGGTCCTTGAATCCGGCTGAGCCCACTGGTGGCCGCGACCACTGTGCCGACATCTGTCTTGCCTTGCAGAACCAACCAACCACCCAGCATCAATATGCCAACTGTTCCGGCACCGTTGATCACGCTCAGCAGGAATTTGGCGGATAGTTTCCAAATGAACATTTTACGCCGGGTTTCGAAGATATCGTCAAATTGCGCCTCAACATCGCGCGAGATCTTGTCGATTTCTTCAGCGGTCAGTCGGTCGGTGGCACTGCGCAGGATGCGAACACGTTCGGCTACGAAGACGTTCACCTTGCGCTGTGAGAGCAGCACGATGAAGATTTGCGGAACAATCATGGAAAAGGCGATCAAGCCCAAACCCGGCTGAGTTGATGAAATATAGCCGATCACGCTGATCAACGTGCCAATTTGCACGACCGGATCCGAGAACGCGCCGCCTGCGAATTTACCCAGTTCTTCTGCTTCGGCTGAAATGGCGGTTGTCATTGTGCCCTTGCGGACCGTCTCACCCGTGCCCCCGATATCCGCCGAGCGCACCAGCAGCCTTTGGCGGATCATGCGGATCATGTCCTCGCCCAGTGTGCCCGCGCGATAGCCCAGTACCCACTTCAAGCCCAGGCTGAGCAAGATCACAGCCATCATACCTGCGCCCAGCAAGATAAGCCGGTCTGGTTCAACGTTGCTTGCGGTCAGGTGGTTGATGATGTCGCGCTGAAACTCAAGCGGAACGGCCGCTAGGGCGGCAACGGACAATGACAGGGCAATAAGGATAATTTGACGCCCGGCGCTTGCGTGCCAGATCGCTCTGTACAGCTTGAACATATTTGCACCTGTTTCAGTGACCTTGGGGTACTGTGACAGCGCTATGTGGCTGGTATCAATGTCACGCCAGACCAGATGATGTCAGCCGTGATGGCAGGGCAACAATCTAGCTGTCCAAGTGGACGGTTGCCGCGTCGGCCTGCATCTCTCCGGTCGCGCGGTCCAGTCTGAGGTAAGCAATGCCCGCACCATCTGACTGCGTGAACAGGGTGCCGACAGGTTTACCGTTTGCGGTGATCGGGGTGCCGACCGGAGCGTTTCCGATGACGCGAACGCGCCTTAGCCCTTTGCGCAGTTCGGTCTTGTGCTTCATGCGCGCGGTCACTTCTTGACCGACATAACAGCCTTTCTTGAAATCGACACCGTTCAGGTCCTCGAACCCGGATTCGAGGATGTAGCTGTCGGGTGTCAGTTCAACGGCTGTCTCGGGAATACAGTGGCGCACCCGGATCGCATCCCAATCCGTACCATCATCTGCCGCATCATCCGCTGTATAAACGCGCCAGCCCATATTTGGGTGACGGGGGTCGGGCAGGGCACCCTGAGGCGCGTTGCCTGTGCCGCGTTGCAAGTTTAGCCCGCTGTCTGCAATAGAAACATCGGCGCGCAGCTTGTACATGGTCAGGCGTTTCACAAATCCATCCGCGATCTCTTCGGCAACGTCCAGCAAAACGCTATCGCCGTCCCGCTTAAGAAAGAAGTCAGCAAGATACTTGCCCTGAGGCGTCAACAGCGCCGCATAGACCAGCCCTTCTTCCAACCCAGAGATGTCATTGGTCACCAATCCCTGGAGGAAATTGTCTGTGTCCGCGCCACTTAGGCGCAAGATGCGGCGATTGGGCATGGCGATGTCCTCGTGCTTTCCCTCGGCCTCGTGATATAGGAGTTCGCGCCGACATGACCAGAGGCTAACCGACGTGCCCGCACCAATTAGTATTGTCATTCCGACCCTGAACGCAGCAGAAACGCTGCCTGCGACGCTGCAAGCGTTGATCGAAGGGCTGCACACCGGCCTGATCCGTGAGTTGATCGTGTCGGACGGCGGTTCCACGGACCAAACCCTTGAAATCGCAGATGAAGCCGGAGCGGAAATCGTAACCGGATCAGCGTCGCGCGGGGGGCAACTGCGAAGGGGATGCGCGGCTGCCAAAGGGGAATGGGTGCTGGTCTTGCATGCGGATACTGTTTTGCAGGAAGGCTGGAGCAGATTTGTGAGTGATCATTTGCCAACAGGGAATCCCGCCGCATTTCGGCTGGCGTTTCGGGCAGCAGGAATTGCGCCGACATGGGTGGCTGGGTGGGCCAATCTGCGCAGCCGGTTGTTCGGCCTGCCGTATGGTGATCAAGGGTTGCTGGTTCTACGCCGAACCTATCTTGAGGTGGACGGTTTCCCGGATCAGCCATTGATGGAAGACGTCGCATTGGTTCGACGCCTGAAAGGAATAACCTTGCTGCCTGTTCGCGCTTTTACGAGCGCGGACCGCTATGAGCGGGCGGGGTGGATACGTCGGGGTGCTCGGAACCTGTGGGTTCTGACGCGGTATTTTCTGGGCGCGGATCCCGAACGCCTTGCGCAGATGTATCGGCGCTGAACGCGGTGCGCAGCTCGACAATGGATTTACCCAGTCGGAATGGTGCAGCAAAACTGACCAGGCAAAGAGCTATGATCTGTAGAACCAGAATATGCGCATTGGCCTGCAGGTATTCCCATTCATCCTTCAGCTTGCCGACCTGCTCTACCAGATCGTCATAGCTTTGGGCGAGGATCAGGTAATCGCCAGCAATTGCAGGAACTTTGCGACGCATATTGTCGATGGCAATCTGGGTTTTGTCGTCCAGCGTGGTGAAGACCAGAAACTGATCAATGCTGAACGCATCCGCTTTGGCGGCCATCGCGCGGGCGTCTTCCATATCGTCTTTTGCCTCGCGACCGAACAGGAAATGCAGACCCTGAAGCGGGGCAACTTCGTTCGTGACGGCAATGAATAGCGGCAAATCTGCGTTCGAAGCGGTCGAGGCCGACAGGAATTCGACCTTTTCGCACAGAACCCCGATATCATCATCATAAGCCGGGTCGCAAAAGCGCAACCGAAAGCGGGCGGCATCACGGTCAAAGGCCAATGTCGCTGCATAAGCCACGTCGATCTGGCGGTCTAACCGGGAACTGTCTGCGGTGTATAGCCCGGCCAGTATCGCCACAAGCGCACCAATGCCCCCCAGCACGACCCAGACAAGGTCGGCCAGTTTCCAGGCACGGTGCCCTGCCGGTTTGCGGAACAGGAAACCCGTTCCGATCAACCCGACCAGAAAGAACAACACCAGCAGCGGTAGTTGGTTATCAGCCACAAAACTCATGGGTACAAAGTGACGACGCGACCGCGAACTGGCAACACTCTTCACGGGCTCTTGTAGTTTATGGCAAAATCAAACGCTAAGAGCCTGAGCTTTGACCAAATTTTCGAAACAGCTTGGTCCGATCAAAGGCCTGTTCCAGTTCGTTAGTGCGATCTTTGACCGACTCCCACAGACGATCCTGAACTGCGGCGATCGTGCATTCCACCAAGGTCAGTATTGAAGCCATAGAATCCCATGCGGACGGCACCGCGATGCGGGCGGCGAACGTGTGTTTGGCGAACTTGTGAATGGGCGAGCGCCATTGATCTGTGAACAACGCGATCTGTGCCCCGCGCTCATGGCAGAGCTGGGCGATCAGTAGACTGGCGTTTTCATAGCGACGAACATCAAACGCAACTAATACGTCGTTTTCTCGGACATCCAGCAGGTCGTGCGTCCAAGAGGCTGCGACCGGTAGCAGCCGTATATCTGGTCGGATCATCTGTAAATGAAGGTATAGGTATTGCGCCAAGGTGCCGGTTATACGGCCTCCGGTTATGAAAATGCGGCGATTGGGGTCGGATAACAGGCTGCAAAAACGATCAAATTCCGCAGGGTCCACCTCGTCTATCGAACGTTTCTGGTTGTCCAGAGACTGCTGAGAATACCGATTCAGGATATGTTCCTTGGGCAGGTCGTTTTGCCAGACGTCACGCTTGGCCACGGGCCCCGAGATCATTTCCTTGACCTCTGCCCGCAAGGCCGCTTGGAACTGAGGGTAGCCGTCAAAGCCGGTTTTTTGCAGCATTCTTGCGACGGTGGTTGTCGAGACCGAGGCCGCCTCGGCCAGTTCAGTGATGCTGCCCAACCCGGCCATGGGGTAGTCATCCAAAACCACGGCAACCAATTGGCGTTCAGACGGGGTCATCTCGTCCCGATACGCCAGAAGCCTGTCTGTTACCCGCACTGATGATCCTCCGGAATGCGCTTGGTTCGAACTGTGAAGATTTAACCATCATTATCAAGCATGGAAAAATCTGCACAGAAAAAATATTGACAGTCGCATGTGGGCTGTAGGATTTTTTACCAAATTTCATGATCGGATTCGTGGGGCAGAAATTTGGACTTTGGGGCAGTTGTTCATGTGGATGATGTATCAGGTGCACCAACCGTCATGTTGGTGTGCGAGCATGCCTCTCACCGTATTCCAGATTTTCTGGGGGATATGGGGCTTGGACCGGAAGCCTTGCACAGCCACATCGCCTGGGATCCCGGCGCGTTGGCAGTTGCGAGGCTAATAGCAAAACGGCTTTCGGCGCCCTTGGTGCATGGCGGCGTGTCTCGGCTGGTATACGATTGCAACCGCCCGCCCGAAGCAAATAGCGCAATGCCCTCTCGCAGTGAGGCCTACGATATTCCTGCAAACATTTCGATAACGCCCGATCAGCGTCAGTCTCGGGTCGACAGCATCTATAAGCCGTTTTGTGCGTCTCTGGAGGGTTTGATTGACCGCCATCGTGGTTCGCTGGAACTGATGGTAACGATCCACAGCTTCACCCCTGTCTACCACGGCAAAAGGCGCGCGGTTGAACTTGGTATTCTGCACGGACAAGACGCCCATTTCGCAAAGGCGATGATCGCGGGTAAAACCGCTGATGTTCCCTATGTGACTATGCTGAACGAACCTTATTCGGCGGCCGATGGGGTGGCCCATACCTTAGATGCGCGTGCGGTGCCGAATGGCCTGTTGAACGTGATGATCGAAATCCGCAACGACTTGATACGCACGTCCGAACAGCAGGTGGCCATTTCTGATTGCCTCGTGCCGTGGATTTCGCAAACGTTGGCGAGATTTGAAGCAGAGGCGCGGCAATGATCCTAATCGGAGCAACGTATAATCTTGGTCCCCGCAAGGGTGCGGGCATACACGAATTCATCTAGGCTTATACAAAGGCACATGGGGCAAACGAACAAAGGGTTTCACCTTTGATGTCCAACGGGGAATGAGGTTGATATGACACTCGATGAACTTAAGGCGCTGGTGTCTACCGGGGAAATCGACACGGTGTTGGTTTGCATGGTGGATATGCAGGGGCGTTTGATGGGAAAGCGGTTCCACGCAGGCCATTTCGTAGCTGGCGCGTGGAACGAAACACACTGCTGTAATTACCTTTTGGCCACCGACCTTGAGATGGGAACGCCCGATGGATACGCGGCTACCAGTTGGGAGCGGGGATACGGCGACTATATCATGAAACCCGATCTCAGCACCTTGCGCCCCGTGCCGTGGTTGGAAGGCACGGCCATGGTGATGTGTGACGTACTGGATCACCACACCCATCAGGATGTACCACACGCGCCGCGCTCGATCCTGAAAAGACAGGTCAAACGCTTAAAGGCTTTGGGCTACGACGCGATGTGTGCGACCGAACTGGAGTTCTTCCTGTTCGAAAAAAGTTTTGACCAGATCCGTAAGGAAGGCTTCCGCGATCTCGAACCGATCTCTGGCTATAACGAAGACTACCACATCCTGCAGACCACCAAGGAAGAGCATGTCATGCGCCCGATCCGCAATCATTTGTGGAACGCGGGCGTACCGGTTGAGAACTCGAAGGGTGAGGCTGAGACTGGTCAGGAAGAACTGAATATCAAATATGCATCTGCGATGGACACGGCCGAGTATCACTCGATCGCCAAAAACGCAGTGAAAGAGATCGCCTGGCAACATGGTCACGCCGCGACCTTCCTGCCGAAATGGCACCATGACAAGGTGGGCAGTTCTTCGCATGTGCACCAATCGCTATGGGCTGATGGTCAACCTGCGTTTTATGACGCTAAAGACGCGTTGGGCATGTCTGGGCTAATGAAAAACTACATGGCGGGTCTGTTGAAATATGCCGGAGACTACACGTATTTCATGGCGCCATACATCAACAGCTATAAGCGGTTCATGAAAGGGACTTTTGCACCGACTCGGATCATTTGGTCGGTCGACAACCGCACGGCAGGGTTCCGGTTGTGCGGCGATGGAACTAAGGCAGTTCGCATTGAATGTCGTATCCCCGGATCGGACATGAATCCTTATCTGGTCTTGGCCGGTATGCTGGCAGCCGGAATCGCGGGGATTCAAGAGGGGCTCGAACTGGAGCCGCCGACCAAGGGGGATGTCTATCAGGGCGACAGCGGCATGATCCCGGGTAACCTCCGGATGGCACGGGATACGCTGGATGGCTCGGCCATGTTGCGAGAGGCAATGGGGGACGATGTGATTGATCACTATGTCCGTGCGGCCGAAGTTGAGATCGAAGAATTCGAACGCGTGGTAACCGATTGGGAAATTGCCCGCGGGTTCGAGCGCGCCTGAGGGTCACACTTGTTGCTTAGTGGTGGGACAATATCCAACGCAACAAGAGAAATAGTCAGAAACTAAGGGTGACCGATGCGGTGCGGTTCCGTGATGGGGCGCCAACTGGGACACCCGATATCCAAACACATGAAATAGGTGACAAGATGAACCTCGTTGGAAACTGGTCCTACCCGACCGCTATCAAGTTTGGCGCGGGCCGGATCAAGGAACTGCCTGAGGCCTGTTTGGCCGCAGGTATTAAACGCCCTCTGCTGGTGACCGACAAAGGCCTGGCCGATCTGCCCATCACCAAAGCTACGCTGGATATTATGCAGGCGGCTGGGCTTGGTACGGGGTTGTTCAGTGATGTGGATCCTAACCCGAACGAAATAAACCTTGATGCTGGGGTGGCGGCCTACAATGCCGGTGGTCACGACGGGGTGATTGCGTTCGGCGGCGGCTCGGGGTTGGACCTGGGTAAGATGGTTGCGTTCATGGCCGGACAGACGCGCCCGGTCTGGGATTTCGAAGACATCGGCGACTGGTGGACCCGCGCCGATGTCGATGTCATCGCGCCCATCATTGCGGTGCCGACCACTGCCGGGACGGGGTCCGAGGTGGGACGCGCGAGCGTCATCACCAACTCGGAAACGCACGCGAAGAAAATCATCTTCCACCCCAAAGTGCTGCCGACCGTGGTGATCTGCGATCCGGAACTGACGGTGGGCATGCCCAACTTCATCACCGCAGGCACCGGTCTGGACGCCTTTGCGCATTGCGTCGAGGCGTTCAGCAGCCCGCACTACCATCCCATGTCTCAGGGCATCGCGTTGGAAGGCATGCGTCTAGTCAAGGATTACCTGCCGCGCGCCTACGCTGACGGCACCGACACCGAAGCGCGTGCCCAGATGATGAGCGCGGCAGCGATGGGCGCCACGGCGTTCCAAAAGGGCCTCGGCGCGATCCACGCCATGAGTCACCCGATCGGCGCGGTGTTCAACACCCATCACGGCACCACCAACGCGGTCTGTATGCCCACCGTGCTGGAGTTCAACGCCCCGGCCATCGCCGACCGGTTCCAGCAGGCGGCGGCCTATCTGGGCATCGAAGGCGGCTTTGACGGCTTCCGCGCCTTTGTGCAGTCGTTCAACGACGCGCTGGGAATCCCACGCAAACTCTCAGATCTGGGCGTGACCGAAGAGTCGATCCCCGAACTGGTCAAAGGCGCGATCATCGACCCGTCCTGCGGCGGCAATCCGATTGAACTGACCGAAGACAACCTGACCGCGCTGTTCAAAGCCGCGCTGTAACAGGCTTGCAGACCCACTCCCTCACCTCGCATACTGCGCTGAGGTGAGGGAGATTTTCATGACCAAAGAGATTGTTCTGATCCACGGGGCCTTTGCCGGGCCGTGGTGTATGGAGGACTACGCGGGTTTCTTCCGCGCGCGCGGCTGGACGGTGCACACCCCCGCGTTGCGCTATCATGGTGGAGACCCAAAGGCCGAGCCCGATCCCGGCCTGACCGACACCAGCGTCATGGATTACGCCGATGACATTGCCGCGTTTGTGCAGGGTCTGGATAGCAAACCTGTACTGCTCGGCCATGCCATCGCCGGGGTGGTGGCGCAGCAGGTGGCGGCGCGCGGTCTGGCCAGCGCGATTATCCTGATCAACCCGAACGCGGCTTGGGGGACTTTGCCCGAAACCGACGACGAACGCGCCGTTCCGCGTGCGTTGATGGAGGGCGGGGCGTTTTGGAAACAGCCCATGCGCGTCGATTTCGACCTGATGGCCCCCTTTGCGCTGAACAAAATGCCCGAGACGCAGCAGCACGAAGTGTTCGACCAACTCGGCCCCGAAAGCGGGCGGGTGATGTTCGAGATGTTCTTTTGGATGTTCGACGACCACCACGCGATGAAGGTGGATATCGACAAAGTCGATTGCCCGGTTCTGATCGTGTCAGGCACCGAGGACCGGGCCGTGAACCCCAACACCTGCCGCGCTCTGGCAAAGCTTTACGGAGACCGCGCGACATTTCTACCGGTCGAGAACCACGCGCATTTCCTGTTCATGGAGCCGGGGTGGGAGGGGCCAGCCGGACAGATCGCCGACTGGCTGGATGATAAGCTAGACTAGACCGCCCGAGCGTCAATTGTTGGTGGAAAACGTGCTTTGAGGTTTCCACTTGAGGGGCCCGTCGCCCTCACGGTGACAGCGCAGCAAGCGTTCCTGCACAGCGGTGGCCGTAGCCGTGACGGTGTTGTCGCCCACCAGCAGGACAAAGGCATCCTCGGAATAGGCCATACCTTTGTAATAGCAGAACTTATTCTCTGCCCCGTCTGGGATCGGGGATGCAAGGCTGAGCGTTTGTTGCGCGGTTGCCTGACTGGCCAGTAGGGCCAGCGTCATTCCAAAGGCGAGTGTCTTCATGTCGTCCTCCCGTTGAGAAATCTGTGGGTCAAATGGGTCTTGGACGCTCGAGAACCTCAAATATCGTTCTTGAATGACGGGTTGGGGGTAAGTGTGAACGGCATCAACGGGTTAGGCAAGGGTTTTGACGGCGGGTGTTTTTCGAAGACATCCTCAGATCGGGCACGACGGCGGTAGTTAACTTGATTGCGGCTTGTAGATAGATGCGTGTAAACACCCAACTTACATCCATTACTTGTGTTTTAACCAGTGTTTGACTCTTGGATGAGGTTTCGGGAAAATCTGGTTTAGGAAACCCCATCTTATTTGTCTTTTGTTTTTTACCACTTCGAATTTTGTAAAATACAAAATTATGTACACATAAGGCAGTGTTAACATTGCCATACTAGCGACTGACAAAGGGCCGGATAAGAACATGCTGTCGATAGTGAAAAGTGCGCTCCAGGATTCTCTCAAAAGGTAAAGGTTGACACCAGCAAGGGGAAAAAAAGCTGCGGAAAAAAACAAGATAAGAGGAATGCTAAGTATGGCCTTCGCCCGAGGGGTGTGCTCAATCAAATGACCGTTCCGTTGGGGGGAAAGTACGTCAAATCCTTTGTGACCCAAATGGGCTAATAAAACACTTGGGAACCTTATGCGTGAACCTAGTATTTGCTCAGCCAAAACTCTTTGCACCATTAATTGCAGGAGTGTGAAGAGGTTGAAAAACAAGGCGGCAAAAATCGAAACACATGAAAAAACTGCATAAATTTTCGGTATATTGACCTCGAGAAAACTGGTTTTCAATATTAAGAAGCCATTCTCGCTTAATGAGTAAGTGGCAATTGTGGCGATCAACAAATACGAAGTAAATTTTGTTGCTTGAATCGTTTCTCTATCCAAAGCAGACGTAATTCCTCCGTAGACTTCAAAAAAATCTGCTTCGGGTGAACTTAATTGTCTTAGAGCCGCTCGTGTTTCATGAACAACAAGATCAAACAACGAAGCTTTTTGTTTTATCCTCAAACATCCAACTCCTCCACAAACCGCGCGTTCTCCTGAATGTACTGGAACCGCAGTTCGGGCTTCTTACCCATCAGACGCTCGACCAGATCGCCGGTTTCGCCGGGTTCGTCCTCGTCAATCGTGACGCGGATCAGTTTGCGGGATGCCGGGTCCATCGTGGTCTCTTTCAGGTCTTTGGCGTCCATTTCACCCAGACCTTTAAAGCGCGAGACGTCGATCTTGCCTTTACCGCCCAGACCTTTTTCCAGCCATTCGTCCCGCTCGGCCTCGTCCAGACAGTAGACGCGTTTGGCGCCCTGAGTCAGGCGATACAGAGGCGGGCAGGCCAGATACAGGTGGCCCGCGTCGATCATCGGCCGCATCTGGGTGAAGAAGAAGGTCATCAGCAGTGAGGCGATATGCGCGCCGTCCACATCCGCGTCGGTCATGATGATGATCTTGTCATAGCGCAGATCGTCGACGTTGAACTTGGTGCCAAGTCCCACACCCAGCGCTTGGGTCAGGTCGTTGATCTCGGCATTGGTGCCCAGCTTGGAACTGGCCGCGCCCAGCACGTTCAGGATCTTGCCGCGCAGGGGCAGCAGGGCCTGTGTTTTTCGGTCCCGGCCCATTTTCGCGGACCCACCGGCCGAGTCGCCCTCGACGATGAATAACTCTGTCCCGTCGCGTGTTGAACTAGAGCAGTCCACCAGCTTGCCGGGAAGACGAAGTTTTTTAGTGGCGGATTTGCGTTGTGTCTCTTTCTCGGCCCGTCGGCGCAGACGTTCCTCGGCTCGGAGTATCACAAAGTCGAGAATAGCGCCGGCGGATTTCGTGTCCGCGGCCAGCCAGTTATCGAAATGGTCGCGGACCGAATTCTCGACCAGCCGTTGGGCCTCGACCGTGGCAAGGCGGTCTTTGGTCTGGCCCACGAACTCGGGCTCGCGGATAAAGCACGACACCAGCGCGCAACCGCCGGTGATCAGGTCATCGCGGGTGATCTGCGCGGCTTTCTTGTTGTTGATCAGCTCGCCGTAAGCCTTGATCCCCTTGAGAATCGCAGCCCAGAAGCCCGCGACATGGGTGCCGCCTTCGGGCGTGGGGACGGTGTTACAGTAGGATTGGATGAAGCCGTCGCGCGAAGGCGTCCAGTTGATCGCCCATTCGACCTTGCCGGGTGTTCTGAATTTCTCGTTGAAGTCGACGGTGCCCGCGAAAGGTTGTTCGGCATAGGTGGATGAGCCGTTCATCGTTTCCTTGAGGTAATCGGACAGGCCGCCGGGAAAATGGAACGTGGCTTCGGTAGGGGTTTCGCCGTCGTCGATGGCGGATTTCCAGCGGATTTCGACGCCTGAGAACAGGTAGGCCTTGGAGCGGATGGATTTGAACAGCCGCGCGGGTTTGAACTTGTGATGGCCAAAGATCTCGGCATCCGCGTGGAAGGTAACAGTCGTGCCGCGCCGGTTGGGGGCTGCGCCGATTTTCTCAACCGGACCCAAAGGGATCCCGCGCGAGAATCGCTGTTCAAACAGTGTCTTGTCGCGCGCGACTTGCACGACCATCGAATCCGACAGCGCATTCACGACCGAAGCACCCACGCCGTGCAGACCGCCCGAGGTCTGATAGGCCTTGCCCGAGAACTTACCGCCCGCGTGCAGGGTGCACAGAATGACCTCCAGCGCCGATTTGTCGGGGAATTTTGGGTGCGGATCAATCGGAATACCGCGCCCGTTGTCGCGCACGGTCAGGGCGTAATCTGCGTGCAGCTCAACCTCAATCCGGTTGGCGTGACCGGCAACCGCCTCGTCCATCGAGTTGTCGAGGATCTCGGCCACCATATGGTGCAGCGCACGCTCATCCGTGCCGCCGATATACATGCCGGGGCGTTTGCGAACGGGTTCCAGACCTTCAAGCACCTCGATCGAGGAGGCGTCGTAGGTAGTGGTCGCGCTGGGCGTCAACAGATCGTCTGGCATCGGTGCTGCTCTTGTTTTTGGGTTTTACCCATTATGGCAGGTGATGTGGTCCGGGGGAAGAGGGGCGCGAAGTGTTGTGGGTAAATGGTAGGCAGGTCGGAAGGGCTGATCATGGTTTTGGCAAGCTTGGTCAAGTTCGTGTACCCTGTGACTATTGCGGACTGCACCAGACTGGGAGAATTTCAATGAGCACGAACGCCTCGGGCTTTGTCGGGGATATCCCCTCGCACTATGACAACGGGTTGGGTCCAAATATTTTCTTTGATTACGCGGACCGGATTGTCGACGCCGCTGTTTCAGGACAGTCCAAGACCGTTTTGGAACTCGCGGCAGGAACGGGTATCGTCAGTAGTAGATTGCGGGAAAAATTGCCTTCGGATGCCTCCTTGATAATTACTGACCTGAACGCTCCGATGTTGGATGTCGCGCGTCAAAAATTTTCCTCCAAGGACAAGATCGATTTTCAAGTCGCCAACGCGATGGAGTTACCATTTGGCGACTCGCTTTTCGATCTTATCGTGTGCCAGTTCGGGGTCATGTTCTTTCCCGACAAAGTAGCGTCGTATCGTGAGGCGGCGCGTGTTCTGAAGCCGGGTGGCCGGTACGTTTTCAATGTCTGGAGCGCGATCGAGTTGAATCCGTTTTCCCAGATCGCCCAACAGGTTGCTTCGGAGGTGTTCCCGGATGACCCGCCGGGCTTTTACAAGGTTCCCTTCCATTATGGCGACCCGCAATTGGTATGTTCGGATCTGGCCGAGGCTGGTTGGGAGGATGTCTCATTCCTGACGATCGAGCTGACGAAAACCATCTCGAACCCGCGGGCCTTTGCAGCAGCTCTTGTCTTTGGCAATCCTTTTATCGACGAGATCCGCGAACGTGGTGGTGTTGATCCCGAAGATGTCGTGGCTCGTATTCTCGCAAGGCTGACTGATGCCTTCGGGGCGAACGGGATGAACATGCCCTTGTCTGCCACCACTTATGAGTGCCACAAGTCATAGGTGCGGCGGTATAAATACTAAATTTCATACGATTGCCTCTCGAAGCTCAATTTGAACGCAACTAAACTGCGCTGGAAGCGACAGGGGACAGGTATGAGCTGGATCAAAGTAGTGCCGTTCGAAGAAGCGACCGGCAAGCTGCGCAAGCTGTATGAGCGGGTAACGGGGCCGGGCAATAATGTGGACAACATCATGATGGTGCATTCCCTGCGCCCGCATTCGATGGAAGGCCACATGGCATTGTATAAGAACGTGCTGCATCATTCGGCCAATACCATCCCGAAATGGTTTCTTGAGGTTCTGGGCGTGTGGGTCAGCTCGCTGAATCGGTGCGGCTATTGCGTCGAACATCACTTTAGCGGGTTGCAGCGTTTGTTGGGCGATACGGCGCGTGGGGATGCAATCCGAGCGGCTATCGAGGCAGGCGCGCCCGAGGACGCTCCGTTGGACGCAGCGCAAGTTGCAGCGATGATTTATGCGAGGAAGCTGACTCTGGCACCGGCAGACTTGGTTGAGGCTGACATCGCCGAATTGCGCGCAGACGGGTGGGATGACGGTGAAATCCTCGAGATCAATCAGGTCTGCGCTTATTTCTCGTACGCGAACCGCACGGTCTTAGGTCTGGGCTGTTCGACGGATGGCGATATCCTTGGGCTGTCTCCGAATAATTCGGACGATCCGTCCGATTGGGGGCACCGTTAGTCCGGCATCCAGTCGCGAATGGCGCGCGCTACTGCTGACGGGTTTTGATGATGCAGCCAGTGGTCAGTGCCGGTAATCTCGATCCGCGTCAAATCAGGGGCGACCTCTTCCAGACCAGATGTGGATTCCGGCAACAGGGCTTTGTCGTCCGGGCCCCACAACAGCAGATGCGGGCAGCGGATCATCAACCGTTCAACTGGCAAGTCGGGCAGGTCCGTACGGGGTTCGCCCGGGTTCGCGACCACAAGCGGCGAGGCGCGATACCAGTTCAGCATCGCCTCCAATCGGCCAGCACGCGCCCACTCGGTGCGATAAGACTGCATCCGCTCATCTGTCAGCCAGTCGAGCCCCATGCCGTACCGGAAAAACCTTTCGAGACGTTCGAATTCGTTGGCGGAAAACCGATCTGCGGCATCGGGTGAGCGCAGATCATTGATATATTGCGAGGCCGCTGATTGCGCGCCGCCTGCCGCCATGGCACGTTGAAACGGGATTGGATGCACACCATTGGCGATGATTAACCTGCTGACCAGCTCTGGCCGAAACATGGCCAGCCCATAAGCAACCGAAGCGCCCCAATCATGCCCCAGCACGCAGACCGGTCCACCAAGTGTCTCGATCAATGCAACCATGTCTGAAACCAGGTGAGACAGTGTATAGTGGCTGACACCATCCGGACACCAGCTCTGGCCGTATCCCCGCTGGTCCGGGGCGACGCAGTGAAACCGTTCCGAGAGGTGCGGGGCAAGATCGCTCCACGCGCCGCCATATTCGGGAAAGCCATGCAGCATCAGTAGGGTCGGTAAGTCTTCGTCCCCCCAACTGCGCAGGAAAAAGCGCTGGCCGTTCAGGTCGATAAATCGGCTTTTCATCGAAGGCTCCGTTGGATAGCGCGGGCATCGGGTGCGCAAAAGATGAGTTAACTTGACACCAATCAAAGCGCGTTTTCTCAAGCTCTGCTAGGCGTTTCCCCAACAGTGTAACAAGGAGAGACTGAATGGAAACAGCGCAGGACATAGGAAGCAAAGAAACCCCTATCAGTGTTATCCCTTCTTCAAAGCCCGAGGCAGCCGGACCCAGCCCGGAAAAAATCCGCCTTGCCTTTGAAAGCGGTAAGTACCCTTATGGCCGCAAGATGGCGCGCAAGGATTATGAGGCGCAGAAGGCTTTGCTGCAGGCTGAATTGCTGAAAGTTCAGCTGTGGGCACAGGAAACGGGCCAGCGTTTTGTGTTGTTGTTCGAAGGCCGCGATGCTGCGGGAAAGGGCGGTACGATCAAGCGCTTCATGGAACATCTCAACCCACGCCAAGCCCGCGTGGTTGCCTTGAACAAACCCACCTGGGAAGAAAAAGGCCAGTGGTATTACCAGCGTTACGTTCAGGAATTGCCGACGGTTGGTGAAATGGTTTTCTACGACCGTTCCTGGTACAACCGGGCCGGGGTTGAGCGCGTGATGGGTTTTTGCTCGCCCAATGAATACCTTGAATTCATGAGGCAAACGCCGGATCTGGAACGTATGCTGGTTCGTTCGGGCATCCAGCTTTATAAATATTGGTTCTCGGTCACACGATCCGAACAACAACGCCGCTTTAAAAGTCGTGAAACCGACCCGCTTAAGCAATGGAAACTGTCACCCATCGACAAGGCCAGCCTGAACAAGTGGGATGACTATACCGAAGCGAAAGAGGCGATGTTCTTTTATACGGACACCGCTGACGCCCCTTGGACGATCGTGAAGTCGAATGACAAGAAACGCGCGCGGCTGAACTGTATGCGCCATTTCCTGTCGACGTTGGATTACCCGGATAAGAACGAAGATATCGTGCGCGAACCCGATCCACTGATCGTGGGGCAAGCGCATCATGTGATCCACAGATCCGAGCATATTCTGGGGAATGCGCTGCATCCTGACGCGCGCTAGGTGGTCTTGCCTGAGGTGATCGCCTGCGATCATCCTTATGTCTCAATGTGAAATTTCACTGTTCTGGTCTTGTCCCGGCCTTTTGCCGGGAATAAGGCTGGGGCAATGAACAAGGTGATGACATATCGCGGCCATTTCCGGGCCATTGCTGTGCTGGGGCTGCCATTGATTGGCGGTCACCTGGCGCAATTCGCCATCGGTTTGACCGACACCATAATGTTGGGATGGTACGGTGTTGAGGCACTGGCTGCCGTGACGCTGGCAAGCAGCTACTACTTTGTGTTGTTCCTGTTTGGCGCGGGGTTTGGCTGGGCGGTCATGCCAATGGTGGCTACCGCAGCGGCCGAAGGGAATGAAACCAGCATTCGCCGGTCCACACGTATGGGGCTTTGGCTGTCGCTGATCTATGCCACGCTGGTTTTGCCATTGTTGTGGTGGTCCTATCCCATTCTGATCGCGCTAAAGCAGGAGCCGCAGGTCGCCGAAACTGCGGCTCAGTATCTGCGAGTAGCGGGGTGGGGGTTGTTCCCGGCCTTGCTGGTCATGGTGCTCAAGTCATACCTGGCGGCTTTGGAACGCACTCAGATCGTTTTGTGGATCACCGTGACAGCGGCTGTCGTTAATGGTGTGACCAATTATGCTTTGATCTTTGGAAACTGGGGCGCGCCTGAACTTGGAGTAATAGGTGCGGCTATCGCATCGGTTGTGACGCAGATTGTTTCGCTGGTTTTTGTCGTCATATACGCCGTGCGCGTTCTGCCTGAACACAGCCTGTTCCAACGATTTTGGCGCCCAGACTGGGAGATGTTCCAAAGCGTACTGCGCCTAGGGGTGCCGATCGGTTTGACCACACTGGCCGAGGTGACGCTGTTTGCGACGTCGGCCGTCATGATGGGATGGTTGGGGCAGGTTCCCCTGGCGGCCCACGGGATTGCGCTGAACTTGGCGTCAGCGACATTCATGGTGCATTTGGGCTTGTCGAACGCCGCTACGATCCGTGCTGGCAACGCACTGGGTCGAAAGGACCGCGCCCATCTTGAGAAAGGGGCAATCGCCGTCACAGGTATGTCCCTTGTGATGTCCGTGTTGACCGTCATCCTGTTCCTGACCTGCGCCGAGCCGCTCATTTCACTGTTTATGGAGGCTGACGATCCGCAGCGCCCTCAGATTCTGGCCATTGGCACCGTCTTGCTGGCGATGGCCGCACTGTTCCAACTTGTTGATGGGGCGCAAGTGATCGCGTTGGGGCTTCTGCGTGGGTTGCAGGACGCCAAGGTCCCGATGGTAATGGCCGCGCTTAGCTATTGGGTGGTTGGGATTCCGGCGTCCTATTATTTTGGCTTTGTTCGGGGAATGGACGGGGTAGGCGTCTGGCTTGGTCTTGTTCTGGGGCTGGCCTGTGCCGCTGTCTTACTGATGGCGCGCTTTTGGCTGCGATCGGTTCGCTCGGTTCCGATCGCTGACGTCTCAACCGCCTAGCTTTTGGTCAGACGGTCGGCTTTTTTCTTTACAAGAACCGAACGCAGATCATGCATGGCCAACAGCAACCGATCGGTAACATCCTCTAGCTGCTCGTTCGTGGCCTTGGATTGCGCCCATTGCGTTGTCAGGTTCAGGTAGTCGACCGCGCGGTGAATATCGTCCAGATCACGCTGAGCCAACAAGGATTGGCGATCCGAAATCCAACGGGTGATCTCGGCTGTGTCTGCTTCGGTCAGGGTCCGTTGACCATGTGGTTTTACCTCACCATTGCGGATGTTGATGACTGCGATCTGCTCCATATCGATCCGGCGCTGACGGTTTTCAGTGTCAATCCGGAACACCACCGCGCCGTTTTCGCGGATGCGGAAATAGTATTCGGGCAGTTCGACAGTCATCAAAGCGTCCTTTCAGGTCAGGGATGCGCAAAACCGCTGAATGCGAGTGCAGGCTTCAGTCAAGGCCGCATCCGAGGTCGCATAGCTGACACGGAAATTTGGCGACAGCCCAAAGGCCGCACCGAAAACGACGGCAACGTCTGCCTCTTGCAGCAACGCCGTGGCGAATGCCTCATCGCTGTCGATTGGTGTCCCAGCCGGCGTTGTCTTTCCGATCAGACCAGCAATCGACGGGTACACGTAAAAGGCCCCTTCAGGCGTCGGGCAGGTGATACCATCAATCTCGTTCAGCATCCGAACCACCAGATCACGCCGCCGTTTGAACGTCTCGTTATTGGGCGCAAGGAACGCTTGCGTTCCGTTCAAAGCCTCGACCGCGGCCCATTGGCTGACCGAACAGGGGTTCGACGTCGACTGCGACTGAATTTTGCGCATCGCTGCGATCAACTCTACCGGACCCGCCGCATAACCGATGCGCCACCCGGTCATGGCATAAGCCTTGGATACGCCATTGCACGTGAGTGTCCGATCATACAGACCCGGCTCAACCTCGGCCGGAGTACAGAACTCGAACCCGTCATAGGCCAGGTGTTCGTACATATCGTCCGACATGATCCACACATGCGGGTGTTTCATCAAAACGTCAGTCAGTGCCTTCAGTTCCGCCCGGCTGTATCCCGCCCCTGTCGGGTTGGACGGAGAGTTGAAGATGAACCACTTGGTGTTCGGCGTGATCGCGGCCTCAAGCTGTTCCGCCGTCAGCTTGAAACTGTTGGCCAAAGTTGTTTCGACCACGACCGGAGTGCCCCCGGCCAGCAACACCATATCCGGATAACTGACCCAGTATGGGGCAGGGATAACAACCTCATCCCCTTCGTTCATCGTCGCCATCAGGGCATTGTAGAGCGTTTGCTTGCCGCCAGTTCCCACCGAGATTTGTGCCGGTGTGTAGTCCAGCCCATGATCGCGCTTCATTTTCGCGCAAGCGGCCTGTTTCAACTCGGGGATACCATCAGGCGCGGTGTATTTGGTCTTACCTGCCGCGATCGCAGCAACGGCTGCGTCCTTGATGTTCTGAGGGGTGTCAAAATCCGGCTCCCCCGCGCTCAGGCCGATGACGTCCCGCCCCGCCGCTTTCAATTCCGCCGCTTTCGCGGTCATTGCGATCGTCGGTGATGGTTTTACGCGTGAGAGTGTCGCAGACAGGAAACTCATGGGTGCCCTCGGTTTGTATGTTCAACTTGTCTGTCATAGGGTGCGCCCGAATGACGATCAAGCGCTATGAATTCTGAGATTTGGAGACCCCGATGAACGATGAGAACGACTGGTACGGCCCGGAATCGGCCACGTTTGGCGACCGGTTGGCAGGCGCGCGCGAAGCCGCGGGGATGACGCAGTCGCAACTGGCACGCAGGCTGGGTGTAAAAAAGGCCACGATAGCCGCGTGGGAGAATGACCTTTCCGAGCCACGGGCCAACAGATTGTCGATGATGGCGGGTATGATCAATGTGTCGATCATGTGGTTGCTGACAGGCGAGGGCGAGGGCATGGATGCCCCGTTCGAGGCCGAGGAAGATGCCCCTGAACTGTCCGAAATCGTAGCCGAGCTGCGCTCGATCCGTGGTGAGATGCGGGCCAGTGCCGAGCGTGCGGCCAAGCTGGAAAAACGGGTCCGCCTCATGTTGGAGCAGGTGCAGTGACCGAACCGCGGGACGTCCGGATAAAACGGCTAAAGATGCGATCCATGCGGCGTGGGATCAAAGAGATGGATTTGATCCTGTCGGCCTATGCCGATCGCAACCTTGAGGCTATGACTGATGCCGATCTGGATCAGTATGACGCCCTTCTGCACGAGAACGATCAGGATCTCTATCAGTGGGTTACAGGGCAGTCAGCACCGCCCGAACAACACCGGGAACTTCTTTCTGATATCGCGCAAACATTTCAAAAATAAAGAAAATCCAGCTTAACTGATTTTTCGGTTTTTCGTTTCATTCTGCCTGAAACAGCGCGATTGAATCGGAGGATCGGATGAGTATGGAAATGCAGGTCTCCGCGCCGGAAACCAAGGGTTTCATGACCAGCTACCTGGAATCTCTTGCCCTTGTTGAGCGGTTGCACCGTTTGTTGCTGGACGTGATCAAGGATGAGTTCGAGCGCGTTGGCGTGCTTGAGATCAACGCGGTGCAGGCCTTGCTTTTGTTCAACATCGGCGACCACGAAGTCACGGCGGGTGAGCTCAAAAGCAGGGGTTATTATCAGGGAAGTAACGTGAGTTACAATCTCAAGAAGCTGGTAGAGATGGGGTATATGCATCACCAACGCTGTGAGATTGACAGACGTTCGGTGCGGGTGCGGTTGACGCCGCAGGGGCGCGAAATCCGCGACATCGTTTCCGACCTCTTCGCACGACATGCCGAAGGTTTGCAATCGCGTGGCGTACTGGGGTTAGAGGGGATCGACGAGATAACAACGTCTTTGCGTCGTGTTGAACGATACTGGACCGATCAGATCCGCTATATCTATTGATCAGGCTTGGTAAGCTGGCCCGCATCGGACAGGGTCAGGTTTTCCAATTCACGAAGTAATTTGCGGGTCATGGCTTCCTCGTAGGCTTCAAACCCCAAAGCAACTTCGACAAATGCATCTGGTCCCAGAATAACCCATGCCGAATAATAGGCTGACAGGTCGCCAACCTGCACGTATCGCTGGTCGCCATAGCTTGAGTCATCGGCCCCGATGACCAAGCCGTTAATCGTTATCCCAGACGAGAGGAGGGCGCGTTTCACCTCACGCGGGTTCGGGCCGATATTGTGTTTGCCGTCTCCGGACAGGTCCAATGTGCGTTTCCAACATGTCGATTGCTGCGCCAGAAGTTCGGCCCCAAACATCATGGCCGAGCCGACAGCAGTTCCTTGCGGGGCCGAGCTGCGCTTTACAGCCTTTAGTGAGGCACCAATTGCCTCCAGATCGCTCTGGGTGCGAATTTCGGTCCAGTCGACCAGCATGCGCTGATGGCTGGACTCGCTCCATTCAAATACAGCCAATCTGACCGGTGCGCCGCTATCAGAGAGGATCAGCTGTTCGATTTCAGGCTGACGCAGAGCAGAAGCCAGCCCATCAAGCTGCAGGCGATATTCGGCGCTGTCGACGGAACCTGAGACGTCCAATCCAAGAGCTAGTGCTTGCCTGCAATCTGACAGGGCCGGCCCCGCCGTCAGGAAGAATATCGCGGCCAGCGTGCGGATCATCTGATTTCCGGTTCGGTCAGCGCACCGATTTGGAGCCCTTGCAGTTCGCGTTCCAACTTTTTCCGCATTGCGCGTTCAAAATCCTCGAAACCCTGCGCGATTTCCAGAAAAGCACCGGGTCCGTGTAGAACGTTGTTTTCAAAGAAGGGTATAAGGAACAGCTCACCTTCGAAATCGGCGGCATTGATGACCAGCCCGTTCACGACCGTGTTGTTAAAAGGAAAGTGGCGATAAGCCGACTCTGGCCCGTACCCGTCATTGTTCGAGCCGTCTGCTGACAGATCAATCGTTTGAAACAGGCAGGGCGGGGCCTGTTGCATCAGCTGTGCGCCAAAGGCCAAAGCATAGCCCATTGCGGTTGCCGATACGCTGTCGGAGCGAACGGATTTCTGAACCGTACTTGCCGCGGCCAAAAGGTCCGCGCGCGTGCGGATCATGGTCCAATTCAGAATGACGTTCTGCGTGGTCCGCCCACTCCACTCATATACGGCCAGCGCGACTGGCATGGGCGAGGAAAAGAACGCCTCAGTCACCTCGGGCGCGATAAGGGCTGCTGCCAAGCCCTGACGTTGCAACGTGTCTTCGGTTGCATCCACGGATGTCGAGATATCCATGGCCAGCGCCAGCGCAAGACGGCAAGTCTCGGCCTTTAGGGGGCTGGCCAGAGCGGCCAAGCCCAGTGTTGCAAGCCAACGGATCACCAGTGACCGGTGCTTTCCATACTGGTCCAGGGTTCGGCTGGCTCCAAAGCCTCACCGTCTTGCAACAATTCGACCGAAATGTTGTCGGGAGACCTGACAAAAGCCATCCGTCCGTCACGCGGGGGGCGATTGATTACAACGCCATTGTCCTGCAGCTTTTGGCACATTTCGTAGATGTTATCGACACTGTAAGCCAGGTGGCCAAAATGGCGGCTATCGCTGGGCAGTTCATCATCCCCGTCCCAGTTGAATGTCAGCTCGATCGGGCAGTCTTCCTGCCCCGGAGGAGCCATGAAGATCAGCGAAAACCGGCCCTGTTCACTATCATACCGGCGCGTTTCCTTCAGGCCGAGTAACTCATAAAACGCCATGGATTTCTCCAGGTCCTTCACGCGGACCATGGTGTGGAGGTATTTCAGCCCCATTTGCGCTTTCCTTTCTATTCAGGTGGTCCACAGCACCTTAGCGCGCAAGCCAACCAAGTCGAGAGGCCGAGGGGACACATTTTGCAATTCCTGAAAATGGGTGCACATATCGCGGTTCCTGTCCGGTAATTCGCGAGATATAGTAGGCGGCGACTCATTGCTGGAAAGGAAATTTCATGCCGCTGTCCTCTGACCAACTGGCCGAGATCGAAGCGCAAAGGGCGCAATCGCATCCAACACGCCGCGTTGTGGCCGCGGGTATGGAAGACCATCTCTATACGGCGCATCAGGTGTTGGACCACGGTTTCGTGCGGGTCATCGATTATATGGGGGATGACGCAGCGATTTGTCAGGCGGCGCGTGTTTCCTATGGCAAAGGCACAAAGTCAGTTCAAAACGACGAAGGTTTGATCCGCTACCTGATGCGGCACTGGCACTCGACCCCGTTCGAGATGTGCGAGATCAAGCTGCACGTCAAGCTACCCGTTTTCGTGGCCCGCCAATGGATCAGGCACCGGACAGCGAACGTAAACGAGTATTCGGCTCGCTATTCGATTTTGGATCGTGAGTTCTATATTCCCGCGCCAGACCATGTCGCCGCACAGTCCGAGGTGAATAACCAGGGCCGTGGCGACGCCTTGCAGGGCGAAGAAGCCGCACGTGTTCTTGAGATGCTCAAGGCTGATAGCGCGCGTTGTTACGACAATTACGAAGCGATGATCAGTCAGGACGGTCAGCAGGGGCTGGCGCGCGAATTGGCGCGTATGAACTTGCCCGCGAACATCTACACGCAGTGGTATTGGAAGGTCGACCTGCACAACCTCTTTCATTTCCTGCGTTTGCGCGCTGACCCACACGCCCAATACGAAATTCGGGTTTATGCCGACACCATGTGCAAGATCGTCGCCGACTGGGTGCCCTTCGCCTACAAAGCATTTGAAGACTATCGGTTGGGTGCGGTGAACCTGTCTGCGCAGATGGTCGATAGCCTGCGCAGAATGTTGGCCGGAGAAACCGTGACACAGGAAAACTCTGGAATGACCGCGCGCGAATGGAGGGAGTTCGAAGCCGTCATTCGCAAGAGCTAGTCGCGCATATCATTTGTCTATACACTTTGTCATGAAGCTGTTACATTGGCTTCATGACGATTTTTTCCTGTATCCGATACGCATGCATTGCGTCGCTGCTTTGCTCTCCGGCTTTTGCAAAATCTCCGATTGCCGAAGTGCTTTGTGAGCCGACGTCGCACATGCATGACAAGCTAGAACGTCAGTTTGGATCGCAACGCACGGCGACAGGGGTGAGAAGCCCCGAGCAGGTCATGGAGGTCTGGACCAGCCAAAAAGGCGATTGGACGATGGTGGTAACCTATTCCACCGGAACATCCTGCATCGTTGCGATGGGCGAACACTGGCATGCTCATGCCGGTGAAAAACCTGCGCGAGGGTAAAGCAAGCTAAAAGTCCAAATTGGTCAACGGCCGGTAATTGGCCGTTGTCCTGTTCTGCTTGTTCCGCTGGGAGGGTGTATTACAACGGCTTCAAATCGGCTGCCATCTGGCGACCGTCGCGTCCGTCTTGCAATTCATATTGGACTTTTTGGTTGTCTGCGAGCCCGGTCAGACCAGACCGCTCGACGGCCGAGATATGAACAAATACGTCCTTGCCACCTTCGTCGGGGGCAATAAACCCATAGCCTTTAGTGGTATTAAACCATTTCACGGTGCCAGTTGGCATTTCCCGTGTCTCCTTCTACTTACACGTTGTCCCACAAAATTGGTGGGGGTAGTGATTGACGCCACCGCGACCCATCACCGCCTCGCCCACACGCCACGGCCCGGATTGCGTATTTCGTCTTTTTCAACATTGCACGGTGAAGTAAAAAATCAAGAATTACCGGAACACGTTGGCGATATTGCCCAAAATTAACACAAATGCAGGAGAAGCCCCCAAATGCGGCTTTATGGTCTGAAAACATGCGATACGTGTCGCAAAGCCCTGAAATCATTGCCAGAAGCAGAGTTCGTGGATGTTCGATCCCAAGGTGTTCCGGAATCCGTGCTGGAAGACGCCTTTTCACGCTTCGGCGAGGGTTTGCTCAATACACGTTCAACAACCTGGCGCGGATTAGATGAGCAGCAGCGTTCAACCCCACCGTTAGAATTGCTGAAAGAACATCCGACGCTGATGAAACGTCCCTTGATCGTGTCTGATAGCGGCATGTTCGTTGGTTGGACGGCAGAAACTAAGACCGCACTTGGCGTTTCCTGATTGGGTACTTATCTGCTCTGACGCAGGTAAGAGGATAGTACATGCGTAACGCAGCGATGATTTTGGGCGTCATTGCCGGTTTGATCGGCATGATGGTTGGCTTTGTGGGATATGGGTATGTCGAACTGATCGACCGTTTTGGCGAGATTGACGGGATCGCTGAGCAGGTCGACAACGCCCAATTGATAAAGGTCGCGTCCATCGTCGCCCCGCTATTGGCTTTGGTCGGTGGCGCAATGGCCCATGCGCGGGCGTTGGTCGGGGGGCTGCTTTTACTTATTTCGTCCGTGGGCATGTATTACGCGTTTGGCTTTAACGCGTTTACCATGTTCCCCGTGGCCTTCGCCGGAGTGGCGGGCCTCCTTGGGCTGGCCGCGGGTAAACCGGACGAGCCCAAGGCGCATTTCTAAATCACTTCAGGCGTAGGATGCGATCGATCGAGATCGGGCCTGCGCCGTTGATGATGATGACCAAAAACAGGAACGTCCACATCACGCGCTGATCCATCAGAGTGATTGCGTTGTCGAAAAGGCCACCCAGTTGGACGCCGTGTCCGGCAACGTCGACAATGGTCTGGACCCAAACAAACCCGATCATGGCCAGTGCCGCCACACGGGTCAGCAGGCCGACCAGCAACAACGCGGGCAGAACGAATTCAGCAACTGTGCCGAAAAAGATCACGATCCGCTGGAAAAACGTCATCTGAGTGACGTCATACAGTACCGCCTCGGCAGCCTTAGGGAAAATCTGACCAAAGGCACCGGCAGAGGCCGAGAAGATCGAGCCGTCAATCTTCAATGTGGCCGAGTTCCAGTAATACACAAGCAATACAGCAACAAAAACAAGCCGTGCCAGGGTCGGTGTCAGCCAGTTGGCTGAACTGTCGAGCCGTCCCAAGACGTTATTATGAAGAGTGATAAGGGCAGTCATTGTGCCAGCCTTTCGATAGTCACAGAAGTAATAGCGCCGCCTTGAAGCAGCAGCGCAAGGGTAGCCCCAAGATCAAAATCAGGGGTGGTTGCTGCAGTTTTTTCAAACGCCTGTCCGATCGTCAGACCGGCCTGCATATTGGCGATCCAATCCGCACCACCTAATGGCAACAAGTGCGGAGCAGGGTCATATTCCGGCCGCGTGACCAGAACGTCTTCGCTGCCAGCTTGTGGCTTGGGCGCGCCCTCGTGCGTGTTGAAACGCCAGATTGAGAAAATCGGCCATTCCGAACGCAGAATTTGCATCGCCGGGGCGAATTCCAGTTTTGCCTGCATCACGTCTTCGGGGGGGACAGCCAGCGCGTCCGCCGGGGCGGCATCGCTGTCGGCTGCATGGTATGAGGTGCGCATCGCCAGTTCCAGACGGGCAACATCCGGAAGGTAGGGCAAATGGGAAAGCTGATCCATCCCCGCTAGAAACTCTGGGAATGCCTCGCCATAGAACATCATCATGGGGCTTGTCGGAGGGTGCTTGCGCAGAAAGATACCAGACAAACCGTCCATGTTCTGCGTGCCGAGCAATTTGGTAATGACCGGAAACGCCTGATGCATGGCTTCGGTCAGCGAGACGGCCACATTGTTGCGGTAAACGCTAAAGCGACGGCCAGCCGGTTGTTCAGATGCATCCACCAGCCCATCTGGAACCGCCTCGGACGGGTTCAGGAGCGCTGTGTTAAATGTCGTCTGAGAAACGGTCATGCCGGAATACGCTCAAGGGCTGTTTGTGCGCGGATCGCTTCGTCTCGCAGCACGGGCCAGTCGGGAACGTCGGTGTCCCATTCAATCAAAACTGGTTTGGGGCCGGATTTCTCCAAAGCGTAATCCAAAAGCGCCCAGACCGGATCAACCACCTCGCGCCCGTGGCTGTCGATCAACAGCGGGTGCCCGTGGTCGTCTTCGTCTTCGTCATGCCCGCCCAAGTGGATCTCACCAACTTTGTCCAGCGGGTAAACATCAATATAGCCCTGCGGCGAGAAATCGAGGTTGGTGGCCGAGACGAACACATTGTTGACGTCCAGCAGCAAACCACAGCCAGTACGGCGTGAAATTTCCCGCAGGAAATCCGGCTCGGACCACGTGCTTTCCTCGAACGCCAAGTAGCTGGACGGGTTCTCAAGCAGCATTTGCCGCCCGACAACGTCCTGCACCTGGTCAATATGCTCGCAAATCCGCGAGAGGGTCGCGTCAGTGTAGGGTAGGGGCAGAAGGTCATTCAGAAAGTGACTGTCATGGGTCGACCAGGCCAGATGCTCTGAAAAGCTTGCCGGGTTCAGCCAACCCACAAGATGTTTCAGACGGGCCAGATGGTCTGCGTCCAACGGACCTTCGCCGCCGATGGACAGGCCTACACCATGCACCGAGATTGGAAACTGTTCCGACAAGTGGCGCAGCTGGGCCAGAGGGCGACCACCGTCGCCCATGTAGTTTTCGGCATGGATTTCCAGCCATGCAACTGGATGCGCGTGCTCAAGGATCTGTTGGAAATGCTGAGGCTTATACCCGACACCCGGTGCCGCAGGCAGCCTGTTTGATCGAATAGCGTTATCCAGCATTTTAACGTCCCCCAGTCACGACAAAGAGGCGGGCGCTGTTGCCCGCCCCTTCGATTTCGAGTTGCTCAGCCTTATGCGGGCAGGTCGCGGTCCAGCGGCTCCAGCGAACCTTTGCGATCCGAACCGTCTGCGGTCTGCGGCAGTTCGATATCGGCGCATGTGCCAGCGTCGACCAATGTCCAGGCGTTGCCCTGATAGTCAACGGTCGAGGTGCCTGCGCAGGTTGTACCTGGGCCAGCGGCGCAATCGTTTTCGCCTGCCAGCGAAACGCCATAGCATTTCTCTTTGGCTTGTGCGGATGCTGTGGTTGCCATGCCGGAAACGGCTGCTGCAACTGCGCTTGCAATAACGAGGGACTTAGCGGTGTTCGACATCTCGGTTATCCTTTTGATGACTGCGTATGTCTGTGTTTGACAATGACAAAGGTAGTCTTTCGAGGGCCGCAGTTAAATTCACGAGCCCGTGTCTCACAACCCCGTCAAAGACTGTCATGGCCCCTTGCAGGTTAACATATTGTTTTTAAAAACGAAAAAGGAAAATATTTCAATCTGGCCCCAATTTTGGGGCCAGATATCGGGCAGTTTAGTGCCGATTGTTACAGCAGATCGGGCGGAGTCGCGGCCTTGGCCAGCTCAATTGTTACAGCCTCAAGTGACTGAACCTGCGTTTGTTTCTCGCCCAGACGCCGAACACTGACCGTCCGTTCATCAACCTCGCGGTGTCCGACGGCCAAGATCACGGGTACTTTACCGACCGAGTGTTCGCGGACCTTGTAGTTGATCTTTTCGTTGCGGATGTCCGCTTCGGCCCGCACACCTGCGGCTTTGAGCGTTTCGACGACCTCATTGACGTAGCCATCTGCTTCGGACGTGATCGAGGCCACGACAACCTGACGCGGGGCCAACCAGAAGGGCAGCTTGCCTGCGTGTTCTTCGATCAGGATGCCGATGAAGCGTTCGAACGAACCCAGCGTCGCCCGGTGCAGCATGAAGGGGCGGTGTTTTGCACCATCTGCGCCGATAAAGCTGGCGTCCAGACGTTCGGGCAGGTTCGGGTCGACCTGCAGCGTGCCGCATTGCCATGTGCGTCCGATGGCATCAGTCAGAGTGAACTCCAGCTTGGGACCGTAGAACGCGCCTTCGCCTTCGAGGATTTCATACTCATAGCCAGCCGCCTTACAGGCGTCGCCAAGGGCCTTTTCGACCAGATCCCAGCTTTCATCCGACCCGATGCGCTTTTCCGGGCGGGTGGACAGTTTGATCGTCCAGTCGTGGAATCCGAGGTCAGCATAGACCTTGGAAAGGAAGGCGATGAATTTGGCGGTCTCAGATTCAATCTGATCCTCGGCGCAGAAGATATGTCCGTCATCCTGAGTGAAGCCACGCACCCGCATTATCCCATGCAAAGCGCCCGAGGGTTCATAGCGCGCACAGGAGCCGAACTCGGCCATACGCAGGGGCAGGTCGCGATAGGATTTCAGGCCCTGATTGAACACCTGCACGTGGCAGGGGCAGTTCATCGGTTTCAGCGCGTTGATCGCTTTTTCGCGGGCGTGTTCTTCGTCCACTTCGACGATGAACATGTTTTCCTGGTACTTGTCCCAGTGGCCTGAGGCCTCCCACAGTTTGCGGTCGACGACTTGCGGAGTGTTGACCTCGACATAGCCGTCGCGTTCCTGCATCCGGCGCATGTAGTCCTGTAGGGTGGTGTAGATTTTCCAGCCGTTCGGATGCCAGAAGATCTGGCCGGGGGCCTCTTCCTGCATGTGGAACAGGTTCATCTCGCGGCCCAGCTTGCGGTGGTCGCGTTTGGCGGCCTCTTCCAGCATGTGTAGGTGGGCTTTCAGCTTTTCCTTGCCAGTGAAGGCCACGCCGTAGATGCGTTGCAACATCGCGCGGTCGCTGTCACCACGCCAATAGGCACCGGCGATGGACATAAGTTTGAACGCATCGCCGGGCAGTTGGCCGGTGTGTTGCAGGTGCGGGCCACGGCAAAGATCCTGCCAGTGGCCGTGCCAATATATGCGCAGAGGTTCATCGCCGGGTATCGCTTCGATCAGTTCGACCTTATAGGGCTCATTATTGGCCTTGTAGAACTCGATCGCGCGGTCGCGGTCCCAGACTTCGGTGGTGACGGGGTCGCGCTTGTTGATGATCTCTTTCATCTTCTTCTCGATGAGGCCGAGATCTTCGGGCGTGAATGGCTCTTCGCGGTCAAAGTCATAGTACCAGCCGTTGTCGATCACGGGGCCGATGGTGACTTTGGTCGCGGGCCAGATTTCCTGCACGGCGCGGGCCATGACATGCGCCAGATCGTGGCGGATCAGTTCATTGGCCTGTTCCTCATCCTTCATGGTGTGGATGGCAATTTGCGCGTCTGCTTCGATGGGCCACTGCAAATCCCAGTGCTTGCCGTCGACCGTGGCCGAGATCGCCTTTTTGGCCAGAGAGGTCGAGATATCTGCTGCCACCTGCGCGGGTGTGATGCCTGCGTCATAGGATCGTGCGTTGCCATCGGGAAAAGTGAGAGAGACGGATTTTGAATCCAGGGCCATGTTGGCTCTCCTCGTCGGTTTGGCGCCCACTGAACGCCCGGTTGCGGGTTATTTGCGTTTGGCTGCTTTGGCAGGTGGGGGGGATTGTGTCAAGTGTCGTAGCGAGGGGCGCTGCCCCTCGCGCACCCCGGGATATTTTTAGCCAGATGAAGGGCGGATCGGGGAATTGCACTTGGGGGTGCGGCGTGCATGATGCAGGGAAAGCAAAGAGGGTTTTATGGCAGCGACTGAATTTTTAGAAACGGCGCAGGGGCGGCGGTTAGCGTATCACAAAACCGAGGGCACAGGGCCGACCATCGTTTTTCTGGGGGGGCTCAAGTCGGATATGGAGGGCACCAAGGCTGTGCATCTTGAGGCTTGGGCGCGGGCACAAGGGCGTGCTTTCTTGCGGTTTGACTATTCCGGTCATGGCGAAAGCTCGGGAAGCTTTGAGGATGGGTGTATTGGAGACTGGCATGAGGACACGGTGACTGCTGTATCGCAATTGACCGATGGGCCGCTGGTCGTCGTGGGCTCGTCGATGGGGGGGTGGCAGGCATTGCTGCTGGCCAAGGTCATGCCGGAACGAATTGAGGGTATGGTTACGATCGCGGCAGCGCCGGATTTCACCGAGGATGGATATTGGGCCTCCTTCTCGGACGCCCAGAAAAACCAGCTTGAAACAATTGGGTATGTGGAACTGCCGTCAGACTACATGGAGCCATACATCATCACAAAGAGGATGATCGAAGATGGGCGCCAAAGGCTTGTTTTGCGGGGTGAGTTGAACTTGCCTTTCCCGGTGCGGTTTTTGCAGGGAACTGCTGATACGGCTGTATCTACGGAAACTGCGGTACGTTTGTTGGAACATGCCGCGGGGCCTGATATGCGTCTGTTGCTGGTCAAGGATGCGGATCATCGGTTCTCTGACGGTCCGTGTCTTGGGATGATCGAGCGGGCCGTGTCAGAGGTGACGAACTCCGAATGATGCGCGTCTTGGTTCGTATTCTGGCAGTCGTTTTCGTCGCGGCCGGTTTGGCCTATTGGCTGGGCCCACGGGAAGAGGTCGATCTGAACCCCAGTTTTGACCCTCGCAAATTTGGCGAAGGCGTTCAGGTTTATTTTGAAAGCACAGAGTCCGCTTATGGCGACATTTTTCCAGGCGTTGAAAAACGCGTGATCTGGCAAGACGGTTTCAAAGAGCAACGAACGCCAGTTTCCGTTTTGTATTTACACGGGTTTTCCGCATCGTCCGAGGAAATACGCCCGGTTCCTGACCTCGTTGCGGACGCTTTGGGGGCCAATCTGGTTTACACAAGACTGCAAGGTCATGGTCGTGATGCATCAGCAATGGCCGAAGGTACGGCATCGGGGTGGATGAATGACCTGGCTGAGGGACTTGCCGCCGCGCGTGCGGTCGGTGAAAAGGTCGTCATTATCTCAACCTCGACAGGCGGTACCCTCGCCGTCATGGCCGCCTTGAACGAAGACTTGGGTCAGGACGTAGCCGGGATCGTTTTCATCTCACCAAACTTCGGCGTGAATACGGTAGGCGCGTGGATACCCGGCTTACCCTGGGCACGAAGCTGGTTGCCCCTGCTGACCGGCGAAATCCGGGACGTCAGCGGGCCTGACCCGGAAAAGAACATGTACTGGTCTTCGGTCTACCCGTGGGAGGCTGTCGTTCCTATGACGCGGCTTGTCGACGTGGTCTATGCGCAAGACTTCAGCGACGCGGCTGTGCCTGCGTTGTTCTGGTTTTCCAACGACGATCAGGTCGTGCGTCCTGACTTGACCCATAAGGTTGCCGATGCTTGGGGTGCGCCAGCAACGATACGTTTGGTGACGATGGGGCCGCGTGATGACCCGGCGTCGCATGTTATTGCTGGGCGCCTCATGTCGCCCGATCAAACAGAGGCGACAGTCACTGGTATACTGGATTGGCTTGGGTCTCTGGGTATCAAATGAAAAGGATGGGCGATGCGTAAGCCGGGAAGTATGTGGAGCCTTGAAACCTTGGGTCGCGTGCGATTGTCCCGGTATTTCTTCATGCGCGATTTCCTGTATTCTGAAATCGGGAACTATCACCAGATCCAAAACCTTCCGGAAAACCCAGACCTCGCCATCGAAACAGGACGCGCCCTTTGCCAGACCTTGTTGGACCCACTGGAAGAAACCTTTGGCCGGATCGCTGTTCGGTCAGGATACCGCGCGCCGTCGCTGAACCAATTTGGCAACGAAAACCGGCTGAATTGCGCACGAAACGACAACCCGATGGAATGCCATATCTGGGATAGGGCAGACGGGGATGCGCGAATTGCCGGGGCTTCGATCGTGATCCCCTGGTTTGCGGATCAGTATGAGGCCGGGCGGGATTGGCGTGATCTTGCGTGGTGGATGCACGATCATCTGGACTATTCGGAAATCTGGTTTTTCCCGAAACTATGTGCGTTCAACCTTGTCTGGCGACCAAAACCGCATCGCCGCATTGACAGCTACATTGCCCCGCGCGGGTGTCTTTTGCGACCGGGGGACCAGCCCCAAGAGGATATCAGAACGCGGCAACGCAGATACGCGGATTTTCCGACCTTTCGCGGCATACGCTACCCTTGAAGTTTCACTTGCTCACCTGCCCAAAACCTCTCATCTTGCGGGAAATGAAGCACAAAGTGGTCGAATTTAAGGAGGCCCTGCGTGATTGAACCGTTGGTGTTTTTGCCCGGATTTATGTGCGACGCACGGCTGTTTGGGGCCCAGATTCTCCACTTGTCCGATCGGCGTGCGGTTACTGTTGCACCAATATCCGGTGGAGAGCGCATTGAAGAAATCGCATCCGCTTTGCTGGATCAATTGCCTCATCGGTTTGCACTGGCGGGGTTCAGCATGGGCGGGGTCGTCGCGCTCGAGCTGGTACGCCGCGCGTCTGATCGCGTGTCACGTTTGTGCCTGATGTCGACCGATGCGCAAGCCGACACTCCGCAGATTGCAGCGGACCGCGAAGAACTTATCGTCGGTGCGAAATCGGGCCGTCTGGAAGAGGTTATGCACAAGATCATTGGAACCGAGACTCTAGCTCCGGGGCCAGCCCGTGTTCCTGTGATGAATGAGGTTATGGAGATGGCGTTGGGGCAGGGGCCTGATGTGTTCGAGCGGCAGATGCGCGCCTTGCAAAGGCGACCGGACCAGCAGCCGGCGCTAAGGCATATCAATGTGCCGACTTTGGTTTTGTGCGGTGCGCATGATCAGCTAACGCCCGTGAGAAAACACGCATTTATGGCGGATATGATCCCGAATGCAGAACTCAAGGTGATTGAGGACGCGGGCCACCTGCCACCGCTGGAAACTCCGGGCGCTGTAAGTGAGGCGCTTGAGGAATGGCTCAATATTCAGGTTAGATTGCCCTATCTGTAAAGAGCAGAACGTTCCGTTTTACTCAGGATCAGGGGCTCGCAAACCGGTTCGCTTGTGCCCGGTTTGAAAAACGGCGTGTTTTTCCAGCTGCCTGAGATGCGAGATTTCAGCACGCGCGATAGCATCCCGTAGATCGCAGGGCCGAGTTTTTCGTGCACTTGCTTGCCACCTGGCTTTGGAACAAAACCGCGGGTTGTGACGGGGCCCAATACCTTCGGGTCGGCCATGCGGTCGACAATGAAACCAGCGAATGGGAACTTTGGGGTGCGCGATGTCGTAGCCAATGGCGCGTTGCAGCATCTGGCGTACCACCGCAACATGCCGCGTGGGCTAAGCTGCATAACAGCAAGCTGTTCTGCGCCAGCGTCAATTCTGACCGCTTCCGGCAGCATCTGGAGGACTTCAACGGGTCCGGGTGCGGGGTCTGGTTGACCGAAATATAGCTGGGCCGCGCGGCAATCGTTGCAAAAGCATACAACATGCGTGCCCGACTTGACACCAGACCGGGTAAGCCGCCCACGCATCGTTCCGCAAGTGCAGGAAAAGGCGCTATCCGTCGCCTCGCCCATGCTCATTAAGGTTAAGCCACCTTGTTTTTGTTCGCGGCGCGTCGACGTGGTTTGCGGGAATTGGCGTTCATAAAGTCGATGACCAGCGGGCGGATATTGTCGCGCCAGCTGCGGCCTGCGAAAATGCCGTAATGGCCTGCGCCGGGTTCAACATGGCTGGCTTTTTTCGCTTCCGGCAACCCGGTGCAGAGGTCCAGCGCAGCGATACACTGGCCGGGCGCGGAAATGTCGTCATTGGCACCCTCGACCGTTTTGACAGCGACATCGGTAATCTTGCCGATATCCACTTTATGGCCGGCCACAACAAATTCATTGCGCGCTATTTCACGGTTTTTAAAGATCCGCTCGACAGTGGACAGATAGAACTCGGCTGTCATGTCCATCACGGCCAGATATTCGTCGTAGAAGCGGTTATGCGCGTCATGGTCTGACGCCTCACCGCGCATGACCCGCTGGATCTGATCGGTGAAGGCTTTGGTGTGACGCTCGGCGTTCATGGACATGAACGAGGCCAATTGCAGCAGGCCGGGATAAACCATACGGCCCACGCCTTTGTACTTGAAGCCCACGCGTTGAATCATGGTCTCTTCGAGTTGGCCCATCGTGACGCGGCGCCCAAAATCAGTGACATCCGTCGGGGTGGCGTCAGGGTCGACCGGGCCGCCGATCAGGGTCAGCGTGCTGGGCTGGGCCTTCGGCTCGACCTCTGCCAGATAGGCTGTTGCCGCCAGCGTCAGTGGGGCTGGTTGGCAAACGGCCACGACGTGGGTTTCCGGGCCGAGTTCCTTCATGAAATCGACAAGGTAAAGTGTATAGTCCTCGACATCGAACTTACCTTCCGACACGGGGATGTCGCGCGCGTTATGCCAGTCTGTGATGTAGACTTCGCAATTGACCAAAAGGCTTTTGACCGTGGACCGCAGCAGCGTGGAATAGTGACCGGACATGGGTGCCACGATCAATACCTTACGCGCTTGTTCGGCACGGCCGTTCACACGGAAATGGACAAGATCGCCAAACGGGCGTTCAAGAACAGGAACGATATCGACCAGATGGTCCTTACCATCCTCGCAGGTAAACGTCCGGATGCCCCAATCGGGCTTTACGATCATGCGCTGGAACGTCCGCTCGGTCACTTCGCCCCAAGCGGCCATCATGCTGAACGCGGGGTTTGGGACCATCGCAAAAATCGGGTAGGATGCCATCGAACTGGCTGTCGCACCCATCCATTGATTGGTGTTGCGCACGGTTTCCATCAGATCGTACGTCATCATGTATCGCATTGGATGGGCCTCCTGGATGTCAGCCTGATAGTTCGGACCATTCGTCGCTTTGCCCATAGGGTTCCGCGGCGTTATTCTGCATAGCAGCGAGACTAAGTGGGAATTGTTAAAATGACAACTACGGACGGCGATACGCCTCAGGTGGCCGAAGAAAACCTTGAAAAGCTTAAGGAAAATCTGGGTAAAGTTGAAGAGCTGTCCCGACGTCTGATGGAAGTCATGGCGGGAAAGAAACCACATACGCCTGCTTTGGACGGGCCGAATCAAGATCTTTTCGCACGAGCGGCAACGGCCTATTGGGCCGAGGCTTGGCAGAATCCGGCCAAGCTGCTTGAGCAGCAAGTGGAGTATTGGGGCAAGTCCGTTCTAAACTTTGCCGAAGCGCAAAAGGCGCTCGCTCAAGGTGGGGAATCGGTGCCGGATAGCCTGGTGCATGACAGGCGGTTCACCAACCCGATGTGGGAGACCAACCCCTATTTCCGTCTTATTCGCCAACAATATCAGACAAACGCCGATGCGCTGGCACAGGCGGTTGAATCGGTCGAAGACCTTGAAGCCAAGGACAAGCAACGCCTTCAGTACTTCTCGCAGCAGATTATTGACATGATGGCGCCGACCAACTTTTTGGCAACCAACCCCGACGCATTGGAAAAGGCGCTCGAGACCGAGGGTCAGTCGCTGATACAAGGGCTTGAGAACCTCGTATCCGACCTGGAAGCAAACAATGGCGAGCTGGTTGTAAAACTGGCTGATGACAGCGCATTTGAAGTTGGCGGGAACATTGCCACGTCGCCGGGTGATGTGGTGTTCCGGAACCGTATGATGGAACTGATCCAGTATAAGCCGGCCACTGAAACGGTTCATGAAACGCCGATTGTTTTGTTCCCACCTTGGATCAACAAGTTCTACATCCTCGATCTGAAAGCCCAGAACAGCATGATCAAATGGATCACCGAACAGGGATATACCCTATTCGTGGTCAGTTGGGTTAACCCGGATGCGTCCTATGCGGATGTCGGAATGGCCGATTATATCGAGGATGGCTTTCTGGCGGCGATCGAAGAGGCCAAGAAGATCTGCAAGGTCAAGCAAGTGAATGCTGTCGGTTATTGCATCGCCGGAACGACCCTGCACCTGACTCTTTCGCTGTTGAAACAGCGTGGGGACAAATCCGTCAAATCCGCAACCTTCTTTACAACCTTGACCGATTTTGGCGAGCAGGGAGAGTTCACGCCATTCCTACAGAACCATTTTGTCGACGGTATTGAGGACCACGTGGCGAAAGAGGGCGTATTGAATGCGTGGATAATGGGTCGCACAATGTCCTTCCTTAGGTCGCGCGATTTGGTCTATTCGCCCGCCATACGCAACTACATGATGGGCGAGACACCCCCGGCCTTTGATCTCTTGTTCTGGAATGGGGACGGATCAAACCTGCCGGGCAAGATGGCGGTCGAGTATTTGCGAGGGCTCTGCCAGTCGAATGACTTTGTCAGTGAAGGTTTCGACCTCATGGGGCACAAGCTGCATATCCGCGACGTGGATATTCCGCTTATGTCTATCACCTGCGAAACGGATCACATCGCCACGTGGAAAGACTGCTACCGCGGCTTTCAGCAGACGGGGTCACGCTCCAAGACCTTTGTCGTGTCCGAGTCCGGGCATATCGCAGGGATTGTGAACCCACCCAGCAAGAAAAAATACGGACACTATACCAACCCCGACATCAAGGCCGACGCGGACACTTGGTTGAAAGAGGCTGATTTCCACGAAGGATCGTGGTGGCCGATGTGGGAAGCCTGGTTGAAAAAGCGGTCCGGCAAGCAAGTGCCCGCGCGGGATACCGGCGATTCGGACCACCCAAGCCTTGCACCGGCGCCGGGGACCTATGTGAAGGTCAAAGCAAACCGCTGATTTCATTCTGAAACTAAAATTTTTCTGCGTTGCAGCAAGAAAAACCTTGCAATGCTGCGACGCAGCAATCATATTGTCGACATGCTGATGAAAACCGGGGTGGGCCCGGTTCGGCAAAAGGATTTAGGACAATGGCAAAGACTCAAGACTTTACCGCGACTCTGAAAGACATGATGGGTGCATTTCCCGTTGACACCACCGCTATGGAAGGCGCTTTCAAGTCGACCGCAACCCTGAACGAAAAGCTGTCTGGCGTTGCTCTGGAGGCGGCTGAAAAGTCGGCTGAGCTCTCCAACAAATGGACCAAAGACACTCTGGCCAAACTGGCTGAAATGTCGAAAGCAAAGGCAGAGCCTGCTGACTACGCAAAAGCTGCGACCGATTTCGCAAGCGCGTCGGCTGAAGTTGCTGCAGAGAACATGGCTGCTTTCGCAGAAATCGCGAAAAAAGTTCAGTCCGAAACCGTTGAGCTGCTGATGGCTGCCGGTAAGGACGCTGCAGAAGACGCAACTGCTGCTGTTAAGAAAGCTACGACCGAGGTAACTGCCGCTGCCAAGAAAGCTGCTGCTGCCAAGTAAGTTGTTAAGCCGCGAGGCGCACCCAATCCTCCCTTTAGGTGCAATCGCGTTGGGCGGGTCGAAAGACCTGCCCTTTCTTTTTGTTCTGCGCTCGCATAATCTCTGCTGCAACGCATCATTCCTTGGGGAGGATACCCGGTGTCGGAACAAGAAAAACCATTGCTGATCAAACGCTATGCCAGCCGCCGGCTGTATAACACCGAGACCAGCGACTACGTCACGCTTGAGGATATCGCTGCGTTCATCCGCGACGGTCGCGAGGTGCAGATCATCGACCTTAAAACCGGGGACGACCTGACACGGCAATACCTGCTGCAAATCATCGCCGAGCATGAAAGCCGAGGCGAGAACGTTTTGCCCGTCAACGTCCTGAACGATCTGGTACGCAGTTACATGCTGCCAGGTGGGGGTGTAATGCCGCAATTCCTGCAAAGCTCGTTCGAGATGCTGCGCGAAAGCCAGTCCAAAATGATGGAGAATATGAACGCGATGAACCCGATGTCGCAGATGCCCGGGTTCGAGGCGATGCAGGCTCAGCAACAAGCGTTCCTAAAGGCGATGACAGGTGGATTGTCCGGTGGTTGGACGGGCGGCGATGCCGACGACGGTGCCAAACCAGAGGGCAAAGAAGATCTGGATGACATCAAGAAACAACTGGCAGAGCTGCAGCAGAAGTTATCGAAACTGAACTGAGTATCCAGCACAAAACGCAAATGGGCCCGCCGGTAAAAGCGGGCCCTTTTGCGTTGTTTCTATCTGATCAGGTGCCGAATGCGACGACGGGTGCTGTCACCTCACCGACAGAGGCCAGTATGATATCGGCGATCACATCCAATTCTGCGCGTGTCAGACGAACGGGAAGCCGGACGTCGCAGGCTTTCATCAGCATGTCTTGCGTCTGCGGCAGATCAAACTGTTCAGGCAGGAACTGCCAGTTCCAGAACGCACGGGCATTGTCCTGGCTCAGACCAAAGACCTGAACCTTGACGCCGCGCGCCTCGGAAGCCGCAGCAAAGGCGCGAATGTCTTCGTCGCTGAGGCCAACAAGGTTGAACTGAATCGAATCTGGTGCACGACGCTCGGGTGCCAGAGGGGCGGGGACGTCAATAAAGGGCGAAGTATTTAGACGTTCGGCGACATAGTCATGATTTGCCAGTCCGTCCTTCACGCGGCGCGCCAATTCAGGAATCTGTGGGCGGATAACGGCGGCGCTCAGATTGCTCATACGCAGGTTATACAATGGCAGTTTGTTCTGCCACCGGACAAAAGCCTGTTCCAACTCGGGAGAGTTGTCGCCACGCGGCCCTTTATGCTTTTTCCAGTTGTGTTCGTATGCGCCGGACATGATCACTGCACGGGCCACCAGATCGGCGTCGTCGGTGATCAGGATGCCACCTTCACCGGCATTTATCATCTTGTACGACTGGAATGAGAAACACCCGATCTTGCCGATGGTGCCGATATTGCGCCCATGCCACGTGGTGCCCAGCGAATGCGCCGCGTCTTCTATGACGGGTATATCGCGCGCGGTACACAAGGCCATGATCGCGTCCATGTCCGAGGTATGTCCGCGCATGTGGCTGATGATGACGGCTTGAACACTGTCCAGCTTGGCCTCGAAATCGGTCAAGTCGATCCGGTAGTTCTCGCCCACTTCGCAGAGCACCGGAATGCAATCAGCGTGCACAATCGACGATGGTACCGCAGCGAAGGTAAATCCGGGGATCAATACCCGCGCGTCGCGGGGCAGGTCCAACGCTTTCAAAGACAGAAACAAAGCGGCTGAACAGGACGAAACTGCCAGAGCGTATTTCGATCCCAGCAACTCTGCGAATTCACTTTCCAACAGAGCAACCGGCGCATCTTGCGGTGCGGTATAGCGAAACAGGTCGCCCGATTGCATCAGAGCGTCAATCGCCTCGCGGGCAGCTGCTGGGATGGGTTCGGCGTCATGAACGTTTGGAGGAAGTGTCATATTTGATTTTCCCAAATTCTACCTTTGGGAAAGATAAAGCTAATCAAATGACAATCCAAGCCTTCATTCGCGGGGGCGGCAAAATTTCACCAATTTGTCGTACTTGATGTGGCAATCGCAACGCGGTTCGAAAATGTGTCTTGCTTCTGTTGGGAAAGTCGGGTGGCAATGACACAATCTAAAGAATGCATTTCACTATTCGGATTGTTGCCTTCATGCTGGCCCGGCTCGCTATTTCACTGTTCTTTTTGGCTCTGCCGGCACATGCCCAATATGATCTGACCGACGGAACCGAGGTCTCCCCGCTTGAAATGTTTCAGGAATGCGATGTCTGCCCCGAGATGATCGTGTTGCCGTTGGGAGAGTTTCTGATGGGTGCCCCATCGGGAGAATCCAAGCGTAACTTCCATTGGGACAATAAGGGGTTCCGTCTCGCGACACCGGAAGAGCCGTATATTGCACATCACGAAGGTCCAGTTCACCCGGTTAGGATCGAGATGCCTATCGCAATGGCGCGAAATGAAGTGACCCATGACCAATGGATGGCCTGCGTGAACGATGGAGGTTGTGGGGGGTATATCCCGCGTGCTTGCATACCGCGCTCTGATGGATCCTGTCTAGAAACCCAAGGTAGTCACCCAGTCTTCAACGTTTCGTTTTTGGATGGGGTCGCTTACACTCGTTGGTTAAACGACAAAGTCGGAGCAAATGTGTACCGTTTGCCCACTGAGGCAGAATGGGAATATGCAGCGCGGGCAGGAACTCAGACACCGTTTGCTCAAGGAGAGGAAGTCACTACCGATCAGGTTAATTTTCACGGTAAACCCACCGAAGAAATGCTGGGCGTAAAGCGTCCAGATTTAGCTAGGAGAGGCCATCCGGTCCCTGTTGAAGAGCTTGATGCGGCCAACGCTTGGGGCTTCCGGCATATGTCAGGGAATGTAGCCGAGATAACTATGACATGTTGGAGTGATCGGCACAAAACTTGGAACTCGTCCAGCGTGTACCTCGAAATGTCAGTTTCGGCAGATTGTGACGAGAGAGTTGGCCGTGGTGGAACGTACTGGACGGCAATGGATTTCTCTCGCGTTGCCACGCGTGGTCCAATACGGGCGGACGCCAGATCGCAGTCTAACGGTTTTCGAGTGTTGCGAGAGTTTACACCGCCGCGTTTGGCTACTTTTCAATCACAATCCCAGTCTATCCCTTAGCGCGAACCACGTCATCGCCAACACCAGCAGGGGACTGCGCAGGGTGGGACCTCCAGGGAAGGGTAGGGCGGGGACGCGGGACATGGTGTCGAACCCTTCGGCCTGCCCTTGGATGGCCAGTGCCATTAACTGACCGGCGTGGGTCGCGGTGCCGACCCCGTGGCCGGAATAGCCCGAGGCCGACAGGATGTTGGGCGCAACCCGCGTCAGATAGGGCATGCGGCGCATGGTGATCCCCAAGGTGCCGCCCCAGGCGTAGTCAATCTTTACGTCCCTCAGATGCGGGAAAATCTCGGTCATTGGCTTGCGGACCTTGGCCGCAATGTCGGCTGGAAATCGATAGCCATAGCTTTCTCCGCCACCGAATAGCAGTCGGTTATCGGCACTGAGGCGAAAGTAATTCACCACGAATTTGGTATCGGCCACCGCCACGTCCCGCGTCAAAACGCGGGCTGCTTCGGTGCCCAGCGGTTCGGTGGCGGCGATAAAGTTGTTGATCGGCATAACGCGCGCTGCGACTTTACCGTTCAGATTACCCAGATACCCATTGCAGGCCAGAATGACATGGTCGGCTGTCACTTTGCCCTGTTCGGCGTGGACAATGGCGGGCGAGGTTTCCTCGACCCCCGTCACCTCGGTGCTTTCGTAAATTCGCACCCCGGCCTGAGCTGCTGCGCGTGCAAGGCCCACCGCATAATTCAACGGATGCAGATGCGCGGCACCCATGTCCAGATAACCGCCCCTGTAAGAGGGTGAGGGGCAAAGACCGTGGCCCGCGCCTTCGTCCAGCAGCTCCATCTGGTCATAGCCATAGCGTTCAGACAGATGCGCGGCGTGGTCATGCAGTTCTTGTTGCTCTTTGCTGGACAGGCCCAGAACGGCGACGCCCGGTTTCAGATCACATGCGATTTGATGTTTCGCGATCAGCGATTTGACGAGCGCCTTGGCGTCCTCGGCCAGATCCCATAGCTTTGCCGCGTCGTCATCGCCGACCAACCGCTCAAGGTCTTCCTGATCCATCCGCTGCGCGCTGCCCAACTGACCGCCATTTCGACCCGACGCGCCGAAGCCCACGCGATGCGCCTCGAGCAGAGCGACGTCGAACCCGGCCTCGGCCAGATGCAGCGCGGCGGACAGGCCGGTGTAGCCACCGCCCACGACACAGACATCAGCCTTGATGTCTTGCTTCAGGACAGGAAACCGGTCGATCGGATTGGCTGTCGCTGCGTACCAACTGGCCGGGTATTCAGCCTTTCGGTCATTAGAATAGAGCAGGTTCATTGCATGCCTCAGACGTTCAGCAGCAAATGCTCGCGCTCCCACGGAGAGATAACCTGCAGAAACTCTTCGTACTCGGCGCGTTTGACGATGCCGTAGACACGGGCGAATTCGGATCCAAGAACCTCGTGCAAAGCAGTCGCCTGATCGAAGAGGTCCAACGCGTTGCCCATGACTTGAGGGATATCCCCGTCGCCCTCATAGGCGTCACCATAGAACTGACGGCGCGGGCGTTCTTGTTGGGTCAGCCCAAGGTACCCACAAGCCAGTGACAGGGCGATGCCCAGATAGGGGTTGCAGTCCATCCCGGCGATGCGGTTTTCGACCCGGCGCGCCTCGGGGCCTGACAGCGGCACGCGGATACCTGTGGTGCGGTTGTCGCGCGCCCATTCCAGATTGATCGGCGCGGCGTGGTCTTTCACATAGCGGCGATACGAGTTCACATAGGGCGCCATCACCGCCAACCCCGAAGGCAGGTGGTTCTGCAACCCGGCGATGAAGTGATAAAACGCGTCCGTTTCTCCACCTTGTGGACCGGAAAAGATGTTCTGACCCGTTTCCATGTCAATGATCGAATGATGGATATGCATGGCCGAACCCGGCTCATCCACGATCGGTTTCGCCATGAAGGTGGCAAAGCAGTTATGGCGCAGCGCGGCCTCGCGGATCAGGCGTTTGAAATAGAACACCTCATCGGCCAGCTTGACCGGGTTGCCGTGGCGCAGGTTGATTTCCAACTGGCCTGCGCCGCCTTCCTGCGTGATGCCGTCAATCTCGAAACCCTGATGTTCTGCGAAATCATAGATGTCATCGATCACCGGGCCGAACTCATCCACGGCGGTCATCGAGTATGCCTGACGTGCAGCAGCAGGGCGACCCGAACGGCCCATCATCGGCTTGATACCCTGAGCGGGGTCGACATTCGGGGCGACCAGAAAGAACTCCATCTCGGGGGCGACGACCGGTTTCCAGCCCTTGTCGTGATACATCTGGACCACGCGTTTCAGCACGTTACGCGGGCTGAACGGGATCGGCTTGTCATCGCGATCATAGGCGTCGTGGATCACCTGCAACGTCCAGTCGCCGGTCCACGGTGCGGCAGAGGCGGTCGAGAAATCGGGCTTGAGGATCATGTCCCGTTCGATGAACCCGTCCTCTCCCGCGGCCTCGCCCCAGTCGCCGGTGATGGTCTGGTAAAAGATGCTGTCGGGCAGATGGAAATAGGCTTGCTTGGCGAATTTCGAGGCAGGCACTGCCTTACCCCGGGCGATGCCCGGCAGGTCAGAGATGATGCACTCGACCTCATCCAGTCGGTGGCCGTCGAAATAGCTGCGGGCTGCCTGCGGCAGCTGTTCTGTCCAGTCGGCCATCAGGCCCTCTCTTTCTTTAGAAACTCCGCCATGAACTGCCCGATTTTGGGGTTGTCGTCATTTGCGGGCAGACGGTTCGTCGCCGTCTGCATTAATTCGTCGGGAACAACGCCTTTGCCGCGCGTCTGGATCAGGCCCTGAATGAAACCATCACCATATTCAGGATGGGCCTGAACCGTCCAGATCGTGTCCCCATAGGCCAACATCGCATTGCGGCAGAAATCATTCGTGCCCGTAACACGTGCACTGTCGGGTAACGCGACAACCTGATCCTGATGCCATGCATTCAGCGTAACAGTCTGGCCATCCAAGTCGTAATCCGTTCGCCCGACGGCCCAGCCGCCCTTGAATTTTTCGACCCTTCCGCCAAGGGCCTGGGCGATGATCTGGTGCCCGAAACAGACGCCGATCAGCGGTTGCCCCTTGTCGCGGATTGCTCGGATCAAATCTTCGAGCAAGGGTATCCACGGATGATCCTCATACGCCCCGTGGCGCGAGCCGGTGATGACCCAACCATCGGCGGCATCGGTGCTGGCGGGGAACTGGCCGTCCACCACGTTGAACGTTTCGAAAGTGAACCCGTTGCCATCCAACAGGTTGCGGAACATGCCGTCATATTCGCCGAATTCGTCGTATAACTCGTCCGGAGGGTGGCCAGTTACAAGGATGCCGATTTTCATGGGTCACCAAATTTGATCAAATTTATTCTACCGCACCGTTTTGAACCGGGCAAGAGGGGTCAGACCGCCTCGACGTAGCTCAGCCAGTGTTCTTCGGGTGAGCGCTCGGAAAAGCGGCGGATTTCCTGCCGTTTGGTCATCGCCATAAACCGGATCAGATCGGCTGGGAAAATGCGCGCGACCTGCGGGTCGGATTCGAAGGCCGAAATCGCGCTGCCCCAGTCCCGAGCCAGTTGCGGCAGCCCGGTGATTTCATAAGCATTGCCGGTGATCGGGGCCGGCGGGTCCATTGCGTCTTCGATCCCGTTCATGGCCGAGCCCAGAACAGCGGCCAGCATCAAGTATGGGTTGATATCCCCGCCCGCAACGCGGTGCTCAATCCGCCGAGCGGCCGGGGCACCGCCGGGAATTCGCAAGGCGGCGGTGCGGTTTTCATAGGCCCAACTTGCGCCCGTCGGCGCGTGGGCACCGGGGACAAGCCGTGTGTAGGAATTGCCATGTGGCGCAAAGATCAAGGTGCTGCCCGGCATGGCCGCCAAACATCCGGTGATGGCGTGGCGCAGCGTTTCGGTTCCCTCGGGACCGCCATTGTCGAAGACATTGCGACCCGCCTGATCGACAACCGAAAAATGCACATGCATCCCGTTGCCAGCATCGTCGGAATAGGGTTTGGACATGAACGTGGCAGTAAACCCATGTTTGCGTGCCAGGCCGCGTGTCAATGCCTTGAAAAGCCACGTGTCATCCGCGCATCGCATGGCGTCCTGGTGGTTCAGGTTGATCTCGAATTGGCCAACTCCACTTTCGGAAATAGCGGTCTGCGCAGGAATGCCCATTGCAGCGCAACCATCGTAGAGATCGGTGAAAAACGCGTCGAAAGCGTCCATCTCGGCCATGGAGAGAACGGCCTCATCCACAAGCCTGCGTCCGGTCAAGGGATTCATCGGCGGCTGAGGTTGTGCGTTTGAGGAGTCCAGCAACGTGAACTCCAACTCGGTCGCTGCAATAACCGACCATCCGCGCTGGGCATAGCGATGCAGAACAGAAGCCAGCGCGTGGCGCGGGTCGCCAGCAAAGGGTTCGCCGTGGTCATCATACAGGCACATGGGCACCAATGCCGTTTCTGTCTCAAGCCAGGGCATCGGCACCGGGCCGCGCTCGGTTGGTAACAGAACCCCGTCGGCGTCGCCGGATTCGAAGACCAGAGGGCTGCCGTCGATATCTGCGCCCCACAGGTCCACGTTCAGCGCGGAAAACGGCATCCGCACCGAGCCTTTTTCCAGCTTGTTGGCATAAGATGGTGGCACGCGTTTACCCCGCATCTGGCCGTTAAGGTCACAGGCTGCAACGCGAAAACTGTGCAAGGCGCTCAGGTCCATCGGGGTCTCCATCACACTGGTTACCCGAGGTTTAGTCGACGCAGCGCGCCTTGTCACGGAATTTGATCAAATTTACCCCGCGCCGTGATCAGACAGCGCGGGGCAGGGCGTCAAGCAAAGCTGACGCCGTTTTCTTCCATCGGATGTTCCGCGACTTGGACCCCCGAAATGGCGCGGATCGCGTTCGCCAGTGCTGGCGCGGACGGAGGCGTGCCGGGCTCACCCACGCCTGTTGGTGCTTCGGCCGATGGCACGATGTGAACGTCGATCGCGGCAATATCGCTAATGCGCAGCGGCTCGTAGTCGGGGAAGTTGAACTGATCGACCGCCCCGCTGGTCAACGTGATCTGGTCGCGCATCGCGTGGCCGATACCATAGCCGATACCGCCTTCCATTTGCGCGCGCACCACGTCGGGGTTCACAGCGATCCCACAGTCGACGGCACAGGTGACCTTTTCGATCTTGATGCCGTTTTCCGGATCGCCCGATATTTCGACAACCTCGGCGGCATAGGATCCAAAGGACTTGTGCACCGCAATGCCCTGGGAACGCCCTGCCGGAGCATTACCCCAGCCTGCCTTCTCGGCCACCAGTTTCAGAACGGCTGCATGGCGCTGCTGATCGGGGTTGGCGCTGTCGGCGAGATGGGCCAGCCGGAACTCGACCGGGTCACGGCCTGCAGCCTCGGCTGCCATGTCCATCATGGTCTCCATCGCATAGGCCGTGTGGGTGTGACCAACCGATCGCCACCACAGGACCGTGGTTGCCTTGGGCGTGTCCGTCAGGCCAATCGACATGCCGGGAATAGCATAGGGATTGTCTGTCACACCTTCGACCGAACTGTGATCAATTCCATCGTGCACCAGAACCGCCTCGAACGGGGTACCCTTGATCACAGACTGACCGGCAATCTGATGCTGCCACCCTACGATATTTCCCTCGTTATCCAGACCGACACGAACTTTGTGGCCGAAAGCTGGGCGGTAATAACCGCTGCGGATATCGTCTTCGCGTGTCCAAACCAGTTTCACCGGGCGAGAGCGGTCGGTCATCACAAAGGCCAACGCGGCCTCGACCTGATAATCCGCATCGGGTGTGGCGCGACGACCGAACGAGCCTCCGGCCAGCATGGTCTTGATGTGGATCTTCTCGGGCGGCAGTTGGAAGATCTGCTGATAGGCCATATGTGGCCCGGTGGGCATCTGTGCACCGTCATGCAGAACAATGTCGCCATCGGCGGTTTGCTCGATGGTGCAGTTCAGAGGCTCCATCGGGGCGTGCGCCAGCAGTGGGAAGTAAAAGGTTTTTTCAACCACCTTGTCCGCGCCGTCGATGGCCGCGGATACGGCGGCCATATCCGCCTTGTTCACATTATACGTCGGCTCGGCGTCCAGTGCAGCCATGATCTCGGCCTTGATCTGGTCCGAGTCGCGGGTCTCGGCGTTGGACATGTCCCAATCGACTTCCAGCGCGTCACGCGCCTGAATCGCGGCCCAGGTGTTTTCAGCATAAACCGCGACACCCGCCTGATTGGGTAGGACGGCTGCGTTGATATAGCCTTTGACCTCTTTCGACGCGCTATCGTCAAAGCCAAGTGCGACACCGCCTTTCGACTCAGGACGTTTGATCATGGCGACCATCTGTTTGGGCAGATGCACATCCATCGCATACATCGCCTGACCATTGCCCTTGATGGCTGAGTCCTTGCGCCGAACGGCTTCGTTGCCAATCAGGCGGAACTCGGACGGATCTTTCAGGCGCGGCTCAGCAGGGGCTTCCATTTGCGATGCGGCGGCCACGAACTCGGCAATTGGCGCGGATTTGTCGCCTGCCTTTACGATGCCTTCCTCGATGGTGATGCCGGACGCATCCACACCCCAGCTTTGAGCTGCGGCGTTGATCAGCATCTCGCGCGCGGCAGCGCCCGCCTGACGGTATTGCATCCACGAGTTGGCCATGGCGGTCGAACCACCGGTGCCTTGGAAGGGGCCGAACAACAGGTTGTTGTAAACGTTCGGATCAGATGGCGCGAACTCATATTCGATCTGATCCATCGTGAGGCCGATTTCTTCGGCGATCAGCGTCGGCAGGCCGGTGGCCGGGCCCTGACCCTTTTCAAAGTGTTTAACGATGGCAGTCACGGTGCCATCCGCGTCGATTTTCACGAATGGATTGAACTGAGCGGTCTCGGACGAGGCCGCTGCAAGCGCGCCATCGGGCCGCGCGCCAACCAGCAGAACGGCACCAGCGGCAGCAGCACCCTTCAGAAATCCACGGCGAGAGGTGTTGATGGTCATGGATCAGGCCTCCATAATTTCGGATGCGCGCTGGATACCGGCGCGGATACGTTGATAGGTGGCGCAACGGCAGGCATTGCCATGCATGTAATCGTCGATCTCTTGGGCAGAAGGTTTGGGGTTTTCAGACAACAACCCAACGGCCGACATCACCTGACCAGATTGGCAATAGCCGCACTGGACCACGTCCAGTTCGACCCACGCTTGTTGGACCGCCGCGCCGATCTTGCCGTCACCAACGGCTTCGATTGTCGTAATTTCAGCGTCTTCGACGTCTTCGATATAGGTCTGGCACGAGCGTACCGGCTCGCCGTTGAGGTGCACGGTGCAGGCACCGCATGATGCTACTCCGCAGCCGAATTTTGTTCCGGTCAGCTGAAGTTCGTCCCGGATTACCCACAGCAAGGGAGTGCCGGGTTCCGCTTCGACCGTGTGGGTCTGGCCGTTCAGTTTCAAGGTCAATGACATGAGGGGGGATTCTCCTGTTCGCGCTGGTTTCCTGAATCGGTAAACTGGCGGGTTTACACTAGGCTGTGATTTGTGATCTGTAAACCCACGAGTTTACCTAGGGTTTGACCTGTCTCTGTCAATGTGGCTATAGGTTTGAATTATGAACGACAGCAGCGCGCCGAATGCGGCCAAACATGCCCAGATCATCGAAGCTGCCGTGGCAGAGTTCCAGGAAAAGGGGTTCGCAGCCGCCAGTATGGATCGTGTATCCGCGCGGGCCGAGGTATCGAAACGCACGCTGTACAAATATTTTGAAAGCAAAGAAAATTTGTTTCGTTCCATAGTGGTAGAGCTGTCCAACCGTTTCGCAGGCGTGCTTGATATCCGCTATGAAAAGGGGCGCGATATACGCGAACAACTGACGGAACTGGCATGGGCCGAGGGTCGTATTCTGATGCTTCCCGAAGTCATGGCGATGTCGCGCATGGTGATCAGCGAAACTTTGCGCAACCCCGTTCTTGCAGCCGCTGCGCAGGGCAAGTTGGACAAGACATCCACCTTCGTTGCCATGTTGCAGGCCGCCGCCGAAGACGGCCAGCTACGTATCGATGATCCCGCCAGTGCCGGGCAAGAGTTCATTGGTCTTATCAAAGCCAAGGCTTTTTGGCCGATGGTTTTTTCGGGAAATGTCCTCAGCCACGATGAAATGGAAGCCACGATCGACAGCAGTGTCGAGATGATCCTGAGCCGATACGGCGTTTGAACTGTGCGTGTTACCGTACGCGGCGGTCCTGTTATTCAGAACGTTGTGTGCTAAAGGAATGGCCGCGCGAATCGGGCGGGCAGTTTTCCGGTTCGATATGTGGTCTTGGGACAGGGCTGCGGTACGAAAGCTCCATCAAAAAGCGGGGGTCATGGTGTGAAAAACAAAATCCAAACCGCCGCGCGCCTCAGCGTAGCACCAATGATGGACTGGACGGATCGCCACTGCCGTTTCTTTCACCGTTTGTTAAGCAATGAGACGCTGCTGTATACCGAGATGGTGACGGCCCCGGCTTTGGTACGCGGCGGGGCGCTGCACCTTTTGGACTACAGCCCACAGGAACACCCGGTTGCATTGCAATTGGGCGGGTCAGACCCGGCCGAATTGGCGCAGGCCGCAAAGTTCGGGGCCGAAGCCGGATATGATGAGATCAATCTAAACTGCGGATGCCCGTCTGACAGGGTTCAATCGGGCACTTTTGGCGCAGTCCTGATGAAGGACCCGGGCCGCGTTGCCGAATGCGTTGCTGCCATGCGCGAAGCGGTTGACGTTGAGGTGACCGTCAAGTGCCGTATCGGTGTGGACGAGCAGAACCCGGAAGAGGTGCTTCCTCAGTTTCTTGAGGCTATTCGCACGGCTGGGTGTCAACGCGTAACGATCCATGCCCGCAAGGCTTGGCTGCAAGGTCTTAGCCCAAAGGAAAACCGGGATATACCACCGCTGGATTACGATCTCGTCTACCGTATGAAAGCGGCTTTTGCGGATATGCATATCTCGATCAATGGTGGGGTGGCGACGCTCGAGGATGCCGCAAAGCACCTGCACGCCGGGCTTGATGGCGTGATGATCGGTCGGGTAGCCTATCATCAGCCTGCCGATATTCTGGCTGGGGCGGATCCGCTGATATTCCAGAAAGGTCAGACAGCAGACCCAGCGGATGTCGTTCAAAAAATGGTGCCCTATGTAGAAAAGCACCTTGCCGCAGGCGGGCGTTTGCATCAGATCACCCGGCACATGTTGGGCTTGTTCGCCGGGCGACCCGGCGCGCGGGCGTGGCGACGCACCTTGTCCGAAGGGGCGGTACAAGATGGCGCAGGCCCCGAGATCATGTTGCAGGCATTGGGCTGCATTGAACCTCTGGCCGAGGTGGAAGTGAACTAAAGACGCGGCCCTTTGGTCGGTATGGGGGAAGAATGCCCGAGACGTTGTTGCTGGCCCAGATGCTGGGCCTTTTGCTTGTGATCGGGGCTTTGGCTGGTGTGCTGGCCGGGTTGCTGGGTGTCGGTGGGGGCATCGTGCTGGTGCCAGCGTTTTTCTATGCCTTCCAGACGTTGGGCTACGGAGGGCCGCAATTGATGCAGCTATGTTTGGCGACGTCGTTGGCCACGATCATCGTGACCTCGATCAGGTCCGTGCTTGCCCATAACAAAAAGGGTGCCGTGGATTGGGAAATCCTGCGCGGTTGGGGGCCGGGTATCGCGATAGGCGCTGTCATCGGTGTGATGATCGCATCGGCCTTACGGACCGAGGCATTGCAGGCCCTGTTCGGAGTTCTGGGGATGGTGATCGGAGCCTACCTTGGGTTTGGTAAGTCCGAATGGCGGCTGGGGGATTCCATGCCCAAGGGGCTGCGTCGCGCAGCCCTGTCGCCCGGTGTCGGTTTCCTATCCGTTTTGATGGGCATCGGAGGGGGCAGTTTTGGTGTCCCCCTGATGAGCCTTTACAACACGCCCATTCACCGCGCCGTCGCCACGGCCGCAGGCTTTGGCGTTATCATCGCCGTGCCGTCCGTTTTGGGTTTCTTGTTCCTTGAGATCGCCGCAGAACATCGCCCGCCTTTTACAATCGGTGCAGTTAACCTTGTCGCCTTTGCCATCGTGGTTGCGATGACCATGATCACAGCGCCTTGGGGCGTGAAACTGGCCCACGCTATGGATCCAAAGCCGCTGAAACGTGTCTTTGCGGTCTTTCTGACGCTGGTCGCTTTGAACATGCTGCGTAAGGCGTTGGGGCTGTGATGGATTTTTGGGAAAAGGGCTGGCTGAAATTCCCCTACGATGCGGCTGTTGCAGACTGGGTGACGCACGCATTGCCAGCGGCTCGCGCTGCGGTCACTGATCCTGCGCAAGCGCAATGGCTCGATTGCGAGGGGACGTGGTTCATCGGCGTGGACGCACTGGATAACGATACCGATGGCCGGGTTGGACAATCCAACGCCTTGGGGGGGCAAGCCATTACGTTTGCAACCGAGCATTACGGTCGCCTTCCGCTCCACAAGGGACAGGTATCGGTCATCTACCCGGGCTATCCACGACCGCGCAGCGGTGAAAGCGAGGCCGCCGGGCGGTACCGTCGCAATCGCGATGCTGCGCATGTGGACGGTTTGCGTCCGACAGGACCGGACCGCAGACGCCGGGTGGATGAGCCTCATGCGTGGATTTTGGGAATTCCGCTCACCGATGCCAGCGAAGACGCCGCGCCCATGGTTTTGTGGGAAGGGAGCCATAAAATACTGCGCGCTGCATTTGCGGCTGCGCTTGAGAGCCATCCGAAAAACGCGCTGGCCGAGGTTGATATCACTGACATTTATCAGACCACGCGCCGCGAAGTCTTTGAGACCTGCCCGCGTCTGGAATTGCCTGCCAAGCCCGGCGAGGCGTATCTTTTGCATCGCCACTGCCTGCACGGCGTTGCCCCTTGGCCCGATACCGCCTCGGCAGGGCCGGACGGTCGGATGATTGCCTATTTCCGCCCTGAGTTCAAAGGGGGTGTGGCCGAGTGGATCGAATCTCCGTAACCTTCTGCCATTATTCGGGTTAGGAGGTTTTAGGTCATGATTACGGTTCAAACAGGTTCGGACGGTGCACAGATTGAGATTGAATTGTCCGGCGAAGTCACAAGTGCAGACTATTCCGAAAGACTAATTCCCGCCATCGAAGCAGCTTTGGCTGAACATGAAACAGTGCGTCTGATGGCAATCGTTCAGCCAGAGTTCAAAGGCTATGACCTTGGTGCCGCATGGTCTGACACCAAGCTTGGCCTTAGCCATTGGCGCGGGTTTGACCGCATCGCGGTCGTGGCAGATCAGGGTTGGGTTCAAACGAGCGTTCGGCTGGCTGCCCCGATCATGCCCTGTCCGATGCAGGTGTTCGAACTGTCCGAAATAGAGTCTGCGCGCCGCTGGATGCGCGAGTCCCTTGGGTCCATTCACGTTACCGACTTGGGTGGGCCTTGTGTCCAGATTAGCCTTTTGGGCAAGTTGGAGCCGGACGAATATGCCAAGGCCGAATCCGATCTGGACACTCTGCTGGCGGCTAAAACCGGCTTTCGCCTCTTGGTCGATCTGCGTGAATTCGATGGCTGGCAAGGGCTTACGGCGCTTGCGGCTCATTTACGATTGGCGAAGGGGCATATCGGGATGCTCGATCGCGCTGCAATCGTTGGCGACAAGGCGTGGCAGCATTTGGCACAACGTGTTGCCAGTCACGTGCTGGGCGCACGGACACAGTTTTTCCCTTCGGAAGAAATGGAAAATGCGAAATCCTGGCTTGCCGCTGGCTGATTGCACTAGTGGTGCGCCGGGTCTGACGTAAAGTCATTCTGGGCCTGGGCATGTTTTGCTTGATTGGTCAGTCAAGAAAGAATTAAGGCTTGCGAGCTTTCCTGCGGTACCACGGCGGGAAAGACAGACACTGAAGCGCGCCGTTGTGGGTTGCCACCCACACACCACTTGTCTTCGAACTTGACCCCCTCGGAGTTCAGACCAACCTGCAACGGCGCAGGCTTATCCGTCGGGTGTGATTTCAGGATTTGTTCATGCGGGCTGCGCGACCACCGCGGCGTTTCGCCAGCTGCGGTTTGCGCGAGGGCAGGGCTTCCATGATTTCCGCCCGCTCCGAGCTGTCCATCTTTGACCAGCGCGAGATTTCGTCGATGGTGCGATAGCACCCAGTACAGATGCGTTCGGTAGGGTGAACGACGCAAATCTGGATGCAAGGGCTTTCGACCTCGTTCCGTTTCCAGACCATGTTTGTCATAGGCGTGTTCCGATCCCTAAAGAAAGCGCAGTCTATCCAGCGCTCCTTGCAGAATATAAGCAGCTGCAACGTGGTCGATAACCTGTCCGCGACGTTTTCGTGTCGTATCCGCCTCAAGTAGTGCCTTTTCGGCCGCAACTGTACTGAGCCGTTCGTCCCAGAAACCAATCGGAACTTCGGTGAGTCGAGACATATTGCGCGCAAAGGCTCGGGTCGATTGACAGCGCGGACCTTCCGAGCCGTCCATGTTCTTGGGCAGGCCCAGAAGTATGCCGCCGATTTCCCGGTCAGCGATGATTTCCAGCAACCGCGCGGAATCCAGTGTGAATTTCTTGCGGCGGACGGTTTCCAAAGGGCTTGCGACACCGCGCATCTTGTCGGATACGGCCACGCCAATGGTTTTTTCACCCAAATCCAACCCTATCAGGGCAGTCATCGGGGATAGAGCGCTCGCAAAGTCTTCAAATGCGTCGTGGATCATTGTGCAATACCGGCCTGCAAAGCCGCTTCGTCGATAAGCTCCAGCGCCTTTGGGTCGTCGGCAAAAAGGGCCGTAGCCTCTTTTTTAATGTCGATCGCGCGCTGGCCTTCGCCAAGTACACCCAGCGCGGCAATCAATCGGGCCCAGTCTTCGGGTGGGCCGCCTTCGGTCGCCAAACGGTCTGACAACTGGTTCACCATTCCCACGATCATTTCCTGACGCTCTTCCGGTGTCAGGGCTGCGGCCGCATCCACATCGTCCTGAGTCGGGCCGCTTCCTGCTGGCAGTTCTGGCGGGTTGAAGACGCCAGCGCGGAATGCCAGCTCGTCCAACTGCGACCGGATCGCCTCGACCCAGGGCGCATCGGCTGGGGAGCTACGCAGGGTGTCGAACCAAATCCGATAAGCGATATCCGGGCGTCCAACCTGGACCATCATTTGCCCAATATAATACTGCGCGGGACCGTGGCGTGGGTTGCGTTGCAAGGCCTGTCGCAATGCTGCCTCAGCCTCGGGTGATACATATCCGTTGACCGAAAGGATCATCATCTCGGCCATGTGGGAATAGGCGTCTGCGTCTGCGGCGTCACCGGACAGTTCGATCACACGCTGCTGGGCCTTGTAAGCAGCCGGGAAATTACCTGCGTTTGCTTCGTGTTGCGCCAGCAATATGTGGCCCTGCAAATCATTCGGTCGCGCGGCGACTGTTTCCCGCAATTGCCCCAAAAGCGCTGCATAGCTTTCTTCAATCTGGGGCTTGGGAACAGGGGGCATATCGGCTTCGGCTTGTGCCTGACTGGGGCGATCGGTGCGCAGTTTTTCAGACATTTCCAGCCGTAGCGACAAAGGCTGGTCCGGCATGCCCGACGCGCCCATCTGTCCGTACATCCAAAAGCCACCGCCAATCAATGTCAGTGCGACTGCGGCCAGGCCAGCTGCGTTTGCCCAGCGGGGCGGCCCGTCCTGAGCACCCTGCGTCTGCATCTGTGCATCTGCCGCCAGAATACGACGAGAGATTTCCGTGCGAACGCGTTCGGCATCGGCCTCACCAATCACGCCGCGCGCCAGATCCCGATCCACGCCAGCCAGTTGCTCGCGATAAACGCGCAGGTCATAGGCCGCTGCCGGTTCGCGCGTCTTGCGCGCCCGGATCATAGAGAGGCCAAGGAAAACTGCGGTAAGCAGTGCGGTAAGGATCAATAAGGCCCAGAAGGTCATGTTTACTCCGAGATACTGCCCTGACTTAGACCCGGGCCTAGCAGGAAAAAAGGGACAAATGGCCGCGAGGCCGCTACATAGCGCAATTATGAACGCTATGTCGCAATAGCGCGATATTATGGCGTTGCGCGGCAGGGGTATGTAATTGTTACACGGCATATCTGCGCCCAATCACCGAACCGGATGGATTCGCTTATGAAACACTACTCAGCCTTTGCAGTGGCGCGCGAAGCGTTACGCTATCACACCGGATGGGAACGCGCATGGCGTTCGCCCGAACCCAAGAAGAAATACGACGTCATAATCGTAGGTGCTGGTGGTCATGGTTTGGCCACGGCATACTATCTTGGCAAGAACTACGGGATCCAAAACGTTGCCGTGATAGAAAAGGGTTGGCTGGGCGGTGGTAACACTGGTCGGAACACGACGATTATCCGGTCGAACTATCTGCAGGATCCATCTGCGGCGATGTATGAAAAGGCGCGCAGCCTCTACGAAGATCTCAGCCAGGAGCTGAACTATAACGTTATGTTCAGCCCGCGCGGCGTGATGATGCTCGCGCAGACGCAGCACGAAATTCGCGGGTACCAGCGCACCGCGCATGCGAACGCCCTGCAAGGCGTCAAGACCGAGTGGATTGGCCCCGAGCGTGTCAAGGAATTGGTCCCGATTATCAATCTGGACGGCCCGCGTTATCCGGTTTTGGGCGCGCTGTGGCAGGAACGCGGCGGCACCGCCCGTCACGACGCCGTGGCGTGGGGTTACGCGCGTGCGTGCTCGGCCATGGGGATGGACATCATCCAGCAGTGCGAAGTGACGGGCGTTCGGTCCGACAATGGGCGTGTTGTCGGTGTCGACACCACAAAGGGTGCGATTGATTGCGACAAGCTGGGTATCGTGGTTGCGGGTCACTCTGGTCAGTTGGCCGAGATGGCGGGCTTCCGTCTGCCGCTTGAAGCGATCGCCCTTCAGGCTTTGGTCTCTGAGCCGATCAAACCTTGCATGGACGTGGTCGTAATGGCCAATACCGTGCACGGCTACATGTCGCAGTCCGACAAGGGCGAGATGGTAATTGGTGGCGGCACCGACGGGTTCAACAACTTCACCCAGCGCGGCAGCTTCCACCATATCGAAGAAACCGTCCGCGCACTGGTCGAGACCTTCCCGATGATCTCGCGCCTGAAAATGTTGCGCCAGTGGGGTGGCATTGTGGACATGACCGGCGATCGCTCGCCCATCCTGTCGAAAACACCGCTGCAGGGCTGCTTTATCAATGGCGGCTGGGGCACCGGTGGCTTCAAGGCGATCCCGGGATCGGGCTGGGGTATGGCGCAGCTGATGGCCACGGGTCATTCGCCGCTGACCGAGGCCTTCTCGATGGACCGTTTCAAAGAGGGTCGCTTCATCGACGAAAGTGTCGCGGCCGGGGTGGCGCACTGATGAAGATTTTTCGTCGAAAAATCTCGCGCCATTGCCACATGGAATTTACAGGCCGCTTCGGCGCGCCTGACGAAAAAAGGATGAACGTATGCTGATCCTGAATTGCCCCTATTGCGGCGTCGATGCCGAAGAAACTGAACTGGCCGCGGGCGGCGAGGCGCATCTGAAGCGTTTTGGCCCTGGCTCGTCGGATGATGAGTTCCACGACTACCTTTTCATGCGTGAAAACCCCAAAGGTGTTCACTTTGAACGCTGGCGCCATGCAAATGGCTGCGGCAAGTGGTTCCACGCCGCCCGCTGCACAAACACGCTGGAGGTGTTTGGCACCTACTCGGCGCAGGTGTTTGAACCGCCGCAAGAGATCAAGGACGCCATCACCGCAAAACGTCCTGGCTGGACCTGGAGAGAGTACGAATGATCCGCCCAGCCATCCGTAATTCCGCCTGCGAAAGGTCAGCAACATGAGCACCCGTCTCGCAAACCAAGGCCGGCTGATCGACCGGTCGAAACAGGTCACATTCAGCTTCAACGGCACCTCGATGCAGGGGTATGAGGGCGATACGCTTGCCTCAGCCCTGCTGGCCAACGATCAGATGATGGTGGGCCGTTCGTTTAAATACCACCGTCCGCGCGGCGTCGTCGCGAGTGGGGCGGAGGAGCCGAACGCTCTGGTCGGTCTGGGGCAGGGTAATCGGTTCGAGCCGAACCAGCGTGCCACCACAACCGAGCTTTTCAACGGTCTGACATCGATTTCACAAAACCATTGGCCGAACCTTGAGTTTGACGTTGGTGCTGTGAACACGGCCTTGGCGTGTTTTTTGCCCGCCGGTTTTTACTATAAAACGTTCATCCACCCAAAGCCGTTCTGGAAGCATGTTTATGAACCCTTCATTCGCCAATCTGCTGGCTTGGGCAAAGCGCCGGATAAGGACAGCCGGGATGCGGATACGTATGAGCATTTCTACGCTTTCACCGATGTTCTGGTCATCGGCGGCGGTGTTGCCGGTCTGCAGGCGGCCAAAGTGGCGGCTGCGTCAGGTGCCAAGGTTCTGCTGATCGAGCAGACAGCGCATTGGGGAGGCCGTGCACCGGTTGACGGGGGCACCGTCAACGATGAGCCTGTGGATAAGTTCGTGGAACAATTGGTTTCCGAATTGGAAACAATGGACAACGTCACCATGCGCACTCGCTGCATGGGTGCGGGGGTTTATGACCACGGTTACGTGCTGGGATATGAGCGTCTGACCGACCATAAGCCGGGTGCTCAGGGTCCGCGTCATCGTCTGTGGCGCATCCGAGCAAAACAGGTTGTGACCGCCACAGGTGCGATTGAGCGTCCTTTGTCTTTTGCGGGCAACGATGTGCCAGGTGTCATGTTGGCGTCAGCCATGCGCGACTACGTGGTGAACTGGGGGGTGACCCCTGGTGACCGCGTCATTGTTGCAACAAATAACGATGATGCTTATCGCACCGCGATAACGCTAAAGAAGGCGGGTGTGGACGTTCTGCGCGTTGTCGATGCGCGCGACAATGCTGGCCCGCTGGCTGATGAAGCGCGAGAGTTGGGTATCCGTGTCGATCCTGGCAAGGCGATCGCCAAGGTCAAAGGCGGTAAACGCGTCAAGAAAGTTGCGATCTGTAACCAAGCCGGTATCGGTGGTGCCCGCGAAGAGGTTGAAGCTGATGCGGTCGCCATGTCAGGTGGTTGGTCGCCGGTTGTGCATATGTGGTCGCATTGCGGTGGCAAGCTGATCTGGGATGAGGCCAACGCGCATTTCCGGCCTGACCCATCGCGTCCTCCGCTGGGGGCAGACGGAGAAGGGTTCGTTCTGGCCGCAGGGTCATCAAACGGCCCGCTGTCTCTGGGCGATGTTTTGGCAGACGCCGACGCGGCAGGCAAAGCGGCGGCTAAGGCTGCAGGCTTTTCGGCAAAACGGACCAAGGCACCGGTTGGTGAGGCAGAAGGCGAAGCGCCTATGGCTGCTGTATGGCTGATGCCTGCCAATGCAGAAGTCCAATTGCGCATGAAGTCATGGCTGGACTTCCAGAACGACGTGAAAGTGTCCGACGTTCAGTTGGCCGCGCGCGAAGGATACGAGAGCGTGGAACATACCAAGCGTTACACCACGTTGGGTATGGCGACAGATCAGGGTAAGCTGAGCAACATCAACGGATTGGCGATCCTTGCTGATGCGTTGGATTCAGAGATCCCGAAGGTTGGAACCACCACCTTCCGCCCGCCATATACACCCATTTCGCTGGCGTCGATCGGTGGTGAGGCGCGTGGCGAGGTGTTCCAACCCATTCGTAAAACGCCGATGCATGATTGGCACGACAAGAACGGCGCTGATTGGGAGCCGGTGGGCCATTGGCGCCGGACTTACGCCTATGTCCGTCCTGGTGAATCCGTGCATGACGCGGTCAATCGTGAGGTCAAGAACACTCGCGAAAACCTCGGCCTGCTGGATGCATCGACGCTGGGCAAGCTGATCGTCAAGGGCCCCGATGCGGGCAAGTTTCTGGACATGATGTACACCAACATGATGTCCACGCTGAAGGTCGGCAAATGCCGTTATGGCCTGATGTGCTCGGAAAACGGGTTCCTGATCGACGATGGCGTTGTTGCCCGCATCGATGAGGATACGTGGCTGTGCCACACGACCACTGGCGGGGCCGAGCGTATCCACGGCCACATGGAAGAATGGCTGCAGACCGAATGGTGGGACTGGAAAGTCTATGTCGCCAACGTCACCGAGCAATACGCTCAGGTCGCAGTCGTCGGACCGAACGCACGCAAGGTTCTGGAGAAGCTGAACGCCCAAGCAGGCGGCGGCATGGACCTGTCGAAAGAGGCGCTGCCGTTCATGGAATGGCGCGACGGCAAGATCGGCGCGTTCGACGCGCGCGCCTACCGTATCTCGTTCTCGGGCGAGCTGTCCTATGAGATCGCGGTTCCGGCGTCCCAAGGTCAGGCGTTCTGGGACGCACTGGCTGAGGCAGGTAAAGAGTTCGGCGTAATGCCATACGGCACCGAGTGCCTTCACATCCTGCGGGCTGAGAAGGGCTTTATCATGATCGGTGATGAGACCGACGGTACCGTGATCCCGCAGGATCTGGGGCTGCATTGGGCTTTGTCTAAAAAGAAAGAAGACTTTCTTGGTAAGCGGGCACATTCGCGCAGCCACATGGCGGATCCAGAGCGTTGGAAACTGGTGGGTCTTGAGACTGTGGATGGATCTGTTCTGCCGGACGGTGCCTATGCAGTGGGCGAAGGCGTCAACGCCAATGGTCAGCGCAACATGATCGGGCGTGTGACATCCACCTACTATTCAGCCAACCTGGAAAAAGGTATCGCCATGGGTCTGATCAAACACGGTCCGGATCGCATGGGAGAGATTGTCGAGTTCCCGGGAACCGACGGCAAAACCTACAAAGCCAAGATCGTAGACCCGATCTTTTACGACAAGGACGGGGAGAAGCAGAATGTCTGAACCCATCAGCGCACTGAACCACGCCAGCTATGAGGGCATTGCCAAGGTGACCGAAGTCGGCCTGCAGGGCATGATCACCGTGCGCGGTGATTTGTCCGATAAAGTCCTTGCCAAAGCCGTCAAGGACGCAACCGGGCAGAAAGTACCCGGCCGGCGTGAAGCTTTGGTCAAAGGGGATACGGGCGTTGCCTGGATGTCGCCGGACGAATTGCTGATTCTGGTTCCATATGCCCAGGTGAATGAGAAGCTGGCCGCCATGACCGACGCGCTAAGTGGTACGCATTCCCTGGCGGTTAATGTTTCTGACGCTCGCGCAGTCTTTACTGTTTCTGGTGCGAACGCGCGCGAAGTGCTTGGCAAAGTGGCTCCGGTCGATTTGTCGGCGGACGCATTCCAGCCTGGTCAAATCCGCCGCTCTCGCTTGGCTCAGGTGGCGGGGGCGTTCTGGATGGACGACGCTGAAACCTTCCGCGTCGTTTGTTTCCGTTCGGCTGCGGATTACGTGTTCAAGCTGTTGAAGATCGCAGCGCAGCCGGGCAGTGAAGTCGGCGCTTACTGATCTTTGCTTGCCGCGAAAAACGTGGGTGAGGGGGCTTTGCCCCCTCGGCCTGCGGCCTCACCCTCAGGATATTTTTTGGCCAGATGAAGTTCGGATCGTAGGTTTCTATTTTCAGTCTTCTGCGCTGAAAAGATACGTGGGAAACTGGGTTTGGCCGCGATCACCGGTTAGAGCCGCTTTGCCGAATTCGCCAGTGAATGGGTCGAGGCACCCAGGGTAGAACTCCAACTCATCCAAGAGCATCTGCATCGCGGCGGCGCGGTTTTCCTCTTCCAGATAGGGTGCGTGCGTCGAGAGCAGCAAGGCTGGCCGTACGTCTTCCAGCCAATGCCGCAATGAGGGGAGAACCGAGAATTCGGCTCCTTCGATATCCATCTTGACCAGCGACACGTTTGATAGATCGACCGAAGCCGCGAATTGCTCCCAACCGATGGTGAGTGCATCGGTGCCGTGGTTGCCGTCATGCAAGAGCGAAGACGTGGAATCGCCCGCCTCGCCATGCGCAGATGCCATTCGTGTGACGCCGAGCCCTTCGGACAGCGCAACACTGAAGGCTGAGACGTTCTTGATATTGTTAAGCTCAAGATTCCACACCAGGTGGCGGTAGGCCACGGGATCAGGCTCAAAACACCAGACGTGACGGGCGCGACGGGCTGCGTACAAAACGGTAGGACCGATCCATGCGCCGATATCCAGATAGTCTTGTTCTGGTGAGAGGTATTGATCGAGAATGGCAAAGGTTTCAGGCTCCCACTCTCCGGCGGCGGCCTTGCGCCAGAACTTCGAATGGTAGGGATCGAGCCGAAATCGCTCTCCGTTCAGGCTGCCCGCATAGTATCCGCGAGCGCGGTAGAACATCTTGCGCGCCTGTGTCAGCATCATCTGCCTCCGGGTTTTGTGATCTCGGCCCTTGACCTGCGGCCCTTGCCGCAGCATTTAACCTGTGGAACCGCAACAATCATTTTCAACAGGGGGCCGAGATGGCTTTTGAACTTCCTGATCTTCCTTATGCACATGACGCGCTGGCAGCCAAGGGCATGTCCGCTGAAACATTGGAATATCACCACGACCTGCACCACAAGGCCTATGTCGATAACGGCAACAAGCTGATCGCTGGCACAGAATGGGACGGCAAGTCGCTGGAAGAGATCATCGTAGGCACCTACGACGCAAACGCCGTGGCGCAGAACGGTATCTTCAACAACATCAGCCAGCTTTGGAACCACAACCAGTTCTGGGAGATGATGGCCCCCGGCGATAACGCAATGCCCGGTGAGCTGGAGAAGGCGCTGGTCGAGAGCTTCGGTTCGGTTGACGAATTCAAGTCGCAGTTCAGCGCCGCGGGTGCCGGTCAGTTCGGCTCGGGCTGGGCATGGCTGGTCAAGAATGCTGATGGTTCGCTGGCCGTGACCAAGACCGAGAACGGCGTGAATCCGCTGTGCTTTGGTCAGACTGCTCTGCTGGGCTGCGACGTTTGGGAGCACTCCTATTACATCGACTTCCGCAACAAACGTCCGGCTTATCTGTCGAACTTCCTCGACAATCTGGTGAACTGGGAAAACGTTGCATCGCGGATGTGATCATTGACCCGTCGAGGGTTTATCAAGGGCCTGCTGGCGACAACGCTGGCAGGCCTTTTTGTTACCGCTTACGCGTTCTTCGTTGAACCTGCGCTGCGGCTGCGTGTTCGCAAGTGGCGGATCCGACGCGAAGACTGGACGGCTGCGCCATTGCGCATCGCCGTTTTGGCCGATCTGCATGTTGGGGAACCTCATATTGGGCTAAACCGGATAAAGCAGGTTGTGCGACGCACGAATGCTCTGTCACCGGATCTGGTTTTGCTGTTGGGGGATTTTGCTGCGGGTCACCGCATGATCTCAAACCCTGTTGCGATCAAGGATTTGGCGCCGGTGCTGTCCGGGTTGCAGGCCAAGCACGGTGTTTACGCAGTTCTGGGAAATCACGACTGGTGGGATGACCTGTCAGCACAACGCCGGGGCACAGGTCCAAATCTTTATGGAACGGAATTGCAACGAAACGGCATACAGGTCCTGTCCAATGAGGCGGTAAAGCTTGATGCTGCCGGGTGTTGGCTGGCCGGGCTGGAAGACCAGTTGGCAATTGTGACCGGGCCCGGTCGTTATCGGGGGCTGGATGATTTGCCCGGGACGCTTGAGCAAGTCACAGATGACGCGCCGGTGGTTCTGATGGCGCACGAGCCTGATATTTTCCCAAAGGTACCCGAGCGTGTTGCCGTGACGTTGTCAGGCCACACGCATGGTGGTCAGATTCGGTTGTTCGGGTGGTCGCCTGTTGTACCTTCGCGTTTCGGTAATCGCTACGCGTATGGCCACGTGCGGGAAGGGTCGCGCGATCTGGTCGTATCAGGTGGCATAGGGTGTTCCATTTTGCCAATTCGGTTCGGCGTAACGCCAGAAATCACGCTGATCGAGCTGTCCGCCTGACTGGTGGAATCCCGCCGACCCTTTCGTTTTCGCCAGTCAGTGGGATTGTATGGCGTGACGGAGTGCTTACCTAAAGTGAGCGGAGGGAGAGAACCGCAAATCAAATGAACAACGGTCAGGCAGCGCGCTGAAAAAATGTTTGGCGCGCAACAGTCTAACTATGTCCGAAGAAATGGGGACGGTCGCACAAACCATAACAGGAGATCACAATGGTCGCACTTGCACAGGGAACATGGATTGTCATCGCCGACGGTGAAAAAGCGTTGGTAATGGAGAATATCACGGATGCCGAGGATCCCAATTTTGTGGTGGTATCGGTTGAGGAAAGCGACGTACCAAACGGGAAACCTTCGGATCGGGCAGGACGCCGTCCAGACACAGGGCCCAATCAGAAATCAGCCGTTGCCGAACCCAAGTGGAAAAGCCATGCCAAATCCCTGTTCGTGCAGGATGTTGCCAACCTGTTGAACCGCAAGGGTCTGAAAGGGGCGTATAAACGCCTGGTGCTGGTGGCCAGTCCCCATGTTTTGGGCCTTTTGCGTCGCAGGTTGCACAGCGAGGTCTTGGGCAAAGTGGTTGCCGAAGTTGACAAGACCCTGACCAATCACCCGCTACACAAGGTTGAACAGGTCCTCACCAGTCGGCTGAAGCCTGCCGTTTGACCTAAGATTTACAAGCGGGCGCAAGGCCGCCCGCTTATGAAGCGGTCTTCAACAAACGCCTCAATGCAGACATAGCGGTGTCTGCGTCATCAACCCAAGTTATGAAGTCGGCCAGGGATGCGTCAGCGAATCCCTGGTTGATCACTTGTTGAACGAGGTCGCGCAAGGCGTCCCAGTACCCACCGACATTCATCACAAGAATGGGTTTGTCGTGCAAACCCAATTGCCGCCATGTGAGTGCCTCGAACAATTCGTCCAGCGACCCTGGCCCTCCGGGTAAGACAACGACGGCGTCGGCATTCATAATCATGACCTTTTTACGCTCGTGCATCGTCTCGGTGATCACGAAATGGGTTAGATCGGTTTTCCCCACCTCGCGCTGCAGCAGGTGAACAGGGATGACACCGAATGTATCGCCTCCGGCTGATTGTGCGGCTCGGGCTACCTCTCCCATCAGACCGACATCGCCGGCGCCATAGACCAATCGCCACCCTTCTTGTGCCAGCAGCTGACCGAATAGGCGCGCGGCGTCGGAATAGGCAGAATCAACACCATTTCGTGACCCGCAATACACACAGACGGATTTCTGAGACATAAAGGGGGTTCTCCGGGGTTGTAACTGGGGTTTTGACCCCTGATAGCGAGATTGATAGATTGGCTCAACCGTCAGGCAGAATACGTTAAAGTCAAAGCGTTTGCACTGCGGAGTGAAAGGAAAAGAATGGACGCCAAATCGGAAAGCGAAAGTTCCGGTGCAGTCACCTGGGGGGTGATTATCGGGATACTGGCTTTGGTCGGGGCCGGTGGGGCCTACATGTCCGGCGTGTTCGACGACGCTCCGGAGGATGCCGTGTCCCAAACCGACGTCGCCGTTCAACAGTCTGAGAGTAGCACGCCTCAGCAATCTGAAGGTGCTGAAGAAGCGCCTGTTGACGAGGCTCAGGTCGATGAGCCCGAGGCCGTTCCGCCTGCCAGCGAGGACGTAGCCGAAGATCAGGTGGACACTGCACAGGATGAACAACCCGCTGAGGATGTTGCCGCGACCACGCCGCCTTCGCTGGATCAGATTTTCGTCGAACCGGATGGGAACGCCGTTCTTTCGGGCAGTGCAGATCCGGGCGCGGTCGTACGTGTTTTGCTGGATGGCGAAACACTGCACAGCTTTACCGTTGACGATAGCGGCCAGTTTGCCGAGTTCGTTTCGATCCCGTTTGCGAATACCGCCCGTGGCCTTGCGCTTGAAACCGACGGTGAGGATCAGCCCGTGCGTTCGGATGACTATCTGATCGCAGCTTTGCCTGAACCCGAGATCGCGGTCGCCGAAGCCGAGGTTGCCGACGACACTGACGCGCAGGCGGAAACGTCGGCGATACCGGAAGAAGAGGTCGCGGAATCTGAAGTAACCGATACAGGGGCGGATACAGATGTTGCCACCCTTGAAACGGATGCTGATGCCGCCAGTGAAACAGCCGAAGATCAAGCAGACACTGCGCCGGAAAGTGATCAAAACCAGCAAGTTGCAATCTTGCGTTCAGGTGAAGATGGAGTGGAGCTTGTTCAACCCGCGACACCTCAGGACACCGATCCTGATCAAGTTGCGCTCGATACGATCGGGTATTCTGATGAGGGTGAGGTTGAGCTGACCGGACGCGTGCCGGATGGCTCTGTTGTGCGGCTCTATCTGAATAATCAACTGGTCGCGGATTTGCCGCCAACCGATGACGGCAAATGGCGGAGCGAGCTTGAGGACGTTGATCCGGGCGTCTACACGCTGCGTGTGGACGAAGTTGGAACTGACGGAACTGTCGTTAGCCGTCTGGAAACGCCGTTCAAGCGCGAACCACTTGAAGTTCTACAAGCCGCCAACGGAGATAACGGTGCGCCAGACCAAAGCGACGTTGCAGCAATCCGTTCCGTGACGGTGCAAGAGGGCGACACGTTGTGGGCGATTTCGCGTGAGCGGTATGGCGACGGCGTTTTGTTCGTAAGGCTGTTTGAGGCCAATCGGGACTCTATCCGCGATCCGGATCTTATCTATCCGGGGCAAGTGTTTACGATCCCAGAGTAATTCGACACCTCTGGCCCATCCGGGCCCGAGGTCTATCTCTGACCGCAGTACTGGTACGTGATGAGACGAGCAGCCCCGATGCAATCCGAAGATATGCCTGACACTGACGAGCGCCGCTCTGGCTGGAGGACGGTGCGGAAAGTCGCGCCGTATCTCTGGCCCGAAGATGAGCCGTGGGTGAAACGGCGCGTGATTTTGGCGATGAGCATGCTTGTTCTGGCCAAGCTGATCGCCGTTAGTACTCCTATCCTTTACAAGGGTGCCGTGGATAGCTTGGCGGGTGAGGGCGTTCCGCCGTTGGCCTTGGGTGCTGTCGGGTTAACGGTGGCTTATGGTGTCGCCCGAATGATGAACGTCGGCTTCCAGCAGTTACGGGATGCCGCTTTTGCGCCGGTTGGACAGCGTGCCCTGCGTGCGTTGGCGCTTGAGACGTTTCAGCATATACACCAACTGTCTATGCGCTATCACGTAACGCGCCGCACAGGCGGCCTGAGCCGCATCATCGAACGAGGCGTTAAAGGCGTCGAGTTCCTGTTGCGATTCCTGCTGTTTTCGATCGGCCCGCTGATCCTTGAACTGCTGCTGGTCGCCATCATCCTGATGTGGCTGTTCGATGTATGGTATCTGGTCGTCGTAGCCGTCACGATTGGGTTTTACATCTGGTTCACCTTCGCGGTGACCGAGTGGCGGGTGAAGCTGCGTCGCGAGATGAATGATCAGGATACCGAGGCCAATCAGCGCGCTATAGACAGCCTACTGAACTTTGAAACTGTCAAATATTTCAACGCAGAACAGCGCGAAGCTGAACGGTATGATGTGTCTATGAAGGCCTACGCAGGGGCTGCGCTCAAGACGGCGTATTCCTTGGCGTTCCTGAACTTTGGGCAGTCTTTCCTGATCACGTGCGGACTGATTGGCGTGATGGTTCTGGCGGCCGTCGGCGTTCAGAACGGCGCGTTGACTGTTGGTGATTTCGTCATGGTCAACGCCTACATGATCCAGATCACAGTGCCGCTGAACTTTTTGGGAACGGTTTACCGAGAAATTCGCCAGGCGCTGGTCGATATGGGACAGATGTTTGATCTGCTGGAACAACCCGCCGAAGTAACGGACAAGCCGGACGCCCCAGATTTGTCGGTGACAGGTGGCGAGGTGACATTGCAGGATGTCCACTTTGGCTATGACGCCGATCGGGAAATCCTAAAGGGTGTTTCGCTGACGATCCCGGCCGGTCAGACAGTTGCGATCGTCGGCGCGACTGGATCAGGCAAGTCGACAATCGGTCGGTTGCTGTTTCGGTTCTATGACGTCACTGGCGGTGCCCTTAAGATTGACGGTCAGGACGTGCGGGACGTGACGCAGACCAGCCTCCACGCCGCGATCGGAGTTGTTCCGCAAGACACTGTGCTGTTCAACGACACGATCCGTTACAACATCGCCTATGGTCGGGACGGGGCAACGCAGGATGATGTAGAGGCAGCAGCCAAAGCCGCGCAGATTCACGATTTTATCGTCACCTTGCCCGAAGGGTATGACACCAAAGTGGGTGAGCGGGGGCTGAAACTGTCCGGCGGTGAGAAGCAAAGGGTGGGGATCGCACGCACGCTGCTGAAAAACCCGCCAATCCTTTTGCTGGATGAGGCGACATCGGCCTTGGACACAGATACCGAGCAAGACATCAAGGACGCCTTGGCGCAGGCCGGTAAAGGCCGGACTGTACTGACCATCGCCCACCGTCTGAGCACGATTGCCGAGGCGGATCGCATTGTGGTGCTTGAGCGTGGAGAGATCATCGAACAGGGCACGCATGATGAGTTGTTGCAGCATGAGGGACGTTATGCGCAGCTGTGGAACCGTCAGCAATCTGACGCTCAGGCCGCCTGATCGCGTTTGGGTTTTGTGGTACACTCCGCGTTGTTTATCGGAGGAATTGTCATGAGATCATTCGTTGGTGCAGCATTGGTATCGTTGGCAGGGTGTTGGGCAAGCATGACCATGGCTGCCAGCGATCCCATCGTGGGTGTCTGGAAGACAGAGCCGGATCGCAAGAACCTCATCTCTCACATCAAGGTCACGGCTTGCGGCGACAAGTTCTGCGGCCAGATATTGTCGGCTTATGATTCCACCGGGAAAGAAGTTCAGACGCCAAATATCGGCAAAAAGCTGTTCTGGGACGTGGCTAGTGAAGGGAATGGAAAATACGGTGGTGGCGACATTTGGATACCGCTTGTGAACGTTGATGTCGTTCCGCAACTGACACTGACCGGAGATTCTCTGACCATCCGAGGGTGCGAGCATGTGGTTTGCGGTCACCAGACCTGGACGCGAATATCGCAATAGTTCGGGTATACCTAACCGGTTCAGAAAAAACGGCGGGCTGAAAGGCCCGCCGTTTTTCTATTCAGCTGCTTTCAACGGGGATGTTGGTGGATGCCCCGGGTCTCGGTCCGGTTTTTCACTAGGATCCGAAAGATCGCCCCACAGAACTTCGTTTGCCTGAACTTGTCTGGCGGCTTTGCCGATCTCCATATCCAGCGCCACCCGACTGTACTCACCTGCGGTCGCACGGGCCAGCAACTTACCCAGCCAAATGGCGTAAGTGGTTACCCAGACACGCAGCGCAAGGAACGACGGTGTTACGATGAGCGTCAGCACTGTCGCAACCCCAAGGCCGAACACCACGGCGGTCGCCAGCTGTTTCCACCACAGCGCCGTTGGGCTGTCGATGGAATAGCCGCCGTTGATAAAGTCCAACGACAGGCCGAACATCATCGGTGTCAGACCTGCCATCGTGGTCAAGGTGGTTAACAGAACGGGGCGAATGCGCGCCTCGGCCGTGCGGATGATCGCCTCGATCCGGGGCATATACTGGCTGTATTCCTGATAGGTGTCGATCAGAACAATGTTGTTGTTCACCACGATCCCGGCCAAAGCCACGATCCCTGTTCCGGTCATGATGATCGAAAACGGTTGCTGCATAACCAGCATTCCGATCAGAACGCCGGTGGTGGACAGAACGACTGCCAGTAGAACAAGGATCGAGTTGTAGAACGAGTTGAACTGCGCCAGCAGGATCACGAACATCAAGCCCAACGCTCCGGCGAAGGCCTTCAGAAGGAAAGCACCGGATTCGGCTTGATCTTCCTGATCACCCGTCCATTCCCAAGTGATTGAGTTACCGAAGGGGCTGGTATCCAGCCATTGGGTCAGGGCCGCAATCCTCTCATTCGGGTTGATGGGGACAAAACTGACTTCACCGGCTGAGGTATTGGAGCGCAATTCCTCAATGCCCTGAGCACCAGTAAGGCTTACAACCTCATAAAGCGTTCCATCATCACGCTCGATAGTCGGTAAGCCAGAAGGGACGTCAGCCGTGATTTCGCGAACGACTGCCAATGGCTGATTTTCATTGGGCGCGCCGGTGGAGTCCGACTGGGTACCCATAACGCTGATGAGGCCGGGTTCAACATCAGCCTTAACGTCAAAGTAACGCTCTTGATCCACCCGGTTGATCTCGGCCAGCTTTGCGACCGGTTGGCGGGTCACAAAGTTGGACAACGGGACCAGCCCGTCCGTCGTGCGCACTTTCAGCGTATCCAAGGTAGACAGGACGCGATCTTCATCGGGCAGGCGTACGCGGATTTCAATCTCTTCATCGGTTGTGTCGGGACGCATTTCGCCCAACAGCAAGCCGCGCGTTACCAACTGAACCATAGCGCCGACAGTGGCCACATCCGCGCCGAACCGGCCAGCTTTGGCGACGTCCACGTCAATTTGCCAGTCGATGCCCGGAAGGGGCAGCGTGTCTTCGATCTTGATCAGCCCCGGCGTTTCATCAAACACGGCGCGTGCAGCCAACGTCGCCGCCGTCAGCTCTTCGCGGTTGTCGCCCTTCAGGCGCAGGTGCACCGGTTTGGCAGAGGCGGGGCCCTGTTCCAAAGGCAGGATCTCGACAATGACACCGGGTATCTGCGCAAGTTCGGCGTTCAGCTGGTCCAACACAAAATCGCCGTCGAACTCCGGCGCCACCGTATGTCGATCCAGCAACCCACCGAATATGGGATCGGACACGTTTGGTCTGTCTTCCCACGGAATGATTTCGAATTGCACCTGGCCGATCGTATCCGCGGGCTCTTGCGCACCGCCGTTATTCTGGTTCAGACCACCTTCACCTGCGAACGAGAATACGTTGATCACGGCTGGGTGCGCACCAATGATCTTCTCGGCAGCAAGGACCATTTCGTCCTTTTCTGTCAGGGAAATGTTGCCGCGGGCGCGAACATAGGCCGTCGCCTGTTCGGGTTCACTTTCAACAAAGAACTCGACACCGCGATTGTTGCTCATAAAGGTAAACACCACCGCGACGACGGCCAAAGCCACGGTCAGAATCGAGACCACCGGCATGATCGGGTTTCCGACAAGGAACCGGATGGCGCGGCCAAAGGGTGTGTGTTCGCGCGCTGTGTGCACATGTTCCTCTGGCGCGCGTTCAATCCTTGCGGCGCTCAGCGTGACAGAGCCTGCAAACGCACCCAGCAGAAACAATACCGAACCGAAGATAAGCCCGCCGGTCGGCCCAAGCGGCAGCAAGTATGTGGGGTTCAGCAACTGCATTGCACCCAGGAAAATCATGTACAATGCAGGTGGAACCATGGCCACGCGCGCCCACCACGAGGTGCGCGCCCGCAACCAATCCGAAATACGGTCAAACACGCGGCTGAGGCGGCCTGAAACACCGCCCATAACCGGCAGGTAAATCAGCGCAACGATCAGCGACGCCGAAAGAACAAAGATCAAGGTGACCGGCAGCATACCCATGAACTCACCCGGTACGCCGGGCCAGAACAACATGGGCAGGAAAGCGCAGAGTGTCGTGGCGGTTGACGACACGATGGGCCAGAACATGCGCTGGGCCGCTTCGACATAGGCGTGCATGGGCCCCACACCTTCTTTGATGCGCTTGTCGGCGTATTCAACAACGACAATGGCCCCGTCGACCAACATCCCGACCGCCAGGATCAAACCGAACATGACGATGTTCGATATGCTGACGCCCATCACAGCAAGGAAGGCAAAGCACAGCAGGAACGACGTCGGGATTGCGAACCCGACCAGCAGCGCGGCGCGCGTTCCCAGCGAGGCTAGGACAACGATCATCACCAGTGCGATTGCGGTCAGCACCGATCCTTCCAACTGGCTGACCATCGAGCCGACGATACGGCTTTGGTCGTTCGATGTGCCAAGCTCGATCGTGGCCTGCATCTGAGGGGGCCATTTGACCTGTGCCGCCTCAATGGTCTTTTTCACGTCCTGAACCGTGTCGATCAGGTTGAAACCCTTGCGTTTGACGACCTGCAAGGCGACCGTCGACTCGCTGTTGAAGCGGGCTGTGCCTATCCGATCCTCAAACGTGTAGTTGATCTGGGCCAACTCACCCAAAGTTACCACGCGGTCGCCATTTACCTTGATGGGCAGGGCGTACACATCCTGCGCGGTTTTGAACGAAGATGGGATCTTGACCGAGAACGTACCTTGCGCGGTCTCAACCTCACCGGCAGCAATCAGCTGGTTGTTGTTCTGGACCACATTGATCAACTCGGCGGCTGTGACGTTGTATGCCTCAAGCCGCAGCGGGTCGATAATCACCTCAAGCAGTTCATCGCGGTTCCCGGCGACGCCAGCCTCCAGGACGGAATCCATCGCTTCCAGATTGTCCTGCAAGTCTTTGGCAACACGTGCCATCGTCCTTTCCGGCACAGCTCCGGTCAAGTTGACGATGACAATTGGGAACTCGGAAAAATTGATCTCGGTCAGCGAGTATTGTTCGGCGCCTTCGGGAAACTCGGCCTGGGCGCTGTTCATGGCGTCTCGGACGTCGGCCATGATCGCGGTCTTGTCCCAGCCAAAGTCAAACTCGAGCGCGACACCGGCATAACTTTCGGCTGCCGTTGATGTCATTTCCTTGAGGCCGTCCAAATCGGCCAGCTCGGTCTCCATCGGTTTTACCAGCAGGTTTTCCGCGTCTTCGGCCGAAATACCGGGGAACTGGACCGAGACAAACAACGCCGGGATTTCAATATCTGGCTCGCCCTCTTTGGGCAGGCTGACATAGGCAAAGCCGCCAACGATCAGCGAAATCGCGATAAAGGCCAGAACCATTCGGGCCCGGCCTGCGGCCCAACTGACGATTCCGGTCATTCGGTGGTTTCCCTATAAGTCGGCGCTACAGTGACACCGCTTGTTACGAATTCATGCCCGACAACGATTATGTCGGTTGTTTCCGGCAGCCCACCAACCCAAACACCTTCGGGCGTGTCCCGCAGAAGTTGAATTGCCCTGAAGTCCACCACGTTGTCTTGACCCACAGTGCGCACGCCGACCTGACCTTCGTTATTCAAAGTCAGAGCGGACTGAGGCAGCAAATGTGCCTTGGCCCCTTCGGCTGCAATTCGAATGTCGGCGGTTTGCCCGTCCCGGATCGCCAGTTCAGGGTTGGGAACCGTAATTTCAACCTCGAAGGTGCGGGTGGTTTCATCGGCGGATCGGCTTAGGAACGTCACGCGACCGGCGACCTGCAAACCTGTCACCAATTTCGCGGTGGCTTCTGAGCCGACAGTGACGCGGTTCACTTCGGTTTCGGGAACAAATCCCACCAGTTTGATCGGGTCCAATTGAATGACGGTGGCACACAATGATCCCGGCAGCATCAAGCTACCTAGCTCTGCCGTGTCGCTTTCAAGCAATCCTTTGAACGGTGCCTCTATTGTCTGGCGGTCGATCTCTTTACGTGCAGCTTCGACTTCGGCAACGGCGGCTTCGATTCCGGCGCGCGTTGCTTCCAACCCGGCTTCGGCGGTCTTCACACCAGCCTCTGCGGTTCGCATCGCAGCTTGGCTTGAGATCCTGCGGGTTTCCGAGCCAAAACCGGTCTCCGACAAACGCTGAGCCGCTGTCAGATTGATTTCCGCTTCGGCCACCAGTGCATGCGCTTCTTCCAAACGTGCCTCGGCTTCGGGGATGCGGCTTTCGGCTTCCAGCTTGCCTGCCATTGCTTCGGCAAGACTGGCCGGGCGTGTTCCGGGGTCCAGTTCGCACAACACATCTCCGGCTTCTACGAAGGTGCCTTTTCGCTTGGGGTCAGATATGACGGTCGAAGTCGTCTCAGCCAAAACTTCAACCTGACGATTGGCTTTTGTCTGACCGCGCAGCAATACAGCACTGTCGATTTCGCGTGCGACAGAACGGATTGCCACAACCCCTACGGCAGTCTGTTCCGCAGCGGTCGTGCCGTCAGTTTCGGCTGTGGATGCCGCGTTTCCGTCTGCTTCTGCGCGTCCGGCTATGGCGAACAGGGTGTCCCGCTCGAAAACCACCAAGAAAAGGGCGATCGTAACGAGAAGAGCGTTTATCATTGAAATCAAACGCATACAGAGACTCTCCCAGAATTCTTCGCCAAGATTTCTTCGGCGCACACGCGGTAATGTGGGTTCGATTATGTACTTTTTCTACGCTAAACTGAATAGTTTGGTTCACTTTTTTGCGCAACCCAGACAGGACCCGGTGAAAATGTGCGAAATCGGACCCTTGGCTTGGCAAAGACGCCGGGGTATGACATTGCGCCATACACCACTTTCACAGCCCGGAGGGCAGGGATGAGCGACGTCGACAGTTTTATTGATGAGGTGACCGAAGAGGTGCGCCGAGATCGCCTTTATCTGTTGCTGCGCAGGTGGGGTTGGATCGGTGTTTTGCTGGTGGTTCTGATCGTCGGCGGTGCTGCGTTTAATGAAATTCGCAAGGCACGCACAACCTCTCAGGCCGAGCAGCTTGGCGATGCGATTCTGGCGTCGCTGGCGCAGAATGACTCGGCCCAGCGTGCTGCGGGTCTGGGAAGCGTTGAAGCAGGCTCGCCCGGCGGGGATGCCGTTCTGAATATGTTGTTGTCGGCATCGCAGATAGAGGCGGGGTCTGAACAAGCGGCTGTTGATAGCTTAAATGCTATTGCGGTGCAGGGTGAACTTCCTGAAATCTACCGCGCCATTGCAACGTTCAAGGCGCTGCTTTTGCAAAGCGAAACACTGCCAGCGGCAGACCGCCGCCAACAATTCGAAGCTTTGGCAGCACCGGGTGCGCCGTTGCGTCTGCTGGCCGAAGAACAACTGGCGCTGATCGACGTTGCCGAAGGTAACGCGGATGCCGCAATCGAACGATTGCAGGCCCTGCGCCAGGATGCCGAGATCGGGGTAGACTTGCAGCAGCGCGCGACCCAATTGATTGTTGCCCTTGGCGGCCAGCCCGAGCCTTTGGTGGCCCGTCAGGGCTAAAGCGCGGCAAAACCAGTTATGACAGGCGAGTTCGGATCATCATGGTAACAAGTCTATTTTCCCGCGTTGGGTTGTCGATTGCAGCAGCGTCGCTGACCCTTCTTGCTGCGTGTGAAGAGCCCGAAGTCATCTTGCCCGGTGCGCGCGAAGACATCCGCCCAGCCACGGACACTGAAACTGTCGAAAGAAGCGGATCCAAGCCTATAAGCCTGCCTGCGCAAACGGCAAACTCCAGCTGGCCGCAAAGCCCGGGGACCCAGGCGTTCCGAACGACTCATGCCCAATTGCGGTCGGCACCGCAAAGGGTTTGGTCAGCCTCGATCGGGCAGGGGGATTCGCGCAAGCAAAGGATCACCGCAGAGCCTGTCGTCGCTGATGGCTTGATCTACACTTTGGACTCCGCTGCAACTGTGTCCGCGACTTCGCTGCAAGGCCAACGGGTTTGGAGCGTGGACCTGATCCCAGCAACCGATAGTGAGTCGGATGCGACAGGCGGTGGAATGGCGTATTCCAACGGCGTTCTCTATGTCTCATCCGGCTTTGGTCGCCTGACAGCGCTTGAAGGGAAAACCGGAACCATTCGCTGGCAAAAGCGTCTGAATGCGACGGGCAGCGGTGCGCCTTTGGTCAATGGTGGCCTATTATATCTGGTCGCTGGGGATGAAACCGGCTGGGCCGTTGATATCACGGATGGTCGGATCGCCTGGCAAATTCAGGGCACACCCAGTGTTGGCAACGTCCTTGGCGCGCCGGCGCCAGTTATCGCATCTGAATTCTCGGTGTTCGCCTTTGGTTCGGGCGACGTGGCCGCAACCTTCCGTCAGGGCGGCATTCGTCGTTGGAACGCCTCTGTCGCCGGAGGGCGCCGGGGTCGTGCTGCAGCGCAGATTGTGGACGTGACGGGTGGCCCGATGGTTGTTGGCGACACGATTTATATCGGTAACCACTCAGGTCGGACCGTGGCGTTTGACAGCAGTTCGGGCGAGCGGCAATGGACTGCTGACGAAGGTGCGGTCGATACGGTTTGGCCGGCGGGTGGCAGCCTGTTCCAGATCAGTGATCGCAGCCAGCTTGTGCGTTTGGATGCTTCGGATGGCTCTGTAATCTGGGCGCAGGATTTGCCCGGTTTTATTAAGGACAGGCCGAACCGACGCGGACCGATCGTGGCACATTACGGTCCGATCTTGGCCGGTGGCCGAATTGTGCTGGCATCAAACGATGGTTTTTTGCGTTTCTTCAATCCGGTCGATGGCACCTTGGTCAATCAGGTCGAAGTGCCGGGCGGGGCGACCACATCGCCCGTGGTTGCGGGCCAGACACTGTACGTCGTCTCGACCAAAGGTGATCTACACGCTTTCCGTTGACCACAAGATGCGCTAAAGGGCGCGTCTGAGTCTTGAAAGTTGAGTATCATGTCGCTGACCCTCGCTATCGTGGGGCGCCCAAACGTGGGCAAATCCACCCTGTTCAATCGCCTTGTGGGCAAACGTCTGGCTTTGGTCGACGACCAGCCCGGCGTGACGCGTGACCTGCGCGAAGGTGAGGGACGTCTCGGCGATTTGCGTTTTACCGTGATCGACACCGCAGGTTTGGAAGACGCCACCGATGACAGCCTGCAAGGCCGGATGCGTCGCCTGACCGAACGCGCGGTGGACATGGCGGATGTCTGCCTGTTCATGATCGACGCGCGGGTCGGCTTGACCCCCACGGATGAGATGTTCGCGGAAATTCTGCGCAAGCGGTCAAAACACGTCATTCTGGCCGCCAACAAGGCTGAAGGATCAGCGGCGGACGCAGGCGTGCTTGAGGCCTATAACCTGGGTCTGGGTGAGCCCGTTCGTCTGTCGGGTGAACATGGCGAAGGGATGACGGACCTTTACACTCACCTCATGCCGCTGGCCGACGCTGCCGCCGAAAAGGCGCAGGAAGACGCGCCCGAAACCGATATTGAACTCGATGAAGATGGTGAGGGCGAAACGCCTTTGATCACCGCTGCCAAGCCTTTGCAGGTTGCAGTTGTGGGCCGACCGAACGCTGGCAAATCTACATTGATCAACAAGATCATTGGTGAGGATCGTCTGTTGACCGGGCCCGAGGCCGGGATCACCCGCGACGCGATCAGCTTGCGTATCGATTGGGCCGATCCGGATGGTGAAAGCACCCCAATGCGGATTTTTGACACCGCGGGGATGCGAAAGAAAGCCAAGGTTCAGGAAAAGCTCGAAAAGCTGTCGGTCTCGGACGGGTTGCGCGCAGTAAAATTCGCCGAGGTTGTCGTTGTTTTGCTGGATGCCGCTATCCCGTTTGAGCAACAAGACCTAAGGATCGCAGACTTGGCCGAGCGCGAAGGCCGCGCCGTGGTCGTTGCGGTGAACAAGTGGGACATCGAAGAAGACAAGCAGGAAAAGCTGCGCGATCTGAAAGAATCCTTCGAGCGCCTGTTGCCGCAACTGCGCGGTGCACCGCTGATCACGGTATCGGCGAAAACCGGGCGCGGGCTGGAACGTCTGCGCGCCGCGATCCTGCGTGCCCATGATGTCTGGAATCGTCGCGTGCCGACGGCGGCACTGAACCGTTGGTTGACCGCGATGCTGGAACAGCACCCGCCGCCAGCGCCGCAGGGCCGCCGGATCAAGCTGCGCTATATGACGCAGGCCAAAACCCGCCCGCCTGGCTTTGTTGTGATGTGTTCCCATCCCGACAAGATGCCGGAAAGCTACACGCGTTATCTGGTCAATGGTCTGCGCGAAGACTTTGATATGCCAGGTACGCCCATTCGCCTCACCCTACGGGGGCAGGGCGACAAGAACCCCTACAAGGGAAGGCGCAAGAAAAACGCAGGCGCGCTTGCCAAGCATCTCAAGGGTCGCGCGTAACTGCGCCAATTTTCAGCATTTTCGACCGGGGGGCGTGACAGCCCCCTTTCTGAGCGTTAGCATTCCAGTGTGTGCATTTGTTTTGTTGCACAGCGCTTGTATGCGGATTTTCCGCACCTAGTTTTGAATCATAAATTAACAGGACCATCGCGGGGAGCGGACTTGATGGATCTGAGGGAATACACGCGACAATATGCGGTACAGGACAATAGGCTTGCCGCGCTGAGCTATTTTGGAACCTTTGCGGTGTATTTCGCATCGCTGACGCTGGCGATTGCCTTCGTGAATCACTGGTACATCATGATTCCAGCCGGAATCGTCTTCGCGTTTTCGGCCGTTCGACTTTATGTGCTGCAACATGACTGCGGCCACCATTCGCTGTTTGAGACCCGTCAGCAAAACGAATGGGCCGGCCATGGGTTGTCTCCGTTCACGTTTGCGCCATTCGAGGTCATGAAACAGAACCACAACCTGCACCACTCTGGCATTGGCAATCTCGAGCATCGCGAAACCGGTGAGATTCACACGATGACCCTGCGCGAATGGAAAGAGGCGGATTGGAAGACCCGATTGTTCTATCGCCTGTACCGGAATCCGTTCGTGCTTGTCCCGATCGGAGCGCTTTTCACATACTTCATCCGGTATCGCTGGCCGAAAAACACCGTTCGTTTTGGTGTCGCGGGTGTGTTGCTGCACAACCTGTCGATTGTCGTGTTCCTGGGGCTGCTCTACCTGATCGCGGGCACAACTGGCGTTTTGGTGTGGCTGGTGTTTTCGTTTGTCGGGGGGATGCTGGGCGTTTTCCTCGTATACCTTCAGCACAATTTTGAAGACACCTATTGGGATCGACGCCCGGATCTGGATCCCAAGATAGCAGCTTTACAGGGGTCTTCGGCGCTGGATTTTGGCTGGTGGTTCGACAACGCCGTCGCCTGCATTACCTTGCACGATATCCATCATTTCAACGCACGCATCCCGTCTTATCGATTGCGTGCATGCCACTATAACCTGCCACCAGAGTTCACACCCAGACGCATCAAGTTTCCTGAGGCCATCGCGGCGCTGAACCTCAAGCTTTGGGACGAAGATACAAAGCGGCTGGTGCCATTTCCCAAAGAAGGGCATTCTGGTGACCTTGCACATAGCAGCTGAGGTACAACAGCTTCCCTGACTTGCAGTAACGTATATCTTGTGTATATACGTATTGGCACAGAGATAACGAAAGGAATGAGAATGACCGCAGTAACCGATGTAAAAGGCGTGGGAGAGGCATTGGGCCAAGCGCTTGCGGCAAACGGCTTTAAGACTGCCGAAGCCGTCGCCAAGGCAGCCCCAGCTGATCTGGTTAAGGTCCCACGCATCGGTGCTGCACGTGCGCCTTTGTTGATTGCGGCGGCCAAAGAAGCCATCGCATCCAAAACCACAGCTAAACCGACGGCGGCCAAACCCACCGCTCGCAAAGCGCCTGCCCGTAAACCTGCCGCGCGGAAAACCGTTGCAAGCGCCGCTGCCGAAAAGCGCGCGCAGGAAGCGGCTCGAAAGGCGGCCGAGGAAAAGGCCGCAGCAGAAGCTGCCGAGGCAAAAGCCAAAAAGAAAGCCAAGACCAAGGCTAAGGCGGAAAAAGCAGCTGAGAAACGGGCCGAGATGGAGGCCGTCTTTTCCAAAGCCAAGGACAAGGTGAAAGCCAAGGCCAAGAAAGACAAGAAATCCAAAAAGGACGACAAGTCCAAAGACAAAAAGAAAAAAGACGCGAAGAAAAGCGACAAGTCCAAAGACAAAAAGAAAGACAAGAAAAAAGCGAAGAAGTAAACCTTCCTCGCTTTCCGTTTCCGTTAAGCCGGTGTCGCGATCTGCGAGCCGGCTTTTCTATGCCAGTGTCCCATCTAACTGCAGGGTCAGTTTGCCACCCAGATAGGGGCTGAGTACCTCGGGCAAAGTAACGGTGCCATCAGCGTTCTGGCCGTTCTCTAATACTGCGATCAGGCAGCGGCCGACCGCCAATCCCGACCCGTTCAGCGTGTGGACATATTCTGGTTTGCCGCCACCTTCGGGCCGGAACCGTGCGTTCATACGTCGGGCCTGAAAGTCACCACAGGTCGAGACAGAGCTGATCTCGCGGTAGGTGTTTTGGCCGGGCAACCACGCTTCGATGTCGAACGTGCGGCGCGCGCCAAAGCCCATATCGCCCGTGCACAGGATTACTGTGCGATAGGGGATACCCAGCTTTTCCAGAATACCCTCGGCGCAGCGCAGCATGCGTTTCTGCTCGTTGTCCGAGTTGTCAGGATGCGTGACCGAGACCATCTCGACCTTCTCAAACTGGTGCTGCCGCAACATGCCGCGCGTGTCTTTGCCAGCGCTGCCAGCCTCGGACCGGAAACACAGCGAATGCGCGGTGTAGCGGCGCGGCAGGTAACTTTCCTCGATCAGCGTGTCATTGGCGATATTGGTCAGCGAAACCTCGGAGGTCGGGATCAGCCACCAGCCTTCTCGGGTCTGATAGCTGTCCTCGCCGAACTTCGGCAACTGACCGGTACCCTGCATCATCTCGGACAGAACCAGAACCGGGCCATTCACCTCGGTCAGTCCGTTTTCGTTGATATGCGTGTCCAGCATGAACTGCGCCAGCGCGCGGTGGATGCGCGCAACGCCGCCGGACAGCAGCACAAAGCGCGAGCCAGAGAGTTTGGCTGCTGTTTCGAAGTCCATGCCATCCTGAACAGCTTGGATTTCAAAATGCTCTTTCGGTTCAAAGTCCAGCTCGCGCGGGGTGCCCCAGCGGTTGACCTCGACATTGTCGTTTTCATCTGCGCCTTCGGGCACATCGTCTGCGGGCAGGTTTGCAATGCGGATCAGTTGATCCGCAAGCAGCGCGTCCAGATCCTTGGCCTCAGTCTGCATTTGCGCGATCTCGGCCTTTTTCTCGGCCACCAATGCGCGAAGGCGCTCGAACTCGGCCTCATCACCGCGCCCTTTGGCGGCGCCGACCTCTTTGCTGGCCTTGTTCTGTTCGGCTTGCGCGGTTTCAGCGGCCAGAATCTTTGCACGGCGACTTTCGTCCAGCCGCAGCAGGTCTGACGACACCGGCGCGTCCCCACGGCGCGCAAGGGCGGCGTCGAAGGCGGCAGGGTTTTCGCGAATGGCGCGGATGTCGTGCATGGTTCAGATCCTTAAATGCGTGAATCACTGAGACCGCTTATGCACCATCTGAAAGGCGGGGTGTAGCACCGGTTACGACTTATCCGCATCCCCGTGCGTTTCATGCGCCAGATGGCCATCCCATTCCTCGGCTGGGATCTTAGGCTCGGCCGGATCCGCGATGTAAGAGGGGGTCATGATCTGCACGTTATTCTCATTGAACACAGCCACGATGTTGCGATGCAGGTCCGAGCGAATTTTCGGAATTATGCTGCCCCGCGTGGTGTAACCGTTGATCTGATAGTTGATCGCGTAATCGGCCAAAGCGGTCCACAGAACAAAGGGTTCAGGCTTGGCCTTAATCCCTTTGGTGCGTTGTGCGGCCTCAATCAGCATAGCCTCGACTTTTTCAGGCGGCTCTTCATATCCAATGCCAACGGTCGTGTGTAGCAACAACCCGCTACCATCTGTTTTCTTTGAGAAATTCACCACGTCCGAGTTCATAAGCTGGGCGTTCGGGATCGAAATCAGCTCGTTCTTGATGGACTTGAGGTGCGTCTCCATCAGCTTGATCTGAACAACGTCCCCGATATGGTCGCCGATCTGTATGCGATCGCCGATAGAGGTCGATCGGCGATAGATCACGAACAAACCAGCCAGCATATTGGATACGACCGAGTTTGCGCCAAGCGACAGCATTGCGCCGACCAGAATGGTCAGGCCTTGAAACGCTGCGGAATCCGAACCCGGAATATAGGGAACCGCGAATACAAGCGCGATCAGGATGATCACGACGCGGGCTATGTTGAACGTGGGGTTGACCCAGTGGCTTTCGAAATCCGACATCTCAAAGGTCCCGGCCTCAACCGCGTCAAAAAAGACGCGCATCCCTTTGATGACGTACATCGTGATCCACGTGATCAGGGCCAGCATGATGAGATTCGGGAAATAGCTGATCACGCCTTTGAAGATCAGCAGAACCGGTTCGGTCAGATAGGTTAGCAGCAGTTGGGCGAAGTACCGCGTCTCGGCGAATGCCAAAAGGACGAAGGACAGATAGTAATAAAACCCAAGAAAGAAGACGACCAGCAGCACGAAGTTCAACCCGTAGCGGATCAGTGCTGCAATGGCTTCGGCTTGAACATGCTTTGCCGTCGCGGTTTCTACGTCTTTCAGGTAGCGCTGAACAAACCGGAGCGTTCTTCGGCGTACACGGCGATGCAGCCAGAATATGAGCACGATGAACAAGGCAAAGCCAATCGTCCATGCCAGAGCTTCGATTGCGCCTGACACCCGGGCCTGATCGGTTCTGTTCGCGCGGTAGGAAACGATCGCCGTTTCGATCGCTTCGCCATGCAAAAAGCTGAGAACGTCCAGCTCCATCTGGTCCAGTTCGGCATCCGCTTCGGTGACAATAGAAACAGCGTTGCCGTCCACCAGAATGCGCGTTCCCAGTTCCGTTTCTTCATAAGTGACAGTGACGCTCGGGTCGTCTGACGCTTCGGCGGCCTCGATGATGTTGCTTTGAACGGTCTCCGCCCGCTCAGACGCTGGCAGCGCGCTGGACCCGCGAAGGAAAAACAACATGTCCCCGTCGACAATGACGGGGGCCTTGAAGGTTTCGGATTGCTCGGGGCTTTCTTCGGTAGGCGCTTCCGCTTCCTGCGCCATGACCGGGCCCGCCAAAAGAGCCAGCCAAAGGGCTGCGATCAGAAAACGGATAAGCGAGCCAAGGTTTTGAAAAGTCTGTGTCATTGAGCCCTCTTTGACCCGACTATATCCAACAAAGCGCATGTTCCTAGGACTTTACTGCAACGATTGGACAAATCTTTCTGCATTACGCGGCAATCGTTGAAAAAACCTGTGTCGGCTTTCCTTGCAAACAGGCGGTTCTAAGCATAGGTTCTCGCAAAATTTGCGGAGCTATCCGCAGCCTCAAACCAAAAGGAATATCCCATGGAAGGTGGCGCAATCGCCCAGTTTCTCCCGCTGATCCTGATCTTCGCGATCATGTATTTTTTGCTGATCCGTCCGCAGCAGAAAAAGATGAAGGAACATCAGGCCATGGTTGAGGCCGTGCGCCGGGGCGATCAAGTGGTCACCCAGGGTGGCTTGATCGGAAAAGTGTCCAAGGTCAAAGAAGGCGAGAATGAGATTGAGGTCGAGCTTGCCGAAAACGTCAAGGTTCGTGTGGTCAAATCGACCATTGCGCAGGTTCTTAACAAGACCGAGCCCGCGAAATAACTTCGCGCCACAATCCCTTGAAAAGGCAGGGTAATGCTGCAAATTGATACCTGGAAGCGGGTTCTGATCTGGGCGGTCTGCGTGATCGGTCTGCTGATGGCCCTGCCGAACGCTTTCTATACGCGGGTCGAGCAATCGAATGACGCGAAAGCTGCAATCGAACTTGGCATCGACACGCCTGAAATGCAGGCAGAGGCCGGTTTGTGGCCAAACTGGATGCCGTCATCTCTGGTAAACTTGGGTCTGGACCTGCGCGGAGGCGCGCATTTGCTGGCTGAGGTCAAGGTCGGTGATGTCTACGAATCCCGTATGGATGCGATGTGGCCCGAAATCCGCGATGCCCTGCGGGATGAGCGCGGTACGGTGGGTACGATCCGCCGTCAGGACTCGGCCCCCGATGAGATTCGTGTCCGCATCAGCCAACCCGAAGGGATGTCGCGCGCGCTGGAAGTTGTGCGCGGTCTGGCCCGTCAGGTTCAAACACTGACCGGAGTAGGGGCAACAGATATCGAAGCGCGCGCGGATGGCGATACCATCGTGGTGCAACTGTCTGAGGCTGAAAAGCTTGCATCCGATGACCGGACCGTACGTCAATCCCTTGAGATCATCAGGCGCCGTATTGACGAAGTAGGAACGCGTGAGCCAACGATCCAACGTCAGGGTACAGATCGCATACTGATCCAGGTGCCGGGTATTGGCAGCGCCGGTGAATTGAAAGAGATCATCGGAACAACGGCGCAGCTTACCTTTAACCCGGTCGTTGGACGCGGAACCGACCCGGATGCTATTGCGGGCGTGGGGGAAAAAGTTGTCCCGTCGATCGACGAGAACGGTGTTTTCTACACGCTGGAATCAGCGCCCGTCGTGACCGGAGAAGAGCTGGTCGATGCTCAACCCGCCTTTGACCAAAATGGGCGCCCGGCCGTCAACTTCAGGTTCAACACGTCTGGTGCGCGTAAATTCGGTGATTATACGCTGGAAAACATTGGTGCGCCTTTTGCCATCGTTCTGGATGACGAGGTCATTTCTGCACCTGTAATTCAAAGCCATATCCCCGGCGGGTCCGGGATCATCACAGGCAACTTCACTGTCGAGGAAAGCACCAATCTGGCTGTTCTGTTGCGCGCCGGGGCACTGCCCGCAGGGCTTGAGTTCCTTGAAGAACGCACAATCGGTCCTGAGCTAGGGCAAGACAGCATCGACGCAGGTAAGGTTGCCACGATTGTCGCCTTTGTCGCTGTGCTGGTCTTTATGGGGCTCAGCTATGGTCTTTTCGGTGTCTTTGCCAACATTGCGTTGATCCTGAACGTCGGTCTTCTGTTTGGTCTGCTTTCGTTGATTGGCGCGACGCTGACATTGCCGGGCATTGCCGGGATCGTCTTGACGGTCGGTATGGCTGTGGACGCTAACGTGCTGATCTTTGAGCGTATTCGCGAAGAACTGAAGTCCGCCAAAGGCCCGGCACGTGCGATCGAATTGGGTTATGAAAAAGCTTTGTCGGCCATTTTGGACGCGAACGTGACCACGTTCATCACCGCGACGATCCTGTTTGCTATGGGCAGTGGCCCGGTGCGCGGTTTTGCCATCACTCTTGGCTTGGGTATTCTGACCTCGGTCTTCACCGCGATCTTCGTGACGCGTCTGATGATCGTGACCTGGTTCGAACGCCGCCGCCCGAAAACGATCGAGGTTTGACATGAGACTGAAACTCGTACCGCAAGAAACCTCGTTCGATTTTTTCAGCCGCTGGAAAGTATGGCTGGGCATTTCGGGCCTGATGATGGTGATCGCCTTTACGTCCTTCATGCTGCAAGGGCTGAACTTTGGTATCGACTTTCGAGGCGGCACCACAATTCGAACCCAAAGCACGCAAGAGATTGACGTAGGCGTCTATCGCGACGCAATCGCACCGCTGGAGTTGGGTGATGTGACCATCACCGAGATTTTTGATCCAACCTTCGGCGAAGACGAAAACGTTGCCATGATCCGTATTCAGGCTCAGGCTGATGCCGAGTCCGTCTCGGCCGCGACGGTCACCGCAGTCGAAGAAGCGTTGCAGGTCGCAGTACCTGATATTCAGTTCGTGTCAGTCGAATCCGTTGGCCCCAAAGTGTCAGGTGAGTTGATCCAGACCGCTGTAATCGCTGTGGTTTTGGCAATTGGCGCTGTGCTTGTGTACATCTGGTTGCGCTTTGAATGGCAATTTGCCCTAGGGGCTGTGGCCGCGCTGGTGCATGACGTTATCCTGACCATAGGTATCTTCTCAGAACTGCAAATTCGGTTCGACCTCGCTATTATTGCGGCGCTGCTGACCATTGTGGGGTATTCGTTGAACGATACCGTGGTGGTCTTTGACCGCGTGCGAGAGAACCTACGGAAATACAAAAAGAAAGACCTCAAAGAGGTTTTGAACATCTCGATCAACGAAACCCTTAGCCGGACGGTGATGACCTCGGTCACGACACTGCTGGCGCTGATCTCGCTTTATATACTGGGTGGAGATGTGATCCGTGGTTTCGTCTTTGCGATGATCTGGGGTGTGATCGTTGGCACGTATTCGTCGGTCTTCGTGGCGTCGACGATCCTGCTGTGGCTGGGTGTCAAACGCGATTGGTCCAAGCCGTCGAACACGGCGGGCAACCAGTTCGCCAATATCGATGCCTGATATTTTCGGCCAGTCCCCTATGGGGCTGGCCATCATTGTTTCGGCCGCCTTTCTGGGTGGCATCGTACGCGGCTTTTCCGGCTTTGGTACCGCACTGATTTTCCTTCCTATCGCGACACCGTTTCTAGGCCCGTTTGGCGCGCTGATCGGCCTGACCATCATGGATATCTTTGGGCCACTGCCAAACCTGCGCCGTGCATGGCGCGATGTAAACAAAGCAGACTTGGCAAGACTGGTCGGAGGCTGTGCAATTGTTCTGCCCATTGGGCTGTGGGTGCTGACGATGGTTGACGCGAATGTCTTTCGGTATGCCGTCAGCCTGCTTGCGTTCTTCATGCTTGCCATTCTGATCCTTGGGCTTCGGTATCACGGCCATGTTGGCCGGGCGATGGTTACCGGCATTGGTTTCGCGGCTGGTTTTCTGGGCGGTGTTGCCGGGCTGCCGGGGCCTGCTGTCATCCTGTTTTATATGTCACGACCACTGCCAGTTTCGGTTATTCGGGCCACCATTCTGCTGTTTCTTTTTGCCTTTGATTTTCTGCTGCTGGGATACCTTACCGGCATGAGCCGCGTTACATGGGCCGCAGTTGGCTTGGGGTTGCTATTGGCAGTGCCCAACCTTGCAGGCAATTTGCTGGGCGGTTGGCTGTTCGATCCAAATCGCGAAAAACTTTATCGCGCGGCGGCCTATGTGGCGATTGCGCTTGCGGCCTTGTCGGGCCTGCCGCTTTGGGGATAAAACGCACCCATGCGTCTGAATGAGATCACATATAACAACGCTGTCCCGGTGGACGGTTACGGCCCTGGCTTCTTTCGTATCGGGGGCGAGGTATTTGATGGTGCCGTCCTTACCGGCCCGACTGGAACTACCTCGTGGAGCGGCTATGAAGACAGCGCCACACTACTGGACCTTGTCGATCACATTGATGTTTTGTTCGTCGGCACCGGCAAAGAACTCACCCATATTCCTGCCCCGTTGCGATCCACGCTGGAAGAGGCCGGCATTGGTGTTGAGATCATGAATTCTCCTGCCGCGTGCCGGACCTACAATGTCCTGCTATCCGAGGGGCGACGCGTTGCATTGGCGCTGATCCCTGTTTGAAAACCGGTTTGTTGATCGGCGAAATCACCATAGTAGTGGTCGCAGCCTCGGCCTGTTATGGCCTTTCCAGATGTCAAAGGCTTGCTTCAAGGCTCGAACCCTCTGCGGCAATTCCGACCTTTTGCCCGCACGTACAATCCGTTAAGCGGGCTGCATGACACTGACCGTAACCGATCTGGCCATCGCCCGAGGGGGCGTTCCTGTGCTCGAGGGGCTCAGCTTTACGTTAAAAGCAGGGCGTGCCCTGATCCTGCGTGGGCCAAACGGTATCGGCAAGACAACGCTGTTGCGCACGCTCGCGGGGCTGCAACCTCCGATCGCGGGGCAGATCGATGGCGCAGAGGATCAAATCGCCTATGCGTCACATTCTGACGGGCTGAAACCAACCTTGACCGTGGTTGAAAACCTCAGCTTTTGGGCGGCGGTGTTCGGCACGGATAATATCCAGCCCGCTGTTGATGCCTTTGCATTGAACGATCTGGTGGATCGTCATGCAGGTAATCTGTCTGCGGGGCAGAAGCGTCGCTTGGGGCTTGCAAGGATGCTTGTAACCGGGCGCCCGATCTGGATGCTGGATGAACCCACGGTGTCACTGGATAAAAGTGCGGTGCAAATGTTCGCGAACGCTGTGCGCGCGCATCTGGGGCAGGGGGGATCCGCCTTGATCGCCACGCATATTGATCTGGGACTGGACGGAGAGATTCTGGACGTTGGACCCAACAAGGCCAAACCGAAACCCATTGATGACTTCGACGGAGGCTTTCTGTGATTGCCTTGTTGCTGCGCGATCTCAAACTGGCCTTCCGCGCAGGTGGAGGGTTTGGCCTGGGTTTGGCGTTCTTTCTGATCGTTACTGTTCTGGTGCCATTCTCGGTTGGCCCGCAATCCTCTCTGTTGTCGACGATCGCGCCCGGCGTGCTTTGGTTGGGCGCGCTGCTGGCGTGCCTGCTGTCGCTTGATCGTCTTCTGGCACTGGATTGGGAGGACGGCTCGCTTGATCTGTTGGCGACAGCTCCGTTGCCGCTGGAAGCCGTTGTAACGATCAAGGCGCTTGCGCACTGGCTTACGACGGGGCTGCCATTGGTTTTGGCTGCACCGTTCCTTGGCGTGCTGCTGAACCTGCCGGTCCCCGGTTTTTTCTGGCTGGTGATATCGCTGTTGATCGGCACTCCGGCGATGAGCGTGATTGGAACCTTTGGCGCCGCCCTGACTGTGGGCCTGAAACGAGGAGGCCTACTGCTGTCCCTTCTGGTTCTGCCGCTATACGTACCGACACTGATCTTTGGGGCAGAGGTCGCGCGCCGTGGTGCGACCGGAATGGAAACACAGACCCCTTTGCTGATGCTGGCGGGGATAACGGCGGCGACGATCGCGCTGTTGCCATTCGCTAGCGCCGCCGTTTTGCGTATCAACCTTCGGTGACGTTCTCTAAGATTGACCGAGGTCAATTGAGAACGCGCCCGACTCGGACTAGATAAGGCCTATGTCTATCGCAGCTAAAGCCAACGCCCTTTGGGAATACGCCAACCCGCGCAAGTTCCTTGCGACCAGTGAACGCGTCATGCCGTTCTTCTGGATTACGTCCATTGCATGCATTGTCGTGGGGCTGGTTTGGGGGTTCTTCTTTACGCCGGATGACTACAAACAGGGTTCGACCGTAAAGATCATCTACCTGCATGTCCCTTCGGCCCTGATGGCGATTAACTGTTGGCTGATGATGCTGGCGACCTCTCTGGTCTGGCTGGTGCGTCGTCACCATGTCAGTGCATTGGCTGCTCGTGCTGCGGCACCCATTGGTATCGTGATGACGCTGATCGCGCTGGCGACGGGTGCAATTTGGGGCCAGCCGATGTGGGGTACATGGTGGGCCTGGGATCCGCGCCTGACGTCATTTCTGATCTTGTTCCTGTTTTACCTTGGCTACGTGGCCCTGTGGGAAGCCATCGAAGATCCGGACACGGCTGCTGATCTGACTTCGGTTTTATGTTTGGTAGGATCGGTCTTTGCGATCCTGAGCCGCTATGCGGTGAACTTCTGGAACCAAGGGCTCCATCAAGGCGCATCGGTGATGCGCGCGGCAGCTGTTACCGGTACGGATACCGAAGAAAAAGTCAGCAACATATTCTTCTATCCGCTGCTGGTGTGCATCATCGGGTTCGTTCTGCTGTTCATTGCGTTAGTATTATACCGCACTGGGACCGAGATCCGCGCTCGTCGTATCAAGGCGCTGCTTGCACGTGAAAGGGTAAACGGATGATGCCTGATCTGGGAAAATATGCTGATACAGTTTTGTGGTCTTACGTCATTTCGATCGGGCTCTTGGTGGCGCTGATCGTCTTCAGCGTTATTCGTGGCCGCAAGGTGCGAGGCGAAATGGAAAAGGTCGAAGAACGGATGACACGCAATGGCTAAAATCTCGCCCCTGATGATTGCGCCGCCGCTGATCTTTGGCGCCTTCGCCGTTTTGGCCGGGATCGGCATGTTCCGGGATGACCCCGATGCGTTGCCTTCGGCGCGCGAAGGTCAGCCCGCGCCGCCAGTCGTACTGACCGAATTTGAAGGCAAGCCAAATTTCGACGATGCGACGTTGCGCGATGGCGAGGTCAAGCTGGTGAACTATTGGGCCAGTTGGTGCGCGCCCTGCAGGGTCGAGCATCCAAACCTTCAAGCCCTGTCTGATGAGGGCATTCCGGTTTATGGCATCAACTACAAAGACCAACCCGCAAACGCGGAATCCTTCCTTACGGAACTTGGCGACCCTTACGCGGGAATTGGTCGTGATGAACAGGGCCGCATGGGGCTTGATTGGGGTGTATATGGCGTGCCCGAAACCTACGTCATTGACGGGGAAGGGACGATCATCCTGCGCTTTGCGGGCCCCGTTACCCAGCGCGTGATCGAAAGCACGATCCGCCCGGCGCTGGAAAAAGCGGCCAATTAATGCGGTAGGGCTGTCTTCAGATGGAAGATGCTGGCTTTTTGAATGATCTGGTCACGATTACCCGTTTAGGGGTCGTGACCGTTTTGCTTTGGGCGGGCACTCGGGTCTGGGAAGTTGTGCTTAAAGCCAAACAGCGTCGGGATGACCGGAATGCCCTGTTGCGCGCCCTCTTTGCCGAGGTGGACTTCAATACTAACGATTTGACGCGATTTTTGGAAACAGCCCCGGCGTTGACCTTGTTTGAAAAGCTGTTCGAAAAAGACAGCTATATTCCGCATGTCACGGACGCACGCCATACGGATGTTTACAGGTCTGGCATTCGCGAATTGCATTTTCTCGAAGATGACCTGATCTCAGAGTTTGTGAAATTCTATGGTGGTCTTGAAAAAATCCGGACGCAAATCGAAGGTTTGCACAAACCGAGCTTCCTTGAGATATCAGTTGCCGGAAAAGTGGGGACGATCCGCGGCCTTTACAATACCTGCAGCGCCTGCGAAGGCACCGGAAAAAGCATCCTTTCGCGGATGGAGCGCAAATACTCGGATCTCAAACTAAAAAGGCGCCCGGAACGGATGTTCGGGCACCTGGACGGTGACGAGGGTGACTTGAAAGCCAGATTAGCGGCTTTGACGTCAAACCTGGATCGGATCAGGGCCAATACGCATGATTCATAATCTCCTCTGTGTGACCAATATATAAGGCCGCTTTTGCCTATTTTCAAGTTAATGCGGCGGCTCGGGCAAGCTTTGCAAAAACGCGGTGCGGTATAGGCACATCAGAGAAAATCACGTTTCTGCGGCGTAAATTCAAGGGCATTCCACAGTGCCGGTTTCCATTCCCAACCGTACGCAGGAAAAGGGCACATGTGATATGTGCCCTTTTGCGCTGTTTCAGCCCGCCTTGGCCAGATTACGCAATACGTAATGAAGCACGCCGCCGTTTTCGATGTACTCGATCTCGGGTGCTGTATCGATCCGGCACTTCAGGGTGATGGTTTTTTCGGTGCCGTCCCCATAAACGATGGTACAGGGCACTTCCTGCAAGGGCTGGATCGTGTCGAGACCATGGATCGAAACGGTTTCATCCCCTTTCAAACCCAACGACTTGCGGGTGTCGCCGCCCGTGAACTCAAAAGGAATCACACCCATACCAACCAGGTTCGAACGGTGGATACGCTCGAAGCTTTCGGCGATAACCGCTTTGACACCCAGCAGCGCAGTTCCCTTGGCTGCCCAGTCCCTGGAAGACCCGGCGCCGTATTGCTCGCCACCAAAGACGACCAGCGGCGTGCCTTGTTCCTGATAGGCCATGGACGCGTCGTAGATCGACGTCTGTGCGCCATCCGGTCCCTTGGTATAGCCGCCTTCGACGCCGTCCAGCATTTCGTTCTTGATGCGGATATTGGCAAAGGTGCCGCGCATCATGACCTCGTGATTGCCGCGGCGCGAACCGTAAGAGTTGAACTCGCGCGGTTGGACCTGACGTTCGATCAGATACTGGCCGGCCGGAGAAGTGGTTGCAAAAGACCCAGCGGGCGAGATGTGGTCGGTCGTGACCATGTCACCCAGAATCGCCAGAACCTTGGCACCTTCGATGTTGGTGATTGTGCCCGGCTCGGGGCCCATTCCCTGAAAGTAAGGTGGGTTCTGGATATAGGTCGAGGTCGGCGGCCAGTCATAGGTTTCGGCATCCGTGGTTTCCACCGATTGCCATTTCTCGTCGCCTTTGAACACGTCCGCATATTTCGACTGGAACGCCTCGCGCGTTACAGTGGCCTCGACCAGATCGGCGATTTCTTTTTGGGTGGGCCAGATGTCCTTCATGAAGACGTCATTGCCGTCCTTATCTTGTCCAATCGGTTCCGATGTCACGTCGATATCCATCGTACCGGCCAGAGCATAGACAACCACCAAAGGCGGAGACGCCAAGTAGTTGGCACGTACATCTGGCGAAATCCGCCCTTCGAAGTTGCGGTTGCCCGACAGAACCGAAGTGGCGACCAGATCGCCTTCGGCAATCGCTTCGGACAGTTCCTTCTGGATCGGGCCCGAGTTGCCAATACAGGTCGTGCAACCATAGCCAACAAGGTTAAAGCCAATCTTGTCCAGATCTTCCTGCAGACCGGCGGCCTCAAGATAGGCCGACACAACCTGCGATCCCGGTGCGAGAGAGGTCTTGACCCAAGGCTTGCGATCCAGACCCAGCGCAGCGGCCTTACGTGCCACCAAACCCGCGCCGATCATCACGTATGGGTTTGACGTGTTCGTACAGGACGTAATCGAAGCGATCACAACCTTGCCCGAATCCAGTGTGTAGTCCTCGCCTTTGACTGCAACCTCTTTGCCCATCGGACGTTTGAAGGTTTCGGCCATTTCCTTTGTAAAGGCGGCCTTGGCATCCGTTAGTGCAACATAATCCTGCGGACGTTTCGGCCCCGAGATGGCGGGTACGATGGTGCCCATATCCAGCGAAAGGGTGTCGGTGTAGATCGGCGCGTAGTTCTCATCCCGCCAAAAGCCGTTCTCTTTGGCATAGGCTTCGACCAGAGCCAACCGATCTTCATCGCGGCCGGTATTGCGCATGTAGCGCAGGGTTTCACCGTCGATTGGGAAGAACCCGCAGGTCGCACCGTATTCGGGGGCCATGTTGGCAATAGTTGCGCGGTCAGCCAGCGGCAGACGGTCCAGGCCCTCGCCGTAGAATTCAACAAATTTACCAACCACGCCCTTTTCGCGCAGCATTTCGACGACCTTCAACACCAGGTCGGTGCCGGTGGTGCCTTCGACCATCGCCCCGGTCAGCTCAAAGCCGACAACCTCGGGGATCAGCATCGAGATTGGCTGACCCAGCATCGCGGCCTCGGCCTCAATGCCGCCGACGCCCCAGCCCAGAACGGCCATGCCGTTGACCATGGTGGTGTGGCTGTCCGTGCCGACCAGCGTGTCAGGATAGGCGACTTCTTCGCCGTTCTGGTCTTTGTCTGTCCAAACCGTTTGGGCAAGATATTCCAGGTTCACCTGGTGGCAGATACCGGTGCCAGGGGGAACAACACGGAAATTGTTGAACGCGCTCTGACCCCATTTCAGGAACTGATACCGTTCCATGTTGCGCTCATACTCGCGGTCCACGTTCATCTGGAACGCGCGCGGGTTGCCGAATTCGTCGATCATGACCGAGTGGTCGATGACCAGATCAACCGGGTTCAGCGGGTTGATCTTTTGTGCGTCGCCGCCCAGACCCTTGATCCCATCCCGCATCGCGGCGAGGTCCACCACGGCCGGAACTCCGGTGAAATCCTGCATCAACACGCGGGCAGGGCGGTACGCGATCTCGCGCGGGTTTTTACCACCATTCGCACCCCATTCGGAGAAGGCCTTGATATCGTCGACCGAGACTGAAAAACCTGCATCTTCGAAACGCAGCATGTTCTCGAGTACCACCTTGAGCGCGGCTGGCAGTTTCGAGAAATCACCCAGTCCAGCTTCTTGAGCTGCGGGAATCGAATAATAGGCAATGGTTTTTCCGTTCACGCTCAGGCTGCGGCGTGTTTTGGCAGTGTCCTGTCCGACTGTAATGGGCATGTAATGGCCTCCCTCTCAAATAACTTGGATAGTGGGGTTCGCTGAGTGATATCTGCATCACGCAAGCCTTTGTTTCAAGGTTCTGTGCGAAACGTAGTCAAATATTTGTATACCATTGCACACATTTTTGACATCTGAGGTGTTCCACCTCTCAAGAAACCTTGATTGGAGGTTGAGGGGATATCCGCGTAAACAGAACGAGTATCCCACGAAAATCCGAGAGCGAACATGTTCAAAACCGTTACCACGACCGCGCTTGTTTCTTTGTTTATGGCAACTGCTGCAGTGGCCGAGAATGACCCGGTCGTTGTCGAATTGTTCACCTCGCAAGGTTGTTCCTCCTGTCCCCCCGCAGACCTGATCATGCATGATCTGGCGAAACGCGACGATGTGATCGGTTTGGCGTTGCATGTGGATTATTGGGATTACATTGGTTGGGAAGATGAATACGCCGATCCGGGGCACACTGTGCGTCAGCGTGCTTATGCCCGCAGCGGTGGGCGTTCCATGATCTATACCCCACAGATGGTCATTAACGGACAGCAGGATGTTGTGGGCGCACAGTCGCTGGAGCTGAACCAACTGATCGACTCCCACCTGAATGCCGAACCTAAGGTGTCTGTGACCGCGGCACGCGACGGCAACGAGGTAACGGTCGACGTCACGCCGCTGAACGATTCAGCCAATGGCGCGTACGATATTCGGGTCGTGCAATACTCACCGCTGCGTCACGCCTCAATCCGCCGTGGCGAATTGGCAGGGCATGAACTGGATTATGCAAACGTCGTGGAATCCTGGCAGATGGCAGGGCAATGGGACGGGACTGATCCAGAGCAGTTCTCAGTGTCGCTTGCGTCTGACCTGCCGGCTGTCGTCATGGTTCAATGGGTTGGACATGGCCATATCGTAGCGGCCACGCGCGTTAAGTGATCAGGGCATATCCTCTGGTCGAACGCCCAGCCCATTCCAGTATTTCCACCGACGGTGAATCCAAAACCACTGTCCCATGTGCTTTTTGACCATGGCTTCAAGGTCATCGTTGGTAAATTGCGTCATGGTTTTCGCATCGGTGTGTGGCACGGGATCGTGCAGAACGATTTCAAAGTCCACCCCGTTCGGCTGACGAACCGCATAGCATGGGATCAGGACGGCTTTATATTTGATGGCCAATTCCGCGTTCAGGACTGATGTCACCGCGGGCTTTCCAAAGAACATAAGCTCTTCGCCGCCATGGGCGTGCAAGTCCGAAACGATTGCGATGATGCCACCCTTTTTGAGCGAGCGGACCATTTCGACCATTCCGCGCCGCCCTTGTTCAAACATTGGGGCTCCGGTTTTGTAGAACGCATCGACATACATGTCGTTGAAATACGGGTTCGCCATACGCCGGTACAAACACCCGATAGGTTGTCCGCTGCGGGCCTGCAACGCAATGCGTGCTGCAAGGTAGTGGCCAAAATGGGCTGTGATCATCATCACGGGTTTACCCTCGGCAACCGCGGCGTCGAATGCTGCGATCCCGGGGCCAGAGATTTTTGCCGTGCTTTGGCGCTGGGTGAAACCTTCGGGCGAAAAATGCTCCATAATGGCGCGCCCGGCATTGTCGGGAACCGCGCGGCAAATACGATTCACCTCGTCTTCTGTAAGGTCCGGGCAGGTAAGCTTAAGGTTGCTGCGCACGCGTTTGGTGAAACCGACAAGCGGAGAAAGCCCCCTGACGATCGCGCCCATGGCACCAATGCGACGCTCGTACGGGAGCAGACGCATCGCCCCGATGACACCTTTGAGGAACAGACCGGTTACATAGTATTTGCCAAGCTCAAATCGGCTTAGTTCAGACTTTTCAACGGGCATCAGAAGGTCTCGGCGGCTGTTGCGAATTGCCGGTCAGACATACATTCGGGAACTCGCAACCACAAGCACCCTGAGCAACATGCCGCAATTCTTGCGGAACGGTTTCTATTCGACGCTCTCATCCTCGATCAGTGTAATGGCGCCTTCATCCACCAAGGCTCGTATCGCACCGACGATCTGAGACATTGAAGCTTCGGCGTCTGTTTGTTTTACAGGTGTACGCTCCTGCATTTCCTCACGCAGGTTGTCGGCCAGCCGCGAAGACATGTTGGCTAATAGAAATTCGACGGACGCCTTGTCACCCTCAGTAGCGGCACCTGCAAGTGCAGTGACAAGGACGGGTTGTTCGACGCCGCGCAGGATGGCCGGAACATCGCGCGGCTGAATGCGTGTCGGGATATGAGCAAAGGTAAAAATAGACTGACGGACAACACTGGCGAAATCCGAATCCTCTTCGTCCAATGCGGATAACAGTCCGTCGCGAGTCGATGCTGCCGATTGATTGAGGATCGCCCCAACTCTGGCACCGGGCGCATCACTGAAGGCCGTTGGGGGCCGTTGGTCCAGTTGGGCAGCGAATGACCAACCAATCCGCTCAACCGCTTCGGGTGTGACATTGGCGGTTTTTGACACAGCGTACGTGATGCGACGGGCGACGGGGCCGGGTAGGTTGCCCAACAATTGCGCAGCTTTTGCAGTGTCCAGTTTAGAGAGCAGGACAGCCGCTATTTCGGTACTTTCTGCCTGTGCGAGTTCGGCAAGATCTTCTGCTGGGATCTCTCTCAAACGTTGCCAGGGATCTCCGATCTGCCGAACCCCTGCGACCTTACGCAGCCGCGCAGCAGTTGCGGGCGCGATTTTCCCGTTTACGGCGTCGAGCGCGCTGGCTAACCCGTGTGGGAAGGACAGGCCGATGCTATCCAGCGCCTCGGCAAACTCGGCAGCAACCGCGTCAAGTGTCACGCGGTCAACCAGACCCATTTGCCCCAGTTGGTGGGTCAGCTTTTCCTGCAATGCGTCAGGAAGGTCTTCCAATGGGATGTCAGCGCCTTCGTTCAGCAGCAGGCGAACAACCACTGCTGCCTTCTGGCGACTTGTTAGCGAACGTGGAACGACCCGAGGCCCATCGTCGCTGTTGTCAGCTACGGGTGCTGCATGCCCCGGAGCCACCTGTATCAAAGTGTTTGAGTCCTGCATCTGCCTGTGGTGCCAAGTTGTTGTCCCACAGGCAGATTACGGAGAGTCGGGTAAAGAAAAGCTGAAGCTTAGTAGTTAAACGTCAACCCGGTGCGGATCGCTTCGCGAAGCGACGCTTCGGCCCATGTCCCTTCACCGCCACGCGCTTTGATTTCGCGCCACTGCTCGATGGCCAGATCAGTTTTGCCTTCGACGACGAAACCCTGCGCCATGTATGAGCGCGCCAGAATGTTATCCGGGTTCGCATCAATTGCGTTTTGATAGAACATGTTTGCCAGCGTCAATTCACCCATCTTGCGGAAGGTGAAGCCCCAGTACGTCTGTACGCGGTCATCGTCCTGATCCATGATGCGCAGGATACTTTGCGCGTTCTCGTACTGACCGTCATACGCCAGTTCGCGCACGGCTTGGTACAGCTCGTCATTGGTAAAGTTGGTCGTGCTGGGTTTAACACAGCGACCACGATCCTTGTCATATACCCGACCAAACAGGCACTTCTTTGTCGTGTTGGTCGTCTTTGGCGGGTTATTACTGCCGCCACCGCCAGCGGCGTGCACGGCCGGCGCGAAAGCAAATGCCTGAATGGCAATGGCTGAAGCTAGTACGAGACGCATTTTCCTACTCCGTTCTCAAGTCTGCTCTGATCAATCATAGTGCGATCCGATAGAAAGCTAACAACCAGAGGCTCGCTTTTATTCACGAGTAGGAAAGAAACATTTAGCTGTTAACAATTTTTGTGCAGCTATGGGTCTCGGAATCCCAGTAGGTTCCTGGGGCGCAGGATTGCGTCTGTTCGGTGTGGGCATTGCACGCCAAAGCAGCCGTGGTCGAGCTGACAAGAGCTAATGAGCATAGAATTGTACGGATCATCCTGCGTCTCCTGAATGGAACTATGCAATCATCATATCCGAATTTGACCTGAAATTCAAAAACAGAGACCCGGAGCACTGATCGCGATCCGGGTCCCTGCAACTATTTGAGCGGGAGGCTTTTATTCGCCAAACACACGCGCAAAAATCGTGTCGACATGCTTGGTATGGTAACCGAGGTCGAATTTTTCTTCGATCTCGGCTGGGCTGAGGGCAGCAGTGACGTCAGCGTCAGCCAGCAGTTCCTCTTTGAAATCGGTGCGGTGTTCCCAAACCTTCAACGCGTTACGCTGAACCATGGCATAGGCGTCTTCGCGGCTGACGCCCGCTTGGGTCAGAGCCAGTAGAACGCGCTGGCTCATGACCAGACCGGGGAACTTGTTCATGTTCTCGATCATGTTTTCAGGGAAGATCAGCATCTTGTCGATCACGCCGGTCAGGCGGGCCAGCGCAAAATCCAGCGTGATCGTAGCGTCCGGCCCGATCATGCGCTCGACTGAGGAGTGCGAGATATCGCGTTCATGCCAAAGTGCCACGTTCTCCATCGCCGGGATAACGGCGGCACGGACCATACGGGCTAGGCCGGTCAGGTTCTCGGTCAGGACCGGATTTTTCTTATGTGGCATGGCCGACGAGCCTTTTTGACCCATCGAAAAGAACTCGGCCCCTTCCAGCACCTCGGTCCGCTGCATATGGCGGATTTCGATGGCGATGTTTTCAACGCTGCTGGCGATGACGCCCAAGGTCGCAAAGAAGGCCGCATGACGGTCGCGCGGGATAACCTGAGTGCTGATCGGTTCGGGCACGAGACCCAGCTTGTCGCACACATGCTCTTCGACCGCCGGGTCGATATTGGCAAAGGTGCCGACCGCGCCGCTGATTGCGCCGGTTGCGATCTCGGCGCGGGCGTCGCGCATGCGGGACAGGTTGCGGTCCATCTCGGCGTAAAAGCGCGCGAAAGTCAGACCCATGGTGGTGGGCTCGGCGTGGATGCCGTGGCTACGGCCGATGCGGACGGTGTCCTTGTGTTCGATCGCGCGGCGTTTCAGGGCGGCCAGCAGACCTTCGAGGTCTGCGATCAACAAGTCAGCAGCGCGGGTCAGTTGTACGTTCAGGCAAGTGTCCAACACGTCCGAGCTGGTCATGCCCTGATGAACAAAACGCGCCTCTTCGCTGCCGACATGCTCGGCGAGATGGGTCAGGAATGCGATGACGTCGTGCTTGGTGACGGCTTCGATCTCATCAATGCGGGCTACGTCGAATTCGACATCCTTGGCCTTCCACACGGCCTCGGCGTTTTCGCGCGGGATCACACCTAGATCAGCCATGGCGTCGCAGGCATGCGCCTCGATCTCGAACCAGATGCGGAACTTGGTTTCGGGCGACCAGATGGAAACCATCTCGGGGCGGGAATAACGCGGAATCATTGGCAGCTGCACCTTTTTGTGATTTGGCAGAGGACGATGCGGCGCGGTTTAAACCCACCCGCGCAAGGGAACAAGGCACGAGTGCAATGATGAGACGGTTTGCCCTGATTTTAGCCCTTTGGCCCACCACTACGATGGCCGATGCGTTTCGTCCTTTGACGGGGGCTGAGATTACGGCGGCCTTGACCGGTGCAAAACTTGGGTACGGAGACGGCGTTTGGCAGACCTTTGATGCGTCAGGGGCAACCCAGTATTTCTCTGGCCGTCCCAGTGCCGGGCGCTGGGCGGTGCGTGATGATCAGTATTGCTCGGTCTGGCCTCCGTCCTCATTGTGGGCGTGCTACGACGTGCATCGCGCAGGGGACATCATCCGCTTTATCGATGATAACGGGGGTCGCACCGATGGAAGGTATGCAGAATGAGTTTGCCAACCTGCCTTTCTGATTTCCAAGGGGACTGGGCCTTGACCCGCACGATCCGGGACGCGCGGGCAGGGCACGATGTGCACGCCGAGGGTATCGCGCGCCTGTATCAGGCCGAGGACGGCCTTGTGTATGACGAAGAGGTGTCTTTGCGCATACCGGGGCAACCCGAGATGAAAGGCACGCGCCGCTATTTCTGGCGCGATAGCGATGACGGGATAGCCGTTTACTTTGAGGATGGCCGGTTTTTTCACACCCTGAAGCTTGGCACGCCGCAAGCGACCGATCATCACGATTGCGCGCCGGACAGCTATGATGTGGTGTATGATTTCGGGCAATGGCCGATCTGGAACGTGCGATGGATCGTAGCAGGTCCCCGAAAATCCTATGAAATGGACACGAAGTACGCTCTGCGATAGCGTAATCATGTTGCAGAAACCGCTCTGACAGGGCATTGCTGTCGCAGAATTACGATCCGAAGTGGGAGAAGTGAAGATGAATGCAAACGTACTGGCCAACGCATTTGGCCCGCGTGAGGGTACAGCGCTGCGTGTCAAGCAGGCGATCCTGGTCGCGCTGGGCATCGTGGCTCTGGCCGTTGCCGCCAAAATCAAAGTGCCGATGTGGCCGGTCCCAATCACAATGGGTACTTTTGCCGTTTTGACCATCGGTACCGCCTATGGTGCGCGTCTGGGTCTGGTCACCATGCTGGGTTATCTGCTGATTGGTGCTTTGGGCTTTGATGTATTTGCCGGCTCGTCGGCTGAGAAATTCGGCCTGACTTACATGATGGGCGGAACTGGCGGCTATCTCGTCGGTTACCTGATGGCGACCGTCCTGCTGGGAGCTCTGGCCGCGCGTGGCTGGGATCGTTCGATCGGCAAGATGGCAGTTGCGCTGGTTCTGGCGAATGTTGCGATCTATTTGCCGGGCCTGTTGTGGCTGGGTCAGCTGTACGGCTGGGATCAACCTATCCTGGCATGGGGTTTGACGCCGTTCCTGGTGGGTGATGCTATCAAGCTGGTTCTGGCTGCTCTGCTGATCCCGGGCCTGTGGAAACTGGTCGGCGACGCCCGCGCCTGATTTCCAGCCAGACTTAACAATCTTACCCGCGCCCGGAGCGATCCTGGCGCGGGTTTTTTGTTTCACGACAGCACTGGACAAAGCCGTTTGCCAAGGTCCACTCTGATGCAACAGAAACAACAGGTTATCATGATATGTTTTTTCGTTTGAGTTCCACATGCGCCGCTATTGCAGCGGCTTTGTTGATGGCTGCGCCAGCTTCGGCTGAAACGCCTGTGACCTACACGGATGGCGGGCGCGCGTTGTTCAGTTTCTCGGTCCCGGACTTCTGGGCTGTTCGCACCGGCGGGCCGCGTGAGATTGAAGACACTGAGCTGGAGGATCCGCGCGCTGTGGCTCGTGTCATGGGGGTGCGCCCTTTGACAGACGATAACGTCTGGATCGGATTCGTATCCCCGGCAGGAGTGGCATCGATCGAAGGTGGGCTGCGCTATCTGCAGGACGTCGATAAGTTTCTGGTTAAAGATCCCGAGGTCTCTGAAGCCGTTTCACTAAGCATTGGAGGACTGCCCGCACGCGTGGTCCGAGGCACAGGAAGCCGAGAGGGGCGTGGCGTGAACTTCACCGCCACCGTTATCGATCTGCCCGGTGACCGTGTCGCCGTAGCCGTCGCGGTCTTACGAGACGGCGCAGACCCGGCTTATGTGGACGATCTGAACGCGGTTTTCGCCTCGTTCCGGTCTGCGCGATAAGGAGGGGCAGATGACACGTAAACTGATCAAACGGTCCATCCTCGCCCTAGGAATGGGAATTGCTGGTTTCACGATAACCGCATGCGACGGCGTAACGGTGGGTGTCGGTTATGGCTACGATCCATTCTACGACTCGTTGCTGTGGAACGACTATTATCACGATGTTGACGTAGACATTGATGTGGACCGTCCCAATCGCCCCCGGCCGCCCGAAGGCAAACCGCCTGTGCGACCCAAGCCGCCAGTTGGGAAACCGCCTGCGCGCCCAAGACCGCCTGTGGCAAAACCACCGGCGCGGCCACGCCCACCCGTTGCGCGCCCACCGGCTGCGCGGCCGCCGATCCATCGCCCGTCTCCACGGCGTTAAGGGGGTTAAGACAGCAGTTCGGTCGTGATCTTTGCAGTGCCTTCAAGTGTCCTGTGTACAGGGCACTTGTCGGCGATCTCTAACAGACGCGCGCGCTGTTCCTCATCCAGTGGGCCTTCGAGACGGATTTTCCGGCGAAACAGATCGACCTTCGCATCACTCACCAGACCCGCGTCTTGTGCGTGAACCTTGTCATGGCAGACATCGACCATAATACCGGTCAACGGCCATCTTTTTCGACGGGCGTACATGCGGATGGTCATCGAGGTGCATGCCCCCAAACCTGACGAGACAAACCCGTATGGGGACATGCCCCGATCAGTGCCGCCATATGACGCCGGTTCATCTGCGACGACATGGTGACGGGGGCCGGATTGGACGTCTTGCAAAAAGCCGTTGGGATCAGCCTCAGTCACGCGCACAACACCTTCCGGAGCACCCGGCGGCGGGGCAGGAGGGCAGAGCGTCACGTAACGCGTCACCCAGGCTGAGATGACGTCTGCCGCATATTCGGCGTCCGTGGCGCGGGTAATCAGGTGATCGGCATCATCCAGCGTTACAAAGCTTTTGGGGTGTTTCGCAGCCATAAAGATCGAACTTGCGTTGTCGATGCTGACGGTTTCATCCAAAGGGGCGTGCAGGATCAGCAGGGCAGCTTTCAGTTCCTGTATCGCGGGGGTCAGTGCAGCTTGTGAAATGTCGTCCACAAAGGCTTTGCCAATACGGAAGGGTCGACCTCCCAATGAGACTTCGGCAGATCCTGCTTCCTGGATTTCGGTTAAGGCGTCTTCGAAGTGGTGGGAAACATGGCCCGGATCGAAGGGCGCACCCAAGGTGACCACGGCCTTGACGCTGGGGATACCTGCGCGGGCACGCAAGACGGCCGCCCCGCCCAGTGAATGGCCAACAAGCAAAGCCGGGGGCATATCTCGCCCGGCCAGGTAGTGCGCAGCGGCAATCAGGTCTTCGACATTGGATGTGAAGGTCGTGTTGGCGAATTCACCCTCGGAATGCCCAAGGCCGGTGAAGTCAAACCGCAGCACAGCGATGCCCATCGCCGCAAGTCGTGCGGCGATCCTGCGGGCCGCTGTAATGTCTTTTGAGCACGTAAAACAATGCGCAAACAATGCAGTCGCCAGTACAGGCCCGTCCGGCAGATCTAGGCGCGCAGCAAGCTGATTGCCGTCGTGGCCGGCAAAGTTAACGCGTTCGGTGGGCATGGTAGTTCCTTACGTATCGGGTTGCCGCCAATACTGTGGTTATCAGAGAATGCGCTCAACCCCCAAGTGGGCAGCGTCACGTGAAGGTGAGTAATAAGTAGGCATCCAAATCGGGCGCTTGTTCGTAAGCGCTTCGCAATAGTTCAATTTCTGTGATGATATGGCGCTTAATTATTCGTTTTAATTATTTCACCGATGCGCCCATGTTGAAGCTGTGTTTAATCAGCCAGGAGGCAACTATGGGAAATGTCACGTCACCGCAGCATGTTGCAGTACTTCGCCCCGATCTTTTGCTTGTGGCAGCCCTGACCGCTGCAATCGGGTTCAGCGCCGGGCAAAATTGGCCGCAATCGAAACCGGTTGCGACCATAGAAGCAGAGGATTGGCACGGAAACGTCCGGCGTTCGAATTGGCCGGACTAAGACGCTACGCCAGACCCATCAACTGTGGATCAAATGGGTAGGTTGTCAGGTTCTCGTACCCGTCTTCGGTGATCAGAACCTGATCCTCCAACTTGATCGAGAAGTCACCGCCGACCTCACCAACGGCAGCCTCAACGCATAGAACCATGCCCGGCTCCAGCGCGTAATCGTATGAACCTGCGACGGCCTGATCAGGGTAAGCGACCAGAGGCCATTCATCACACAGGCCAACCCCGTGCATCAGGCACCCGTATTTCTGCGCCTGGAATTTGTCGTCCAGCTTGTGGCAGTTAGCGGTCAGTTCGGGGATCGTCACGCCGGGTTTCAGCATTTCCATGTTGGTCATGATGTGCTCATGCGCGTGCTGCATTGCATAAATCATATCGGCGCGGGGCTTTTCATCCCCGATCCACCACGTGCGCGAGATATCAATGCAGATGCCGTATGACCCGATCAGGTCGGTATCAAAGGCAATGATTTCGTTCTTTTGCGTGATGCGAGGGCCGCATTCCTGAAACCAAGGGTTGGTACGTTGACCCGAGGCCAACAAGCGGGTTTCGATCCATTCGCCGCCGCGGCGGATGTTTTCGGCATGCAGAACAGCCCAAATGTCATCTTCCGAGGTTTTGTCGTCACCTACATTCGCGCGGGCGAATTTCTCCATCTCGGCAACAGCGGTCTCGCAAGCGTGGTTGGCGCAGCGCATGGCCAGGATTTCGTCCGGCCCCTTGATAGCGCGGGTTTTTTCCGTGACCTCTTCGCCTTCCATGATCTCGAACCCTTGCGCCTCAAGCGCGCGAAGGCCGTGCAACATGATCTTGTCCACGGCCAAACGTTTGTTGCCGCCGCTATGCTCTTCGATCAGTACGCGCACTTCGTTCGAGAAAACATCCGCCGCCACGTCGACCTTGTCGCCCCGGTCGAAATAGAACAGGTCAGCGCCCGAGCGCTGTTCGCGTACCAGTGGGTTGAACGTCGACAGGAAGGGCGAGTTTTTATAGTCCCAGATCACCATGTAGCCATCTGCACACAGCAACACGGCACGGAAAGGGTTGTGCGTGTTCCAAAGCTGCATGTTGGTGCTGTCGGTTGCATAACGGATGTTCAACGGATCAAACATCAGCAATCCGCCATAGCCCCGATCGACGACGGCTTGCGTCAGGCGCTTCCAGCGGTGTTCTCGCATGCGGGCGAGGTTCGGCAGGGACAGGCCTGCAGCTTCCCATTCGGCAAAGGCCAGTTGTGTTGGGCCAATTTCGATCCGGTCCAGCTCATTCGGTGTGCCATCGCCCAGGGTGGCGCCTTTGTTCGGGTCGATCTTTCGGTTGTCCCGATAGTGCTGGTTCATGGTGAGTCTCCCTGCCTGAGTTCGTCGAGAATGGAGAATCTGTTTCGAGTCGTCTTTAGAAAATGCGACCGGAAAATCGTCGTTTTTTGGCCGACACCTAAACGATCTGATGCTAAGCAAACCTCATGGCGACAATCCTGCAGACCTCGATCCCATATAATCCAATGAAACCACGCCCTTTGCCGGGCATTCTACCAACCAGTTTCGATCACTGGTTACATCGGGACGACGCATTTAACGAACAGATGCAACATCGCGACAATCTGCTGCGCGACCGACGCGCAGACGTGCTGGCATTGGATCCCAACGCTGAGCCTGCCGCGCAAGAGTTGTTGGATATGGTGCTGGAACAAGCCTATCCCGAATGCGTAGATCGAGCAGATCGACCGGACGGTCAAGCCGTAGAAATCGACCGCTCGCAACCGCTGGATACGTTGTGCAGGTTGGCTCAGGAAGATTTCTGTATTTTGCAAAAACACGGCGACGAACATGTCCTGACCGGAGCCATTCTGTGTTTTCCAGCCAGTTGGACCTTGTCAGAGAAATTCATGCGCCCGTTGGTCGATATTCATGTTCCGGTTTCAAGCTACGACGAAAACATCGCGCGCCGCGTGCAGCGCCTGTTTGACGGGATACAAATCGGGCGACCGCTATGGCGGTTTAATGCGCTTTGGTATGACGACGCCGAGCTGTTTCAACCGCGCAGCGCGAAGGAGCCAAGAGAAATCACAGTCAAGGGATCGGCCGGTTTTTTGCGCAGTGAGCGTCAGACGCTGCTGCGGCTACCCAGAACACAGGCCGTGGTCTTTTCGATACATACTTATGTGCTGGCCGCTGACCGTATCCTGAAAACGGAAGACCCCGCCTGATGGCGGGGCCTCCTAGGAGGGTCTTGGTTTCGTGTGTTACATGCCCAACGCGTTGACCACGCCCGCGAATGCTCCGCTTGTGCTGAGAGCGGAGATCGCGACCGTGTAGGCAAGTACCTGTGTATTAAGGCGAAAATCTTCGCCTCGTATCAGGTTCACAGCGGCCATTGAAGCCGCAATCGGCACGGATACGCTGGCCACGGCACCTGTTAGTCCCCAACTTGTCAGTCGCAGGATGTCACTGGGATGTTCGTGGTCGAGGGGGTGCGTATCCTCCCGATCGGTTGGCTGCTCGATAGGTTCTGTCCGAAAAGCGATGCTGAGCAACTGCTCATCTGACAACTGGATCGGCCGGGCTGCCGTTTTCGGCGCCTTTTTTTGTGGCTCGTCCAGATGGTCTTCCTCAATGGTGTCCAGTCCCGCAAATGGGCCAGAAACCGCCTCGAAAATCTGTTTTCTATTCCGCTTTTTTTTAACGGGGGGCAGAGTGTCAAACGCACTCATGAATTGCTGGATGGTCAACACGGTGTTGGGCGAAAGCCACTCGACGCGCTGCGTCGCGCAAATATCGACCATCCGATACAAAATGACGACCAGCATAAGCTCGGAAATTTCGCTGTCGTCCAGCAGCTCGGAAACCGGGGTTATCGTGATTGTAAGCCGGTTCTGCGGGAGCGTCACAACCGGCTTTTGAAGCGTTTTCAACTCGGCCGTACGGTCATCGCCGACAAGGTTGGTTTCCTCTGCAGGGACCTGCGTATCGAGTGTCAGGCGCACAAGGTATTGGTTACAAACAATGCTGGCTTCGGTCGCGTTCAGAACGTTCTTGCGCTCAACAAGATGGCCATAATCTTCCAAAGTCGCAGCGACAATTGCGCTGAACCGCTCGACCGCGCCATCGGTCTCACCGTCAAACTGCAAACCACCGTGATAGCTGTTCTTCGGAGTCACTGCGCATTCCTTTGTCGCACTTTTGCTTGAGATCCAAATTAGCAAGGGAAAAAGGGCAGATTTGGGCAAAAATGGAAAAAAATGACAAAACGCTAAGATTGGTTACGCTATGGAAACCTAGGCATTTTAAGGGCCGTTTAATGTCTGTGGCGACAATGTGGCTGAATTGAGGAAGAGCTACACTTAATTGTGACCGTGCCTAATTATCGATTCGGGCGGCCATGATTGCGATGGATTGTTGGTACACCGTCGCGGCATTCCACTGCTGAATGACGGCAAAGTTCGGTTGTCCTTGCTGGTAGCCGCGCCCCTTTTTCCAACCCTTTTTTCGCAAAAAGTTGGCTGTCGAGGCCAAGGCATCTGTCATGTTGTAGAAATCGACCTTGCCATCGCCAGTGGCGTCCACCCCAAAGTCGAGCGCATTGCCTGGCAAGAACTGAGTGTGCCCCAATTCGCCATGTTTTGCCCCTTTGGTCTGGGTCGTAATGCTGCCTTGATCTACAAGTTTCAGGGCTCCGATAGCGTGCGGGATAAAGAACTCGGATCGGCGACAATCATACGCTAGCGTGGTTATTGCGGAAACAACTTGACTGTCGCCCATGAAATTCCCGAAACCCGTTTCCATTCCATGAATGGCGAGCAGCACGCCGGCAGGGACGCCGTACTGGCGTTCGAGCGTTTCGTAAAACTGTGGGTTGCGGGCCTTACGTTTGCGACCTTGGGCAACGATTGTGTTGGCGCCGCGGACCTGCATGAATTTGTCCAGTGAGTACTTGAAACTTTTCTGATTGCGATCCGCTGCAATTGTTCGCGTCGCGTAAGAGCTTTGCGCCAGTGCTTGAAGCCCTTTTTTCCGACCCCCCGGCGCGTTTGGCTTGCTTTGCAAAATCGGCCTTCCACGCTTCAAAGCCCGCACTTGTGTTGCCGCAGGTTGCCGCCATGCCAGTCGCTGGTAGGGCCAGCAATAATGCGAGTGCGAAACGCAACATCGTTGAACTCCCTTAGTTCAAAATGATACCTGAAAGCCTATTGCGAACATGCCCTTCGGCAAAGGGATTTAATACAGGTCCAACTCGCCTGTGCCTTTGAGGCTTTCAAACCATTCCTCAGGCGTTTTGTTTATCTTTGCGTGCCGGACCATCATTGCATTCATATTCGGCAGGTTCGACGAATCCTTCCATTCTTCCGGTTGCCACAGGTTCGCGCGGATGACGCATTTTGGGCAATGCGCGAAAACGGTGTGGATGTGGATCAACAAGGCCAGTTTTGGGGCGTGACCCTGAACAGACATGCTTTCCAAAAGATCTTTGTCGGCGCAAATGCGGGCCTCCCCGCGAATGCGTAGGGTTTCCATTTTGCCCGGAACGAAAAAGATCAGGCTGACGCGCGGGTCTTTCAGGATGTTGTGGAACGTATCGACACGCTTGTTTCCAGGGCGATCGGGGATCGCAATCAGGGTCTCTGAGATGACCTCTACAAAACCCGTGGGATCACCTCTTGGCGATATGTCCAGATGCCCGTCCGGATTTGCGGAGGCGATCAGACAAAAAGGTGAGGCGGCGATAAAATCGCGGCACATCTCGTCCAGAGCGGACAGCTCTTTGGCAATGATTTGGGGAAGAGGGGCGCCGACAATTTGCTCCAGCTCTTCCGTTGATGTCAAAATGTCCGAGAACTGCGAGAAGGGGGCGTCTGAGGGCATGCGATCTCTCCTAACCGGGTATGTCGATTGTGAAAGATGCGTCCCAATGAGACAAGGGCGCCCTTTCGGACGCCCTTGAAGAAGTAAACCCAACGCCGGATTAGCAGCTGTAGTACATGCCGTATTCAACCGGGTGCGGGGTGTGCTCGTAGGTTTCGACCTCTTCCATCTTCAGTGCGATGTAGCCGTCGATCTGGTCTTTGGTGAACACGTCGCCCTGCAGCAGGAAGTCGTGATCGGATGCCAGAGCTTCCAGAGCTTCACGCAGCGAACCACATACGGTCGGGATGTCGGCCAGTTCTTCGGCAGGCAGATCGTACAGGTTCTTGTCCATGGCTTCGCCCGGATCGATCTTGTTCTTGATGCCGTCCAGACCGGCCATCAGCAGAGCGGCAAACGCCAGGTAGGGGTTTGCGGCCGGATCGGGGAAGCGGGCCTCGACGCGCTTGGCTTTCGGGCTTTCGGTCCACGGAATACGGACACAACCCGAACGGTTACGGGCCGAGTAGGCGCGCAGAACAGGGGCCTCGAAGCCCGGGATCAGACGCTTGTAGCTGTTGGTCGACGGGTTGGTGAAGGCGTTCAGCGTTTTCGCGTGCTTCAGGATACCACCGATGAAGTACAGAGCCTCATCCGACAGGTCAGCGTATTTGTCGCCAGCGAACAGCGGCTTGCCGTCTTTCCAGATCGACATGTTGCAGTGCATGCCGGTGCCGTTGTCACCTGCGATCGGCTTCGGCATGAACGTGGCCGATTTTCCGTAGGCGTGCGCGACGTTGTGGATGACGTACTTGTACTTCTGCAGTTCGTCGGCTTGCTTGGTCAGGCTGTCAAAGATCAGGCCCAGTTCGTGCTGACAGGACGCAACCTCATGGTGGTGCTTGTCAACTTTCATGCCCAGACGCTTCATGGTCGACAGCATTTCCGAACGCAGATCCTGCGCTTCGTCAACAGGGTTTACTGGGAAGTAACCACCTTTGACGCCCGGACGATGGCCCATGTTGCCCATCTCGTACTCGGTGTCGGTGTTCCACGACGCGTCGGTCGCATCGACCTCGTAAGACACTTTGTTGATGCTGTTTGAGAAGCGAACGTCGTCAAACAGGAAGAATTCAGCTTCGGGACCAAAGTAGGCAACATCACCGATACCCGAAGATTTCAGGTATGCTTCGGCTTTTTCGGCTGTGCCGCGCGGGTCACGCTCATAGGCCTCGCCGGTGTCAGGCTCAACAACCGAGCAGTGAATGCAGATTGTCTTTTCCGCGTAGAACGGATCGACATAGGCGCTGTCGGTGTCGGGCATCAGTTTCATGTCGGATGCTTCGATCGACTTCCAACCTGCGATCGACGAGCCGTCAAACATAAAGCCTTCTTCCAGGAAGTCTTCGTCAACCTGATCAGACATGATTGTGACGTGCTGAAGTTTGCCGCGCGGGTCGGTGAAACGGATATCGACGTATTCAGCATCCTCGTCCCGGATCAGCTGAAGAACTGCGTCCTTGCTCATACTCTCTATTCCTCTGATTGGAGTGTTCGATTACAGCGCTTCCGAACCGGTCTCGCCGGTCCGGATGCGAATGGCTTGTTCAACAGGCGATACAAAAATCTTGCCGTCGCCAATCTTGTCGGTTTTCGCAGCCGAGACGATCGCGTCGATGGCGGCATCGACCTGATCGTCGTCCAATACGACTTCGACCTTTACCTTGGGCAAGAAGTCGACAACGTATTCCGCACCACGGTACAATTCGGTGTGGCCTTTCTGACGGCCAAACCCTTTCACCTCGATTACGCTAAGACCCTGGACACCAACGTCCTGCAATGCCTCTTTTACTTCGTCGAGTTTGAACGGTTTGATGATCGCTTCGATCTTCTTCATCCCGGGCTCCCTTTAACTCTTGTCAGGATGGCAGTGACCACGTCTAAGATCGGTCGGCAATCCGATTGCGAATTTGACCTTGTTTGGGTGCCGGGAAAAGAGGCGACGTGTTAAATTTTGATCGACTTGCGTAAAAAATAATCAAAATTGAATCGCCTGGAGATTTTGAGATGACGGAATTGCTTACCGCTGTGCAGATGCGTGCCATTGAGCAGGCAGCGATTGAGTCTGGTGAAGTGACTGGGCTTGAGTTGATGGAGCGGGCTGGACAAGGCGTTGTCGAGGCGATTTTCCAGGAATGGCCGGAGTTAACGCGGGGGCCAGCCCCCGCACCCCCGGGATATTTAGGGCCAGATGAAGGGGATCCATTGCGCGCAGTGGTGTTGTGCGGACCTGGGAACAACGGCGGTGACGGGTTTGTTGTGGCGCGTCTTTTGCATGCGCAAGGCTGGGGAGTAGACGTTTTTCTGTACGGTGAAGCAGATAAGCTGCCGCCAGATGCGAAGGCGAATTATGAGCGGTGGACGGCGCTTGGAGAGGTGGCGACACTGTCTCTTCCGATGCCAACGGGGCGCGAAGTGGAGTTTTTGGAGGAAAAGACCGCAAGAACTTTTGCGTCCAAGGGGCCGGACCTGGTTTTGGATGCTCTCTTTGGGACTGGCTTAACACGGCCCATTGAGGGGCTCAAAGCCGTTCTTGATGAAATTCAGATCAGTTCTGAAGCGGACATTGACCCATGGTGGCCGCGGGTCGTTTCGGTCGATATTCCATCTGGTGTGTGTGCCGACAGTGGCAGGACGTTGGGAGGCGATCCTGTTCAGGTTGGTGCGCATCTGACGGTTACTTTTCATAGTAAAAAGCCGGGCCATGTCCTTGCGGATGGCCCCAAATACTGCGGAGAAACCGCTGTAGTCGATATCGAACTATCCCGCCCGGGAGAACCGGGTTCGATTTCGCGCAACGCGTTAGTTGCAATGAGTGGCGAAAAAAAGCTGGGTCGGGTGCTGAGTGTGGAGGTGGATCGCAGTACTCTTTCTCCGTACCTGCGCAAAGAACCGTTTGAGCACAAATACAAACACGGGCATGCCCTTATCCTGTCGGGTGGTCCGGGCAAAACCGGTGCGGCGCGGTTGGCGGCCCGAGGTGCGTTGCGGATCGGAGCGGGATTGGTGACTCTGGGGGTGCCACCAGCCGCGCAGAGCGAAGTGGCGGCGCAGGTGACTGCTATCATGTTGCAGCGGGTTGACGGCGCTGAGGGGCTTTCGGATGTGCTGGGGGACGAGCGGCTGAGTGCTTTGTGCTTGGGGCCCGGATTAGGGATTGAGAGGGCGCGCGAACTGGTGCCGGTCGCGCTTCGGGCACAGCGCGCGACGGTGTTGGATGCTGATGCGCTGACGGCGTTTGCAGATGAACCCACAGCCTTGTTTCAGATGCTTCATAAGAACTGTGTTTTGACACCACATGGCGGCGAATTTGCTCGTCTTTTTCCCGATATTGCAGAGAATTTGGCTGTGACGCCGACCAAAGGCCCGGCCTATTCCAAGGTTGATGCAACGCGAGAAGCCGCCAAAAGGGCTGGGTGCGTGGTTCTGTTCAAGGGGCCGGATACGGTTGTTGCATCCCCTGATGGACGCTGCGCGATCAACGCGGCCGCTTACGCGCGTTCGGCCCCTTGGTTGGCAACAGCGGGCTCAGGGGATGTTCTGGCGGGTTTTGTTGTCGGCTTATTAGCGCGCGGGTTCGGTCCAAAGCAGGCAGCTGAAACTGCGGCTTGGTTACATGTTGAATGCGCGTTGCAGTTTGGAGCGGGGCTGATCGCAGAAGATTTGCCGGAACAATTGCCAAAGGTGTTCAGAAAACTCAATTTTTGAATTTTTAGGCGCGGAATAGCCTATGCGCCGTATTTTCGGCGACAACTGGCCGAACGTTAATAATATAGACACTATCGAATGTTTGCATTTTAGTGAGCTTCCAACCAAACTTCATCATGAGGGCGAGTTGTCGAAGGCCTAATAAATAAGCCTCTGAAATTACTTGAACTACTGCCGCTTAACCAAAGGTCGTGGGCGGCGTTCAATTGGAGCGCCGGGAACACTCGGGTGCCCGTGGCCCCAGGTGGTCTGGTGCCAAATCGCACCCGTCTGGAAACTGGAAGTATTATGGTGATCAAGATGGCCCACGTCTGCAATTTTAGTAGATCTCTGGCAGTTTTCTCAACAGTAATGGCAAGTTCTGTTGCGGCAGAATTGAAATACGAAAACAATACTGGCGGTTATGTGGAGTTGTACGGCCAACTCCACCCGGCGCTTGTATCAGTAGACGATGGACAAGAGACTGTTACGCGACTGCTGGACCATGACTTGTCTAACAGCCGCGTAGGGTTGCGGCTGATGCAACCGTACGGAAGCAACGAGTTCACTTTCCGTTTCGAAACAGGTCTGGGCCTGCCGAGCACCGGTACTGCCAATCAGGATGGCACGAACAACGATGGCTGGTCGCGAGAAGACATTCGCCATGTCGATTTTGCGTTGAAGGGCGGATACGGAAAGTTTTCAGCAGGTCAGGGAAGCATGGCATCTGATGGTGCTGCCGAAACGGATTTATCCTTCGTTGGGACGGCTCTCTACTCATTTACCAATGACGAAAACGGGGCATTCTTTTACCGTCAGGAAGACGGCGTTCTAAGCGGCATTACAGTCGGGGACTCAGCCAGTAACTTTGACGGCGCGCGCCGTGGTCGCATCCGCTATGACACGCCGGGTTTCAACGGGTTTTCCGCCGCGATTGCCTACGGGCAGAACATCCTCTCCAGCAGCGATGACGACGACTATTACGATATTGCCGTGCGGTACCGAAATACCTTTGGCAATGGGGCAGAATTCGCCGCAAGTGTCGCCTATGCCGTTCGGGATTTTGATGATGGAACAGGTGAACGTCGAGACACAATTGGGTCTGCGTCGGTTCTTTTACCCAGCGGCTTTAGTTTTACAGCGGCTTTGGGTGCACGTGATGACACAGCCGATGGGGCAAGCGATCCAAACTATTGGTATGCCAAATTGGCGTATGAAGCTGACTGGGTAACATGGGGAAAAACCGGCGTCGGCATAGACTATTTTGATGGGTCCGATTTCGAGAACGATGGGTCCAGTACCAAGTCCTGGGGTATCGCAGTGGTCCAGCGGATCGACAGTATCAACACGGATGCCTACCTTAAGTACCGCAACCATGATTTTGACGACACAGTCGACTTTGACGAGAACGAGGCCTGGGTTCTGGGCGCGCTCTGGAAATTCTGAGTATCGGTTGATCCGGACATGAAACGCTTTGCCATGGTTTGGGGCGTTTTTTTCTTCAAATCGGCGGCAAAACAAGGCTGATCCGGCCTTTGCCCCTTGCGCGTAGTCCGTTGGACAAATAGAAGGCCTCAAATTTGCCCGGCGCGCCGTTTTGCGCGCCCCGAATCCTATGGGGACTACCATAATGCAGGTTACCGAGACGCTGAATGAAGGTCTGAAACGCGGCTACAACATCGTCGTGTCCGCAGCTGAGCTGGACGACAAAGTAAATGAAAAACTGGTCGAGGCGCAGCCTGAAATTGAGATGAAGGGCTTTCGCAAAGGCAAGGTGCCGATGGCGCTGCTGAAAAAGCAGTTTGGTCAGCGTCTGTTGGGCGAAGCGATGCAGGAAAGCATCGACGGTGCGATGAACAAGCATTTTGAAGACAGCGGTGACCGCCCAGCTCTGCAGCCCGAGGTCAAGATGACCAACGAGGACTGGAAAGAGGGCGACGACGTCCATGTCGAGATGTCCTATGAAGCACTGCCTGCGATCCCAGAGGTCGACCTGAAATCTGTCGAGCTGGAAAAGCTGGTCGTCAAAGCAGACGACGCGGCCATTGAAGAAGCGCTGAACAACCTGGCCGAAACCGCGCAGGATTTCAAAGCACGCCGCAAAGGCTCGAAAGCCAAGGACGGTGATCAGGTCGTGATCGATTTCGTCGGCAAAGTGGATGGCGAAGAATTCGAAGGCGGTTCCGCCGAGGACTATCCGCTGGTTCTGGGTTCGAACAGCTTCATCCCTGGTTTTGAAGAGCAACTGGTTGGCGTCAAAGCCGAGGAAGAAAAAGACGTCAACGTGACGTTCCCTGCCGAATACGGTGCCGAGCATCTGGCCGGCAAAGAGGCCGTCTTCACCTGCACGGTGAAAGAAGTCAAAGAGCCTGTTGCCGCCGAAATTAACGACGAACTGGCCACTAAGTTTGGTGCCGAAGACCTGGCAGCACTGAAAGGTCAGATCGCTGAGCGTCTGGAAGCTGAATACGCCGGTGCATCGCGCGCGGTCATGAAACGTGCGCTGTTGGACATCCTGGACGAAATGGTCAAGTTCGAACTGCCGCCATCGTTGGTTGAGGCTGAGGCCAAGCAAATCGCCCACCAACTGTGGCACGAGGAAAACCCCGAAGTCGAAGGCCACGATCACGGCGAGATCGAGGCAACTGACGAGCATAACTCACTGGCCGAGCGCCGCGTCCGTCTGGGCCTGCTGCTGGCTGAGCTTGGTCAAAAGGCCGAAGTTGAAGTAACCGATGCCGAGATGACTCAGGCGATCATGAACCAAGCACGTCAGTACCCCGGTCAGGAACGTCAGTTCTTTGAGTTCGTGCAGCAGAACGCACAGATGCAGCAACAACTGCGTGCGCCGATCTTCGAAGACAAAGTCATCGACTACATCGTCGAATTGGCGCAGGTCGCTGACAAAGAAGTCAGCAAAGACGATCTTCAAAAGGCCGTTGAGGCATTGGAAGAGGAATAATCCTTTTCCGTCCAACTTGCTTGGACGCCAAAAAAACACGGAGCCGTCTGAAATAGACGGCTCCGCTTGAGTGGCTTTATACTCCTGAGGTGAGGGGGTCAGGCCTCATGAGCTAAAGCACGGGGGGTACTCATTAGGGCGATTTTCTGCTCTGGTGTGACCTTGTCCGAGAGCGCTTCGATCAGCCTTAGAACGTCATCGACCTCAGCTTTGGTCGTGGCTGCGCTTATCTGCTCGACAAAGTATCTTTCCATCTGCGTCAGCGGTTTGCGGTCGCAATTCGCCGCTTGTGGTTTGGCTTTCGCTTTTGCAATCAGGTCCAGCGCTTGTTCGTCTGTCAGAAAGACATCATGCCGGATGCCTGCATATTCGCGAATTCCAGAGATACGTTCGTCAGAACAATCCATCATCGCTGCCATCGCAACAACCTTGCCCATAGGTTTGGCGGTTCCAAGGTAGTCGTATGGCGCGTTGCCAGAACGTTGCAAAACGCGGTTCATCACAGGATCGATCACGGCAATCGAATCCAGAACACCTGCCGCCTTAGCGTATTCAAACGAACCAATCATGACCTCGCTGGTGACATAAGAGACCGAGTTTTTGCCGCGGCCGCGCCCCAGTTTCTTGGTGTCCACGCAGAACCGTGTGGCTTCCCATACCTGTGAGCTGCGGATTGGTGGTTCTCCGTCCAGAATTGAATTGAAAACATCTGACAGCATATGCGGACCGGTGGTTTGCAGCAGTCTCATGCAGCCAACGACGTCCCCATCGTCGTTGATGCTGACGACATGCGCCGGGTACAGCTCGTCAAATTGGTCGCGCTCGCGCCCATTTTTTATATGAACATCCCATCCCAGGCGATCGCCGAAAACGCGCGCACGCAGTTGGTGCATCTTGTCCAAGATGTCTTTGAATTTGTGTTGGTTAATACCATCAATCACGATGATCATTTCCATCCCCCTACAGTCTGGTTGCCGTGAACTGAAAATTAACCAACTCACGAACAGATGCTATTGGGGGTATCCCGTAGATTTTTGGTTTTTTTTATTAACCAGGGGAGATTAGGCCGAGTCCTATTGCGCGCCCGATGGCCTGTGGGGTGGACAATGCACCCAGTTTTTCGCGCCCTGAACGAACGTGCACTTCGACTGTTCTGTGCGAGATCGACAGGATGTCACCGATATCTTGCTGTGACTTACCTTCGGCGACCCACTGCAGGATCTCTTTCTCACGGCTGGACAACGATGGCAGATAGAGTGCCTTCGAGAGAAGACCAGATTGCATGACGGTATCGTGGGCTTGAACCGCAGCGAGCTGTAAATCACCCATGACGTTTCGCTTCAGCCCATCCCATTCTTCGTCAGTGCAGTCGCGAGTGACATTCAAAAGGCCACACTCACCATAAGGCCCGCGCACGGGAACAGTCAGCCCGCGTGTTGTAATGCCGAAATCATGGGCGTCTTTGAAGACCGTGTGAAATTTTTTATCGTGGTCAAAGCGGCCCCAATCCACCGGCGCGATGCTAAGCATGGATTGGTGGAGCGTCGGGTCGAATTGGTGAAAGCCATGCTTACCGTAGTGGATTTTCCACTCGTCCGGATAATTCGCGTATCCCTGAACATCCCCCTTCAGGGGGTTGAACGTGGCGTATGAGGCGTAGTCAAAGCCAAGTTCTTCACAGACTGCATTGATAATGTCGGCCGCCGACCTGTCTTGTTGGTCGATTGCGGCCAAGTCGATGAGTTTCAACTGTTCTACCTTCGTGGCAACCATCCTCTCCCCAGAGAATAGTCCTATCTGTCCAAACTAAAGTATACGTTGCGTCAACCAGCGATTGTGGGCAAGCAAATTGTGCATTGTGAATGGGCTTATTGCTAAGGATATCCATCCCTTGTCGGATTTAAGCCTGTAAACTAGGCTGCAATTTGCGGTTTTTCGCCCAAAGCACAGAGTACCTTACTTTTCTGGTACCAAACCTGTCTCGACCAGCATGCCGCGCGCCTTTGCTTCTGGCCAATAGCCTTTCGCATAGAGGAATATCGCCCTTTGCTGGTCTCCGTCCGACAACAGCCAGGCGCCGCGTAGGTACTTGCCCGCAAACTCCAGATTGGTGTCTGCGTCCAAAAGACCTTGTGGATCGCCGGTGTATCCCATGGACCTGGCGGTCGCTGGCAAAATCTGAAGCAACCCATAATAGGGACGGTTAACGGCCCAGGGGCGATGGGTGCTTTCACGGATTGCAAGTTTATGCACCAGCTCGCGGGGCAATTCGTAGTGATCGGCCCATTTGTTGATCGACTCACGCAATTCAGGCGTTTCATTCGGGTAAAGCGGCGGATCAAAAGCAGCCCGGGTCGGAGTGTCAGGCTCGCCGCATGCGGTTAGTGGCGCGGCCAAGATGAGGGCCAGCAAGCTGCGACGTGTGAAATATGTCATCGAGATCTCCGGGTTTGTTGAGGCGATGATAGGTGACAAACGTTCGACCGCAAGCATAGGTGGAAATTCAGGCTGAATTATGCCCGTGCTGCAAGTAAGCAAAAAGGCCGCACATTTTGCGCGGCCTTTTCTTAATCAGTGCACAGGGAAGATTAGGCTTTCGCTTCATCTTCTTCTGCTGCCGGAGCTTCTTCGGCGACCAGTTCGTCGTCTTCAGAAGCTGCAGAACCGATGTCGTCGAACAGTTCAGCGATTTCGAACTCTGCTGCGGCTTCTTCTTCCGCTGCCAGTTCCTGAATCGACTTACCGGAAGCCTGCAGTTCGGCTTCTTCTTCCGAACGGGCGACGTTCATCTGGATTTCGACTTCGACTTCGGGGTGCAGCTTGACCGCGAGGTTGTGCAGACCCAGTTCCTTGATCGGCGCGATCAGGGCAATCTGTTTCTTGTCGACGGTGAAACCTGCTTCGGTCGCGGCTTCTGCGGCGTCACGCGGGGTGACCGAGCCGTACAGAGCGCCTGCATCCGATGCCGAGCGAATCACGATGAACTGCTGACCGTCCAGCTTTTCAGCCAGTGCTTCAGCTTCTTTCTTGGTTTCCAGGTTGTGCGCTTCAAGCTGCGCCTTGCGGGCTTCGAACGAGGCGATGTTCGACTCGGACGCGCTCAGCGCTTTGCCTTGGGGCAGCAGGAAGTTGCGGGCGTAGCCGGGCTTGACGTCAACGACGTCGCCCATCTGACCCAGTTTCGCAACGCGTTCCAGAAGGATAACTTGCATGTCAGTCTCTCCTTACTTCACAGCGTAGGGCAGCAGGGCGAGGAAGCGGGCGCGCTTGATAGCACGGGCCAGTTCACGCTGCTTTTTCGCCGATACGGCGGTGATGCGCGAAGGTACGATCTTGCCACGCTCAGAGATGTAGCGCTGCAGCAGACGTGTGTCTTTGTAATCGATCTTGGGCGCGTTCTCACCCGAGAACGGGCAGACCTTGCGGCGGCGGAAAAATGGTTTTGCGGCCATGGTTTGGTGTCCTTTCGTCAGGCTTTGATCAGCGGCGCTCGCGGCGGCCTTCGCGCTCATCGCGCTTCTGCATCTGGACCGAGGGGCCCTCGGCATGCTCGTCGACCTTGATGGTCAGAACACGCATGACGTCTTCATGCAGGCGCATCAGGCGCTCCATTTCCTGAACCGCGCCAGCAGGCGAGTCGGTCTTCAGGAAGGCATAGTGGCCCTTGCGGTTTTTGTTGATCTTGTAAGCCATCGTCTTGACGCCCCAGTACTCGCTTTCGACGACGCTGCCGCCGTTGTCAGCCAGAACGGTGCCGAAGTGTTCGACAAGGCTTTCTGCCTGCGCGTTGGACAGATCCTGACGCGCGATCATTACATGCTCATACAGTGGCATGTGCACTCCTGTTTATATCAAGGCGCATTTCATAGGCGGGGCCATTCAACCCTTCGCGACCCTGCCACGAGAGGCTGCGCGATTCATACAATTAGCGAAGGATGGCCCCGTATACACGTTTATGGCGGAGGGGCAAGTCCCGTCACATATGCCTTGGTGAAGTCCCGCTATTTCCTTTGGGTCGCCCAATTCCTGACGCTTTTCAAATCGAAATTGGATGCCATACCGGGGACAAAGCCGGACCTACCGGACCCAAGACGGCAACCTGAACACAGGGTTAGAGAAATGACCGCGATTAATACGAATACACTCGAACAAACCGCCGAGAGCGGAGGCTTCGAAAAGTCTGTACCAGTTCTGATCAAGTTTGCACCGAACTGGAAGGTTCGAATGGTTTTGGCCCGCATGGTCGGAGCTTTTCTGATTGTGATGGCGTTTTCGATGTGGCTGGCCTCGGGGTCGACAATGGCTGCCGAAGTTTGGCCGATCAAGCTGGCAGCATCGCTTGCGTTTTTGGTGGTTGGTGTAAGCCTGCTGACCATCCAGGTGCTGGATTCGCGTCCAGATGCTTACTTTGATCCGATCCGTCGCGAGGTTCGGGTGCTGCAAAAGAACGAAAATGGTCGTCCGCAGACCGTGTTGCGCCGCAGCTACGATACGCTGGGTGGTGCGAAGTTCAGCGATGATCAGGTCGAACTGTTCGACGTGGACGGTAGCCTGCTGATGAAATTGCCGCTGCAATCGGCGGATGTCAGCCGAGCACTCAAAGGGCAACTGAGCGGAAGTGTAACAATCTTCGCCTAAAATTTATTCTGTTCATATAGGAACAGAAGTTGTGAGAGAATAAAGCTTGTGTGCCGCCCTTGGGCGGCACATTTTCGTTATCTAGCAACCCAATCGGTTTGCATCCACAACACTGCGGAGATTGTCATGAAATCCACCCTTCTTGCTGCTGCACTGGCCGTGTCGGCGACTTCGGCGTTTGCAAGTGCCGAGAAATACGTTTTGGACCCAAGCCACAGCCAGGTCATCTTCAACTACAACCACCTCGGTTTTTCGACGACCTATGGCATGTTCTCGGGTTTCGAAGGCGAGATACTGTTCGATCAGGAAAACCCTGCTGCATCCAGCGTAACTGTTTCCATGCCTGTCATCGAGATGTTCACCGGCTGGAAGCCGCGTGAAGATCACTTTATGACCGAAGATTTCTTTGGCGTGACCGAAGGTGACCTGATTACCTTTACTTCGACGGGTATCGAACTGACCGGTGAGAATACCGCCAACATCACCGGTGATCTGACCATGAACGGCGTAACCAAGTCGGTTGTTCTGGACGCCAAGCTGAACCAGGTTGGTGAACACCCGATGGCTGGCAAGCCATGGGCTGGTTTCGACGCAAAAACCACGCTGGTCCGCAGCGATTTTGATCTGGGCCAGTTCGCACCCTTTGTCAGCGACGAAGTTGAGGTTCAAATCTCGGTTGAGGCGCAGAAGGCCGAATAAAACAGTTTTGCTGTTCTGACACGAAGCCGCCGGAGCAATGCTCCGGCGGTTTTCTTTTATTCTCCGCGTTTGGCCGTCAGGTCGATCAAGACTGTGACTGCAAAGCCCAGCGAGTCTTCGGTGGGTTGTGAGGTGCCCACATCGAAGTCCATGCGGTTTACCTCAAGCTGGCCTGAAACAGTGGCAGTGTCATCCGCTAGCTCCAATGAAAACGGCAACACGACATCCAAGGATTTGTCGCGAATGGTCAGTGGACCGCGTGCTTCATAACCGGTTTCGGTTTTGTACAGATCTGCTTTGAACTGCGCCGTTGGGAATTGCGCGCTGTCAAAGAAATCCGCGCCCATTGCTTGACCGCTTACCGTTCCGAGGCTGAGAGACGGGATCGAAATTGTGACATCGACCGTCCCAGCTAGGCCGGGCTCATTGGGGTCGTCGAATGCGATAGCGGCGGTCCACTCTTCGAAGCTACCGGTTACGGGGCTACCCAATTGGGTGATGGTAATGCCTAGCGTGCCCTCCTGCACCTGCCACTCTGATTGCACTTCTGCCAATTCGGCGGCGTCGGTGTGAGCATCAGAGTGCTGGTGGCTGAACGCGCCAATGCCCCAACCGCCGACCAACACACCCACCCAGACAGCCAGTGCAGCGATTGCCGGAGCCCGCGAGTGGTGCTGTGCCGGAGGCTCTGGCGCTTGTGCTGAACCCGGCAACATGCGCCGCAATGTGCTGTCTTTGTCTACGACGTGGTGCTTGAGCGCCCCAGCGATATGCAGTGCCAAGGACCCGCCGAGCGTCCATACAAACAACCAGTGCAAGCTTGCCGTGAATTCAGCCAGCGGGGCAGACTTGGGTACCAAAGGAAGGTTCTGCCCAAAGGGCCAAAGGATTGGCGCAAACCCTTCGGCTGCTGCATGGTGAATCCACCCGGTTAAAGGAACCAAAACGAGCGAACCGTAAAGCAGCCAGTGCACGGTTTCCGCGGCGAAGGCCTCGGGTTTGTTGTCGGCGTTCAGAAGGCCGGGCTTGGTTTGGGTCATGGCCCAAAGGATACGCGCGATGGCTACGAAAAAGACTGCGACCCCGACGGTCTTATGAAGTGAAAACAGACGCGCGGCGCGGGCGATGTCATCCTCGGTTGTTGGGATATTCGGATCATATATCGAATGGGCCAGTTCATTGGCAAACCATCCCAAAGGGAAAGCAGTGAAAATCAGCAAGGCGGTCAACCAGTGAAAGGTCTTTGTCACGCTGCCGTAACTTGAGAATGAGTTGGTCGAGGACATAGGGCGCTCCGGCGATAGGGTGGCAGTGTTCAACCTATCGACGGGACGACAGGACTCAATAGCGCGACACGCACAGATACGGTGCCAAAGTGCAGAGGTCAGGCAAAGCTTGTGCCGCGCGTTCAGTCAGTTTACACCCCGCCGCAACCTAACGTCATCCAAGAGGTTGCAATGACACGCGCATTTGTTTTCCCGGGGCAGGGCGCCCAGACCATCGGCATGGGCAAGGCTCTGGCCGAGGCATATCCCGCCGCGCAGGCCGTATTCGATGAGGTCGATGCGGCGCTGGGTGAAAAGCTGAGTAGCCTGATATGGGAAGGTGACATTGCCGAACTGACCTTGACGCAAAACGCGCAACCAGCGCTGATGGCGACCTCGATGGCGGCAATGCGCGCGCTTGAGGTCGAAGGGGTCTCGGTCACTGATGCGGCGTTTGTCGCTGGGCACTCACTTGGTGAGTATTCTGCGCTTGCAGCGGCTGGTGCTTTGTCAGTCGCAGACACGGCACGGCTGTTGCGTACACGGGGGCAAGCAATGCAGAGCGCGGTTCCCGTCGGCGAGGGTGCAATGGCTGCTATATTGGGTCTGGACCTAGAGGCCGTTCGGGCCGTCGCCGAAGAAGCCGCACAGGGCGAGGTATGTCAGGCAGCCAACGACAATGATCCGACGCAGGTTGTTGTCTCGGGTGCCAAAGCAGCCGTGGAACGTGCGGCAGAGATTGCCAAGGAAAAAGGTGCAAAGCGTGCGGTCATGTTGCCGGTCAGCGCCCCTTTTCATTGTGCATTAATGCAGCCTGCGGCTGATGTCATGGCCGAGGCGCTGGCCGATGTTGAAATCAAGGCACCGGCAGTGCCGCTGGTTGCCAATGTCCGCGCCGAAGCGGTCAGTGACCCGGATCTGATCCGCCAGCTGCTTGTCGAGCAGGTCACTGGGTCCGTTCGTTGGCGCGAGAGTGTTCAGTACATGGCAGCGCAGGGTGTGACGGAAACCTGGGAAATCGGGGCGGGCAAAGCCTTGTCCGGAATGATCCGCAAGATAGACCGTTCGATTGCTGGCAAGGCTGTTGGCACACCGGATGACGTTCAGAACGTCACCAATTCAGAATCTTAAGTCGACGCTAAGCGCTTTATAGGGAAAACAGAATGTTTGATTTGACAGGTAAGAATGCACTGATCACCGGTGCCTCGGGCGGCATTGGCGGCGAGATTGCGCGCACTCTCCACGCAGCGGGCGCAACGGTTGCGCTGTCAGGAACCCGGGTTGAGCCTCTGGAAGCGTTGGCGTCCGAACTTGGTGATCGTGCGCATGTGTTGCCGTGCAACCTGAGTGACCCCGACGCCGTAGCGGCCCTGCCCAAGCAGGCAGCAGATGCGATGGGTTCGGTTGATATCCTGGTCAACAACGCTGGCATTACGCGCGACAACCTGTTCATGCGTATGTCGGATGAAGAATGGCAGAGCGTGATCGACGTCAATATGACTTCTACCGCCAAGCTGTGCAAAGGTGTGCTTCGGGGTATGATGAAGGCGCGTTGGGGACGGATCATCAATATCTCGTCCGTAGTTGGAGCGACAGGTAACCCGGGGCAGGCGAACTATGCTGCATCCAAGGCTGGTATGGTCGGGATGACCAAATCGCTGGCTTATGAGGTCGCCAGCCGAGGAATCACGGCGAACGCCGTTGCACCGGGTTTCATCACGACAGCAATGACTGACAAGCTGACCGATGATCAGAAATCCGGCATTCTTGGTCAGGTTCCCGCAGGTCGCATGGGCGACGCATCAGAAATTGCTGCGGCAGTTCTGTATCTTGCGAGCCCCGAAGCGGGATATGTTACCGGAACAACCTTGCATGTGAATGGCGGTATGGCCATGTTGTGACCGCGTATCAAGGCGGGTGCGAAAGCGTTTGCCTTGGGCGTTGTCTGTGCTATAGGCGGCGCATGAATGCAGGGGTCGGCTGCTGGGTCGACCTTCTACTTTCCCGGTAAACGGGGACCCAAACCGCCCAGACAGGGCAAATCAAGGCCAGCCTGTGCGGGCAAGGGCAGAACCGGGCAATATGCCCTGAAATGGAATGAGGAATAGACATGAGCGACGTCGCAGATCGCGTTAAAAAGATCGTTGTTGAGCACCTGGGTGTTGAAGAAGACAAAGTAGCGGAAAACGCTTCCTTCATCGACGATCTGGGCGCAGACAGCCTGGACACCGTTGAACTGGTTATGGCCTTCGAAGAAGAGTTCGGCATCGAGATCCCTGATGACGCAGCCGAGACCATCCAGACCTTTGGCGACGCCGTCAAATTCATCTCTGAAGCGTCCTAAGACCTTCTAATTCGGCTAAAAGCGGCGCTTCTGGGCAACGGAAGCGCCGTTTTTTTTGTTTTACCTTTATTGAGGCTTGCCAGCCGCCAAATTCATTCGCACCCTTCCGCCTGAGGCAAACATTTCAGAGCGGGCAGGGCATGATACGATCCACCCCGATGATAAATACGGCACGCTTGACGCTTTGCGCCATGCGTCCAGAGGATTTTAACCGGTTCGCCGAGATCTGGCGTAACCCGTGTGTCGTGCAGCATATCGGTGGCAAACCCCGATCGCGTGGCGAGGCATGGGATTTCTTCCTGCGAAATGCCGGGCATTGGCAGATGGCTGGTTTTGGCCAATGGGCCGTGATCCAGCAGTCGAATCGCCAGATGATCGGCCAGGCAGGGTTTTTCTACGGTAACCGCTCTTTAGGGGAAGATTTTGACAGCTTTCCCGAAGCGGGCTGGGTTCTGGCGCCCGAAGCACAAGGCCAAGGCATGGGGTTGGAGGCCGCTCAGGCCGCGCATGATTGGTTTGATCGGATAATGCCGGGGCCATTGGTTGCAATGGTAAATTCCGGAAATGGCGCGTCGCAGAAGCTTGCCGAACGGCTTGGCTACGAGCTGATCCGCGAGTGTGATTACGACGGAAGCGCGGTGCAATTGCTGCGCAGAAATGGGCCGCCGACGCGTCACTGACGCCGCGCTGCAATGCCGCAAAATGTCCGTAGTTTGCCGAAACTGGTTCTCACCGGTGCGATTCCTGCGTGTATGATACAGTCGATGTGCAAACGATTGGGCGGAGGATTGAGCTCATGCGGGTTTACCCAACGATGGAATTGCAGAATGGCCGGTGTGTGACACTGGACAAGGGCCGTCTGGAAGAGGCGATGATCTGGCACGTGAACCCTTCGGAAACTGCTCGCAGCTGGGCGACGGCTGGCGCCGAGTGGATGCATCTGACCGATTTTGACGCGATCGAAGGCCGTGATACGAACGCTGAACTGGTTGAAGAAATCATTCGTTCGGCAGAAATCCCGGTACAATTGGCGGGTGGCATGCGCACCCGAGAGCAGGTCGAGCATTGGATCGACAAAGGGGCAGGTCGGATCGTGATCGGCACCTTGGCCGCTTGGGACCCGAACCTGGTCAAAGAGCTTGCCAAGCTTTACCCGGACCAGATCGTTCTAGCCGTAGATGTCTGGCAAGGCCACGTGATGACCGAAGGTTGGCGCAGCCAGAGCGCGTTTACGCCTGATACCTTCATCGAAGCCTTTGCCGAGGCACCTTTCGCGGCAATTCTGGTCACGGATATTGATAGCGACATGGAGGATGTCGAAGCGCAGTTGGGCTTGATTTCAGGGCTGGCTGAAAAGTCCCGGACCCCTGTTATCGCAAGCGGTGTAGTGCGGACTGCGGACGATATCTCGCGGTTGGCCTACGTCCCGAATATCTCGGGCGCGTTGGTCGGACGGGCATTGTTCCGTAAAACCGTCGACTTGGGCGAAGCACTTGAAGTTGCGCGTACCGCGCATGAACCGGTCGCTGAGTTCCAGTAAACCAAGAATGCAAATTCTGCTCCGCCTGCTCTCAACCCAGAGAAGGCGGAGCTTTTTCATTTTAATGTCTAACGTCCTTAATTTTCCGGTCCTGAGCGACACGCTGCAGATTAGGAATGCAGCCTTGCTCTTGCCCCCGGACCCCGGGCCGGGGTATGAGCGTTTCTTAAATACGAAGCAGGCAAGAGGCATTTCATGCGCAGAGTCGTTGTAACTGGACTGGGATTGGTCACTCCTTTGGCCAGCGGGGTCGAGGAAACCTGGTCACGTCTGCTGGACGGTGAATCCGGCGCAGGCCCAATCACTCAGTTCGATGCCGAGGCAAGTGGTGTCACCACGACATATGCCTGCGAAGTGCCCCGCGGTGACGGTTCAAACGGAACTTTTAATCCGGATGACTGGATGCCGCCGAAAGAGCAGCGCAAGATCGAAGACTTTATTTTGTATTCGATTGCCGCTGCTGACATGGCCTGTCAGGACGCAAACTGGTTGCCAGAGGATGAAGAGGCAAGGCTGCGTACCGGCGTTCTGATCGGATCGGGTATTGGTGGGCTGGGATCCATCGCGGAAACAGCCAATCTTATTCGTGACAAGGGACCTCGCCGAGTATCGCCCTTCTTTATTCCCGGTGCGTTGATCAATCTGGCTTCTGGCCAGGTTTCGATCCGCCACGGGTTCAAGGGACCGAACCACTCTGTTGTGACGGCGTGTTCGACGGGGGCGCACGCAATCGGCGATGCAAGCCGTATCATTCGCGCCGGTGACGCCGATGTCATGGTCGCAGGTGGTGGCGAAGGATGCATTTGTGAAATCGGCATCGCTGGATTCAATTCTTGCAAGGCGTTGTCGACAAAATATGCGGATAACCCCAAAGCCGCCAGCCGTCCTTATGACGTGGACCGTGATGGTTTTGTCATGGGCGAAGGGTCCGGAATTGTCGTTCTGGAAGAATATGAACATGCCAAGGCGCGCGGTGCGAAAATCTATGCCGAAGTGTTGGGCTACGGAATGTCCGGTGACGCGTACCACATCACCGCCCCGAGTGAGGATGGCGATGGGGCAGAGCGTTCCATGAAAGCTGCACTGCGCAGCGCTGGGTTAGAGCCCAAGGATCTGGATTATATTAATGCGCATGGTACCTCGACCATGGCTGACACGATTGAATTGGGTGCTGTCGAACGGCTGCTCGGGGATCATGCGGCGAATGCAACGATGACATCGACCAAATCGGCCACGGGGCATCTGTTGGGTGCGGCCGGTGCGATTGAGGCGATTTTCTCGATCTTGGCTATTCGGGATCAGGTGGCGCCGCCGACGATCAACCTGGACAACCCGGCCGTTGAAACACCGATTGATCTTGCACCGAATGCAAAGCGTGAGCGAAAGATTGATGTGGCGCTGTCAAATTCGTTCGGGTTTGGCGGTACCAATGCCAGTGTGATCTTCGGAAAGGTCAGCTAAATGTGGCGGGCTCTGGCGTCCAACATGCTGACCATTCTGGTGGTCGGTACATTTTTGATGGGCGGGCTGATCCTCTGGGGGCAAACACGGTACACGAACCCCGGCCCGTTGCAGACGGCAATCTGCCTTCAGGTTGAACGTGGTTCGAACATGACCCAAGTCAGCCAACAGTTGGAGGATCAGGGCGCCATCTCCAGCGCGATGGTATTCCGCATGGCGGCGGACTACACGGATAAGGCACCGCAACTGAAGGCGGGCAGTTTCCTTGTGCGCGAGGGCGCGTCGATGGAACAGATCATCGACGAGATCACCCGCAGTGGAGCCAGTACATGTGGGTCGGAAATCGAATACCGCATCGGCGTGACGCGCATTCAGACGCGCGTGCGCGAGTTGAACCCCGCGACTCTGGACTTTGACGAGATCGCTACCTTTGACATCACCGAAGAAGAGGTGCCGACCGCCTATACCGAAAAGCGCGAGGATGCGGATACGCGTTACCGTGTTTCGGTCGCCGAAGGCGTGACGTCTTGGCAAGTTGTCGAAGGCCTGAAACAGATCGACGCGCTGACGGGTAACGTCGGTGAAATTCCAGCCGAAGGCATGCTCGCTCCGGACAGTTATGATATTGTACGCGGTGCTGACAGAGCTGCCGTCCTACAGGGTATGCAGGATAAGCAGCAACTGCGCATCAATGCCGTTTGGGAAAACCGGCAGGACGGGCTACCCATTGCTAGCCCAGAAGAGATGTTGATCCTTGCTTCGATTATCGAAAAGGAAACCGGTGTTCCGAATGAACGCGAACAGGTCGCAAGTGTCTTTGTGAATCGCCTTGAGCGGGGCATGAAGTTGCAGACAGACCCGACCGTGATTTACGGCGTCACAAAAGGACAAGGTACATTGGGGCGCGGGTTGCGCCGAAGTGAGCTTAGGCGGGCAACACCTTGGAATACTTATGTAATTGACGGTTTGCCACCCACGCCAATTGCAAACCCAGGGATGGCGAGCCTTGAGGCTGCGGTTTCGCCGGCCAGCACAGACTACGTTTTCTTCGTTGCGGACGGCACCGGTGGCCACGCATTTGCCGAGACACTGGATGAGCACAACCGCAACGTGGCCAAGTGGCGGGAAATAGAGGCGGAGCGGCAAAGCTCTGGTAACTAAAAAGGTGCCGCATCGCGGCACCTTTTCTGTTTTAAGCAGCGGGTTTTCTGCGCGGACGACGGCGTTTGGAACCTTGCGGTTTGGACGGCACATTCGCCCCCTTTTTCCCGGGACCCGTTCGGCGAAAACTGCGACCTGGGCGCGTTTTCTTAGGTTCCGCAAATTCCGGCATTGTTCCGCTGGCGACTGGAATCTCGATCTTCATTAGCCTTTGAATTTGCTTCAACTGATCCAGCTCATCGGGTGCGCAAAAGGCGATACCCTCACCTTCACGGCCCGCGCGGGCCGTTCGTCCGATCCGATGGACATAGTTGTCGGGCACCTCGGGAAGGTCGTAGTTGATCACATAGGCAACACCGGGAATATCGATGCCACGCGCGGCGACATCGGTCGCAACAAGAATGTTGATCTCGCCGGCGCGGAACGCTTTGATTGCACGATCTCTTTGCCCCTGGCTTTTGTTTCCGTGAATAGAAGCGGCATTGAAGCCGTCTGCAACTAGGCTTTTCATAAGCTTTTCCGCGCCATGCTTGGTGCGCGCGAAAACCAGTGTCAGGGCGTCCATGTCATCCGACAGGATTTGACGCAGTTTTCCCGGCTTTTCGGCGCGGCTCAGGAAATGGACGGACTGCGTGATTTTATCCGCCGCCTTCCCCGGAGGAGAGACTTGGATACGCTGGGGGTTATTCAAGTAAGCCTGGCTCAGCTCTTCCATTTGTTTTGGCATGGTCGCCGAAAAAAGCATGGTTTGGCGTGGTGTACCCAGCGCGGGCGCGATTTTGCGCAGGGCGTGGATAAAGCCCATGTCCAGCATCTGGTCGGCTTCGTCCAGAACCAAATGGCGGACAGAGCTAAGGTCGACAGCACCGCGCTCCATCAGGTCGATCAGGCGCCCCGGTGTAGCAACAAGAATATCAGTCCCGCGCGCGAGGAAAGAGATCTGTTTGCCGATAGACTGTCCCCCCACAACAGTCGCGACCCGCAGCTTGGTAGAGCGGGTCAGGTTGCGGAGGCTTTCGGCGATCTGGTTCACCAATTCGCGTGTCGGAGCAAGGATCAACGCCTTGGCTGTTTTGGGTGCTGGTTTGCCAGGTTGAGCCAGAAGGTGGTCGATTAGTGGCAGGCCAAAGGCCAGTGTTTTCCCGGTGCCGGTCTGGGCCAGACCCAGAATGTCACGGCCTTGCAGCGCCATGGGAATGGCTTGGTTCTGGATTGGGGTGGGTTGTGAGAAATTAGCACGTTTCAGCGCTTCGTTCAGGGCTGGGGCAAGACCCAGCATATCAAAGTCGAACAATTGACTATCCTTTAGAGCCCGCAGCGCGTGCTACGAACGAATGATAACTGACCACGCAAGTGTTGCGCGATCGGCAGGGGTATACAGCAACCTCTGGACGTGCAGGTGCATCCTGCAACATCTGGTTTCTGCGTCAAGAACCCTGCGTGAAGGGGAACTAGGGGATGATTTCGGCGCTGTGGGGCCGTCGGGCCGCGAATGCTCACGCGTCAGCGCTGTGTTATCGCGCAAATGGGCTTTGAGCCGGCAAATGTCAATGCTTTACATTTAGTGGTCGCGCAGCACTGGGGCGTGGTGCGGCGGATTTACCGCAATTTATGCAGCAGCTGTTGAAGGCGCGTATGGAAATTCAGCCCTTTGGGAGGGCGCTTCAGCTTCCAGTTTACTACGAAAGCGGGCGGTGGGTGTTGCGGTCGCGTTGCGTAACGCATTGACTTTGCGAACTTTATGGCGTATTGATTATGGCATGCTAGAAGAAGTGGGCAACGGCCCCGGGGCGACCCGGTGGCCGTTTTTTCGTTTCTCTCGTGCGGAGAAAACTCACGCATGAGGTCACAGGCAAACATGACTTTGATTACCCCGGAAGAGCGGATTTCCCAAACGGCCGACTTGTTGCAGTCGCTCGAGAGATCCATTCGCGATCTGCGCAATGCAGCGGAAGAACTGCGCAGGCAGATCGGTGCCGGGGAGGATGCAGACCTTGCCGGAACAGGCAAGCAACTGGTTCAGCTAGAGGGGCTGATCCGAAGTTGCCAGAAAGTGGAGACAAGCTTTGTCGAACAACATCACAGACAAGCCGGAATTGCCCAAGGGGGATATGCGCTCGACCTTGAGCGCGCTCGATTTGAAATCGGGTGCAGGCTGGCTCGCCTCCGCACCTGTTGCGGTGCAGGATAGATTTCTGAGTGAGATCGGGGAGGGGGGGCTGTGTGCCCTCCCTTTCCTGTTTGAGTTCTGGGCACTGCCGCACCAACTGCCGCCCGAGGGCGACTGGCGGTCCTGGGTGATCATGGGCGGGCGCGGTGCAGGCAAGACGCGCGCGGGGTCTGAATGGGTGCGGTCGATGGTTGAAGGGGCCAAACCGCTGGATAAGGGCGAGGCCAGCCGGGTGGCGCTGGTGGGTGAGACCTTCGATCAGGTGCGCGATGTGATGATCTTTGGCGATAGCGGCATATTGCAATGCTCACCGCCGGATCGTCGGCCTGTGTGGAAGGCATCGGAGCGCAAGCTGATCTGGCCCAACGGGGCCGAGGCGCAGGCGTTTTCCGCACATGATCCCGAAGGGCTGCGCGGCCCGCAGTTCGACGCGGCCTGGGTGGACGAATTGGCCAAGTGGAAGAAGGCGGGTGAGACGTGGGATATGCTGCAATTCGCCTTGCGGTTGGGGGATCGTCCGCGGGTTTGTGTGACCACGACACCGCGTAATGTGAAGGTTTTAAAGGAGTTGCTGGCGTCGCCCTCCACCGTGCAGACCCATGCGCCGACCGAGGCGAACCGGGCCAATCTGGCAGACTCGTTTCTCGCCGAAGTGCGCGCGCGCTACGCGGGCACGCGGCTGGGGCGGCAGGAATTGGACGGGATGCTGCTGTCGGATGCTGAGGGGGCGCTGTGGACAGGCTCGATGCTGGATGCGGCGCGGGTGGACACTGTGCCCGAGTTGGATCGGATCGTGGTCGCTCTGGACCCTGCGGTGACGGCGGGGTCCAGTGCGGATGCCTGCGGGATTGTGGTCGTAGGCGCGCAGGTACATGGCCCGCCCGAGCAGTGGCGCGCCTATGTGCTGGCCGACCGGACGGTGCAGGGCGTTGGTCCGGCGGGTTGGGCACAGGCAGCGATTGACGCGATGGACGAGTTCGGGGCCGAACGGTTGGTGGCCGAGGTTAATCAGGGCGGGCAACTGGTGGAAGAGGTCGTGCGGCAGGTGGACCCTCTGGTCCCGTTCCGCGCCGTACGCGCCTCACGCGGCAAGGTCGCGCGGGCCGAGCCTGTAGCGGCGTTGTACGAGCAGAGGCGGGTGCGCCATGTGGCCGGGTTGGACGCGCTGGAGGAACAGATGTGCCAGATGACCGCGCGGGGGTTCGAGGGTCAGGGCTCGCCTGACCGGGTGGATGCGCTGGTCTGGGCGCTGCATGAGTTGGTTGTGGGGCCTGCGGCGGGGTATCGGCGGCCTAGGGTACGGAGTTTGTGAAAGGTACTTTCGACTGAGCTAGTCGGATCAAGTCATATGTTTCATATTTAATGTAAACGCAGCTGCATCTTGGTGGAATGCGGTTTCAGTCCGCATTGAGAATTTAGAAACCGTGCTCTGACTTTAGCCTGTTGACTAATCGCCCCATTACAACAAGTCCAAGCTGCCCAAATTTACCGGCTTTTTGCTTTGAGATTGGCTCAGCGAGCCACTTGCCGCCCCAATAGTATCGAGGGAGCAGTTCAATAACCTTCCAATTCCCATGAGTTTGTGCTGCTTCGGCGAGAACTTCTATCAAGCTCTCAGGCAAGTCAGAGTAAATCTTACTAAAGCGTTCGTCATCAGCGGTCGTACGCACGTCGTAATGTGACACGCCCCCTTCCCAATGACCATTGGCCTCCATTTGTTTAGAGGCGTAATCCGTCCATTGAACTTGCTGCCCGTGAAGACTGAGGTAACCTGCCTCTGCTAAGCTTAGAACCAATGCTTCTTGTTTTGAATCGGGTGTGAATAACTCTCTTGTGCTGCTGAGACAACCTACGCGGCCATGCGCAATGAAAAACTGGAAGAAGAAGTTCAGAAGAGTATTGAGGTCTTTGGATGTCAGGCCCTTATGTGTTTCAATCATCTTGATCACGGCGGATTCATCAACTTGGAGAACATACTCAAATGGTTGTTCTCCTTTTTTACACAGCCCGATTTTTACTAATAAGTTACCGCCTTCACGCCCTGCGTAACGAAACTCAGGGTCGGGTCCGGATGTCGATGAAAGCTGACTTGCGACACGTCTGTAGAGCAGTAGGGTGATCTGTGCAGCCAACTTACGCTCTACTCGGCTTAGTTGATATTGAGACATACTTGGCTGCTCCCCGCGCTCTCGAGAATACTAGTAAGACTTGGTTTTAGACTACAAGTTTGTAAGATGAGTGCAGCGCAAATAAACCTCTAATCGTTGCCTGAAGTGATCATAGCTTGAAGGAGGCAAGGGGCTGACTTGGGCCTCTGCTAAAGAAGAGTCCCCGTTGCCCACCCCCCGTACGCTCCATTCCCAAGCCCTAAACTTCTTTCCGTCATAACTCCTTTCAACAAGCCGGACACAGCGGCGAAAGAAAGGAGCACAGATGGTATTCGATTTCTTGCGTCGTGGGGCGGTCGGGGAAGCGCCCGAGGCGAAGGCCAGCGCGGCGGGGCCTGTGGTGGCATGGCAGACGGGTGGGCGCGTGGCGTGGAGCCCTCGGGACGCGGTGTCGCTGACACGCACGGGGTTTTCGGGGAACCCGGTGGGGTTCCGCTCGGTCAAGCTGATTGCCGAGGCGGCGGCGGCTTTGCCGTTGGTTTTGCAGGATCAGGCGCAGCGGTTTGACACTCATCCGATCCTGTCGCTGATGCGGCGTCCGAATGCGGCGCAGGGGCGGGCGGAGTTGATGGAGGCCTTGTTCGGGCAGTTGTTGCTGTCGGGCAATGCCTATGTCGAGGCGGTTCGGGCCGAGGAAGGCCTGCCGGTTGAGCTGCATGTCTTGCGCTCGGACCGGATGAGTGTGGTGCCGGGGGCGGATGGGTGGCCCAAGGCGTATGATTACGCGGTTGGTGGTAAGAAGCACCGGTTTGCGGCGGAAAATATCTGTCATATCAAGTCGTTCCATCCGCAGGATGATCACTATGGGTTCTCGCCCATGCAGGCGGCTGCGATGGCGATTGATGTGCATAACAGCGCGTCTCGGTGGTCGAAATCGCTGCTGGACAATGCGGCGCGGCCTTCGGGGGCGCTGGTGTGGAAGGGCGATGGCCATGGGGTGATGGCCGAGGATCAGTTCCGGCGTTTGTCGGATGAGATCGAGCAGAATTATCGCGGGGCGCGCAATGCTGGCCGTCCGATGGTCCTGGAAGGAGGCTTGGATTGGAAGCCGATGGGCTTTTCGCCGTCCGATATGGAGTTTCAAAAGACCAAGGAAGCCGCCGCCCGCGAGATCGCGCTGGCCTTTGGAGTCCCGCCGATGTTGCTGGGGATCCAGGGCGACGCGACCTATTCGAACTATCAGGAGGCCAACCGGGCGTTTTATCGCCTGACCGTGCTGCCTCTGGTGACGCGGGTGGCGGCGGCGGTGTCGGAATGGCTGGCGGGCTATACCGGTGAGGATTTGGTGCTAAAGCCCGATCTGGATCAGGTGCCGGCGCTGTCGGCGGAACGCGACGCACAATGGGCACGGGTCAACGGGGCCGATTTCCTTACCGATGCCGAAAAGCGTGCCTTGCTGGGGCTGCCGGAGCGTGCGGATGGCTGATGGGTATCCTCCGTTCGACTGCGCGCCGGGCCTGCGTCTGGCCGCGCATGAGCGGGTGGCTGAAATCCAGCATGCACATCTGTGTCGCAGGCTGGACCAGATCGAAGAGATGATGGAGCGGCTGGAAAAGCGATTGTGGCTGACGGTCTATGGTGTCGCCGCCGTGATTCTTGCGCAGGTGTTTCAGTCATTTCTAGCGGCAACGCCGTGAATTCAGAGGCTTATGAGGAGGTGTTCATGGATTTGGAACACAAGTTCGCACGGTTCGGAGACGGGCTTTCGGTGTCCGAGGATGCGGTGATCGAGGGCTATGCTAGCCTGTTCGGACAGGTCGATCAGGGTAGCGATGTGGTGCAACGCGGGGCGTATCGAGGCTCGCTTGAAGGGCTCAAGGCCGCTGGGCAACGGGTCAAGATGCTGTGGCAGCACGACCCGGCGCAGCCCATCGGCGTCTGGGATGAGGTGCGCGAGGATGACCGTGGTCTGTGGGTCAAAGGGCGTCTGCTGGAGGCCACGCAAAAGGGCCGTGAGGCAGCCGAGCTGATCCGGGCCGGTGCGATGGACGGGCTGTCGATTGGCTACCGCACCAAGCGGGCCGTGAAGAACGATAAGGGCCAACATGTCCTGACTGAACTGGAGCTGTGGGAGGTGTCCTTGGTGACGTTCCCGATGCTGCCCAGTGCGCGGGTGGCGGCGAAGGGCGTTGAGCCTGAAACCGAAAACACCTGGCGCAGTATTGCCGAGGTGTTCCAAGACGCCCGGCAGGAGCTGGCGCGGACCTAGCGCGCCTCAACCCCCACCCAAGAAATGGAAGTGCTGATGAGCAAGACCGAAACCCCGGCCTTGACCGGAGAGGGTGCGCCCCTGGTTCAGGAGGTGAAGCAGGCGATGGCTGGCTTCGTGAATGAATTCAAGGACCTCAAGGCCGAAGTTAAAATCAAACTGCAACAGACAGAAGAGCGACTGACCATGCTGGATCGTAAATCAACCATCGCGGCGCGCCCGCATCTTGCGGCCTCGATTGAGGACGGCGTACCGCACCAAAAAGCATTCGACGCCTATGTGCGTTCGGGCGAGGATGACGGCCTGCGCGGGCTTGAGATGGAGTCGAAATCCCTGTCCAGCGCCGTAAACAGCGATGGCGGCTATCTGATCGACCCGCAGACCGCCGAGATGATCAAGTCGGTGCTGAAATCCACCGCCTCGATCCGGTCGATTGCGTCGGTGGTGAATGTCGAGGCGAACTCGTTCGACGTGCTGATCGACCACACCGACGTGGGCGCGGGCTGGGCCGATGAGAACGCCGCCGCGACCGAGACGGCGACCCCGTCGATTGACCGTATCTCGATCCCGTTGCACGAGCTGAGCGCGCTGCCGAAAGCCTCGCAGCGCCTCCTGGATGACAGCGCCTTTGACGTCGAAAGCTGGCTGGCGGGCCGTATTGCGGACAAGTTCGCGCGCGCCGAGGCTTCGGCCTTTATCAATGGTGATGGGGCGGACAAGCCCAAGGGTATCCTGAACCACACCAAGGTCGACAATGACGTCTGGGATTGGGGCAATATCGGCTATGTTCCCACCGGCATCGACGGCGGTGTCGAGGCGGATGCGATTGTCGATGTGGTCTATGCGCTGGGCGCGCAGTACCGTGTGAACGGCACCTTCGTCATGAACTCGAAAACCGCCGGTCTGATCCGCAAGCTGAAGGACAGCGATGGCCGCTTCCTGTGGTCGGACGGTCTGGCTGCGGGTGAGCCCGCGCGTCTGATGGGCTATCCGGTTCTGATCGCCGAGGACATGCCGGATGCGGGCACCGACAGCTTCTCGATCGCTTTCGGTGACTTCCAGGCCGGTTACACCATTGCCGAACGCCCTGACCTTCGCGTCCTGCGCGACCCGTTCAGCGCCAAACCGCATGTCCTGTTCTACGCAACCAAGCGCGTTGGCGGCGACGTGAGCGACTTTGCCGCGATCAAGCTGGTGAAATTCGGCACCGCCTAAAGCGGGCTGAATCCTTGGGGGGTTTCGGCCCCCCAAGGCGGCGGGCGCGGGCCGGGGTGATATCCCTTGCGTTGTCTAGCTGCTCCCCTCCGTCCGAGCAACGTGGGGCGGCGCGTGCCCGCCAATTCCTGAAGTTACGGCCCCGGAGGGGTCCGAGATTGCGGAGTGTATGGATGATGTTGATCGAAGAAACCGCCATCGCGGATGCGGCGCTGCCGGTGGATCAGTTCAAGGCGCATCTGCGGCTGGGGACCGGCTTTGCCGAGGACAGCGTGCAGGATGAAGTTCTGAAAGGTTTTCTGCGTGCAGCGATTGCAGCGATTGAGGCGCGCACCGGCAAGGTGCTGATCGCGCGTGAGTTTTCGTGGGATCTGAACGGATGGCGCGATGCAGCGGGTGAGGTGTTGCCGGTGGCCCCGGTCACAGCGATCAGCGCGGTGACTGTGACCGATCCGACCGGTACCGACACGGTCGTGGACAGTGCCCGGTATCGTCTGGCCCATGACAGCCAGCGCCCGCGTCTGCGCCCTGCGGGGGCGTCATTGCCGACCATTCCCACGGGTGGATCAGTCAAGATTGCCTTCACCGCCGGGATGGCTGCGGATTGGGGCGCTCTGCCCGCTGATCTGGGGCAGGCGGTGCTGTTGCTGGCCGCGCATTACTATGAATACCGGGATGAGACGGCTTTGGGCGCGGGCTGTATGCCCTTTGGCGTCACAAGCCTGATCCAACGCTACCGGGTTGTGCGCTTTGGTGCCGGGGTGGCGCAATGAAGACGCCCCGATTGAACAGAAAGCTGGTGCTTGAGGCACCGGTGCGCAGCGCGGATGGGGCTGGTGGGTATACCGAGACATGGGCCGCCGTGGGAACGGTTTGGGCCGAGGTCACGGCCCGCAGCGGGTCCGAGCGGTCTGTTGCAGGTGTCCCGGTCTCGCGCGTTGGCTATCGCATCGTGGTGCGCGGCGCGCCCGAAGGATCGGCGATGCGCCCAACCCCGGATCAGCGGTTCTCAGAGGGCACGCGCCGGTTCGTGATCCGCGCGGTGGCCGAGCGCGACCCGCGCGGCCAGTACCTGACCTGTTTCGCGGATGAAGAGGTGGCGGCATGAGTTACGGCGTATCAGCCGCTTTGCAGGCGGCGGTGTTTCAACAGCTGTCGGGCGACGCGCAGGTCAGCACGCTGTCAGGCGGCGCGATCTATGACGCGGTTCCGGCGGGGGCGGTGCCCCAAACCTATGTGACGCTGGGCCCCGAGGAGGTGCGAGATGCCTCGGACAGATCGGGCGCGGGGGCTGTGCATCGGTTCACCGTATCGGTGGTGTCCGAGGCCGCTGGTTTTGGCGCGGCCAAGACGCTGGCGGGCGCGGTGTGTGACGCGCTGAAAGGCGCGGCACTAACCCTGGAACGGGGCCGCCTTGTGGGGCTGTGGTTCGAGCGCGCCAGCGCCCGGCGCACGGGAACGGGCGGCGCGATCCGCCAGATCGACCTGAGATTCCGCGCCCGCGTGGAAGACGACTAAGCAATCAACGGAGAGAGCATATGGCTGCCCAGAACGGAAAAGACCTGTTGGTCAAAGTGGATATGAACGGCTCGGGCCTGTTCGAGACCATCGCGGGCCTTCGCGCCACGCGGGTCAGTTTCAACGCGGAAAGTGTGGATGTCACCAGCCTTGAAAGTCAGGGCGGATGGCGCGAGCTGCTGTCGGGTGCGGGGGTCAAATCGGCCTCGATCTCGGGGTCGGGTGTGTTCAAGGACGAGGGTACCGATGAGCGTGCGCGTCAGTTGTTTTTTGACGGTGAGACGCCTGCGTTTCAGGTGATCATCCCCGATTTCGGCATTGTCGAAGGCGCGTTTCAGGTGACGGGCATCGAATATGCGGGCTCGCATAACGGCGAGGCCACCTATGAGATGAGCCTCGCCAGCGCCGGCGCCCTGACCTTTACGGCGCTGTAAGCCGATGGCCAATCCGTGGACGGGTGAGGTGGCATTGACCATCGATGGCGAGCTGCGGGTGCTCAAGCTGACGCTGGGTGCTTTGGCGGAACTGGAGCAGGAACTGGGTACCGGGACACTGGTGGAACTGGTGCAGCGGTTCGAAGGCGGGGCCTATTCCAGCGGTGATGTGCTGGCGCTGATCGTGGCGGGTCTGCGGGGCGGTGGGGCGGATGTATCGCGTGCCGACATGCTGCGCGCCGAGATCGAGGGCGGTCCGATGGCGGGCGCCCGTGCGGCGGCTGAACTGCTGGCACGCGCCTTCATGGTACCGGAGCGGTGAGCGGGTTCGACTGGCCCGCCCTGATGCGGGCCGGGATGACCGGCCTGCGTCTGACGCCGGAACAGTTCTGGCGTCTGACCCCGGCCGAGCTGCGGTTGATGCTGGGGCAGGGTGCAGGGATGCCCGCGATGAACCGGGCGGGGCTGGACGCGTTGCTGGCGGCATACCCCGACAAGAAACAAGGAGAGCATGATGACGACGGATCGTGACGGGTTGGACGACCTGCAGGAGCGAGGCGAGGCGCTGGGCGACTCGCTGGGGGATGCGGCGTCCATGGCGGCAGCATTTGACAGCCAGATGAAGCGGATCAAACAAACCTTTGAAGAGACGGGTAAAGACGTGGCGACGTTGGAACGCGGCATGTCTGGTGGTCTGCGCAAGGCATTTGACGGCGTGGTTCTGGACGGGATGAACCTGTCGGACGCGCTGGACGTGCTTAAGAACTCGATGATCCGCACGGCTTATTCGGCGGCAATCAAACCTGTGGCGGATCATTTCGGTGGCATAATCGCTGGCGGGATAGGCAGTTTTGTTCAGGGCATCCTGCCATTCGCAGACGGTGGTAGCTTTAGTCAGGGCCGGGTGATGCCGTTTGCCAATGGTGGTGTGATCAGCGGTCCGACAACGTTCCCGATGCGTGGTGCGACCGGCCTGATGGGTGAGGCAGGTCCAGAGGCGATCATGCCTTTGGCACGTGGCCCGGACGGCAAGTTGGGCGTGCGTACCTCGGGCGGCGGCGGTGCGGTCAATGTGGTGATGAACATCACCACGCCCGATGTGCAGGGTTTTCGCCGCAGCCAAAGTCAGATCGCCGCACAGATGAGCCGCGCGCTGGGTCGCGGAAGTCGCAACAGATAAGGGGAGCAAGGCATGAATTTTCACGAGGTGAGATTTCCCGCCAGCCTGAGCTTTGGCTCGGTCGGTGGTCCAGAGCGGCGCACGGATATCGTTACACTCGCCAACGGATTCGAGGAACGCAACACGCCCTGGGCTCATTCCCGCCGTCGCTATGACGCTGGGTTTGGAATGCGGTCACTGGACGATATCGAGACCCTTATTTCGTTCTTCGAAGCGCGCAGAGGGCAAATGTTCGGGTTCCGTTGGAAGGATTGGTCCGACTACAAGTCTGGTGCCGCGTCAGAGGAGGCCGACAAAGCCGATCAGGTGATTGCCAGCGGGGATGGCCTGAAGTCTGAGTTTCAATTGATCAAGACTTACGCTTCCGGCGGGTTCCAGTACGTACGTCCCATAATCAAGCCGGTATTGGGAACAGTAAAAGTAGGGTTGGACCAGGACGAAGTTCGAGAAGGCGTAGATTTCGACGTCGACCTCACCCGCGGCCTTGTCACATTTGCCGATCCACCACCTGATGGTGTTGAAATCACAGCCGGGTTCGAATTCGACGTTCCCGTGCGGTTCGACACAGATAAGATCCAGACCAGCGTGGCCAGCTTTCAGGCAGGCGACGTACCCAACGTCCCTGTAGTGGAGGTGCGGGTATGATCGACCAAGGCAAAGACGACCTGTTTGCGCATCTGCAGACCGGTCTGACAACGACTTGCCGTTGTTGGGCGATCAAGCGTTCGGATGGCGAGTTCTTTGGATTTACCGACCACGATATGGAATTGAATTTCGAAGGTCTTGTGTTCAAGGCAAGCACCGGCTTGACCGCCTCTGCCATTGAGCAGGCCACTGGCCTTTCCATCGACAACTCTGAGGCGATGGGCGCCCTATCCGATGCAGCCGTTACTGACGCAGATATTGAAGCTGGTCGCTTTGACGGGGCCGAAGTTCTGGCCTGGCTGGTCAATTGGGCTGCCCCGGAACAGCGAATGTTGCAGTTTCGCGGGTCGATTGGCGAAATGCGTCGGGCGGGCGGTGCTTTCCACGCCGAGCTACGCGGTTTGACCGATTTGTTGAACAGGCCGCTGGGTCGGATCTACCAAAAACCCTGTACAGCCGTCTTAGGTGACCAAGCCTGTCGGTTTGATACCAGCACAGCTGGGTTTACTGCTGAGGCGGAAGTGTCTGATCTGACGGCGGGCAGCGTTTTGCATCTGATAGGCGCCGATGGGCCAGACGCTTCCTGGTTCGAGCGAGGGCGGCTGGATGTTATCTCGGGCGCGGCCGCCGGGTTGTGGGCATCCGTAAAAGAGGATCTCAAGCTGTCGCGCGGTCGCCGTATCACGTTGTGGTCTGGGATCGGCGGGGGGCTTGCCGTGGGCGACCGTGTCAGACTTACGGCTGGTTGCGACAAGCGGATGGTGACCTGCCGCAAAAAATTCAACAACCTTCTGAACTTTCAAGGCTTTCCGGACCTTCCCGGTGAGGATTGGGTGATGGCAGTACCCAAAAAAGGAAATCCAAACAAAGGGGGTAGCCTACGATGAGCGTTACCGGACATCAGGTCGTTGACGAAGCCCGTTCGTGGTTGGGGACACCTTATGTGCATCAGGCATCCGTCAAAGGTGCGGGAACCGATTGCTTGGGGTTGTTGCGGGGGGTCTGGCGAGCACTGTTTGGGCCCGAGCCAGAAGAGACTCCGACCTACAGTATGGATTGGTCCGAACCTCAGGGAGAGGAACGCATGTGGGCTGCGGCCCGCCGCCATCTATTGACCAAAGAGCTTGATGATCTGCGAAAGGGCGATGTGTTGTTGTTTCGGATGCGAGAGGGGCGGGTTGCCAAGCATGTGGGAATAGTCAGCGACGACGGCGAGACACCGCGCTTTATCCATGCCTATTCCGGACACGGTGTTGTGGAAAATACCTTGAGCGATCCCTGGCGGCGTCGGGTGGTCGCGTGTTTTGGGTTTCCTGCGGAGGGCAAGTAAATGGCGACGATCGTACTCTCTGCTGCTGGTGCAGCGATTGGTGGTGCCATCGGCGGCACTGTCGCGGGTTTGTCCACCGCCGTGGTCGGGCGCGCCATTGGTGCCACCTTGGGCCGTGTGATTGACCAACGCCTCATGAGCCAATCGGTCATGGGTGGCGGTAGCGAAGTCGTTGAGACAGGACGCCTTGATCGGTTCAGGTTGACTGAAACCGGGGAGGGTGCACCTGTCTCGACCGTTTTTGGGCGTATGCGCGTGGGCGGTCAGGTCATTTGGGCCTCGGACTTTTTGGAAACGCGAAGCAGCACCACGACCACTCAGGGCGGAGGAGGAGGCAAGGGTTCACCTAAAACTCCCGAGGTTACTACCACCACCAATAGCTACAGTTACTCTGTTTCCCTGGCGATCGCAGTTGGTGCAGGGACCATCGCAGATATCCCGCGCATATGGGCCGATGGTGAGGAAATTGAGCGCGCTGGGCTGAACATGAGGGTTTATCATGGAACCCAGACCCAACTGCCCGACCCACTGATTGAAGCGGTTGAAGGTGCAGGCAATGTCCCGGCATATCGGGGTACTGCTTATGTTGTCATCGAAGATTTGCAGTTGGCGTCGTTTGGAAATCGTGTGCCGCAGTTTTCTTTCGAAGTGGTTCGACTTGATCAACCAGACTTGCCTGAAACAGATGAAGCTTTGTCCAATATCGTCCGGGGCGTTGCCTTGATGCCTGGCACGGGTGAATACGCCTTGGCCAGCGCGCAGGTGAATTACACAAAGGGCAAGGGTCAAAGCTGGGCCGCAAATGTGAATTCGGCGTCGGGCGTGTCGGATCTTGTAACCTCGGTGCGGGCTCTGAATGCCGAATTGCCTTCCTGTGAGGCGACTTCACTGATCGTCTCGTGGTTCGGTGACGATCTTCGATGCGGTCAATGCCAAATCAGACCAAAAGTTCTGCACAAAGACATTGAGGGCGAGAGCATGCCTTGGCGGGTCGCTGGTGTAAGCCGCAGCGCGGCGCAAAAGGTAAAACAGGACCAGAACCGTCCCGTATATGGTGCAACGCCGACGGACCAGTCCGTTATTCAGGCCATTCGGCATCTCAAACATAAGGGCAAGCGGGTAATGTTCTATCCGTTCATCCTGATGGATCAGCTGCAAAACAACGGTTTGCCGGACCCTTGGTCAGACGCCAGTGATCAACCCCATCTTCCGTGGCGGGGGCGAATTACCCTTAGCCGGGCACCCGGACGCAGCGGTTCCCCGGATGGACAGGCTTCCGCAGATGCCGAAGTGGCCAGGTTTTTCGGGAATGCGCGCGCCAATGACTTTTCGGTTGTTGACGGCGATTTTACGTACACAGGCCCGGAAGAATGGGGACTGTTCCGCTTCATATTGCACTACGCGGCCCTGTGTAAGGCAGCCGGTGGTGTGGCATCGTTCTGCATTGCCTCAGAAATGCGTGGTCTGACACAAATCCGAGGAATGTCGGGCTTCCCTGCCGTCGCCCAATTGCGTGTGCTGGCAGCAGAAGTGCGCAAGCTATTGGGGCCGCAAACCAAAATCGGGTATGCGGCAGATTGGAGCGAGTATTTCGGCTATCAGCCCACGGATGGCAGTGGCGACAGGTATTTTCACCTCGATCCGCTGTGGGCAGACGAAAATATCGATTTTGTCGGGGTCGATAACTATATGCCCTTGTCTGATTGGCGAGAAGGCGAAGATCACCTAGACGCGCAAGCCGGTGCTCGCGCGATTTACGACATTGACTACCTTCGCAGCAATATTGAAGGCGGTGAAGGGTTTGACTGGTTTTATGCCTCGCCGGAAGAAGCCACAGCTCAAATCCGTACGCCGATCGAGGATGGCGACCACGATGAACCGTGGATTTGGCGGTACAAGGATTTGCGCAACTGGTGGTCGCAGCCGCATCACGAGCGTATTGCAGGTGTCCGGCAGAGCCAGCAGACCGCGTGGATTCCAGGCTCTAAGCCAATTTGGTTCACAGAGCTCGGATGCGCAGCGATAGACAAAGGAACGAACCAACCGAATAAGTTCCTGGATCCGAAGTCGTCAGAATCCAGTTTGCCAAGGTATTCCAACGGACAACGCGATGATTTCATGCAGGTTCAATACCTGCGAGCGATGCTGGGGTACTGGTCCGATCCGCATATAAACCCTGTCTCTGAGGTTTATGGCGATCGAATGGTGGATATGTCCAACGCCTACGTGTGGGCTTGGGACGCGCGTCCCTATCCGGCGTTTCCCAACTTGCGTAGCCGATGGAGCGACGGTGCAAACTATGCCCGTGGGCATTGGCTGAACGGGCGCTCCGGGTCGCGGACGCTGGCCTCGGTTGTCACCGAAATCTGCCATGGTGCGGGGGTGACGGATATCGACACCTCGGGTTTGGATGGTGTTGTTCGAGGTTACGCTGTCGAACAGGTCTCGGACGGTCGTGCAGCCCTGCAACCGTTGATGTTGCGTTACGGGTTTGACGCGATTGAAAGAGATGGCTTGCTTTGCTTTCAGATGAGAGATGCGCGTGCGCCAGTTCAGCTGGATGTCGATTTGCTCGCGGCCAGCGATGAGATTGACGGTGACATCGAATACCGCAGAGAGGCCGAAGCCGAGGTGACCGGACGCGTTCGCTTGCGGTTTGTGCAATCTGACTCGGATCATGCCATCGTTTCGGAAGAGGCCGTTCTGCCTGACGCGCGCACGCATTCCATCTCAGAAAACGAGATGCCTTTGTCTATGACACGGGCCGAAGGCCGGCAGGTTGCAGAACGGTGGCTCAGCGAATCCCGGGTATCGCGCGAAACGATCCGGTTTGGGCTTCCACCTTCGCAGTTGAATGTCGGGGCGGGCGACGTCATCAGCCTGAACGACGGCACGAACGGCGCGCGCTACCGCATCGACCGCTTGGAACAGGCCGAGATGCAGATGGCAGAGGCTGTGCGCGTTGAACCCGGCGTGTATACACCATCTGATTTGCCAGATGATGTGGTTTCCGAGACGGCCTTTGTTGCGCCTGTACCGGTTTATTCTGTGTTCATGGACTTGCCGCTGATCACTGGATCAGAAGTGCCGCATGCACCCTACATGGCGGTGACTGCTGACCCGTGGCCCGGTAGTGCAGTTGTCTATTCTTCCAGCACCGACGAAGACTATGAGCTGCAAGAGGTGATTACAGCTCAAGCTACTATTGGCTTTACGCAATCGCCTATGCGTCGCGCCAGCGCCGGATTGTGGGACGATGGTGCGCCGCTGCGCGTTAGTCTGATCGCGGGACAATTGGAGTCTCGCCCCCGACAAGCGATTCTGAATGGTGCAAACCTCGCGGCCATCGGGGATGGTTCTCCGGACAATTGGGAACTGTTTCAATTCCAAAGCGCAAACCTGACGGACCCCGGTGTTTACGAGCTTTCAGGCCGTTTGCGTGGGCAGTTGGGCACTGACGCCAAAATTCCAGATTTTTGGCCCGAAGGTTCAGTTTTTGTTTTGTTGGACCAGCGCGTCTATCAAACCAGCCTTCTGCGGTCTGAGCGCCGCATTGCCAAACACTATCGGATTGGGCCAGCCTCGCGCGGTTATGATGATGCATCCTTTGTGCACACAGTGGAAACCTTCAACGGCAATGGTTTAAGGCCCTACGCACCGTCGCATTTGCGTGTTTCAAAAGACAGTTATGGCGACACGCTGTCATGGATACGCCGCACAAGAATTGACGGGGATGACTGGTCAGGGATCGATGTCCCACTTGGTGAAGAGGCCGAGGCCTATCTGGTTCAAATTCGCGCGGGTGGGACATTGGTGCGCGAAGCGATGACCACAAGCCCGCACTGGACTTACTCTGCGACCATGAAAACCGCAGACGGTCTATCTGGATCATATGATGCCCAGATTTCGCAGGTATCATCCAGTTACGGCCCGGGGCTGCCGGCGACCCTGACCGTGGCGTGAACTCATGCGTCCAATTCTTCATGGTGATGTAAGCTCTGCGGCGCGCGCTCTTTTGTGCGCGCCGGCCCCGGAAAGACGTCGGTTGTGCCTTCGGATAATTGCCGAAGCTGAAACGGCACATGAACATGTCTGCCGAACAGGTCAGCTTCATCCCGATTTTGGGAATGGGTCATTGATGTCAGCGGCCCATACACGCCGTCTCGCGGATGAGCCCGGTTTTGACGACCTGAATTATTGCCAATGCTTTGAAACTGTAATCAGCTGCCTGGTTCAGCGTCACCTTAGCCGGACGCGCAGCTGACGCATTTGGTCGCCGCGAGATCCAGTTCTAACCGCTTGACCGGAATTTCTTCCCCGCAATCTTCGCAATATCCATACTCGCCGTCGTGAAGGCGCGATAGCGCAGCCTGTAATCTTAACTTCTCTAGGTCGCGATTTGCTTGTTGCGCCTTTGCCATTGCCTGGTTTTGCAATGCGTCCATCCTGCTGAGACGACCAATTGCCTGCTGATCCAATTCAACGACGGATTGCGCATCCTTCCCACTTTGCGAGCTCGCGTCCAGTTCAGCCAGCCGAGCTTGGATGCGGGCCAAAAAGTCGTTGTCATTTATACCATTCATTTTCGTTATCCTGAGGATCACGGGTTTGCGTTTGGCGTTTTTACAACTAAATGGCATTCTAGGCGCAGCAAAGGATCAAAAGCCATGTTGGAAAAGCGCAGTCACGTAGCCACTGTTGACCCGGTCTGGGATCGGATCACGGTCGAAGCACAATCCGCAGTTGAGAATGAGCCGCTTATGGGCGGTCTGGTACATGCCTGTGTGCTGCACCACAAAAGCCTTGAGCGCGCGTTGTCCTACAGGATTTCAGCCAAACTGTGCTCGAACGAGATGTCGATGATGGTTCTGCGAGAAATCGTGGATGAGGCATATGCGGATGATGCATCTCTGATTGAGGCTGCCAGGGCCGACCTTATGGCTGTTTATGAGCGCGATCCTGCATGCCATCGCCTTTTGCAGCCGATCCTTTATTTCAAAGGGTATCAGGCTATGCAGGCCTACCGCGTCGGTCATTGGTTGTGGCAGAAGGGCCGTTTTGACCTGGCCTACTTTTTCCAGATGCGATCGTCTGAAATCTTTGGAATTGACATCCATCCGGCGGCCAAGATCGGCAAGGGTATCATGATTGACCATGCCCACTCGATCGTTATTGGGGAAACGGCTGTTGTTGGTGACAACGTCTCGATGCTTCACTCTGTGACGCTGGGCGGTACCGGTAAGGAAGAAGAACAGCGGCACCCCAAGATTGGGAACGGTGTGCTTATTGGTGCTGGTGCCAAAGTTCTTGGGAACATTGAAGTTGGCCATTGCAGCCGCATTGCCGCTGGTTCGGTCGTGTTGCAAGAGGTTCCGCCGTGCAAGACAGTCGCTGGTATTCCCGCCAAAATCGTGGGTGAAGCCGGGTGCGATCAGCCCTCTATCTCAATGGACCATATGCTAGGCAAAGATCAGTAACTGATCTTTGCGCGGTTTAGTTGGAGCGGTTGTTCTTTTTGTCCAGCCGCTTCAATCGACGCTCTTCCCGACGTTGCTTGCGTAGTTCAATCTTCTTCGCGCGTTCGGCTTCCCATTTTGCCACGGCATTTGGGTCTTTGTGATTGAACTTGGAATTTTCTCCCGGGTACGAGTTTGGTTTGGCGTGGGCATCTGCTGGCGCGAATGCCGCCAGCAGCAATAAGATCAGAAACGTTTGGGCTGATTGGGTCAAAGTCATAGCATACCTTTGCGTCCGTAATGGCATGCAATGAGTGTGGTGTCGCTTTGCGCTGCGGGCAATGGGTCGCCGGTTCACGGACGCTCACATCACAGCAGTCGAAATGAGAGCCGCGCCAGAAATACACCGGCGCGGCGAGTGACTATGCGGAAATCAGGCCAACATAACCATCGGGTTTTCAAGGTTTTCTACGATGGCTTGCAGCAGTTGAGCACCCAAGGCGCCGTCGATGACCCGGTGATCAACCGACATGGTCACGGACATTACGGTTGCTACTGTTAGCTCTCCATCATCGCCGACAACCGGCTTCTTGAGCCCGGTGCCCACGGCTAGAATTCCGGCATGCGGTGGGTTCACGATCGCGTCGAAATTGTCGATACCAAACATGCCCAGGTTCGAGACCGCAAATGTGCCGCCCTGATACTCATGGGGCGCAAGTTTGCGCTCGCGGGCGCGACCGGCGAGGTCTTTCATCTCGGTCGACAGGGCAGACAGCGACTTGGTGTCGGCATCCTGTAGGACCGGCGTGAACAGACCGCCCTCGATGGCGACGGCGACCGCTACGTCCGATGGTTTCAGTTGCAGAACCCGGTCGCCCGCCCAGACGGCGTTGCATTCGGGAACCTGCTGCAGCGCATTGGCCACGGCCTTGATGATGAAGTCATTAACGCTGAGTTTGACGCCACGGCCTTCCAGCTGCTTGTTCAACTGGCTGCGGAACTTGAGCAATGCATCCAGCTTGATATCGCGACGCAGGTAGAAATGCGGGATTGTCTGTTTCGCTTCGGTCAGGCGCGCTGCAATAGTCTTGCGCATCCCGTCGAGCTTGATTTCCTCATAGTCGCGACCTTCATACATCTTGGCGACGGCGTCTGCGGATGGGCCAGCCGGTGCCGCCGCTGAGGGGGCTGCGGCCGCAGGAGCGGGTGCTGCCGCCGGTGCAGTCGCTGTTGCGCCTTCGACATCTGCTTTGACAATGCGGCCATGCGGGCCAGACCCAGTGATCTGCGCCAAATCGAGGCCTTTTTGCGCGGCAATTCGACGGGCCAGCGGAGAGGCAAAGATACGACCGCCATCAGCTTTGGCCGGTGCAGCCGGGCCAGGGGCAGGCGCCTCGGACGCCGCTGGCGCGGCGGCCTCGTTGCCTGCGGCGGCTGCGGGTGCAGCCGCGGGGGCTGCGGCAGGTGCAGCGGCAATATCATCCGCGCTTTCGCCGTCTTCCAGCAGAACCGCGATGGCTGTGTTGACCTTGACCCCCTCGGAGCCTTCCGGGATCAGGATCTTTCCGATCGTGCCTTCGTCAACAGCCTCGAACTCCATCGTGGCTTTGTCGGTTTCAATCTCGGCCAGCAGGTCGCCGGACGACACGGTGTCGCCCTCTTTGACCAGCCATTTGGCAAGTGTGCCTTCCTCCATCGTGGGTGAAAGGGCGGGCATCAGAATTTCGGTGGGCATCTGTCTGTCGCTCCTTACCGGTAGGTCACTTGTTTGACGGCGGCGATCACCTCATCGGTGGTGATCAGGGCCAGCTTTTCGAGGTTCGCGGCGTAGGGCATCGGAACGTCCTTGCCGGTGCAGTTGATGACCGGGGCGTCAAGGTAATCGAACGCTTCCTGCATCACAACCGAGCTGATGTAGCTGCCGACCGAGCCTTGCGGCCAACCTTCTTCGACGGTCACCAGACGGTTGGTTTTCATCACGGAGTTGATGATCGCCCCGGTGTCCATCGGACGGATGGTGCGCAGGTCGATGACCTCGGCGCTGATGCCCACTTCGGCTAGCTTGTCAGCGGCTTCCAATGCGTATTGCATGCCGATACCGAAGCTGACGATGGTCACGTCTGAGCCTTCGCGCCAGATGCGCGCCTTGCCCAGCAGGACGGTCAGGTCATCCACTTGCGGCACGTCAAAGGAGCGACCGTAGAGGATTTCGTTTTCCAGGAAGACAACCGGGTTGGGGTCGCGGATCGCCGATTTCAGCAGACCCTTAGCGTCTGCGGCCGAGTAGGGCATGACGACTTTCAGGCCGGGGATTTGCATGTACCATGCGGCGTAATCCTGTGAGTGCTGCGCGGCCACGCGGGCGGCAGCGCCGTTGGGACCACGGAACACGATGGGGCAGCCCATCTGACCGCCGGACATATAGAGCGTCTTGGCGGCGGAGTTGATGATCTGGTCAATCGCCTGCATGGCGAAGTTGAAGGTCATGAACTCGACAATGGGTTTCAGGCCGCCGAAGGCCGACCCGACCGCGATACCAGCAAAACCATGTTCGGTGATGGGCGTGTCGATGACGCGTTTGCCACCGAATTCATCCAGCAGACCTTGGGAGACTTTGTAAGCGCCCTGATATTCGGCAACTTCTTCACCCATAAGGTAGACGTCACCGTCACCGCGCATTTCTTCGGCCATTGCATCACGCAGAGCTTCGCGTACGGTTTGTTGTGCCATTTCAGCATCTGCAGGCCAGTCGGGTGAAAGGTCGACCACCGGTGCGGCCGGTGCCGTTGCTGCGGGAGCGGAGGCCTCAACCGCCGCAGGGGCGGCCTCGGTCGCCGCTGCAGCTGCGGGCGCAGCCGCGGGCAGGGCGGAGGCGTCTTCGCCTTCTTCGACCAAGATCGCGATAGGGGTGTTTACCTTGACCCCCTCGGTGCCTTCGTCGATCAGGATCTTGCCGACGATGCCTTCATCGACAGCTTCGAACTCCATCGTGGCTTTGTCGGTTTCGATCTCGGCCATGATGTCGCCCGAGGATACGGTGTCGCCTTCCTTGACCAGCCATTTGGCCAGCGTGCCCTCTTCCATCGTGGGAGAAAGGGCGGGCATGAGAATTTCGGTTGCCATGTCTTATTCGTCCTCTCAGGCGTAAATATCTGTCCAGAGCTCGTCCAATGCGGGCTCGGGGCTTTCTTTGGAGAATTCGGCGGCCTGATTGACGACCTCTTTGATCTCTTTGTCGATCGCCTTCAGGTCATCCTCGGTCGCGTGTTTGCCGGTCAGCAGCAGCTCGCGCACGTGTTCGATCGGGTCACTTTGTTCGCGCACCTTTTGAACCTCTTCACGGGTGCGATACTTGGCCGGGTCGGACATCGAGTGGCCGCGGTAGCGGTAGGTCTTGACCTCAAGGATGTAGGGGCCTTTGCCCGCGCGGCAGTGCGCGACAGCTTTTTCACCGGCTTCCTTTACCGCAAGAACATCCATGCCATTCACGATCTCACCGGGAATGCCGAACGCTTCGCCACGATGGTAGATGTCTTTGGTCGAGGTCGAGCGTGCCTGAGATGTCCCCATGGCATATTGGTTGTTTTCGATCACGAACACGACCGGCAGATCCCAGATCGCCGCCATGTTGAATGTCTCGTAAACCTGACCCTGGTTTGCAGCGCCGTCACCGAAGTACGTGAAGGTCACGCCACCGTTCTCTTTATACTTGTCGGCAAAAGCCAGACCTGCGCCCAGCGGAACCTGTGCGCCTACGATACCGTGGCCGCCGTAGAAGTGCTTCTCTTTCGAGAACATGTGCATCGAGCCGCCCTTGCCTTTGGACAGACCGCCCTCGCGCCCGGTCAATTCGGCCATGACGCCGCCCGGGTCCATTCCACAGGCCAGCATGTGGCCGTGATCGCGGTAGGATGTGATCCGCTTGTCGCCTTCCTTAGCCGCGGCCTCAAGCCCGACGACGACCGCCTCTTGACCGATATACAAATGGCAGAAACCGCCAATCAGTCCCATGCCGTAGAGTTGTCCGGCTTTTTCCTCGAATCGACGGATCAGCAGCATCTCTCGGTAATAGGTGGTGAGTTCTTCCGCAGAAACGTTTGGTTTCTTTGTGGTCTTTCGCGCAGCCATTGTGGCGATCTCCCCCTCTCGGCAAGATAGTTTAGCGTTAAACTATCTCTTAAAGCATTTCGGTCCATCTGGCGAGTGTAAATGTGACGCAGCGTCCACTCGCGCGGAATCCGGCGTAGAAACGCCTATTTTATAATGCTTTGACGTGAGGTAGAGCGCGTTAGCGGATAACAATCTCGTCGGCGCGGATCATGCCTAACACCGAACGCGCCTGTTGATCCAGCAAGTCGAGGTCCAGATACGTGTCCGAAAGACGACGTGTCAGGTTATCCATTTCTGCGATTTCGGCCTGAAGTTTATCCAGGTCGCGCGACAGGGCGTCCCGTTCCGCTGCAATCTCGACCCGTCTGAACAGGCCATAGTCGCCCTGCACGGCGGCGAAGGTGAAATAGACACCCAGCATAAAAGCCACCATGAAGAACAAAACTGCGCCCAAACCGGGCCGATTGGAACGGGACACTCTGTTTACCGCCGTATGAAGTTTGCCTCAATAACGGGCCCTTTTCGGGCCTCTGAAAGCACTATGACACAGGTGATTCGGGTTGTGAATCCCTTGTTCCAACAAAAACGTATGAGGCGGCGATTTTATTGTTCCAGTGCCGCGACACCCGGCAAGGTCTTGCCTTCCATCCACTCCAGGAACGCGCCGCCCGCAGTGGAAATGTATGAAAAATCCTTGGCTGCGCCAGAGGCATTGAGCGCGGCCACTGTATCGCCGCCACCGGCAACTGAAACCAGATTTCCAGACCGGGTCAAAGCGGCTGCTTTGAGTGCTGCGGCATTTGTTGCGGCATCAAACGGTTCGATCTCGAACGCACCCAGCGGACCATTCCAGATCAGCGTTTTACTCAGATCAAAAACCTCGGAAACGGCGGCCACGCTCTCGGGGCCAGCGTCCAGGATCATACCGTCTTGGGTGCACTGATCGGCTGGCAGGATCTGGTGCGGAGCGTTGGCTTCGAACTTTTCGGCCACGACAACGTCAGACGGCAAAACGATCTTGCATCCCGATGTTTCCGCTTTTGCCATGATGTCCGCCGCTGTCTCTTTCATCGCGCTTTCGGCCAGTGACTTGCCGACGTTCAGACCCTTGGCAACAAGGAATGTGTTTGCCATGCCGCCACCAATTACAAGGTAGTCGACTTTTTCAATGAGATTGCCCAACAGCTCGAGCTTGGTTGAGACTTTGGCGCCTCCAACAACGGCTGTCACGGGGCGTTTCGGGGCGCCCAGTGCACCCTCTAAGGCTTGCAACTCGGTTTGCATCAGGCGACCGGCGCACGCGGGCAGCAGTCGCGCTATTGCCTCGGTCGAGCTATGGGCCCGGTGCGCTGCGGAAAATGCGTCATTGCAATACACATCGCCCAGCTTGGCCATACCGGCGGCGAGGTCACCGTCATTCTTGGTTTCTGCCGCATGGAAGCGAGTGTTTTCCAAAAGCAGCACCTGACCGGGTTGCAAGGTGGTGGCAGCGGCTTCGGCCTGATCACCGACGCAATCGGGTGCAAACTGAACCGACGTGCCAAATGCAGTTTCAAGGGCCGGGACAAGTTGCTGCAGAGAAAGGTCCATCTTCCGCTCACCACCGGGGCGGCCGAAATGGGCCAGAAGGATCGGCATGCCGCCAGCGGCCAGAATGTCACGAACTGTTGGCACGACACGCTGGATACGTGTGTCGTCGGTCACGACACCGTCGGCAACCGGAACGTTGATATCCACACGTACCAGCACGCGCTTTCCGTTCAGGTCCATATCGTCCAGTGTTTTCCAACCCATCGTGCTGTCCTCGCATTTCCAATCGCTTTAGGCGGTTCTTTTCCGGCTTTTTGCCCTCAGGTCAATGCGTCACTTGGCATTCGCACGCTTGCGGCATAGGTATTTGCGCAAGACAATCGACAGGAGGGCCACATGGCCGAGATCAAAGATCCCGAAAACACCATTATCATCGAGCTGAAAGACGGCAATGTCGTCATCGAGCTGTTACCTGACGTGGCCCCTCAGCACGCGGCACGGATGAAAGAGCTTGCGCGGGGCGGCGAGTATGACAACGTGGCTTTCCATCGCGTGATTGACGGTTTCATGGCGCAAACCGGTGACGTACAGCATGGTGACATGGAAGACGGTTTCAACCTGCGTATGGCGGGTACCGGTGGATCATCGCTGCCGAACGTTCCGGCCGAGTTCTCCAAACTGCCCCATGATCGCGGAACCCTGGGCGCGGCCCGGTCTCAGAACCCGGATTCGGCCAATTCGCAGTTCTTCATCAACTTCAAGGACAACCATTTCCTGAATGGCCAATACACCGTCTATGGCCGTGTCATTGAAGGCATGGAACATGTGGACGCCATCACCCGTGGTGAACCCCCAATGAGCCCGGACCGCATGATCAGCGTTAAGGTGGCCGCCGATGTATAAACTGGCCGCCGCATTCGCTTTCTTGGCCAGCCCTGCTTTGGCCACAGGCTTGGAGATCGAGATTGAAGGTGAGGGTGCAAATGGCACCGTTACCGTCGACCTTTTTGATGACCTTGCTCCGAAGCATGTTGAACAAATCAGCACTTTGGCAGCCGAAGGGAAATATGATGGCGTGGTGTTTCACCGCGTAATCGACGGGTTCATGGCGCAAACGGGCGACGTGGAACATGGTCGCCTTGGCAGTGACCTGCGTCGCGCCGGTACAGGTGGCTCTGACCGACCTGATCTGCCTGCCGAATTTTCCGATTTCAACTACGACCGCGGTGTTGTTGGAATGGCGCGCGCGCAAGATCCCAACAGCGCGAACTCGCAGTTTTTCATCATGTTCGCGCCCGGTCCTTTCCTGAACGGACAATACACAGTTGTTGGTCAGGTGACCGGCGGCATGGAAGTGGTTGACTCGATCAAACGTGGCGAAGGACCGAACGGTGCTGTCATCGGCCAGCCTGACATCATGAAAAGCGTTACAGTGACAGAGTAGTATAGATGGCCCCGCCGTAATTGACAGCGGGGCCATTTTAATTGGGGCTTAGTCGTCGCCCATCGTGTTCCAGATGGCGGCCCCGATCGCACCGCCAATCAGCGGTGCCGCCCAAAACAGCCACAATTGCTCAAGCGCGGGACCTTCTGCAAACAAGGCGACCCCTGTGGATCGCGCCGGGTTGACCGAAGTGTTGGTTACCGGGATCGAAATCAGGTGAATGAGTGTAAGCCCAAGGCCGATGGCGATCGGCGCAAAGCCCGCGGGCGCCCAGCGTGACGTTGATCCAAGGATGATCACGATGAAGAACGCTGTCATCACGACCTCGATCACAAGCGCCGAGGTCATCGAATACCCTCCGGGTGAGGCCTCATCAAACCCGTTGGTTGCAAAACTGCCGACCCCTTCAAATCCCGGAGCGCCGCTGACAATCAAGTAGAGCACTGCGGCCGCTGCGACAGAACCGGCGACCTGAGCAATCCAGTACGGGATCAGGTGTTTCGCGGGGAACCTGCCACCCATCATCAGGCCAAGGCTGACTGCGGGGTTAAAATGACCACCAGAGACATGACCAACGGCATAAGCCATTGTCAGGACGGTCAGACCAAAAGCAAAAGAAACACCCAGCCAGCCGATACCTACATCGGCCACGCCTGCGGCCAAAACGGCGCTGCCGCAACCGCCCAGCACAAGCCAGAACGTGCCGAAAAACTCGGCCATCAGTTTTGATGACATAAAAAGCCCTCCTAAAAACAACAGGTTCAATGTAATTCAAAAAACGCTTTTTGTGAATCCTACTTGTTGGCCGACGCTATTTCCACGTTGCAGGGTCAAGCTGGAACAATTTGGAGAGCTGAGTATAGACTTCAGGAACGGCTGCCTTCAGGTCCCTGGGCCGTTCAAAGAACACCTCGACGGACACGGCAAAAAACTCTTCGTGGCCAGTTGCGCCATAGGGGTCTATGACGGTTGGCCGCCCAGCTTCTACGGCGTGTACATGCGCGTCATATGCGTGCAGAAAGGCTTTTTCCCATTCAGCAAAGCTTTGACCGTCGCTCAGAATAGGTACTCCGTTTGTGCCGCCTGAGAGTTCGTCAATCTGATGCGCGAATTCGTGCAATACAACGTTCTGCCCGTCGTGATCATTCAATGCTCCCTGTTGGCTATGCGTCCATGAAAGGATTACGGGGCCGCGATCCCAGCTTTCACCGGTGCGCACGATCTCTTTTTCGCTGACGACGTAACCGTCTTGCCTGCGTTGGCGCGATTTGAACGCACTTGGATAGATCAGGATCGTTGTCAGGTTGTCGTACCAGATGTCCCGGTTGATCACGAGCAGACAGGCCTGCGCTGCGATTGCCAGCTCCATCTCTTCGGTGACGTCCAGCCCGTCGCATCCGTGAAACCTGACCTGATCAAGAAACAGGTTCACCTTGCCGTCCAGATGCGCCCTGAGATCATCAGGAAGCCGACGTATCAATGGAACCTGCGCGTCAATCGCCCGACGCTGCTGGGGCGACAGTGGGGTGGCCAACAGGTTTTTGCGTGTTTGATTTTTGGACCAGTAGCGATAGGCAAAAAAGCCAAGGACCAGCGCCAGAACAACAAAAAATATCAACATATCTGCAGCCTAGCTGCGCTGACTGCGACTTGGAACCGAAAACGGCTGTTCTGGGAGTCCACAAAAAAGCGCTGCGGAATTAACCGCAGCGCTGATACTCTTTGCAGAAAAGCCTTATTACTTGGCTTCAGCCGCAGGATTTGCACCGGATTTGCCGCCGCGGCCCGGGTTCAGGGGGTCGTCCTGGCGCTGCACCGAACCTTCGAAATGCGCGCCGCTTTCGATGGCGATTGTTTTGTGGATGATGTCGCCCTCGACGCGTGCCGAAGAGGTCAGGCGCACTTTCAGACCGCGCACGCGGCCAACGATGCGGCCGTTGATTACAACGTCATCCGCGGTGACTTCGCCTTTGATCGTAGCGGTTTCGCCGATTGTCAGAAGATGCGCACGGATGTCACCTTCGACTGTGCCTTCAACCTGAATATCGCCAGATGTTTTCAGGTTGCCAGTGATGTGCAGGTCTGACGACAGAACGGATGCCGGAGGTTTGGGCTTGGGTGCCGTGCTTGCCTTGCTTTCCGAAGGGGCCGGGGCCGCTGGTGTGGCCGGAGCGGCCGGCTTTGCTGCCTCAGTCTCTTTGGATCCGGGCTCGTTGATTTTGCTCTTAGAAAACATTTCTCGCAGCCTTGATGTAAGTCATTGGGTTAACGGGTTTTCCGTTCACGCGTACCTCATAGTGCAAATGCGTGCCGGTAGACCGTCCGGTGCTACCCATATCAGCAATATGATCCCCGCGCGAGACCCTTTGACCAACCTTTACCTGTATCTTGGTGTTATGGGCATAAAGTGTCTCAATCCCAAAGGCGTGCTTTATTTTGACCAGCCGTCCGAAACCGGATTGCCAGCCAGCATGGGTGACCACTCCGTCGGCGGTCGCGAAGATATCCGTTCCATGCGCACCCGCGAAGTCGGCACCGTTATGCATACGGCGGCCACCGGTTTTGGGGTCCCGGCGGGTGCCATAGCCACTTGTGAAACGCACGACGGCGTTCACCGGGCTTGCAAATGGCGCCTTCTCGGCAGCAATGCGATAGAGGTTCAGCTGATCCATCTGCTGCAGCAGAGTGTTGGCGCGGATTTCGTCGGGGGTCAGTTCCTCACCGCGCGTGCTGAAGGATATGGGGGTTAGGGGGCCACCCATGCCGCTGTAACCACGCCGTACTTCTTCGATGATACGGTCAGTGGGCATGCCTGCCTGACGGAACATCTTGTCGAGTGGTTCGACCGAGATGACCATCGCCTCTTCGAGTTGACGGAATATTTCGTCGCTACGTTCCTGCATAAGCCGGATTTCCAGCTCAAGTTCATCGCGCTGTTCAAGCGCGTCCTTGGCATCCGCTGCGATCTGATCACGCTCTACCGCAGTTCGCGCCAACGCTTCGGTCATGAACCCCATTTGGGCGGGGTTGCCGACACTTGCCATATAGACGTCGTCGGCACCGTTTTCCTGCTGCAGCTTGGCCAGTTCAACACGGGCTTCTTCGCGCTGCTTCATGGTCGCGCGCAACGTGGTCTGGATGACCTCGATGCCGGTTTCCAGTTCCCGACGGCGGTTTTCTGATGCAAGCAGCTCGGACTGCATCGCCGAAATTTGCTCAAGCGCCGCATTGAAACGGTCCTGAGCCATGAGCGCTTCTTCGGCGCGAACATCGCGTTCGGCAGATAGAATGTTCAGGCGTTCCTGATAAGTCGCTTGGTCGCGTTTTGCCTGTTCGCGGAAATTGCCCGACCCGATGCTGTCCATCAGCAGGATGGCGGTCGCTACGGCCGTCCAGCCTACGATAACCGAAACACCTGCCACAGCCGCGACCTGAGTTTCAGAACTAAGGCGGATGAACCGCGTGTCATTGTCAGATTTCAGAAACACTCGGCGTTCAGGAAAATGCCGCTCGAGCAGTGAATGTAGTTTGATTGCCAGACGTGTTCGCACGCGTCTTCCCTCTGTCCATCCCCAACATCGGAACCGGTTGTGAGTTATCTCCGTTCCTTGGTGCAACTGCATAAACAGACCATGTGATTTCGGCAAGTTTGTTAACTAGTTCACACAAGAAACAGGTTTTTTACCGCCAATTCTCGGCGGGATTTTGCCGATAACGGTCTCGTGAGCCCGCTTTTTAGGCCCGGCCAGGTGCAGGCAAGTCTTCTGTCAAAGGCCAATAAAAATCGGGGGGTAAGCCCGCCTCGGCACGCTTTTCTTCATTGAACGGAGGTTTGAGGACCCCGTGAAAATAGCGCCGCACCAGCGCATGGAACACGTCTTTGGGGTCGGCGTTTTCGCGACCGCAGAGGAAGTGAAACCACTTTGATCCGTAGGCAACATGGCCAACTTCCTCGGCGTAGATCACCTCGAGCGCGGCGATCGCCTTGTCGTCTTTTGCCTTGCGAAAGATGTCGATCATGCCTGGCGTCACGTCCAGCCCGCGCGCCTCAAGAACCATCGGCACGACCGCCAGTCGACCCCTCAGATCCTCGGTTGTATCTTCGGCAGCGCGCCACATTCCTGCATGGGCGGGCAGGGCACCATAATGGCTACCCATCTGTTCAAGACAATCGCAGACCATTTCGAAATGGCGCGATTCCTCTTCAGCGCACTTCACCCAGTCATCGTAAAACCCGATAGGCATGGGCACGTGGCCAAAACGGGCGATGATATCCCAGTGCAAGTCCACGGCGTTCAATTCGATATGCGCGACTGCATGCAACAGCGCGATCCGCCCCGCTTCGGTGCCGGGTTTCCGTTTTGGCACCTCTCGCGGGGACAGAAGCTGAGGCTCTTCAGGGCGCGCCGGGTAGAGCGGAGGCGTCGCAGTCCCGACCTCGATCACAGAGGCACCATTCGCGCGGGATTGGAACCATGCTGCAGCGTGACGTTTGGACAGGGCGGTTTTCTCGCGCCCATCCGCGGTGGTCAGAACTTCGGTCGCCATCTGGGTCAGTGTTTTCGACACCGCTTGTCTCCGCTTTTTGGATCTCTGCGGGTCTTAAACCGGATGGCGACCGTGGTGAAGAGGGTCAGAGCGCGCGAACCGCTTCCAGTACCTCGTCTACGTGACCCGGGACTTTGACCTTGCGCCACACGCGGGCGATTTTGCCTTCGGCGTCGATCAGGAATGTCGAGCGTTCGATGCCCATTGATTTTCGCCCATACATGTTTTTCTCGACCCAAACGCCGTAATCTTCACATACGGTAGAGCCTTCGTCAGATAAAAGCGGAGTTGTAAGGCTGTGTTTGGCAACGAATTTGTCGTGTTTGGCAACGCTGTCGCGCGAGATGCCGAAAACGTGAGCACCTGCATCGGAAAAGGCCTGAAGTTGTTCCGAGAAACCGATGGATTCCTTGGTGCAGCCCGGCGTATCATCGCGGGGATAGAAGAACAAAACGACGGCGCCGCCGCGTAGGTCTGACAGCGTGACCTCGCCGCCGCCGTCGCGGGGCAAAGTGAAATCAGGGGCAATGTCTGTGACGTCGGGCATTGGAAACTCCGCTAAAGGTTTTAGTGCTGTTCGTTACCATAGGGCGGCACGAGCGGGTTGAAAGGCGTGGATAGCAAATTGGTGCAGCACGAAGAAAAAAGTGCAGACCAGGGCGAGCCCCCTCGCCGCAGGTCACGCCGTCGCATGTTTGCCTACGCGACGCTTGGAACCCTCGTTTTACTGGCTGGGCTTGCCCTGTTCGGCTGGTTTTTTCTGATTGGGCAGCAATTGCATGCGCCGCAATGGATGCGGACACAGGCGGAAAAACGTCTCGATGACTCGCTGGGCGGTCTAAAAGTCCGATTTGGCGAGGCCACGTTCATCGTGAATGAAGAGTGGCGGCCAAGGTTGCGCTTGACGGATGTCACCATCAGTGACGCGGCAGGTCAGCAGATCGCGCAGGTCGGGGACCTGAGAACGCGATTGTCTATGCGTGGACTGCTGCGGGGCCAGATACGTCCGCGCCGCATTACTTTACGCGATGCTCAGATCGCTCTGACTCGTGATAAGGATGGCGCACTGTCACTGACAGTCGGATCGGGCAGCTCTCCGGTTCAGCGGGCTCCTACGCTGGCCGAGTTGATTGAGGAATCGGATGATGCCTTTTTGTCGCCGATCCTGTCCGGGTTGCGGTCGATTGAGCTGGAATCCCTGACGCTCGATTATCAAGATTTGCGCCTGAACCGTGCCTGGGTGTTCGATGGGGGCCACATTACTATTACCCGCAGCGGTGACGAAATGCGCCTTGCGACCGGGTTCTCGGTTTTAACCGGGCGTGACTACGCCAGTTCGATCGAGGCGAATTATACAAGCGTGCTGGGGACACCGCAGGCAAGTTTTGGGGTTTCAATCACGGACCTTCCATCCGAAGATATTGCAAGTCAAAGCCTCGCGCTTTCTTGGTTGCAGGTGTTGAACGCTCCGATTTCCGGTGCCTTGCGTGGCAGTATTGATGACAACGCGGCTTTGGGTCCGCTGTTTGCGACATTGAACCTTGGGGCAGGTGCGGTTCAACCAACGCCTGAGACGCAACCGATCCGTTTCGACTCGGCCCGGACATACTTTACCTACGACCCTCGCCAGCAGGTTTTGGATTTTAACGAAGCTTCGGTGGTTTCGGACCTTGGTGCGATACAGGCGGACGGCAAGGCGTTTCTGAAAGGAATCGAAACCGGAGCTTTGGAAAGCCTGACGGCGCAGTTGAGCTTGAACAGCATCGACATCTACCCCGGCGGCCTTTTCCCTGAGGCATTGGAATCGGCACGGGCAAATCTGGATTTCCAGCTCAAGCTTGCTCCGTTTGATTTGCGGCTTGGGCAATTGACGCTGGTTGATGCCGACCACACGTTGCGTGCGTCGGGCAGTCTGGTGGGCGAACCCGACGGTTGGGTGGCTGCATTGGACGCGCATCTGGACACAATGACATCCGACCGCCTGCTGAATTATTGGCCTGAAATTCTAGCCCCAAAGCCGCGCAAATGGGTTTCTGAAAACCTCTACGAGGGTGATTTTTCGGATGTCGAGTTCTCGCTGAGGCGGCAACCGGATAGCAAACCTGACATTTACCTTGGCTTTGGGTTTGAAAACGCAAAGATCAGGTTCGCCAAAACCTTACCTCCGATTCAAGAGGCGCAAGGTCGCGTCAGTTTGTTGAACAACCGATTTACCGCTTCGGCGGAAAACGGGATCGTCATTGCCGATCAGGGCGGTGCCGTTGACGCGTCGGGGACGTCCTTCATCATTCCTGACACCTCGATCAAACAACAATCCCCGGCGATTGCGCGCATTCAAGCCAAGGGTTCGGCGACAGCTGCACTGTCTCTGCTTGACCGCGCGCCGCTGGAACTGTTGACCAAAGCGGGGTTGCCTGTGGACCTTGCGTCAGGGGATGTCAGCCTGTCCGGCACATTGTCGTTGCCTATGAAAAAGGGCTTAAAGTTCGACGATACCGAGTTTCATTTTACTGGCGAGATCGATGGAGTTGAAAGCGACCGTTTGGTGCCGGGGTTTTCGGTCAGTGCCGATCGTCTGACACTGTCAGGTGATCAGGATGCGGTCGAAATTTCTGGCTACGGTCTTTTCGGGGACGTGCCGATGAATGCCACGTGGCGCCAACCCATCGGCGGAACCGAGCAACAGCGTAGCGAATTGACGGGTGAGATTGAGCTTTCGCCCGCGCTTATGACCGAATTGAAAGCCGGTCTGCCCCAGGGAATGCTGACGGGGCGGGGAACTGCGGATATTTCGTTAGGGATCGGAGCAGGGGAGCCGATCAAGCTAACCGCGACATCCGACTTAGTTGGGGTTGGTTTGAATATTCCGGAACTTGGGTGGCGCAAGGGGCCACCTGCGTCGGGTTCGATGATCGTCGACGCAACATTGGGCGATCAGCTACGGGTGGATTCTTTAAAGCTGGATGCCGCAGGGTTGCGCAGCACTGCCACCATTTCGTTCCGCGAGGATGGAGAGTTCGACAAGGTCGAATTCAGCTCGTTTGACCTCGGAAACTGGCTGGCGGTTCCGGCGGAACTGATCAGCAGGGGATCTGCGGTGCCTGATATTCGGGTGCAAGGCGGTATCATGAACCTTGGCGCTGCAACCTTTGGTGAAGGTGGAAGCAGCGGCGGCGGAACCGGAAATGGTCCGAAACTGGACGTGGTTCTCGATCGGCTGCAGGTTACGGAATCCATCGCGCTGACCGGGTTCACTGGTGCGTTTCAAACGACTGGGGGCGTTACTGGTGCCTTCAATGCCCGCATCAATGGAGGAGCGCCCGTCAGCGGACAGATCACACCGCGCGGAGACCGTAGCGCGGTTTCCCTGACCTCAAACGATGCCGGAGAGGCCCTGCGTTCTGCCGGCGTGATCACCCAAGCGCGCGGCGGTACGTTGACCATGAGCCTCGAGCCGGTTGGCGCTGCTGGCAACTATGATGTCGACCTCAAGATTAAGAATACGTACATCACCGATGCCCCGGCGATGGCGGCACTGCTGAATGCGATCAGCTTGGTTGGGCTGATCGACGAGATGACGGGCTCGGGTATCTTCTTTTCTGCGATCGAAAGCCGAATGCGGATCACTCCGACCGAGATAAAGGTTCTCAGCGGCAGCGCCGTGGGCCCGTCAATGGGCCTGTCTTTTGACGGCACAATCAATACCGTCGCCGAAACACTTAACTTGCGCGGTGCGATATCACCGATTTATCTGGTGAATGCGATCGGAAGCGTCTTTACAAAAAAAGGCGAAGGTATCATCGGCTTCAACTACAACATCACAGGGCCGATGAGATCGCCGAAAGTGTCGGTGAACCCGCTGTCTGGATTGGCACCGCTATTCTTGCGTAACCTGTTGCGCGCGCCTGCGCCAAAGGTTTCCGATGGGCCCAATTCGCTGCCGGTCAAGCCGGATCAACCACGAAAGACTTTTGGCGCACCACCGAAAGACAATTGAAGTGGGTTATTGCTGTCTTGGGCGGGTCCTAGTATGGCGCGCGCATGAAACTCAGCGATTTTGATTTCCACCTCCCAGACGAACTGATTGCCACACGACCGGCCAGCCCCCGTTCTTCGGCGCGATTGCTGGTGGCTGATGGCAACTCGACCACAGATGCACGTGTCTCTGACTTGCCCGATTGGCTAAAGCCGGGCGACCGACTGGTGCTGAACGATACGCGCGTTATCCCCGCGCGACTAAATGGCCGCCGCCATCGGGACAGTGCGCAAGGGCCGGTATCCGCAGGTATTGAGGCGACGTTGCTTGATCCACAAGCTGACGGCACTTGGGCGGCATTGATAAAACCATTGAAAAAGGTCAAAGCGGGGGAGGAAATCCGTTTCTCGGAACACCTCAGCGCGGTTTTGGAGCGGGTTGAAGACGGCCAGGCTTATTTGCGTTTCAACCTTACAGGGCAGGATTTCGACGCTGCGCTGGACCAAGCAGGCCTTATGCCGCTGCCACCCTATATCGCCGCGAAACGCCCTGCGGATGAGCGTGATAAAACGGATTATCAAACGATCTGGGCCCGAAATTCGGGCGCTGTGGCGGCACCCACCGCATCGCTTCACTTTGATGAGGCATTGATGCAGGCATTGGCAGCCCGAGGCGTGTCCATCAGCCATGTCACGTTGCACGTGGGCGCGGGAACGTTTCTGCCGGTCAAAGTCGAAGACGTGACGACCCATAAGATGCACGCGGAATGGGGGCGCGTCAGCGCAGAGGCGGTGAGAGAGATTCAAGAAACCAAATCTCAGGGCGGTCGTGTGATCCCAGTGGGCACGACGGCCCTGCGCCTGATCGAAAGCGCCGCGCGCAGTGGGCAGATCGAACCATGGGAAGGTGAGACGGATATTTTTATCTATCCCGGGTTCCAGTTCCATGTCACAGATGCGCTAATGACGAATTTTCACCTGCCAAAATCCACGTTGCTGATGCTGGTATCGGCGCTGATGGGGCAGGATCGAATGCGCGACGTCTATGCCCATGCCATTGAACAAAAATACAGGTTCTTTTCTTATGGTGACGCGTCGCTTTTGATACCCTAAAAGCCGCTGTGTCGGGATCAACTTACGCCGATGTCGTAGACAAGCACGACCAGAGACGTTTTTCATAGCAAAACGATTCCAGACTTAGTTGGCATTATTCGGAGGCCGCGATGATTCAGGTCCTTTCCAGCGCATGGGCGCTTCTTCTTGGTATGGGCCTGTTGATGGTGGGCAACGGGCTGCAAGGCACCATCCTCGGCGTCCGTGGCGAGATTGAGGGGTTTACCACCCTTCAGATGTCTTTTGTGATGTCAGCTTATTTTGTCGGGTTTCTCGGGGGATCTCGTCTGGCGCCCGAAATGATCCGCCGGGTCGGTCACGTTCGCGTCTTTGCGGCGCTCGCCTCGTTCATATCGGCCGTCATGATCATGTATCCACTGTTGACGGATCACGTCGCGTGGTTTCTTGGCCGAGTGATTATCGGGTTCTGTTTTTCGGGAGTGTATGTCACCGCTGAAAGCTGGTTGAACAACGCAGCCAGCAATGAAAACCGGGGTCAGGCGCTTTCGCTTTATATGATCGTGCAAATGATCGGCATCATCACCGCTCAGGGGTTGGTCTTGATCGGCGACCCGTCTGGATACGAGACGTTCGTCATCGCCTCGATCCTGGTTTCGGTCTCATTTGCGCCAATTCTGTTGTCAATTTCGCCGACACCCGCATTTGATACGACCAAACCCATGACGCTGCGCGAACTGATGGGGAAATCTCCACTGGGATGTGTCGGCATGTTTTTGTTGGGTGGCGTCTTTTCAGCTCAGTTCGGCATGGCTGCGGTCTATGGCGCGCAAGCTGGGCTGACACTGGTTGAAATCTCGACCTTCGTTGCGGCTTTTTACGTGGGTGCGGTCGTGCTGCAATACCCGTTGGGGTGGTTCTCGGACCGCATGGATCGCCGTCTGTTGATAATGATCGTAGCCCTGACTGGGGCGGGTGGTGCGATTACCGGCATGCTTTTTGGCATGGCCTTTCCGTTCCTGCTGCTTTCCGCGTTTATTATTGGCGGGATGTCGAACCCGCTTTATTCCTTGCTGATCGCACATGCGAACGACTTCCTTGATCACGAAGATATGGCAGCTGCGTCCGGCGGTTTGGTATTCATCAACGGGCTGGGCGCAATCGCGGGCCCGGTGATCACTGGCTGGCTGATGGGTGACGCCGTGTTTGGCCCACCGGGTTTTTTCCTGATCATCGCCGCACTTTTGGTGGCCACCGCATTGTACGCCATGTACCGCATGACACAGCGCGCAGCGATCCCGGTCGACGAAACCGGCACCATGTCTCCGCTGTATCCAACGGCCTCGCCGGTGGCGTTCGAAGTTGCGCAAGAGGTCGCCATCGAAGCGGCCGAGGCCGAGCACGATACGCAGGATGTTGCCTAACACACAGATTTATGTCGCATATGTTGCAATATGTTACTGTCACAAATCTGTAAAACGGCCTTTAATGACGTTACGTCCCTGGGGAGGCGAACATACGGAGTTAAGGGCAATGACAGGGCCTGAAGACGTACTGAGTTTTTGGTTGGATGACGTTGGTCCCAAGGGTTGGTATTTGCAGGATGACGCACTGGATGCTGAAATCCGCGAAAAGTTCCTGACCACTTGGGAAGCAGCGAACGAAGGCAAGTTTTCCCTATGGTTGACATACCCAAGCGGGGCCTTGGCGTACATAATCCTGATGGACCAGTTCCCGCGCAACATGTTCCGCGACAGCGCCAAGGCGTTTTCATCGGATCGCGCGGCGCTGTCGGCAGCTAAATGTGCGGTCGACAAAGGATGGGATCTTAAGATCGACGAACCGGCGCGGCAGTTCTTTTATCTGCCGATGATGCACTCGGAAAACCTGTGCGACCAGGAACGTTGTGTGCGTCTGATGTGCCAGAACCTCAGCGCGAACTCGAGCAACCTTTTGCACGCCCGCGCTCATCGAGAAGTTATCCGACAGTTCGGCCGGTTTCCCTACCGCAACGAAGCGTTGGCGCGCCCGATGACCGAACCCGAAGCCGCCTATGTCAGCACAGGCGGGTACGGAACGACGGTGCGAGAGTTGCAGGCGGCAGGTTAACCTGCCGGCACGCAACCTCGAATGGCAATAACACGGTCGACGATCACGTCGGCCGATGTTTCTACCGCTAGATTAATAAGCTCCTCCGGCGCCTCCGTGATCTCGGATATGCGCGTTTGGGTATTCTGCAGCTTTTGCTCCAACTGATCCAATTTGTTCAATGCGTCTGCAACACGTTGGGCGGTTGCACTGTCGGCGGTGACGTCGCTGAATGAGATCGAAGCAAGATCACTGCGCAAAGCGGTCAGTTCTCCGCGCACCCCCTGAACTTCAGTTCTGAGCGGGGCGACAATTTCCACTTTTTCGGCGAATGTTTGGGTGACGTCCTCAACTGTGGAGGCAAGTTTCCACCCAAGAAATAGGCATAAGGCAACAAGGATCAGGGTGGCATTCAGCATCGCAAGTAAAAGATCGGTAAGTGTTCTGGCCATGGTAAGCCTTTCTATTTCTTAAGGATAAAACGGAGGTTTAATCGGACGGTTTCCTCTGTTCTAGCTATTGCGGGCGTCGCGGTATAGGCTGAAAACCGCGCGTCACACGCGGATTGACCCTGCGTCGCTTTTGTCGCGGGGCAACCGTATTGATGCGTTGGCAGAATTAGTTTAATGGTAAACTAATTTCTAAATCGACCTGCGCCGAGAGGGAAACATGGCTGCACAATCTTTTGATCTGATCGTAATTGGCGCCGGTCCCGGCGGCTATGTCGCGGCTATCCGGGCTGCTCAACTTGGGCTGAAAACAGTCGTGGTCGAGCGTGAGCATCTGGGCGGTATCTGCTTGAACTGGGGCTGTATCCCCACAAAGGCGATGCTTCGGTCCTCCGAAGTCTTTCACCTGATGGAGCGTGCCAAGGATTTCGGCCTGAAGGCGGATAAGATCGGGTATGACCTCGACGCGGTGGTAAAGCGCTCGCGCGGGGTTGCCGGGCAACTGTCCGGTGGTATCGGGCACCTGCTGAAGAAAAACAAAGTGTCAGTAGTGATGGGCGAGGCGACAATTACCGCCAAAGGCAAGGTGTCTGTCAAAACCGAAAAGGGTACCGAAGAGCTGAGCGCCAAGAATATCGTATTGGCGACAGGCGCGCGCGCGCGCGAGCTTCCGGGGCTGGAGGCTGACGGTGATCTGGTTTGGACCTACAAGCATGCCCTGCAACCGCCACGTATGCCGAAGAAACTACTGGTGATCGGTTCCGGCGCTATCGGCATCGAATTCGCCAGTTTCTACAACACGCTTGGTGCAGACACGACAGTCGTCGAGGTGATGGATCGCGTGTTGCCTGTCGAAGATGCTGAAATCAGTGCATTCGCCAAGAAAGCGTTCACCAAGCAGGGTATGACCATCATGGAAAAGGCGATGGTCAAGCAGCTGGATCGCTCCAAAGGTAAAGTCACGGCGCATATCGAAGTGAAGGGTAAAGTTGAAAAACACGACTTTGATACTGTCATTTCGGCCGTCGGTATCGTGGGCAATGTCGAAAACCTCGGGTTAGAGGCCCTAGGGGTCAAAATCGATCGTACGCATGTCATAACGGACGAATTCTGTCGGACTGGCGTCGAAGGTCTTTACGCGATCGGCGACATCGCCGGCGCACCTTGGTTGGCGCACAAGGCCAGCCACGAGGGCGTCATGGTCGCAGATCTTATCGCAGGAAAGCACGCGCATCCCGTCAAGCCAGAAAGCATCGCTGGTTGTACTTACTGCCATCCGCAAGTTGCGTCGGTGGGCTATACCGAGGCCAAGGCGAAAGAGCTGGGCTATGACATCAAAGTCGGTCGCTTCCCATTCATAGGTAACGGTAAGGCCATTGCCTTGGGCGAGCCCGAGGGGATGATCAAAACGGTATTCGATGCCAAGACCGGTGAATTGCTGGGTGCGCATATGATCGGTGCGGAAGTGACCGAAATGATCCAGGGATATGTGGTAGGCCGTCAGTTGGAGACCACGGAAGAAGATCTGATGAACACAGTCTTCCCGCACCCAACTTTGTCAGAGATGATGCACGAAAGCGTACTGGACGCATATGACCGGGTTATCCATATGTGATCCGGTGGGTGGGGGCTCTGCCCCCGCCGCCCTGCGGGCGACTCCCCCGGGATATATATAGCCAGATGAAGCAGGGGATCCGTACTTCATCTGGCCGAAAATATCCCGGAGCGCGAGGCAGAGCCTCGCAAAAGTTCACTTTGTCAAAGCATCCAGAATGCGGACCCAGGACCGGATGCCTTTGTGAAAGCTATTCACGTCGTATTTTTCGTTGGGCGAGTGAATGGCGTCATCTTCATTCGCAAAGCCAACCAACATGGAATCCAGTCCGAGTTCTGTGTTGAAATACCCCACAACCGGAATTGATCCACCCATGCCAGTGAAAACGGCCTCCCGGTTCCACTCATCCGACAGTGCATTGCGGGCAGCTTCAAACTCGGGCCGGTCGATATTCATGACGGAAGCAGGTGAGCCTTCGAGATCATTGTCCCATTCGACTGTGGCATCAGGCGAAAGTTGTTGTTCAACGTGTTTGCGGATTTTGTCCCGTAAAGTATCCGGATCCATGTCACCCACCAGACGGCAGGTTATTTTACAGTTCGCGCGCGATGGGATCACCGTTTTGGAGCCGGCTCCGTTATAGCCCCCCCAAAGGCCGTTCACTTCCAGCGTGGGTCGGGCCCATTGTTGCTCCAGTGTTGAATATGCTTTTTCGCCGTGCGGCTGCGAGTACCCAACAGAGTTCAGGTAATCGGTTTCGTCGAACCCGCAATTTTGCCATTGGCGCAGCTGATCTGCTGGTACCTCGTGAACACCTTCATAAAATCCGTCTACAGCAACCCGACCGGTTTGATCGTCGTAGAAAGAAGAGACGATTTTGGACAATTCTCTGAGAGGGTTCAGGCCCGGTCCGCCGTAGTGGCCCGAATGGAGGTCGATGCGCGGGCCTATTACAGTGAATTCATCCTTGAGCATACCGCGCAGCTGCGACGCAATAGACGGAACGCCCCGTGAAACCATCGACGTGTCGCACACCAGTGCCAGGTCCGCTTTCAATTCGGCCGCATTTTCACGCAGGAACGGAACTAATGAAGGAGAGCCGGATTCTTCTTCGCCCTCAAAGAAAAACGTGATGCGACAGGGTAGCGTGCCATGAACGGCTTTCCAGGCGCGGCAAGCTTCGACAAATGTCATGAGCTGCCCCTTATCGTCTGACGACCCGCGTCCGCGAATGACTGGTCCGTTGTCTGTATCTTCGATCGCCGGATCAAACGGGGGGCGGTCCCAAAGCTCCAGCGGATCTACAGGTTGGACGTCATAATGCCCGTAGAAAAGCACATGCGGTGCGTCACTGTCTTCACCGATATGGCCGACGACCATCGGGTGCCCGGTGGTCTTACGCTTTTCTGCCTGAACGCCGATGCTCTGCAGGTCTGAAACAAGCCAATCTGCAGCTTGGGACACTTGCTCGTTGTAGGCGGGGTCAGTGGAAATCGATGGGATACGCAGCAACTCCATCAGACGGTCAATTGAGGTTTGAAGATCCGCATCTACGCGACTCAGAACAGCGTCCAGCGTCATTGGTAAGCTCCTGACAAGTGAATATTTGGCGCGACCCTATCAGGGCGGCCCGTGTCGTCCAGCCCGTAGCGGCCGCAAACTGGTATATTATCGGAAACACGAGCGAAAAAATGTCGAACCCCTGCGTCGTTTCCTCGCGTCTATTGTGCGTAAGTTTACTTGTCGGGTGGGGTGCGACGGGATATTTGATGCAAATCAAATTAGCATCCCCAGACTCGCTTATATGTTAAGAGCACTTGGGAACGATCGGCGCCAAGGCAGAGAGACCTGTCAAAAACGCTGTGAAAGACGTTCGGTCAATGCGGATTGGTCGGGCATGTAAGGAGAGACCGGTGGACTATACTGCTCAGCTCGATAAAGCGATTGCCAGGCTGCATGACGAAGGACGCTACCGGACCTTCATTGATATTGAACGTCGTAACGGACATTTCCCGCACGCTGTTCGCACGCGTCCTGACGGATCGCAGCAGAACATTACCGTTTGGTGCGGCAACGACTATCTGGGCATGGGCCAAAACCCGGTGGTTTTGAACGCAATGCACGAGGCCGTTGACGCGGCAGGCGCGGGTTCAGGTGGAACGCGCAACATCTCGGGCACCACGGTCTATCATAAGCAGCTCGAAGCGGAACTGGCAGATCTGCACGGTAAAGAGGCCGCGTTGCTGTTCACTTCGGCCTATATTGCCAATGATGCAACATTAAGCACACTGCCCAAATTGTTCCCGGGCCTCATTATTTATTCCGACGCGCTGAATCACGCATCGATGATCGAAGGCGTGCGCCGCAACGGTGGAGCAAAGCGTATCTTCCGGCACAATGACGTGGCGCATCTGCGCGAGCTGTTGGAAGCAGATGATCCGGCTGCACCCAAACTGATCGCCTTCGAGTCGGTTTACTCGATGGACGGAGATTTTGGTCCGATTGAGGAAATCTGTGATCTGGCGGATGAATTCGGCGCGCTCACCTATATCGACGAGGTGCACGCGGTCGGCATGTACGGCCCGCGTGGGGGCGGTGTGACTGAACGTGATCACTTGGCGCATCGCATTGACATCATCAATGGAACCCTTGCCAAAGCATTTGGCGTGATGGGTGGTTACATCGCGGCAAGCGCGAAAATGTGTGATGCAGTAAGGTCTTATGCGCCGGGGTTCATCTTTACCACATCCTTGCCACCTGCTGTGGCCGCTGGGGCGGCTGCGTCAGTCGCGTATCTGAAAGAGGCGACTGAGCTGCGTGAGCAGCATCAAACACAGGCTAAAGTTCTGAAGCTACGCCTGAAAGGATTGGGTCTGCCGCTGATTGATCACGGTAGCCACATTGTGCCTGTGATTGTCGGTAACCCGGTGCACACCAAAAAGCTGAGCGACATGCTGTTGGACGACTTCGGAATCTATGTTCAGCCGATCAATTTCCCCACCGTTCCACGCGGAACTGAGCGTTTGCGCTTTACCCCGTCGCCGGTTCATGGCCCGGATGAGGTGAATCGACTGGTGCAAGCCATGGACGAACTTTGGTCACATTGTGCGCTAAATCGCGCCGAACTTGCAGGTTAACCTCACGCCAAAGTGTGCAACGCGTTCATAGCGTGTTAGGCTTAAGCTAACAAAAGTAGCAGACGAATCGTTAATATTGATTCGTCTCTTGCGTGAAACACGCGTAGGCAGAATGGGGCAGCAGGGATGATTGGGCGCAGATCTCAGCGCGATTCCGAAGACGACACCGACGTCCGGCCTAAGGGCTTTGACGATTACGAGGTGCGACTTGGCGACAGGATGCGCGGTGAACGTGCGACGATGGGCAAGTCTCTTCTGGATGTTCAGCGTGAACTGCGTATCAAGGCCAACTACATTGCCGCCATAGAGGATGCTGATCCGGACGCGTTCGATACTCCGGGCTTTATTGCAGGCTACGTTCGCTCTTATGCGCGTTATCTGGGCATGAACCCAGACGAAACCTTCGCCGAGTTCTGCGCTGAAAGCGGGTTCGAAGTGGCCCACGGCATGTCTGCCGAAGCCTCGGTTGTTCGCAAACCGACAGGCGGTTTGCCCGCGCGCGGCCCGATGGGGCGCGATCCGTTTACCTCGCCAAATACACCTTACATTCCCGGGCGCGAGTCGATCGTCAGCCAGATTGAACCTCGTGCGATCGGGTCCTCTCTGGTTTTGCTGACAGTGATTTGCGGCATTGGTTATGGCGGTTGGGCTGTGTTGAACAAGATTCAGCAGGTACAGGTCAGCCCTGTGGAACAGGCTCCGGTCGTGTTGTCCGATCTGGACCCGCTGGATGCAGCACGCAGCGCCGTAAGCGATGACGATGTTGCTGCGGTCGACGCGCCAACTGTCGAAGCGTTGGACCGGCTATATCGACCTCAGGCCTTAGACGTACCGGTTCTGGTGGCGCGTGATGCGCCGATCTCGACCCTTGATCCGCGTCGGGTCGGAACTTTCCAACCGCCCGAGCCCCCAAAGATCGAGGTGGCTGAGGTACACACCGTCGAACGCCCCGTCCTGCCTCAAGTAGTCGAGCAACTGGACACCACGCTTAAGATCGTAGCAGTGAATCCGTCGTGGATGCGCGTGACGGCGGCTGATGGCAGTGTCATCTTCGAAGGAACGCTAGGGACTGTTGAACAAGGCAACACCTTTGAGGTGCCTTTGACAGAAGAACCGCCGCAGCTACGGGCAGGGGCCTCGGGCTCGGTATATTTCTCGATGAATGGTGAGCATTTTGGCCCTGTTGGCGCGCCGGGAACCGTGGCCAAAGGGGTCGTTCTGTCCAAAGACGCGGTTGCCGAGCGGTACGAGGTAGCCGACCTTGAGGCCGAACAGAACAGCGCGCTCAAACAATTGGTTGCTGAACTGCAGGCGCAGGAAGTCAACAGCGAAGCCGAGTGATCTTACCATTGCGATACATGGGCAGGCGGACTATCTAAAAGCGCAACTCAGGTAGTCTTGGACCCGTCCCCATGTCCCTTAATCACGTTCGCCCGTGGCGTAACATCTATCGCCGCAAATCCCGCCAGATCATGGTCGGTGACGTGCCGATCGGGGGGGATGCACCCATTGCCGTGCAAACGATGACCAACACCCTGACAACCGATGTCGCGGCGACCGTTGCGCAGGTTCAGGCAGCGGCTGAGGCGGGTGCTGATATCGTGCGGGTTTCTGTCCCTGACGAAGCCTCCTCGAAAGCGTTGAAAGAGATTGTGCGCGAAAGCCCGGTCCCAATCGTTGCGGACATTCATTTCCACTATCGTCGCGGTATCGAGGCGGCCGAGGCCGGTGCCGCGTGCCTTCGGATCAATCCCGGCAATATCGGGGATGAAAAGCGCGTCAAAGAAGTGATCAAGGCCGCGCGCGACCATGATTGTTCGATCCGCATTGGGGTCAATGCAGGCAGCCTTGAAAAACACCTTCTGGAAAAATACGCGGAACCATGCCCCGAAGCGATGGTTGAAAGCGGGTTAGAGCATATCCGCATTCTGGAAGATAACGACTTTCACAACTTCAAGATCAGCGTCAAGGCCAGCGACGTGTTCCTGTCGGCAGCCGCCTATCAGGGCATCGCAGAAGCCACGGATGCACCTATCCACTTGGGTATCACCGAAGCGGGTGGGCTCGTCTCGGGCACCATCAAATCGGCGATCGGTCTGGGAAATCTGCTATGGATGGGGATCGGCGACACAATTCGCGTCAGCCTATCCGCAGACCCGGTCGAAGAGGTTAAAGTCGGTTATGAAATCCTGAAGTCACTGGGGCTGCGTCATCGCGGTGTTAACATTATTTCCTGCCCGTCCTGTGCACGGCAGGGCTTTGATGTCATCAAGACCGTCGAGGCGCTAGAACATCGGTTAGAACACATCAAAACCCCTATGAGCTTGTCGATCATCGGCTGCGTGGTGAACGGCCCCGGTGAGGCCCTGATGACGGATGTCGGCTTTACCGGCGGGGGTGCGGGGTCAGGTATGGTTTATCTGGCAGGCAAAGCCAGCCACAAGATGTCGAATGACCAAATGATCGACCACATCGTAGAGCAGGTCGAAAAGAAAGCGGCGGAAATAGAAGCAACTGCCGAAGCGGCTGAGTAAGGCATATTGGCTGCTTGGGCTTGTTGTTGTGGTGGCGCAAAAAAAACCACAGCTCGATCTCGTAGCAACATCAGCTCTGACAAACAGCTTGTTGAACTTGACGCGAACTCACGATCCCAGTGTTGACGGGCCTTAAGCTGCGGGGGCAAGCTTTGGCTATGTTGCGCCGCGCCGTTTTCCTTTTCCTCGCCTTTGTCGTTTCAACTGTTGAGGCTCGATCCTGTGAGTTGGCACTTGCGTTTGCGCTGGATGTTTCAGGCAGTGTCGATGCGGACGAACACCAGCTACAGCGCGAAGGCTTAGCTGTGGCGTTGCTGGACCCCGATGTTGTCACAGTAGTCTCGGCGCAACCTGGCGGCGTTGCCTTTTTGGTTTACGAATGGTCGGACTCTCGCCAGCAAAACCAAATCGCTGCATGGCGGCTTGTTAAGGATGAAATCGGGCTGCGAGCGGTTGCAGCAGATGTCCTTGCTGCCCCCAGAAGTGCGACCGGTGGCACGGGCATCGGCCCCGCCGTGGCATTCGGCGCGCATATGTTTGAGTATGGACCGAAATGCAGGCGGCGGGTGATCGATGTGTCAGGAGACGGAAAACACAACAACGGTTTCCGCCCGCATGTCGCCAGAGAAATGGATGTTATGCAGGGCGTCACCGTCAATGCGTTGGTCATTGAAGGTGCCGATCCCGAAGTGCTGTCCTATTACGTGACGCACGTCATTTCGGGACATGGCGCGTTCGTCGAAATTGCTGCGGGATACGCTGACTATGCCGACGCGCTCAGGCGAAAACTATTGCGCGAGATTCCGATGTCGGTTGCGCGTCAGGATCAGGTTTTGAACGAATAGTCTCACGCGGGCGTGTTGTTGCGGTGGGGTGGCGCAAGATGGGCCACCCCAAAGCGATCAGCCCTGTTCCGAACGGATTACGTCAGCAATCTGCAACATTTGATCGGCAGACAGATAACCGCGCAGCATTTCATTACCCATAACAAATGAGGGCGTTCCAGAAATTTGCATGCGACGCGCCAATTCGCGCGTTTGATTGATCTCATCAGTAACGCGATCGCTGTTCATCGCAGTAAAGATTGCGTCGCTGTCCAAACCCAGACCGTCTGAGATACGGCGCAGTGTGACTTCGGTAGGCTCGCCGCTGAATTCCAGCAGCGCGTCATGTACCTGTTTATACGCATCGTCACCCGCAACGTGCTTGGTCGCTACGGCAAATCGAGAGGATATGACCGATGCGTCCCCCAGGATTGGGAATTCTTTGATGATCAACCGGATATTGCCGTCTTTCGCCAAAAGTTCTGCAACCTCGGGTACCGCACGTCGGCAATAGCCACAGCGGTAGTCCATGAACTCGACCAATGTGATGTCGCCGTCCGGGTTGCCACCAACCCAGCTATAACCATCGTTGAACAGCTCTTCCGCGTTTACGGCGACAAGTTCCTTATCGGCGGCGGCTTCGGCGACTGCGTTGCGCTGCTCAAGAATGTTGATGGCCTCGATGATCACCTCGGGGTTTTCCAAAAGGTACTCTCGGACTTGCGCGCCGAATTGCTCTTTTTCGGCGGCGCTCATGGTGTTGAGGTCCAGTGCCTGTGCAGGCCCGGTGATCAGGGAAAGCCCCAGAAGGGCCGGTGCAGCATGTCTGAGGATCATTTCCGTTTCCTTTTCTTTTTATTCGCTCGTTCTGAGGCAATAAGAACGTCCTGCGCTCTTTGCCAACCGGGTGAACCTTCGGGAAGTTGCCCGATGGCGCGTCTTGCATGAATACCTGCATCAGCCAGCCGGCCTTGCAAGGCATATCTTTCGGCCGTTACCATCGACGCCATACCGTTGTTGCCAGTTTTCGAATACGCAACCCCGAGGTCCTGCATCAATCTGGCATTACGATGGTCTCTGGCACGTGCTTTTTCAAGGGCTTGCAAGGCATTCTTGGTTTGACCGTGTGCCAAAAGCGCACGACCGTACCCCGCAAGGATCAGCGGATTGTTCGGGGCCATGTCAACGGCGCGTCCGTATGCCGCAACGGCATCCTTGATCTGGCGGTTCTCCAGCAAAATCTGCGCTTTCAGTTCCAGGTAATAGGGATCGTCAGGACGAAGGGTCAGCGCCTCATCTATCGCGGCCCGGGCGTTGATCAAGTCACGGTTCTGGTGATAGGCGGCCGCCTCTCGCATCATACGGATATCGCGCGCGTTTTCTTCTTTCGCCCGCTGCATGGTCCAGGCCGGAGATCGTATAAAGGCGGAAAGCTTTCCCTTGACCCGTGCGAACCAATAATCTGCACGTCTGTTATTCGCGGCCTTGTCGCCAAATTCGTCTAAAAATGTTTCCGCTGCGCGCAACCGCTCACGGCTGGTGGGGTGCGAGCGCATATAGGGATCCTGATTGATTTCGCTCAGCAATTCCTGGCCAGCGAACTTTCGATGCAAATCAACCATACCGATCGGGGAAATCCCTGCCGCGCGCAGGTAGCTGGCCGCGCTGCGATCAGCCGCAGATTCTTCGGCCCGGGTATGGCCCAAAAAACTGCGAAGAGACGCCGATGAGGTTCCAGCTGCGATACCAAGCGCGGCTTCTCCACCTCCGGCGGCACCAACAACCAGGGCCAGAGCTGTACCAAGCTGCGCTTTGCGCTGTGCAGCCCTTAGGTTTTCAGATCGTCGTGCGAGGTGTCCATTGGCTATATGTGCGGCCTCATGTGCGATGACGGCTTGCAGCATCTCGGGGTTTTCAACGGTCAGGATCAGGCCGTAGTTCAGGTAGATCGTATTGTGGTCAATGACGAAGGCGTTGAACGTGCTGTCATAGACCACCAGAATTTGTACCCGGTTCGTGTTCAGGCCCGCCGCCCTGAGGATGGGAAAGGCCAGTTCGCGCAGGCCGTATTCTATGTCCGGGTCGCGGATCAGGCTTTGTGCACTGGACTGAACGGTACCTGCAACCCATGTCACCGCCATCAGCAACAGGGCCGGGATTGACGCCAGCCTGGATACACGTTCAAAAGCCATACAAGCAACATGGGAGATGGGCATGCGAAACTCAACCCGGTCCGGGGTCGATCCCTTCATCGTGATGGACGTGATGGAGGCCGCGCGCAAAGCCGAAGAAGCCGGTGAACACATCATTCACATGGAAGTCGGTCAACCCGGTACCGGAGCCCCAAAAGGCGCAACCAAAGCGTTGGCGACAGCAATGCAGCACGGGCCTTTGGGGTATACGGTTGCCTTGGGTTTGCCTGCCTTGCGCCAGCGGATCGCCCAGATGTATGGCGATTGGTACAACGTGGATTTGAACCCGGATCGTGTGGTGATTACGCCGGGGTCTTCTGGTGGGTTCCTTCTGGCGTTCACTGCGCTGTTCGACAGCGGCGATCGCGTTGGGATCGGTGCGCCGGGATACCCGTCGTACCGCCAGATTCTGAAAGCGCTTGGTCTGGTTCCGGTCGACTTGCCGACTGCACCCGAAAACCGTTTGCAACCCGTGGCAGCCGATTTCGCGGGTCTTGATTTACAGGGTTTAATGGTCGCATCCCCTGCCAACCCGACCGGCACAATGCTGGATCGTGCGTCGATGGCTGCATTGATTGACGCAGCCCAAGGGCAGGGCGCATCCTTCATCAGCGATGAGATTTACCACGGGCTCGAGTACGAGGCCAAAGCCGTCACCGCGCTAGAGCTGACAGACGAATGTTATGTCATCAATTCCTTCTCCAAGTATTTTTCGATGACGGGATGGCGCGTCGGTTGGATGGTTGTGCCCGAAGATCAGGTGCGCGTGGTTGAAAGGATCGCTCAGAACATGTTCATTTGCGCGCCGCATGCCAGCCAGGTTGCGGCGTTGGCGGCGATGGAGTGTGATGACGAATTGCAGGCCAATCTGGATGTTTACCGACGAAACCGGGCGCTGATGCTGGAAGGTCTGCCAAAGGCGGGCTTTGCAAACATAGCACCACCGGACGGCGCGTTTTACGTCTACGCTGACGTGTCCGATCTGACCAATGACAGCCGCGCCTTTGCGGCCGAGATTTTGGACAAGGCGGGCGTGGCTGTTACGCCGGGGTTGGATTTTGATCCACAGCGTGGCCACACAACGCTGCGGTTCTCCTATGCCCGTTCAACTGATGATATCGCTGAGGGCCTGAAGCGCTTGGAACGTTTCATGGCCGATCGTCCCAGAATGGCCGTCAAAGCCTAAGGCGTTCACAACACGGCGCTGGTGAGGTAGGCTGCTTTCCAAACGATCTCGGGAAAACTTGAGGCCATGAGCAGGATAATCTTCCCCATAGCGCTTGTATGGGCGCTTGCCAGTGCTGCATTCGCGCATGATTTCAGCGCTTTGGCACGCGTTTTGCCGGACGAAAGCCGCGTAGTCGACGAAGACCGGGCCAAAGTTCGGGTCGAGCTTGGTTTGACACAGGGCGTTCCCTACCGAGTCTTCACTCTCACGGACCCATACCGCGTAGTCCTGGATTTCAAAGAGGTCGACTGGACTGGGTTGATCCATGATGACTTTTTGCGAACGGACCAGATAACGGACGTCCGTTTTGGGGCATACGTCCCTGGGTGGTCCCGCATGGTTTTGGAACTTGGCGCACCTATGACGGTCGACACTGCGGATTTACGCGTTGATCAGGTGACCGGCGCGGCGCGGCTGTCGATCAATCTTAAGAGGGCCGAGCTCGAAAATTTCGCCGCCTCGTCGGGTGCTCCGCGGCAACCGGGTTGGGATTTGCCAGAGCCAACCGTTCTGCCAGCGCAGCCAACTGACGGTCCGCGACCGTTGCGGGTCATGCTGGATCCCGGCCATGGTGGTATCGACCCAGGTGCCGAAGTCGACGGGCTGAACGAAAAAACGCTCATGTTAACCTTTGCACGGGAATTACGTGAGATGCTTTTGCGGGCAGGCGGGTACGAGGTTGTCATGACACGGGTTGATGATCACTTTGTGTCGCTCGAGCGGCGCATCGCCTTGGCGCACCGCGCGGGGGCAGACGTATTTATCTCGTTGCACGCAGATATTCTTTCAGAAGGGCGCGCGCATGGGGCGGCTGTCTATACGCTTTCAGATGACGCCTCGGACGTTGCCAGCCACAAATTGGCCGAGCGTCACGACCGCGGCGACTTGATTTCGGGAATCGACCTGAGCGGGGCTGATGATCAGGTTGCGGATGTGCTGTTGGACATGGCCCGCCAGGAAACAAAGCCGCGCACGGATGCGCTGGCGCAGTCGCTGGCCGATGGAATGACGCAACAAGGGGGGCCGATGAACAGCCACCCGATCCGCACGGCGTCCTTTTCAGTTTTGAAAGCGGCGGATATCCCTTCGGTTTTGATCGAACTTGGGTTCCTGTCCAGCAAACGCGATCTTGAAAACATCAGAAATCCGGACTGGCGTCAGGGCATGGCGCGCGGCATTCGGGACGGCTTGGAAAACTGGCGTCAGGAAGACTTGATCAGGCGATCACTGATTGGTCAGTGACCCGACGGCGCAAAACGGCTAATATAAGCTATCGTGTTTTGACCCCGCGCAGGGGCATAACTATATAGGCGGCACCGCGAGCAAAAGGCAGTAACGTGATCCGTTTCATTCTTTCGATTTTCGGGGCGATCTTCAGCCTCGTCACCTTGGGTTTCTTCATGGCCGCACTGGTGATTGGTGCGATCTTCTGGATGTATGGTCGGGATCTGCCCAGCCATGAATCGCTGGCGCAATATAAGCCGCCTACGATCAGCCGGATTTACTCGGGCGAAGGCCAACTGATTGATGAATTCGCGCAGGAACGCCGCCTGTTCACCCCTTCCGAGGAAATTCCCGATCTGGTGAAACAGGCGTTTATTTCCGCTGAGGACAAGAACTTTTACACCCATCAGGGCTATGACCCGCGTGGTATACTCGCGGCCGGTGTCGAAGCGGTTAAGTCCAAAGGGGAAAACGTCCGTGGTGCATCGACCATCACGCAGCAGGTCATGAAGAATTTCCTTCTGTCCGGGGATCGCCGCGCTGAACGAAAGATCAAAGAGATCATCCTTGCAACACGCCTTGAGGATACGCTGGATAAGGAACAAATTCTCGAACTTTACATGAACGAGATTTTCCTCGGCCAGAACTCTTACGGCGTGACGGCGGCGGCTCAGACCTATTTCAACAAAACCCTGCAAGAGCTGACACCGCACGAAGCGGCCACGCTGGCTGCCATGCCAAAAGCTCCCTCGGACTACCATCCGGTGCGCGAGAAAGAGCGTTTGTTGGCCCGTCGGGACTATGTGCTGCGCGAGATGAATCAGAACGGCTACATCGACAAAGCCACGTATGAGACTGAGGTCGCGCAACCGCTGCGCTCAGTCCAAAATGGCGACTTTGAAAGCTTTCGCACTGCATTACCGCCGCGTGACTACTTTACCGACGAGATACGCCGCCAGTTGAGCGAAGACTTCGGTGAAGGTGAGTTCTTTACGGGTGGCTTCACCGTTCGTGCATCGGTTGACGAAGAAATGCAGGTCGAGGCTGCCAAAGCCCTACGTACCGCGCTACAGAAATATGACCGCTCACGTGGTCGGTGGCGCGGCACGGACGAAGTTATCCCCGAAGAAAAGTTGGCGGATGAGGCCCAGTGGCGCGAGGCGCTGTCGGTTTTGGAAATCCCGCGTGACGTAGTGTTGCCAACGCAATGGTATCCTGCTGTTGTGCTGAAAGTGGCTGATCAGGCTTTGACCGTTGGCGTCGAAGGTGGCCCGGCGGATGGTATCGTTCCGCGCTCGGACATCCAGTGGATGCAGGGGAATTTCTTCGACAATTTCAAACGTGGTGACGTGATACTGGTCATGGCCAGCGAAGACGGGCAGTGGTCTGCGCGTCAGGTACCCGAGGTACAGGGCGGCTTTGTCGCGATGGACGTGAACTCGGGCCGTGTTCTGGCGATGCAGGGTGGGTTTTCGTACCAGGATTCGGTTTTTAACCGGGCCACTCAGGCGCAACGCCAGCCGGGGTCCAGCTTCAAGCCGTTTGTCTATGCGGCGGCGCTGGACAGTGGCTATAGCCCGGCAACCATCGTCGTTGACGCGCCGATTGAGGTCAACACACCGCAGGGTTTGTGGCGGCCCAAGAACTCGTCAAACAAGTTTTATGGCCCCACGCCTTTGAGAACCGGGATTGAGCAATCTCGGAACCTGATGACGATCCGTCTGGCCCAAGAGGTCACGATGCCGGTGGTCGCGGGCTATGCGGAGCGGTTCGGTGTATACGATCGAATGGGCGCGTTTCTGGCCAACTCGCTGGGGTCCGAAGAAACGACCCTGTACAAAATGGTTGCTGCCTACGCCATGTTCGCGAACGGAGGTGAGCGTGTCGAACCTACGCTTGTGGACCGTATTCAGGACCGGTTTGGAAAGACAATCTATCGCCATGATGACCGCCAATGTCTGGACTGTAATTCTGCGTGGCTTGAACCCGACGAGTCGCCCACGATCGAAACCGACCGTTGGCAGGTTATGGACGCGATCACAGCGTATCAGTTGACATCTATGATGAAGGGCGTGGTCGATCGTGGCACAGCTTCGGCCCATGTGAACCTGCCGGTGCCGACTGCTGGCAAGACCGGCACGACCAATGAATCCAAAGACGCATGGTTCATTGGCTTCACGTCCAACATCGTGGCCGGTTGCTATATCGGCTACGACCGTCCGCGCCCGATGGGGCGGGGCGCCTATGGCGGCACGATGTGTGGCCCCGTGTTCCAGAGCTTTATGGAGCATGCGGTTGAGAAATACGGCGGCGGTCCATTTGACGTGCCCGAGGGCGGGCATTTTATCAAGATCGACCGCTTTAGCGGCGCGCGCCTTCCTGCGGATGCGGCCGGTGACTATGTTGTGGCCGAGTATTTCCGTGATGGCGTAGACGGCTTTATCGACCGCGTTTACGACGGTGGTTTTGCGATGGGTTCCGACCTGCCGTTGTTCGAAGAGGTCAACAGTTCGGGTCGTCAGGTCACCACGTCTACCGGAAACACGATCACCGTTGGGCCCAATGCCAGCCAGGGTGAACTGCAGGGCGGCGGGCTTTACTGACCCACTTGCGCTTTCGGGGCTGCGCTGTCTTGTGGTGGCCCCAAGCTCTTGCTATCACGCAAGCCTGTTTGAGCAAGTTGGGACCTGACCATGCGCGCCGAAACCCAGAACATCGTGGCGGAAATCGAAAAGTCGCTAGAGCTGCTGGCGCAGCGCATGGACTATGAAACAGCGCCTCATCGTCTCGAGGAATTCAATGCGCGCGTTGAAGACCCGAACCTGTGGGACAACCCCGAGAACGCACAGAAGCTGATGCGCGAGCGTCAGATGCTGGTTGATGCGATTGAGACCTATGAAACCATCAAGACCGATCTCAGCGACAATATCGAGCTGATCGAACTGGGCGAGATGGAAGAGGATGCCGAGGTCGTCGCCGATGCTGAAGGTGCGATCAAGGCGCTTGGCGAAAAGGCCGCCAAGAAAGAGCTGGAAGCTTTGCTGGACGGTGAGGCCGACAGCAATGACACGTTCCTCGAGATCAACTCGGGCGCAGGTGGAACCGAAAGCTGTGACTGGGCCTCGATGCTGGCGCGGATGTATGTGCGGTGGGCTGAAAAGAAGGGTTACACGGTCGAGCTGCAATCCGAGACAGCAGGTGAAGAGGCCGGGATCAAGTCGGCCGCTTACAAGATTTCCGGGCATAACGCCTATGGCTGGCTGAAATCGGAAAGTGGCGTGCACCGTTTGGTGCGTATCTCGCCCTATGACTCGGCGGCCAAACGGCACACATCATTTAGTTCGGTCTGGGTGTATCCGGTTGTTGATGACAATATCGAGATCGAAGTGAACCCGGCGGATATCCGTATCGACACGTACCGGTCATCAGGCGCTGGTGGGCAGCACGTGAACACAACCGACTCAGCTGTTCGGATCACGCATATTCCCACGGGGATCGTTGTTACCAGCTCGGAAAAGTCCCAGCACCAGAACCGGGACATTGCTATGAAGGCGCTGAAATCGCGTCTGTATCAGCAGGAACTGGATCGTCGGAACGCAGATATCAACGCAGCCCATGAGGCCAAGGGGGATGCGGGTTGGGGTAACCAAATCCGATCCTACGTATTGCAGCCCTATCAGATGGTCAAAGACCTGCGAACCAATCATGAAACCTCGGACACTAAGGGTGTTCTTGATGGGGATCTGGATGGTTTTATGGCGGCGACACTTGCTTTGGATGTTGCAGGCAAAAGCCGATCGGAAGCGCAAGGCGATTGATCTTGGACGGGGGCTCTGCCCCCGCCGCGCTTTGCGCGTCTCCCCCGGGATATTTAGGGCCAGATGAAGGGATCCGGTTGTACGGATTAAGCCCTGAAAAGATACATTGAAACTGTGGGTTTAATTGGCGAAGAGCCCCCGCTAGGCTGCGCATACGAGAGTATACGTGGACCAAAGGGATCAATGGATTTAAGTCAGGTAACTGCGACAGCGCTTTTGAATGAGATGGCCAAGGGTCATTTGTCTGTCGCGGATGTCATGCGCGCGACCTTGGACCGTATCGCGGCGCTCAATGGTCCGTTGAACGCGATTGTCGGTTTGCGCGACGAAGACGATCTGATGGCCGAAGCCAGAGCGTTGGACGAAGCACCTAGCAAAGGGGCACTGCATGGTTTGCCCATTGCGGTCAAGGATCTGGTCAATGTAGCGGGGGTTGTTTCGACACAGGGATCTCCTTTGTTTCGGGATCACGTGCCGGACAAGGACGATCTGATTGCGGCCCGGATGCGGGCTGCGGGGGCGATTTTAATCGGAAAGACCAACGTTCCTGAGTTCGGGTTGGGTTCGCACACGTTCAACCCGGTCTATGGCGCGACGTGCAACCCATATGATGACACCAGAACATGCGGTGGCTCATCGGGAGGCGCAGCCGTCGCATTGGCAACCGGAATGGTGGCATTGGCGGATGGGACGGACGCGATGGGCAGCCTACGAAATCCTGCCGCGTGGAACAACGTGTACGGGTTCAGGCCCAGTTGGGGGCGGGTGCCGGCAGAACCTGCAGGTGACGCGTTCTTACATCAGCTTTCAACGTTAGGTCCAATGGCGCGAAGCCCAGAAGATATAGGTCTGTTTTTGGATGTGATATCGGGCCCTGATCCAAGGCAGCCGTTGAGCGTGGACATTACATCGGTGTCTCCTGTTTCAATCGCGGACCTTAAAGGTTTGCGGATTGGTTGGCTTGGGGATTGGGCGGGGGCTTTTCCATATGAAAGTGGGATTGCCGACCTCTGTCTGTCCGCTGTTTCAGTTCTGGAGGACATGGGGGCCCATTTCGAAGCAGTAACGCCTGGTTTCGAAGCCGAACGTATCTGGGATAGCTGGACAACCCTGAGATCGTGGAGCGTTGCATCCAGCCTGGCGCCGCTGACGGAACACCGGTCTATGCTGAAAGACACAGCGCAGTGGGAGTTGGATCGCGGATTGGCTTTGACCGCGATGCAGGTCCATCGCGCCAGCGCTGAACGGACTGAGTGGTTCAGGCATGCGCTCACCCAATTCGAAAGCTACGACGCATTGATACTGCCGTCGGCGCAGGTGTGGCCATTCGCGATAGAAACACCGTATCCGACCGAAATCGCGGATACAAAAATGGATACCTATCATCGCTGGATGCAGGTCATGACGCCGGTCAGCTTGATTGGGTTGCCATGCTTGTCGGTTCCGGTGGGCTTTGGTGATGACGGTCTACCGATGGGAATGCAGATATTCGGCCCGCGTGGCGCGGATGCGCGGCTTTTGTCGATTGGGGCCGCTTATCATGCTGCAACCCAGTGGCCGCAAAATAAACCTGCCCGGCCATAGGGCGGAATTAGGGAGGAATAACACAGAATGGAAAAGCCGTTTGGTGTTCCGAAAATGGGTCCAGCAACGACAGACATGCTGCGCGAGGCGTTGCGCAAGGCGTGGGCCGACTATCGGCGCGCGCCTGTCTTTGGACTGCTGTTTGCCGGGTTTTACGTTTTGGCTGGTTGGGCAATGGCTTTGGTTACGGTGCAAACCCAGACATCCTATTGGCTTGTGCTTGCAGCCATCGGATTTCCGTTGCTGGGCCCTTTTGCCGCCGTCGGACTTTATGAGGTGTCTCACCGGCTGGAACAAGGAGAGCCGCTGGACTATCGGTCGATTTTCGGAGTTGTCGTGCAACAGGGACGCCGTCAGTTGCCCTCGATTTGCGCCATAATTGTCGTGGTGTTCCTGTTCTGGTTTTTTCTGGGGCACATGATTTTCGCGCTGTTCATGGGGCTGTCCACCATGACGAACGTTTCAACTTCGCTCGAGGTATACATGACGGCCAACGGGTTAACGATGCTGGCCGTTGGGACTGTGGTCGGGGCCATTTTCGCCACGCTTTTGTACATGATTACAGTGCTGTCGATCCCGATGCTTTTGGATCGAGAGCTTGACTTCGTAACCGCCATGATCGCCAGCTACAGTTATGTTAGTGCGAACCTGCCTGTCATGCTGGGGTGGGGGATGTTTGTGGCCATTGTGACCTTTATCGCGATGATCCCGTGGTTCTTGGGTCTTTTGGTTGTGCTTCCATTACTGGGCCACGCAAGTTGGCATCTTTATCGCCAAATTACCCAAGCTGAAGCCGAAACATAGTCGGCAAACCCAAGGGTTGTTTGCAGTCAGATCGCCGCCTTGACAGCGACGGCCTCTGCATGTCGCGCGGCGCGGGCAGCAGCAAGTGCGCCGGCTGGTTTCGTACCAAGATAACGTAAGTTCAATCGACGCATTGTCGTCGCGTTTGCCGTGGTCTTTGACAGGCAGATGGCAACTCCACGCCACCTGTCCAGTTGTTCATCGGCGTCACGGCTCATCAGGTAGATTTTGCTGTTCTGGGCTGCACGACTGGACATCAGAATGTAAATCTGATGCCCGGCGCACGCGGCAATCCCCTGTACTTCGCGCGCTTGCGTTGAGTTCAACGCGTCATTGGTCGGGGGTTCAAAACTGCGGACCATCGTGCACTGCGGCAAGCGGCGTGCATGGAGCACTCGGTGACGTGCGGGTTGTGAATTGTCCAGTGCTGTCTCAGACACATAGTAGAACCCTGCTGGCAGAAGGTTTTCATTCAGTGTTTTGGGGCCTGATCCCAAAAAATCAGTCAGCGCCATTGCAGCCGGATGGTGGGCAGGACGATCGATTTCATGCAAAGGGCGCAGAAGAATACGTGCGTCTACGTCAAAAAAGCGACAGATACGGTCCAATACGTCCGGCCGCGGAAAGCTCTCACCGCTCAGATATCTGTTGAACTGTGTCCGGTTGATACCAAGCTGGCGGCAGAGTTCTGAGATTGAGGGGTACTGCTGCGAAAGCAGGCGCAAGTTTGCGCCGAACACTTTGCGCAATTCAGCTGGGTTGCGGCTGTTATTGTTCATTTCCGTCCCGGTTACTTGGTGTTTTTTTGTAAACCCAGTGTGCCCGACCGATTGGTCGACCACTTTCAAGCAATCGTAACGAAGACCCTAACTGACGCATCCCAACGCCAAGTTACGCGCTGAGGCTAGCGTTCCACAACGCAAACGCAATAGGCATTTGACTATTTTGTCTAAAAATTCCGAGGTTTTATGACGGCAAGAAACCCCAAAGTGAGTTTAATCTCGTAAAAACAAATACATGAATTTGTAGCCCCGCAACTGTCGCTTTTTGTTTTGCGGGGCCACTATGTTCAATCTCCGCGCAAAAGTGCGGCAACGCCGGTTCGCGCGATCTCGATCAAGCCTAGCGGACGCATCAGGTCGGCGAACGCGTCGATCTTGTCAGGCGCTCCGGTGATTTCGAAAATGAAGGAGTTCAGCGTGCTATCGACGACATTGGCGCGAAAGATATCTGCCAGCCGCAGGGCTTCGACCCGCTTGTCACCTTCACCTACGACTTTGATGATCGCCAGCTCGCGTTCGACCGAGGATCCTTCGACTGTCAAATCATGCACATCGCGGACGGAGACAATACGCCCTAGTTGGGCTTTGATCTGTTCGATAACTTGGGGTGTACCTGTGGTGACGATAGTGATCCGGCTCAGGTGACCGGTATGGTCGACTTCGGCAACGGTCAGGCTTTCGATATTGTATCCACGGCCCGAGAACAGGCCAATAACACGAGCCAGAACACCCGGTTCGTTTTCGACCAGAACCGCGATCGTGTGCCGTTCCTGCACGTCCGAGAAGGTGGGCCGTAGGTTATAGGCCGAATGGCGTGTAGAGCCTTGTTTGATATGTAGGGCAGACATTTATGTCCCTTTCATCATCCTGCGTAAGTCGGGCACCGGAGCGCCCGACAAAATTCGACGAATTTTGTTAAACCAGAACCGAACCTTTGGAGTCGATCACGCCCTGCGTTTCGGCCTCACCCAGCAGCATCTCGTTATGCGCCTTGCCTGACGGAATCATGGGGAAGCAGTTTTCGTGCTTTTCGACCAGACAATCGAAAATGACCGGGCCGTCGTAATTGATCATCTCCATGATCGCGTCGTCCAGATCGGCCGGGTCGGAACAAAGGATGCCCTTCGCGCCAAATGCCTCGGCGAGCTTGACGAAGTCCGGCAGCGCCTCGGACCAGGAATGTGAGTACCGCTCGCCATGCAGCAGTTCCTGCCATTGGCGGACCATGCCCAGACGTTCGTTATTGAGGATGAACTGTTTTACAGGCAGGCGGTACTGCGTCGCTGTACCCATCTCCTGCATGTTCATCAGCCAGGACGCCTCACCCGCCACGTTGATCACCAACGCATCTGGATGAGCCATCTGAACACCGATGGACGCCGGGAAGCCGTAGCCCATTGTGCCCAACCCCCCCGATGTCATCCAGCGGTTGGGGTCTTCAAAGCCCAGGTACTGCGCTGCCCACATCTGGTGCTGACCAACTTCGGTCGTGATGTACCGGTCGTGGTTCTTGGTCAATTCCTCAAGACGTTGAAGCGCGTATTGCGGTTTGATTGACTTTTCGCTGTTGGTATAGGCGAGGCAGTTGATTTTGCGCCACTCATTGATTTGACCTTGCCACTGCGCGACTGAGGCTGCGTCAGTTTTTCGACCACGCGCTTTCCAGACTTTCAGCACATCCTCAAGGACATGCGCAACATCGCCGACAATGGGTATATCGACCCGGATCACCTTGTTGATCGACGAGGGGTCGATGTCGATATGCGCCTTTTTCGAGTTGGGTGAGAACGCGTCGATGCGACCGGTGATGCGGTCGTCGAAGCGTGCGCCGATATTGATCATCAGATCGCAGTCGTGCATCGCAAGGTTGGCCTCGTAAAGACCATGCATACCCAGCATACCCAGCCAGTTCTCTCCCGACGCGGGATATGCGCCCAGTCCCATCAGCGTTGAGGTGATCGGAAAGCCTGTCGCGTCGACCAGCTCGCGCAGCAATTGGCTGGCTGCGGGGCCAGAGTTGATGACGCCACCGCCTGTATAGAAAACCGGTTTCTTAGCGGTCTCCATCGCCGCAACAAGTTCGGTGATCTCTTCCAGATCACCTTTCAGAACAGGCTGGTAATGCGAAGTCGAAGGTTTCGGCGGGCTGTATTCACCAGAGGCGAACTGAACGTCCTTTGGAATGTCGATCAGCACCGGGCCGGGGCGGCCCGAGGTGGCGACATGAAATGCCTCGTGCAGTGTTTCGGACAGTGCATCGGTGTCCTTCACCAGCCAGTTATGCTTGGTGCAGGGGCGCGTGATGCCGACGGTGTCAGCCTCCTGAAACGCGTCGGAGCCAATCATGAATGTCGGAACCTGACCGGTCAGAACAACCAGCGGGATCGAATCCAGCAAAGCGTCTGTTAAACCGGTGACCGCGTTCGTGGCCCCCGGACCCGATGTTACCAGCGCGAGGCCGGGTTTGCCTGTCGACCGGGCATAACCTTCGGCGGCGTGAACTGCGCCCTGTTCGTGCCGCACCAGAATGTGGCGAATGTCGTTTTGCAGAAAAATCTCATCATAGATGGGTAGCACGGCGCCGCCGGGATATCCGAATACCGTGTCCACGCCCTGATCCTTGAGGGCCTGAACCACCATCTTTGCGCCGGTCATCTCACGTGTCATCTGCTTTGCTCCGTTCGCGACATGTGTCTTGCGTTTGCCAAAAAAAAGCCCCCGAGGTTTTCGGAGGCGCATGGGTTCGATTATGGTTTACCGTCACCGGCCCATGCGCGTCTTTCCTACGATTACGACTAGCGTTCTCATCGCCAGAGGCTCCCTTTTTTCGTGAGGGGACATTATGTGCGGGCGATGAGGCCGTCAACAGGCAATCGCACCAATTTTCTATCCTCAGTGACGAATTTTGCGACATTTTATTGCGCAGATTGACGCATCACGGGAATTTTCGCGAATGTGAGCGTTTTCTTACGTGGATTCGCGCGTTTTCCAATCAGTCAGAAAGCGTCATTGCGGTGTCTTAAACGGGCATGATCCCTTGTCAGAGCTGAGTCACGCTGGTCTGGATCTTTCAGTAATGTTGAGGTGGTTCATGCTGCACGATCTTGTGGATCTGGGCCGATACCCGATCGATTGCCCGGGCTCGCGCGCTTATGATCAATTGATCCGCGATTTACGGCGCGAGCTGGATCAGGACGGATGCGCTGTTTTGCCGGGTTTTGTTCACGCGCAGGGTGTCGCGATGCTGTTGGACGAGGCTGACGCACAGGCGGGGAAAGCACATCGGTCTTTTAACCGAACCAATGCGTACTTTACGCAGGACGATCCCAGTTTACCGCTTTCGCATCCTGTCAGGAATTTTTTCGACAGGTCGAATGCGTTCATCCCGGCAGACAACTTTCCGGAATCCGGGCCATTGAGGCGGATTTACGAGTTCGAGGGTTTTTTGCCATTCATCCGTGATGCCTTGAATGAGCCAGAGGACAAATTCTTTCGATACGACGATCCGCTGGCTGATGTAATTGTAAACATGGTTGAAGGCGGCCAAGGGTTCCCATGGCACTTTGATACCAACAACTTCACCGTAACGCTGGCCATTCAGAACAGCGAAGAGGGCGGAGCGTTTGAATACGTCCCCAACTTGCGCGACGCGCGGGAAGAGAATTTTGATGCGGTGGCGTCTGTTTTGGCTGGCAATCGCGCGCGGGTTCGGCAGTTGGAATTGCAGCCGGGCGACCTGCAGATCTTCAAAGGGCGATATTCCTTGCATCGTGTGGCACCGGTGAGCGGACCACGGCGTCGATACGTCGGCATTTTCTCATTCGTCGAGGCCGAGGGCATGTGCGGCGGTGTTGAGCGAACGCGGCAACTATATGGTCGGGTTTTGCCGCATCATTATGCGAAGGAAGGGATACGAGCAGACGATCTGCTGGATTGAAAAGCGGGAAGGGTGAAAGCGCTCCCGCCCGTTGTCGACACGCCTTTGGCGCGTCTTCGCCGGTTGGGCCGGGCAGCGCTGCGCGCTGCGGGTCAAAACCCGGGGCTGGTACCTTGCAGAACCCCATGCTCCAGAGCGTAGCGCGTCAGGCCCGCCGTTGATGAGATCCCCAGTTTGCGTTTGATGTTCTTGCGATGTGTTTCCACGGTGCGAACCGAGATATCCAACGTTTGCGCGACCTCTTTGTTGGACTTTCCCTGTGCCAGTTCCAGCAGGATGGTCTGCTCTCGCCCCGTTAGCGCTTCGCGGGTGCTGTCGCCCTTGGGTTCGAGTGAACCACTGGCACCAGTGCACAGGTATTGCCCGCCCTGCATGACGACATCTATGGCTTGCTTGATTTCGTCAGTGGGCACGTCCTTGAGGACATACCCTTTGGCGCCGTGGCTGAGCGCGGTCGAGATATACTCGGGGCTGTCATGCATCGACAGGATCAGGATGCGCGTCTCGGGCAGGCGTTCGAGAATTATCTCTGTCGCGCTAAGCCCACCAAGGCCAGGCATGTTCAAGTCCATCAGGATGACGTCTGGCGCCAACGTGGCCGCCTGATCGACAGCGTCCTGACCGCTACCAAGCGTTCCAACCACCGTGATCTCGTCATAGCTTTCCAGGATCGACTGAATGCCTTCGGCAACCATTGGATGGTCGTCGACGATCAGAACCCGGATCGTGCGATCGCTCATGTACCGGCCTTTCGATTTGGGGTCGCTTCTTCTTGTGGTGGCAGCAGATGGCTGAGTGGCAAGCCAACTTCGATCGCCGTTCCACTGCGCGATGACAGGATGCGCAACGAGCCGTCAAGCTGTTCGATCCGCTCTTGCATGTTGCGCAGACCGATTCCAGTGCTTGTCTGGTCTGGACCGCTGCGCAAGCCGCGACCGTTATCGGTGATCCGCATCGTTGCGCCTTTTTTGTGGCCGCGCAAATCAATTGTCACGTGGGTCGCGCCCGAGTGACGTTCTATATTAGTAAGCGCTTCCTGCGCGATGCGGTACAGCGCGATTTTGCTGTCCTGATCCAAGCGGTTACGGAAAACGACGGTCGAAAACTCGGTTTCGATGCCGGTACGGTCTCGAAAATCATCTGTCAGCGCCTTCAGGGCAGGGCCAAGGCCCAGATCGTCCAACACGCCGGGGCGCAGATCGCGGCTGATGCGTCTGACTTCGGTAATGGCGGTACCAAGATGGTCAATCCCTTTGTTCAGCGGTTCGCGCGCGCCGTCATCGTCGCCGCGCGACAGGCGGCGTCTGGCGTTATCCAACGCGTACCGAACGCCGACCAGTATCTGGCTGATCCCGTCATGGAGTTCGCGCGCAACGCGGCCGCGCTCTTCTTCCTGCGCGTCAAAGACGCGTTGGGTCAGCTCTTTCAGTTTGGCATCGGCCAACCGCCGTTCGCGGAAGTTCAGCAGCATGCCAGAGGCGAACACAATCAAAACGGCTGCCAGAACGATACCGCCGATATACATGAAGGTACGTTGAACGCGCGCCTCGACCTCGGCCCGTGCGTTCGCGACAGTGGCCACGATGTCGTCAATAAACACGCCTGTTCCCACGGCCCAACGCCAATCCTGCAGGCCGACGACGTACGCGATCATCTGCGCCTCTTCACCGGTCGACGGTTTCTGCCACATAAAGCTGTGCCACCCGGCACCTTGCCGGGCGAGGCGAATGAACTCATCCACGACCGGAGTACCGTCGCTATCGGTCAGGCCTTCCCAATTGCGGTTGATGAACTGTGTCTGGCGCGGGCTGACGAGGTTGTTCCCGTCATAGTCGTAGACAAAAAAGAAACCGTCCTTGCCGTAGATCATCGCTGACAGGATTTGAGTGACGAGGTTTTGTGCTACTTTGTCGTCAGGGGATGCGCGCCCATAGATATAAGCAAACCCGTTGCGCGCCTGCGTTACGTAATTCTTTAGCTCTTCTTTTTTGGCTTCGATCAGGCGACCTTCCAAAGCGCGAATTTCCCGTTCGGCAGTTGCCCGCGCTTCGTAGGTTACAAACACCGCAATCGCGGCCACAGCAGCCACCATCGGGATGGCAGCGACAAGCGATAGCTTCTGGCCGTAGGTCAACGAGATGATGTTGCGGATTCCCCTCATGGTCGAATCGATACGCAAGCGCGCAGGAAAATGCAAAATTTTTGGGCTGGATACCCAAAGCGTGATGTTTTCCGAGCCGATTTTAAGGTAACAAACGCGATATTAGCGCTAACGGCAGCCAAAAAACCCATCCGGCTACGTAGTACTAGGTATTCCCTTTCAAAGCCCGGTGATTAGGCTGGCCCGCACTGAAAACGACTGCCCCGGCAACGGTCGGGGGTTTTGATATGTAGGGGAGGAACACTCATATGGATCGTCGTTCATTTCTGAAAACATCCGCTCTGGGCGGCTCGGCAGCTGCAGCCACCACGCTGGCAGCACCGGCTTACGCACAGGGTAAACGCACCCTCACTATGGTGACATCGTGGGGTCGCGGCCTGGCGGGTGTTTTCGACGCCGCTCAGCGTAGCGCCGACAGCATCACTGCAATGTCGGATGGCGACCTGACGGTTGAAATCAAAGCCGCAGGTGAACTGGTTGGCGCGTTCGAGGTGTTTGACGCGGTATCGTCCGGTCAGGCCGACATGTATCACGCGGCAGACTACTACTTTGTGGGTCAGCACCCGGGCTACGCATTCTTTACCGCTGTTCCGTTCGGCATGACCGCACAGGAACTGGTGAACTGGTACTACCATGATGGTGGTATGGAACTTCATGACGAGCTGGGCTCGATCTTCGGCCTGAAATCCTTCCTCGCTGGTAACACCGGTGCGCAGGCAGGCGGCTGGTACGCTAAAGAGATCAACGGCCCCGAGGATTTCCAAGGTCTGAAGTTCCGTATGCCGGGTCTGGGTGGTCAGGCGCTGGGCAAACTGGGCGCGTCCGTTCAGAACATTCCGGGTTCGGAAGTGTATCAGGCGCTGTCGTCCGGCGCGATCGACGGAACCGAGTGGATCGGTCCGTGGGCTGACGAAAAAGCCGGTTTCCAGGAAATCACCAAAACCTACTACACTGCGGGCTTCCATGAGCCGGGTGCGGGTTTGACGCTGGCTACCAACCGCGACGTATTCGACGAACTGACACCTGCACAGCAGAAGATCATCGAGATCGCAGCAGCCGAGGCGCACCAGTGGAACCTGGCGCAGTTCCTGGCCAACAACGGTGCAGCCCTGCAGCGTCTGCAGTCCGGCGGCGTGAAGGTTCTGGAATTCCCGGACAGCGTTTGGGATGCCTTTGGTAAGGCCAGCCAAGAAGTTCTGGACGAAAACATGGGCGACGAGCTGTTCAAGAAGATCCACGACAGCGCAATGTCGTCGATGGCTGCCTCGTCCGCTTGGCAGAACCTGTCGTCGAACGCCTACACAGCCCAGCGCGACCGCGTGCGCGGCTAAGTAGCGGTTCAATGCTCAAACGGTTTCCCCGCCCTGCGCGGGGAGGCCTTTCCCTTTGCACAAGCGTGGCCTGGACACGCCAAGAAAAAGCTGCTGTGCAACTGAAGCTACCCTGGGGACAACATGCAGGACGATAACGGTATCTCGTTCTTCGGCGCCCTGTGGAATGGGCTGATATGGTTCATTCAGAACATTGCCGAAGCCTTCTACAATTTCGGATATGCCATCACGCATCCGCAGCTCTGGCTGAACTGGTCGGACAAAGAAGCCATCATGCGCTTTGTCTACTATGGCGGTTCGGTCGAGTTTTTCTTTGTGGTCTTCACACTGTTCCTCGTTTTGACAGGGTTCGGATTGTACTATCGGAACTTCATGTGGGGCATGGTCCGCGTCCTTGAAGGGTTTGCGAACACGACTGGACGGTTCTTTGCATGGGCTGGTTTGTTGATGGTGATCCAACAGATCATCATCGTTTTCATGCAGCGCGTCTTTACACGCCCTGACATGGCATTTGGGTTCGGTATCCCATTCCAAATGGACATCAGCTGGTTTGCAGAAGAGCTGAAGCTTTACAATGCGATGGTCGTCTGCCTGTGCTGCACCTACACATTTGTGCAGGGTGGGCACGTGCGCGTTGACCTGATTTATGCGGGTATTAGCCACCGCGCGAAACGTGTCGTGGACATGTGCGGTGCCGTATTGTTCATGATGCCGATGGCTGTGCTGACCTGGATGTACGGCTGGTATTTCATGTGGCGTCACCTGATCGTGCCGAAACCCTCAGCGAGTGACACGCTGGATCGCCTGGTGGCCAAATCCCGCGCGCTGCGTTGGAACGTGGAAACCATCGGGTTCAGCCCCAACGGATTCAACGCCTACTTCCTGTTCAAAATTCTACTGGTTGCTTTTGCTGCCATGGTGTTCCTGCACGCTATTGCGTTCCTGTACCGCTCGTACCTGGAATACACGGAAGGACCGGACAGCGTTGGAAAATACCTCGACAAGGACAGCCTTGGCGAGGGTGAAGAAGCCTACGAAGGCGCACATTAGGGACGGAGACCCAGACTATGTTATTCGGACTTGATGGCGTCGAGATAGGCCTCATTATCGTATTCTTCTGCCTTTTCGGGGGCATCCTGTCAGGCTTTCCGGTGGCCTTCGCCATTGGTGGCGCGGGGGTTATCTCTTTCGGGATTATCGCCGCGTTGGACAGCGCAGGATTGCTGATCCACCAGGCGATTGACACCAGCTCGCAGGCCTACCAAGACCTTGTGAACTCTGGGGTTAAACCTGACTCGGTTTCGGTTTTCCGCTTTCCGGACTTACCAAGGATCGCCGAGCCGGTCTTTGTGCAGGGGTGGGAAACCGCGCTGGATCGCAACGTCTCGTTCATCGTCAACCGTATGAACGAACGGGTTTTGGCGGGTCAGTCGATCGAAACCCTTCTGGCTGTGCTGATGTTCGTGTTGATGGGCATCACGCTGGAACGCTCAAAAATCGCGAATGATCTGCTGACCACGATGGCGCGCGTCTTTGGCCCGTTGCCGGGTGGCTTGGCCGTATCGATCGTTGTTGTGGGCGCATTCCTTGCCGCCTCGACCGGTATCGTGGGTGCGACCGTGGTAACGATGGGCCTGCTGGCACTGCCGACCATGCTGCGAAACAACTACTCGCCCGAATTGGCGACGGGTGTGATTGCGGCTTCGGGGACGCTGGGGCAGATCATTCCACCGTCGATCGTGATCGTTCTGCTGGGGACGCTAGCCGGCGATCTGTACTCAACCGCGCAGGAATCACGCGCCGTTGAGGCCGGATGTACCGATGCGCTGACCTATCTGGGCGAGCCCGCCGTGGTTTCGGTTGGCACATTGTTCCAGGCGGCGCTGCTGCCGGGGATCATGTTGGCCTTGCTATACGCGCTGTATGCCTTTGGTTACGCGCTGCTGAATCCGGAAAAGGCACCCGCCGTTGAGATTTCTGGCGGCAGCGGAGAGCCAATCACCCGCTCCGAAGGTCTGACCTGGCTGCTGGGTGCACCGGTTGCGCTGATCGTTGGCACTGTTCTTCTCAGCAGTGCGGGTGTGATCGGCAGCCAGAACACCACCGTTTCGGCATTCTCTGACATCGGGCAGGGCGCATCGCTGCGCACTAATGTGTCCGAAGAGTGCAAGATCTCGATGATTGAGCTGCACGGTCAATCCGCGTGGGACCAAGCCGTCGCCGAGCAGGAAGAAATCGACGCAGCAGGCGGAACCACCGAGTCCACCCGATTGACCGACGAAGAATTGGCTGCTGCCAAAGAGGCAAAGATTGCAGCTGCTGCTCCGATTGGCACGGGTGTTGCGGTCATGGTCCTGCTTCTGGGTCTGACGCTGGTCATGGGCCGGGGTATCGCGCCGTCCCGACCGACGCAGCCGCTGATTGTTGGGGCAATCGGTCTTCTGTTGATGCTGTTGGTCGACGTCGTCCTGATCTCGCCCGTCACTTCATCGGGTGCGACCTTTATCATGCTGGCGGTTCCGTTCGCTCTGGCGATCTACGGGTGTAAGGAAGCGGCGGCGCGTTGCGCGACAAACGATCTGATCCGGGTGGTCTTCCCACCGCTGGTCCTGATCATTGCGGTTTTGGGGTCCATCCTTGGTGGTGTGACCAACCCGACCCCAGCCGCCGCGTTGGGCGCGGGCGGCGCGATCATGCTGGCCGCCTATCGCAAGCTTCAGGATCAGGGCCGGTCCGGCAAGGTGATCATCTGGGCAACACTTGCGGTGATCATTGCCCTACTGATGGGGGTCAACTTTGACCTGCGGATCAATCAGGGTAGTGCCACGGCTGAAACCTGGATCGCCTTTATCATCGCATACGGCGCATATCTGTTTGCCCTGTTCGGTTTGCTCTACGGATGCTGGATCCTGTTTGCGAGCGGTGTTCTGACACCGGTGGTGCGCGAGACGGCCAAAGTGACCTCGATGGTGTTTACCATTCTGATCGGGTCGCAGCTGCTCAACCTCGTGGTGATCTCGTTCGGCGGGGAGCACTATATCCAGCAGTTTCTGCGTAGTTTCGACAACGAATTCACGGTCTTCCTGATCGTGATGCTGGTGTTGTTCATTCTGGGCTTTGTGCTGGATTTCCTTGAGATCATCTACATCGTGATCCCAATCGTGGGTCCGGTGATTTACGGCGGGTCATTCGATCCGAAATGGGTCACGATCATGGTTGCGGTGAACCTGCAGACGTCGTTCCTGACGCCACCCTTTGGATTTGCTTTGTTCTATCTCAGGGGGGTTGCCCCGAAAGAGGTCACGACGGGTCATATCTATCGCGGGATCATACCGTTCGTTTTGATCCAGGTGGTGGGGATCGCGATCCTATGGTTCTTCCCGTCCATCGTCACCATCGTTCCGGACTTGATCCCGAACTGATTTGGCGGAAATAGAAACGCGAAACCGGAGGCCCTGTTGGCCTCCGGTTTTTTGTTTTCAGCTTTGTGCTTTCGCATGCGTCAACTCTGCAAAGCTGGTCTCTGTCTCATGGTCTATTTCCAAAGACTGCGATGTCAGAGTGCCAGCATCGGGGTCGTTGAATACAGCACGGTCCAGTTTGCCGACCTTTTGCGCAACGATGGTGGTGACCACCGCGTCGCCGGTAATGTTAACGACCGTCCGCATCATGTCGATGATCCGATCCACAGCCAGGATGATCGCAATCCCGTCCAGAGGCATCCCCAGCTGGTTCAGGACCATGGCGAGCATGACGATACCGACACCCGGCACTCCGGCGGTCCCGATCGAGGCAAGAACCGAGATCGAGATGATGGTCATGTAACCACCAAGACCAAGGTCGATCCCGTAGGCGTTTGCCAGGAACACCGTGGCGACACCGTGCATGATTGCCGTGCCGTCCATGTTGATCGTTGCGCCCAGCGGAATGCCGAAGGACGCGACCGAGCGATCAACGCCCACACGCTGGGTCACGCACTGCATGCTAGCAGGGATCGTCGCGTTCGAGCTTGAGGTCGAGAATGCAAAGACCTGTGCGGAGCGCATCTTACGAAGGAACTCGCGTGGGCTGAGGCCGGTGAATACGTACAGCAAGACCATCAGTGTCACACACAGGTGGAACACCAACGTCAGCGTGATCGTCGTCAGATATCCCATGACCGGAGCAAAGAGGCTGAAACCCTCCATCGCAAAGGTCTTGGCGATCAGGCAGAAAACGCCGATTGGGGCGAACGCCATCACAATCCCAACGATCTTCATCGCCAGATCATTCATGAAGGTGCAACCCTCCACAAAGCTCTTGGCGCGGCTGCCCATCATCAAAACAGCGATGCCGACGACGATCACATAGAAAATGATCTGCAGCATTTCCCCATTGGCCAAAGCCTGTACGGGGTTCTTTGGAATGATGTTAGCCAGAATTTGCCACGCCGTTTCTTGCGACGCGACAGAAACGCCCTGATCTGCAAGGTGCATCCCGGTAAAGCCAATGCCCGGATTGATCAGGTTGGCAAAGACCAACGCCGTCATCACAGCCAGCGCGGTAGTGGCCAGGTATGTCACGAAGGTCAGTCCGCCAACGCGCCCAAGAATTTTGATGTCGCCTATGCCGACAACGCCACACAAGAGTGAAAACACCACCAGTGGAACGACCAGCATTTGAAGGGCGTTCAGGAACATTTGTCCGATCATCGTGAACAAACCGTTGACCAGCGTGTCCTGCAGGACCGGAACATGCCAATAGTTTAGGGCCAATCCCAGAATGGACCCCAACGCCAATGCTGTCAGGATCTGAGTTGTAAGGTTTGCTGAAACCAGTTTACGCAACATATGTGTCATTTAACTTCCTCTTCCCAAACCCCGAACAGCAGGCCACATGCCTGCCGCCAGAACTGCAAAGTCAGTGAGGCCCAGAGAGGCGGGCCAGCTAAATGTGCGGATTTGCACGGGGGTTGAAATTAGGTGGTGACGTTAGGGCAAGTTTCAACTGCCCAGAGAATAGGCGAAACATTAAGTTTGCTTAATTTTCGCGCAGAAGGCTGGGATATGGCCGCTGCAGCCCTTTCAAAAACTACCCTATGGGCCTTCTTGGCTGCGGAATTGAATGAGGTCCCAGCGGTTCCCAAAAGGGTCCCGCCAGACGGCGACTTTGCCGTATACCTCGGTTCGTGGCTGTTCTTCGAAATGAACGCCATTGGTTCGCATCTGGGCATAGTCGCGATCGAAGTTATCTGTTTCCAGAAAGAACCCAACGCGCCCGCCCGTTTGATTGCCGATAGCAGCGCTTTGGCTGGGGCCGTCCGCTTGCGCCAAAAGTAAGGTGCCGCCTTCAGACGTCGGCGGTGCAACGCGCACCCACCGTTTGCCGTGACCCAAGTCGATATCTTGCAGCAGGGTAAAATTCAGCTTTTCAGTAAAGAAAGCAATTGCCTCGTCATAGTTCGGCACGACCAGAGTCACCGCATGAAGCGATTGCCGCATGGGCTGTCAGCCTTTGGTCGGGTGGCGATCGGGCAGTTGAATATTCGCCACCTGCTCTGCGATCGGTGCGGTCGACAAAGGATGGTGACTGGAGTCTGTCAAATCAGATGGATCGCCCACGCGCACCCATTTACCGCGAATATAGGCTTCAAGCCCCGAGAAGCGGGCTTTGTATCCCATTTTCGGGCTGCCGGGCACCCAATAGCCAAGGTACACATAGGGCAGGCCCGCCTCGCGCGCGATGTCGATATGATCGAGGATCATGTACGTCCCCAAAGAGCTTTGCGGCTGCTGCGGATCGTAAAACGAGTAGACCATGCTGAGGCCGTCATCCAAGACATCGGTCAGGCTGACGGCGATCAGATTGTCGGTTTCAGGATCGGCATATTCGACAACCCGGCTGCGGATCGGGGTTTCCTCGATCATGGCGGCAAATTCGAACACGTCCATGTCAGCCATCCCACCGTCAGCGTGCCGCGTATCAAGGTACCGGCGGAACAGCTCATATTGCTCGTCCGTGGCCCAAGGTGAGTTGGCTTTGCGCTGCAGGTAGGCGTTCTTTTTCGCCGCCCGTTTCTGGCTTTTGCTAGGGGTAAAAGCCGATACGTCGATACGCGCCGAAAGACAGGCCGCGCAATCCGCACAGGACGGTCGATACAGGACATTCTGAGATCGGCGAAACCCTTGTTGAGACAAGGAGTTATTGAGTTGATCCGCGCCTTCGCCCTGAAGGGCTGTAAATAGTTTACGCTCCATCCTGCCCTCAAGATATGGGCAAGGCTGTGGTGCCGTCACATAGAATTGTGGCGCGATAGGCAGCGTGTGTCGCATGAACGTCCTGTGTTTCCTGGACCGGATGATAACAACCGATCCCGGAGCCGCCAAGTGATTCAAGGGGCTTGCTTTATTTTACGCGCGTTGGTTGATCATCACTGTTCCCAGGAAGGCATCAGTCAGGCCCTGACAACGTGCACTGGTCATCATCATGACGGCCGAAATGACCTGTATCACTATGAAAGTCATGCTGATGAAGTAACCAGCCGTGTGGGCCACCGCTTTCCCCAGATCCATACGCGCGCCGAATGAATCGCGCAGTTCAATCCCCATAAAGCGCATGCCCAAAGTTGCCGAACCATTTGAAATAGTGACAACGCGGTAGATGAAACTGACGACCGCATAGATAAACGGCAGAAAGAAAAGCGCTGTACCCAGTGTCAGGAAGACGGGCACGATGCATAGCAACGAGATCAGGGCGATATCAAACAGCCAAGCGACAAATCGTTTGGTGGCCACCGACTGATAAAACTCAGGCTGGCGGTCGGGATCGGGCAGGTGGGTCATTCAACTATTTCCGGCTGGTTATTCGAATTACCCTGTCCCGAAATGCGGGGCAGGGCAAGTTTGCATCAGGCGCGATCGTCACTTTCCGCATCGTCGGTGTTTTCGCGTGCGCGTTCGTCCATGAACTGGTCGAACTCGGCCTTATCCTTGGCCTCGCGGAGGCGATGCAGGAACGCTTCGAAATCTTTCTGTTCGCGTTCAAGGCGGGCTAACGTATCGGCCTTATAGGCATCAAAGGCGCTGTTGCCCGAGGGTTTCATCGCGCTCATGTGGCTGTGCCAAGTTTTGCGGCGGCTGCAGGATTTGTTGAACATGCGTTTGCTCCAGATCATATATGCCAGAAGGGCAAGGCCGACAGGCCAGAAGAGGATAAATCCAAGGATCATGGCCGCGATCCATGCCCCTTTGCCCTTGTCGTCAAGCCAGGATTCGGCGCGGTAAAGCCATCCCGGATTTTCAGGGACGGCGTGGTTGGTCAGTGCGGTCATGTTCGTTCTCCGGGTTGATGTAAATCGTTTTCACATTCAATAGATGGTAGCTGCTGCGGGTGTTGCAAGAGGCAAATGTGAAAAACTTTTACATTGGAAGAGATGGGACAGCTAAGACCCTTGGAACGACCGCACTTTCTACTTGTGCAGGCCATTGAAATCAGGCCATCTCTGAACAGTATGTCGCTGGAGGGTACATGCCTGACGCTCTTGTCATTCGCAGAATGCCGCGCCCGTTTGATCAGTCTTTGGGTGATGAAACGCGCGCCTTGGTGCCCGTAGCGAAACCGGAACAAGGCGAATTGATTGCCGGTACTGCAGGATCCAGCCCATACCTTAAAGGTCTTATGGATCGGGAAAGGGATTGGCTGGCGCAGGCCTTGCAACAGCCTGATCAGGCCTTGGCTGAGGTTATGTTGGCGGTGAAGGAACTGCCGCCGGACCAATTAAAACCGGGTCTGCGTCAGGCAAAGCGAAGGGTTGCCTTGTTGACAGCGCTTGCAGACCTTGCCGGTGCGTGGCCGTTGGAAAAAGTGACCACCGCGCTGACTGACTTTGGCGCTTTGGCGGTGGATGTGGCCGCGAAGGCCGAAATTTCTGCTTTGATCCGTCGTGGCAAGTTGCCGGGAATGGTCGAGGGTGATGTCGAAACCGCAGCCGGGCTGATAGTTCTGGCGATGGGTAAGATGGGTGCCCACGAGCTGAACTATAGTTCGGACATTGATCTGATCGTGCTGTTCGACGAAACGCGTTTTGAGCCGGATGATTTTTACGATGCCCGTCACGGAATGGTGCGCGCGACACGCAACTTTTGTGCGACGCTCAGCGACAAGACAGCAGACGGATATGTATTTCGCACCGACCTGCGTCTGCGCCCGGATCCCGGAGTAACGCCGGTCTGCATAGCGACCGAGGCTGCGGAGCGCTACTATGAAAGCTTGGGCCGTACATGGGAACGGGCCGCTTATATCAAGGCACGTCCCTGTGCAGGTGATATCCAAGCGGGGCTGCGGTTTTTAGAAACACTGCGCCCCTTTGTCTGGCGACGTCATTTGGATTTTGCGGCGATACAGGACGCCCACGACATGCGGCTGCGTATCCGCGAGAACAAAGGGACCGGAGGCACCCTGACCATCCCGGGGCACGACATGAAGCTGGGGCAGGGCGGCATACGCGAGATCGAGTTTTTCACCCAGACCCGTCAATTGATCGCAGGCGGACGCGATCCTGATCTTCGCGTGCGCGGAACGGTTGAAGGGCTTGCGGCGCTGGCGGCCAAGGAATGGGTACCGCAAGATGTGGCCGAGAAGTTGACTGGCCATTACCGTGCGCACCGCGAAGTCGAGCATCGCATCCAGATGGTTCATGACGCCCAAACCCACAAAGTCCCCAAAACACCGGACGGGATCGAACGCGTGGCTTGCCTCATGGGGATCGACAGCGCCGAGCTGACGTCTGATCTGAAACAACGTCTGACCGAGGTGCATGAGTTGACCGAGGGGTTCTTTGCCCCGGGCGGGGCAACGGTTGCGTCTCCGCCACCTGTCACATTCGATCAGGGCGTTATGGCGCGCTGGCCAGCGTATCCCGCGCTCAGGTCTCAACGCGGCGCGCGGATTTTTGAGCGCCTGAAGCCTGAATTGTTGTCTCGGTTGGCGAAGACCGCAAAACCTGACGAAGCCTTGTTGGCTCTGGATGGATTTCTTTCGGGCTTGCCAGCCGGGGTGCAGCTGTTCTCGCTGTTCGAAGCTAACCCTCACTTGATTGATCTTTTGCTTGATATTGTAGGCACGTCGCACGCGCTGGCGGCCTATCTGTCGCGCAACGCATCTGTGTTTGACGCCGTGATCGGTGGCAGCTTTTTTGATGATTGGCCCGGGCGGGCAACTCTGCAAGCCGACCTAGAGCAAGCACTGGCCGAAGAATCCGACTATGAAAGGCAGCTCGATCTGGCGCGGCGTTGGTGCAAGGAATGGCATTTTCGTGTCGGCGTGCACCATTTGCGTGGCCTGATCGACGGGGCCGGGGCGGGGCGGCAATATGCCGATCTGGCCGGCGCCGTAATTGCTGCGATCCTGCCTTGCGTTGCGACACAATTCGCCACGAAGCACGGGCCGCCGCCAGGGCGGGGCGCTGCTGTTCTTGGGATGGGCTCGCTAGGGGCGGGGCAGATAAATTCTCAGTCTGATCTGGACATGATCGTCATCTATGACCCAAAGGATCAAGAGATGTCGGAAGGGCCGCGTCCACTAGCCACGCGGACCTATTATGCGCGTTTCACACAGGCATTGATCACCGCGCTGTCCGCTCCGATGTCACAAGGCAAGCTATACGAGGTCGATATGCGCTTGCGCCCTTCGGGTAACCAGGGGCCGGTCGCCACCAGTTGGGCAAGCTTCAAAAACTACCAGCAAGAAGAGGCATGGGTATGGGAACACCTTGCCCTGACACGCGCGCATGTTGTGGCTGGGGACGATGGCCTTGCAGATGACATCGAAGCTTTTCGCGCTGACTTGCTGTCGCAACTGCGTGACCGCGCCCATGTTCTGCGCGAAGTGGCCGAGATGCGAGGCCGTCTGGCCGCTGCAAAGTCACCTGCCGGAATCTGGGATGCCAAAAACGGCGCGGGTCGCCTGATGGATATCGAGCTTATGGCCGAGACAGGCGCGTTGTTGTCGGGCGTGGCAGAGCGTGATGTGCATACCGGTTTAGAAGCTGCGGTCGCTGCTGATCTATTGGATGTCGCACAGGCGCAGACGCTGAAACAGTGCTACGACTTATGCTGGTCCGTACAATGCGCGGCACGGCTGCTGTCTGGCAAGGTGATTGAGGCCGACAAAATTGGCGAAGGTGGCGCTGGATTCCTGTGTCGCGCCACTGGGTTTGAGCAGGTCGAACAGCTTCAGGCCGCGCTTCAGGAAAGCTACGACACCGCCGCCGAAATCATCGGCTGCGTGATTACGGAGGATGACGATGGCGCGCAGTGACGATCCGAATGATCACAAGGGCCTGATCCACGAGGCGTACCGCATCGATGGGATAACTTTGCCTGAATGCCGCAGCATCTTCCTGGATTGGGCGTTGAGCCTGCCAGCAGATCGCGATCAAACGCAGGCACTAAGCGATTTGCACGAGAAATTTGTGGCACAGGCGGCAGAGCATCCCATGACCCAAGTATTGGCCGAGGGTCTGCAGGCTGCAAAAGCTCCGAAACGACGGGGTGGCTGGCGGTCACGACCGCGCTAGGGCTTTTCCCTCGGACGGTTCGCCTCTATGAGGGCGTCATGACCCTATCCGCCGATCGCCCCCGTATTCGCCTGAAACCCAAAGCCAACGCGCGCGGCGTTCGCCACGGCTTCCCTTGGGTCTACGCAAATGACATCGTCACGGATCGTCGAACGCGCAAGATACCAGCAGGAACTCTGGCGGTGTTAGAAGACGACAAGCGGTCACCTATCGCTTTGGTCGCGGTAAACCCCGAATCCAAAATCATGTGCCGTGTACTGGATCGGGACCTTGACGCAGCCTTGGATGCGCAATGGTTCCAAACGCGATTGCAGCGCGCCCTTGATCTACGTGAACGTTTGTTTGACGCACCATATTACCGCCTCGTTCACGCCGAGGCAGACGGTTTTCCGGGTGTTATCATCGACCGGTTCGGCGACGCCTGCGTGATCCAACCCAATGCAGCCTGGGCCGAGGCGCATCTTGAGGCACTCACCGATGCGCTGGTCGCAGTGACCGGGGTCTCGACAGTCCTTAAAAACGCGTCGGGCAGAACACGTGGGCTGGAAGGGTTAGATGATGTGAACCTCACGTTGCACGGCACGGCACCAGATGCTCCTCTGCCGGTTCCCATGAATGGTGCGACCTATATGGCGGACCTGACGGGTGGGCAAAAAACCGGCCTGTTCTATGATCAGCGCCCAAACCATGCTTTTGCCGCCGGTTTGGTGAAACCCGGGGCTAAAGTGTTAGATGTTTTCAGTCATGTCGGGGGATTTGGATTGGCCATGCTGGCGGGCGGAGCAGGGCAGGCGCTGTCGGTCGATGGATCATCTGCGGCTTTGGATTTGGCCATGCAAGGGGCCAAGGCGTCCGGATGTGCCGACAGATTTAAAACCCGGCAAGGCGATGCGTTCGACGTACTCACGCAGTTGAACGAAGAAGGCGCACGATTTGACGTTGTAATCTGCGATCCACCTGCTTTCGCACCCTCAAAACAGGCGCTGGACGCAGGTCTGCGCGCATATGAGCGCGTGGCAAGGCTGGCGGCGCCATTGGTCAAACCGGGCGGTTACCTGGGTCTGTGCTCTTGCTCACATGCCGCCGATCTTGGGCGGTTTCGCGATGCCTCGTCTCGCGGCATCGGCCGGGCAGGACGGTCGGCGCAGCTGATCCATACGGGCTTTGCCGGGCCTGACCACCCACAGCTGCCTCAACTCGCTGAAAGCGGCTATCTGAAATCTGTGTTTTTTCGGCTGTGAAGGCGGTTCTGGACACCTGCGTCATCTATCCAACGGTGATGCGAGAGATGTTGCTGGGCGCAGCCCGGCTGGGCCATTTCACGCCAATCTGGTCCGCGCGCATCCTCGAAGAATGGGCGCGCGCGGCCCGCAAGCTCGGCCCAACGGGCGAAGATCAAGCCCGCGCAGAGATCGCCTTGACTCAGGCCGGCTGGCCACAAGCCGAACACGCGACCAGACCCGGCATCGAACAACGCCTTTGGCTACCCGACAGTGCTGATATTCACGTCTTGGCGGCGGCTGTTTCCGCGTCGGCTGATGTTATCGTAACCGTCAATGCAAAAGACTTCCCGCGTAATCTCCTCGCCGAAGAAGGCCTGCAACGCTGTGACCCTGATGGACTTCTATGCGGTTTTTGGCGCGATGACGCCGTAGGCATAGCAGGTGTCGCGAACCAAGTGTTGGAACAAGCCAACCGTCTATCAGGTGATCAATGGAGCCTTCGCGCGTTGATGAAAAAAGCGCGCCTGCCGCGCCTTGGCAAAGCGCTTGCCATTCAAGACTGATCCGCTCTTCATCTGGCTATAAATATCCCGGGGAGCGCGAGGGGCTGGCCCCTCGCTGCCCGACCTATCCGCCTGCACCCCAGCGCCGCTCAAGCGCCTCCAGCGCAGCAACGCGCTCATCGGTCTTGGGATGGCTCATCAACCACGCGGGCGTTACCCCGGCGCGTTGCTGAGTCAATTCTTCCAGTTTGTGAAACAACGATTTTTGCGGGCCGATTCCGATCCCTGCCTTTGTCAAAAGCGCGGCAGCATATTCATCCGCTTCGTATTCATCGCCGCGCGACAGACGTGACGCCAGAAGGTGCGTCAGCATATTCGCGATCCAGGCACCTATGAAGGGAATGAAACGGTTCAGCAGCATCATCAATGCAGCCCGCAACGCGTTCTGACCTGAAAAATCAATCATGCGACGGCGCGCATGCCCCAATGCCACATGGCCCAATTCATGCGCGATGACACTCGCCATTTCCTCGGCCGATACCTCGCCGTTGCGGAACTTTCGATAGAACCCACGCGTTATAAAAATGCGCCCGTCTGGCGCGGCCAGACCGTTCACCGGGTCGATTTCGTAAATATAAACCGGCACCCTCTCAATCTCGAGCGCGGCAGCCAGACGGTCCGTCATGCGTTTCAAAGTCGGATCAGCCAGCTCCGTGGACTTCGCATCCAACTCACGATGTGTTCGCCAAACAGAGATGCGGTACATGACGACGGCGTAGGCAATAGCCAGCAGGATAGGGGTAAGGCGAAGCATGCCTTAGATATGGGTCCCGAGTGCTATTAGAGCAATAGGAAATGACCAGCGAAACATGCCCGGCCGATATACTCTCAAATAGTCAAGCCGCGGTGAGGTCGTGAAATACAGCGTTCGTTAGACTTGCCGCAAGCCATTCAGCGCCATAGCATTGAAATATGTGGTCTTTTGCCGACATCCGACCGGGTTATAGCCGCGCTGAACGTATCAGCGACGGGGTCGTTCACATTATCGGTTTGTCTGCAGCGATTATCGCTGTGCCTGTTCTTATCGTGCTTACGGCGGAATACCGGACTGAACCTCTCGCAGTGCTAGGGGCGTCGGTTTATGGGTTCACGCTTATTTTGATGCTGTCGTTTTCCGCCCTTTACAACATGGTGCAGTCTGACAGATGGGGCGCTTTGCTACAGCGGTTGGACCATTCCGGGATTTATGTCAAAATTGCAGGAACTTACACGCCGTTCATTCTGCTGTCAGGTGTGCCCTCGACAGGTTTATTAATCGGCTTGTGGTCGTCCGCAACGCTCGGCTCGATCTTGAAAATGGTCGACCCACATCGCTTCAGGTGGTTTGGATTGGCGCTTTATGTGCTGATGGGGTGGGCCGCGATTTGGGCCGGTCAATCCTTGTTGGCCGACTTATCAGAGCCTGTTGTCGCGCTGATGATCGCGGGGGGCATTGTTTACACGGCCGGTATTGCCTTTTACCTGCTGGACTGGCTGCCGTTCCACAACACGATCTGGCATGTCTTTGTTCTGACCGGCAGCTTGTTGTTCTTCATCGCCGTGTCATTTCGGATTGCGTGGGCACCTGCATTGCAGGTGTAGCGGGTAGGCCTGCTACCGCGTCAATTCCTTCATCCCTTGTTCCAATCCGGCAAGGGTCATCGGGACCATGCGATCCTCAAAGATTTCACGGATCATGCTGACCGAATGGGTGTATTCCCAATACTTCTCGGGCACTGGATTGATCCATAGGTTTGAAGACCACTGATCGCGTGCCCTTTGCAGCCAGACTTGCCCGGCCTCTGGATTCCAGTGTTCGTTCGCGCCGCCGGGATAGGCAATCTCATACGGGCTCATGGATGCATCGCCGACAAAGATGCATTTGTAGTCGGGGCCGTAGGTGCGCAGCACCTCATGCGTCGGGGTCTGTTGATCCCAGCGGCGGCGATTGTCACGCCAGACACCCTCGTACAGACAATTGTGGAAATAGAAGTATTCCAGATGCTTGAACTCGGTTCGCGCGGCAGAGAAAAGCTCTTCAACCACTTTGATATGCGGATCCATCGAGCCGCCAACATCCAGAAACAGAAGCACTTTTACCGCGTTGTGACGCTCTGGGCGGGTTTTGACATCCAGATAGCCGTGTTCGGCGGTGGCGCGGATCGTGCCGTCAAGGTCCAGCTCATCCGCGGCGCCCTCGCGCGCCCAGCGGCGCAGCCGTTTCAGTGCGACCTTGATGTTGCGCGTACCCAGTTCGACCGTGTCATCGAGGTTCTTGAATTCGCGCTTATCCCAGACCTTCACCGCGCGTTGGTGGCGGCTTTCCTTTTGGCCAATCCGCACACCCTCGGGATTATAACCATATGCACCAAACGGAGACGTACCGGCAGTGCCGATCCACTTGTTCCCACCCTGATGGCGGCCTTGCTGATCTTTCAGGCGCTCACGCAGGGTATCCATCAGCTTGTCGAACCCGCCAAGCGCCTCAATCTCGGCTCTTTCCTCTTCGGAAAGGTGCTTTTCGGCCATTTTCGCCAACCACTCGGCCGGGATGTCGACGGCCTCGAGCACCTGGTCAAAGCTGATTTCTTCCAGTCCCTCAAAGCTTGCGGCAAAGGCGCGGTCGAACTTGTCGATATTACGCTCGTCCTTCACCATCGAAACGCGGGCAAGGTAATAGAAAGCCTCGACATCGTAGGTCGCTAAACCTTTTTTCATACCCTCCAGAAACGTCAGATACTCGCGCAGCGAGACCGGTATCCCGGCTTTTCGGAGGTTATCGAAAAAAGGCAAAAACATCGTCTAGGTTAGCAGCCGCACAAGGATCAAAGACATAACAAGCCCCATAAGGGCAAAAGCAATTCCATACCCGGCGGCGTATTGTGCCATGTCGGCCCCGCTGCCATTGCGTTTACGAGCGGTCAGCGTCCCGAGGATCGCCCCCAGTATCGCCATTCCCAGAACCACTACCATGCGTTAACCGCCTCTGTTTTCCGACGGTGCCTCAGCAACATCCTGCATCAGCGACCGGACCACCGTTTCCGAGCCAAACCCGTATCGCGCCCATCCAAGACTGTCCAGCCTGACCGAACGTGCCTGATCTGGTCTACCAGCCTGATTTAGCGCTTCGGATTTCAGCAGCAATAATGTCGCCAATTGTGAGGCGTTTTCGGCCCGGGTCATTACGTCGATGGCCTTGTCCAGCTCTGGCAAGAACTCGGGGCCGCGGTCCTGTGCTAAGGCATATGCGCCCAGCTGGGTGGTTATGTAGGCTTGGTGCACTTCGGTACTTGGCGATGTCCGCAGGTACTGAAGCGCCAGGTCATAATGGCGCAGCGCCTCGTCCGGTTTGTCGAACTGTTCCATCCGCCCCATCAGGAAATAGGGGTAGGCGCGGCGATGATCGGTCCATCCTTGTTCCGCTCCGATCCGCGCTGCCGTCTCGGCTGACCTGAGGCGGGTCTGCAAGTTCCGGTTTGGGTTGAGGGACCTCTGAATGGCTCTGATCCATTCTCGTGGGGTTTCGCCGGTTTCCTGCACCGGCCTGCCGATCCCGGATGGGTTCAGGCGGTCGATCACCGAAGGGATAACGGCCTCGACTTGTTCGCGCGTCATACCACTGCGCAGTTCAGGCGCGTAAGCGGCGCGCAGGATCAGCATATCGAACCCAGTCAGGACGGTGTGGACATTGTCATCGTTAAAGACCGAATCCGGAAGGTGATACAGATCGTTCAGAGGGCCCAGAGCCTGTGCGATTTCTTCGTGCAGACAGTCGCGTTTTTCCTGTGGGCTGGCGTCGAATGGAATGAAAATTCCCAGCCTTTCCCTGCTGCGCAACCGTAGCCAGCTGCTTTTCTGTTTGCGCCGGTCCCGGCTGTATTCTTCAAAGCTGGAAGAGTTGGGGACAACGAAACAGGCGGCTTGTGGCAGAATATCCTGTATCTGCGCCTGACTGACCGCTTCGATGGTTATGTTGGCTGTCCCGTCCTGAATCTGACGGATGTCAATCCCTGCCTCGCGCTGCAAGCGTCCGATCAGCCTTGTCAGATCGCGCTGCATCGAAGGGGTGATCTGGCCGGTCAACCGCACCGTTATTGGGCCTTCGAACCGTGTAAAGATCGGTAGGGCAGTGCCGCTCTCCAAGGCGAAATGCAAGGATACGAAGTCTTGGGCAATGTTGGCGTTGGATCGCCCGGGCGGTGTCGGTCGTGACGCCGAAAACGCCTTGGCTGGAGGCAGTATTTCTTCTGACGCCTTTACACGCGTTGGCGGTTCGGGCGGTGTAACCGTTGTACATCCGGCCAAAGCCAACCCGAGCAAGATCGCGCCTAGCCGCATCATGCGCGTTGGTACCGAATAAAGGGTGTCAGATTGCCGATACGGTCATACAGCTTGCGGGCCGTGTGATTGAAATCCTGCGTCAACCAATAGACGGACGGTGCGCCTTGTCGATCCGCTTCGTCATATACAGCTTGGATCAAGGCGCGTCCCACACCGGTGCCGCGCGCCTCGGGGCGGGCAAAGAGGTCTTGCAGGTAACACACGCTTTCGATCTTCCACGCATGACGGTGAAACAGATAATGCGTCAGGCCAACCAGTCGATCGTTTGTTTCGGCGACAAAACACGAAAAGTCATTGGGGTCGTCGCCTAAGAGACGGGCAAACGTGCTGTCATATACCTCATCCGGGACGGTCGTTTCGTAGAATGCCAGATAGTCGTGCCACATCTCGGCCCATTCGGCCCTGTCCTCGGGTCGCAGCGCGCGTATGGTTACGGTGTCGGGCACTCAGCTGTTCCCATTTGTTCAGGTGGTCCCGCGTTCGGACGCCGCGCGGTCGTTAACCAATGCTGGCATCCGCCCTGCCATATGGCAAGGCCGATCACCGGATGTTCAGCGTTTACTGCGCGCCATAAAGGCCAGACGCTCAAACAGATGCACGTCCTGCTCGTTCTTGAGCAATGCCCCATGCAGCTTGGGCAGGGCATTCGCGCCATCGCGTTTCAGGTCGTCTGCGGTCAGATCTTCGGCCAGCAAGAGTTTCAGCCAGTCCAGCACCTCGGAGGTCGAGGGTTTTTTCTTTAGCCCCTGAGTCTCACGGATTTCGTAGAACTGAGTCAGCGCTGTGGTCAGCAATGCATCCTTGATGCCGGGGTGGTGGACCTCGACGATGCGGCGCATCGTGGCCTCATCGGGAAAGCGGATATAGTGAAAGAAACAGCGACGCAGAAAAGCGTCCGGCAGTTCCTTTTCATTGTTCGAAGTGATGATCACGATGGGACGGTTCTTGGCCTTGATCGTCTCACCAGTCTCATAAACATGGAACTCCATCTTATCGAGTTCCTGCAGAAGATCGTTGGGAAATTCGATATCTGCCTTGTCGATCTCATCGATCAGCAGCACGACCTTTTCATCGGCGTCGAATGCCTGCCACAGCTTGCCCCTGCGGATATAGTTCGACACGTCATGCACCCGTTCGTCGCCAAGCTGGCTATCGCGAAGACGGCTGACAGCGTCGTATTCATACAGCCCCTGTTGCGCGCGGGTGGTGGATTTCACGTTCCATTCGATCATGGTCAGCCCAAGTGCACCTGCAACTTGTTTGGCCAGCTCGGTTTTGCCGGTTCCGGGTTCACCCTTGACCAACAAAGGGCGTTCCAATGTCACTGCAGCGTTCACGGCGATGGTCAGATCGTCTGTTGCTACATACTCGGCTGTTCCTTGGAAACGTGCGGTCATTGGGTCCTCATGATGTATCGCGCGGCCTGTGCCTTTGGGGTTACAGAGGGGTGAAGATTTTTACAACCCGGGTCGCTGCGTCGCCTGAAACGGAATTGCCCTGCAACTCCAACAGCTTTGCGTGATTCGAGCGCTAACACCTCCTGCGGCATTTTGGGGACTGCCTCAAAAACGCCCGGCAATTTTCACAGAAAAACAAGGATTTGTTGTTTGATGTCTCATATTTAGACACGATATCATCAAGCACAGGCTGCGCGACGTTTGCATAGTGACAATCCCCGCGCCGTCGGATAAACGCTCCGCAGAAGGGAATGCCTCATGTCTGGTGAAGAGAGAGCACTCGGCGTTGCAGGCCACACCGAGGGAGCAAAGATGAAGCAGGAAGTATTTCTGCCCGAAGATTATCGTCCAGCCGAAGACGAACCATTTATGAACGACAGGCAGCTTGAGTATTTTCGTCGTAAGCTGTTGGACTGGAAGAACGAACTTTTGGCAGGCAGCCGCGACACGATCGAAGGTCTGCAAGACAACACCCGTAACATTCCGGACGTGGCCGACCGCGCCAGCGAGGAAACCGACCGCGCGCTTGAGCTGCGCACGCGCGACCGTCAGCGCAAGCTGGTTGCAAAAATCGACTCGGCCATCCGCCGCATCGACGAAGGTGAATACGGATATTGTGAGATGACCGGCGATCCGATCTCGCTGAAACGTCTGGATGCGCGCCCGATCGCGACCATGACGCTTGAAGCACAAGAGCGTCACGAACGCCGCGAAAAGGTTCACCGCGACGATTGATCGCTGAAAAAACTATGAAACCAAAGACGCCGGGGCCTGTAGCTCTGGCGTTTTTGCGTTATGGCAACATCATGAGGATGCACGGTATCACTGTTGGTGTCATTGGCGGCGGCATAGGGGGGCTGGCAGCAGCTCTGGCGCTGCGTCAACAGGGGGCGCAGGTCACTTTGGTTGAGCAGGCCCCTGCGTTGACCGAGGTCGGTGCAGGCCTTCAGATCAGCCCGAACGGCATGTGCGTTCTGAAGGCGCTGAACGTGGTTCAGGATACGCCCACGGCCGGGCAGAAGTCGTACGGTACGATCCTGCGGGATTACCGAAAAGGCCGGGTGATCAGCCGTCTTCCCGGCCCTAAGGCGGGGCCGACATTCTATTACCATAGAGCAGACCTTTTGGACTTGCTCTACCGTGCCGCAACCGATGCCGGGGTCGACATTCGATTGGGCACCAAAGTCGCAGAAGTTATTACGCATCCGGACGAAGCCGAATTCGTGATGGAAGGTGGCGAGCGATTGCGGTTCGAATGTGCTGTCGCTGCAGATGGTGGGCGCAGTCGGATCCGTACCAACCTGAACGGCGCCGAAGACCCCCAGTTCACGCACCAGGTGGCATGGAGGGCGACAATACCCTGGACCAGTCGTACCGACGAGCCATGTGCGTCTTTGACGATGGGGCCGGGGCGACACGTCGTTACCTACCCACTCAGGAACCAGAGCCTGATGAACGTCGTCGCCGTTGAAGAACGGTCTGACTGGCAGATGGAAGGGTGGCGCTTGCAAGGCGATCCTGATGATCTGCGGGCCCGTTTCGCGGACTTTGGCGGACCTGTACGAGAAATTCTAAGCCAGGTGACCGAAACGCATATATGGGGCTTGTTTCTTCGTCCTGTCGCTCAGCACTGGCAGGATGGGCGTGTGGCGCTTTTGGGGGACGCGGCACACCCCACGCTTCCTTTCATGGCGCAAGGTGCTTGCTTGGCGCTGGAGGACGCTTGGTGTCTGGCCCGGTGCTTTGAAGGAAACCCAGATGTTCCACAGGCTTTGTCTGACTTTGAAACCCGCCGTCGCCCGCGCGCGCGCAAGGTCGTTTCAGCGGCTGGAGCCAACGCGCGAAACTTCCATCTGCGGGGTCCGATGCGATTTGGGGCGCAAATGGCATTAATGGCCCTTGGGCCTCATCTGACGAAGAAGTACGAGTGGATTTATGGCTACGACGTAACCAACTGACACCTCACAGGTCCAGATCGACACAAACAGGCACGTGGTCAGAAGGCTTTTCGTGCCCCCGAACTTGTGCATCAATCTGGCAATCCCGCATCAGATCGGCGGCTTGCGGTGTCAGTAGAAAATGGTCAATTCGTATGCCATCGTTCTTGTTCCAAGCGCCCGCCTGGTAATCCCAGAAGGAATAGTGGCCAGGGCCTTGTACACGTGCGCGGAAAGCTTCGGTAAAGCCCAGGTTCAATATCCGACGAAATGCTTCACGGCTTTCGGGTCGGAATAGTGCGTCCTCGCGCCATGCATCCGGTCGAGCGGCGTCTTCCGCTTGGGGAATGATGTTGTAATCCCCAGCCATCAACGCAGGTTCTTCGCTGGCTAGAAGATCCCGTGCCCGATCATACAGGCGGTTCATCCACGAAAGCTTATAATCGTATTTAGGCCCGGGCGCTGGGTTGCCATTTGGAAGATAAAGCCCGCAAATCCGCAAGGATTGCCGCCCGACCACTGTGGCCTCAATCCACCGCGCCTGTTCGTCTTCGTCGTCGCCGGGCAGGCCTCTCGAAACATCTTCCAGCGGGAGCTTCGAGAGGATAGCCACACCGTTAAAGCTTTTTTGCCCGTGCGTTTCGACGTTGTACCCACGCTCTTCAAAAATCTCGCGTGGGAAATTTTCATCTACCGATTTGATCTCTTGTAGCAAAACCACGTCAGGTTGCGCATCGTCCAGCCAACGCGGCAGCGCCTCTATTCGCGCTTTGATACCGTTGATGTTGAACGTGGCTATTTTCATGAGCGTTTCTCCGTGGTCCTTGCAACCTATCGCTCAGAACCGGCCCAACGGCAAGGTGGAGAAGGCATATGCGAGGCTCTGCCTCGCGCTCCGGGATACTTTTCGCCAGATGAAGTAACGGATCCTTAACCAAGGTGGGTCATCATTTATCTGCGGTACAGGCGGGGACGCCGATGACCGCGCCAGGTGAAGCTCTTCGGCGATTGTGTCGAAGAGCGGATCCCTTCTTCATCTGGCTAAAAATATCCTGGGGGTGTGGGGGCTAGCCCCCACCGGCGCTTACATTGAAAAAGATGTACCGCAGCCACATGATGAGGTGGCGTTTGGATTTTCGATCACGAAGCGGGCGCCAATCAGTTCTTGAGTGAAGTCGATGACTGCGTTTTCAAGAAACGGAAGCGATATTGCGTCAACAATCACCTTCTGGCCTTTACCTTCCAGCACCAGATCGTCTTCTTTTGGTTCATCCAAAGCGATTTCGTATTGGAAGCCCGAGCATCCTCCACCTTCAACCGCGACGCGCAGGGCCTGACCCTGGTCTGCGGCACCAATTTCGGCCAGACGCTCAAAGGCGCGTTCTGTTACTGTTGGGGGCAGGTTCATGCCACACTCCAAAGGTTTATTTCCTTACCACTCTACCATATAGAAAAGCCAAGGACAGGCGACAAGGACTAGGCCTTTGGAAAGAGCGGGTTTTGCCTCAGACCCTAGCCGCGCACGGGGGCGGTTGGTAGCTGAGGAAGAAAGCAGTTTCAGATCGTGCTTTCAGCGTGATCGGGACAGGATCATTCACGCCAGCGCGTTTCGTCGTCTAAAACACAAAACTCAGGTTTTTGTTGAGCATGAAGGGGATAGCTACCGCACACGCCTGACCCATTCTATTGAGGTTGCTCAGGTCGCGCGGACGATTTCCGGAGCTTTGGGTCTGAATCCCGAGCTCACCGAAGCTGTCGCTTTGGCGCATGATCTGGGGCACACCCCTTTTGGTCATACCGGAGAAGATGCGCTGCATGCTCTGATGGAACCTTATGGTGGATTTGATCACAATGCGCAGGCGATCCGCATCGTGACGCAGTTGGAGCGCCACTATGCTGATTTTGACGGCTGTAACCTGACATGGGAAAGTCTGGAGGGTATCGCAAAACACAATGGTCCGGTTGTAGGTGCTTTGCCTTGGGCGTTGGCCGAATGTAACACGGCTTTTGATCTGGAGCTTCACACCCATGCCAGCGCAGAAGCGCAGGTAGCGGCGCTGTCTGACGACATTGCCTACAATAATCACGACCTTCTGGATGGTCTGAGGGCCGGATTGTTTGGCGACTCAGAAATTCAGGAGCTGCCCATCGTTGGGGCGTGTTACGCGGAGGTCGATCGCAAATATCCTGGTTTGGATGCGTATCGCCGCAGACACGAAGCCTTGAGGCGTGTTTTTGGCGTCATGGTGTCCGATGTTATCGACACATCCCGGAAAAATTTAGCCCAGTCCGGGGCAGAGACGGTTGAAGATATTCGAAACTTAGGTCGTCCAGTGATCCAGTTTTCGAACACGTTGTGGGGGCAGTTGAAGCAGATACGTGCGTTCCTGTTCACACGCATGTACCGCGCGCCCTCGGTCATGCAAGTGCGAGCAGAAGTGGGAAAAGTGGTCGAGGAGTTGTTCCCAATCTATCTGGCTGATCCCAAACAAATGCCAAAGCACTGGCATTCGGATGTCGAGGCTGCGGTGGATGAGACCGCCATGGCCAGGATCGTGTCTGACTATATTGCAGGTATGACTGATCGTTTTGCTCTGCAAGATCATGCACGGCTGACCGGAAAACAGCTGTCAGCGGGTCATTCAATTCCGATATAGGCCAGTGCCCAGACTTGTTGGCTAGCCTGCGCTGCGGCGGCGTCTTCATCCTGTGTGGGCGGGAATACAATCATGGTTGGCCCATAACCTCCGATACCCATTGGCGCACCGTTGGCATGGGTGGCGAGAATTGGTTGATGGGTCGAGATGCTCTCCCAAGAGATTTCTGCCTGATATCCGTCCATCGCCATGGGGCGCGCTGTTTTGCCTTCTGCTCCGGCCATCGCCATCACGTCTGCAAGCCGAGGGCCGCTGAACGCGAAGTCACGTTGGTTTTCAGGAGGGCCGTAAGGGATGGTGATCTCGACCTGAGGCAGCGCATCCAATATTGCGGCATCAAACCCTGCTGCACCATCATGGGTGACTTCGAGATAACCCAACAATCCGCCATCTGCCTCACCGCGACCGGGCATGTTGGTCTCACTGACAGCGCCGCCGAGCGTCACCAGAACGTGTCCTTGCAATGCAGGCATTTCTGCAAAGGCAGGCAGAGCGGTGGATAGAAGCAAGCTCAGGGGCAGGGCAAGGCGCATAAATGGTCTCCGATTGGGCGTTACGGGCCGACTGTAGCGGGGATTGCGCCCAAACCAAGGTCAAACTTTAGGCATCCATTGACCTTGCCGTGCTGCGTGTTAAACCGCCGACCAAGCAAAAGGACATCCGAAATGAACCTGTTTTCCGAGATCCGCGGCCTGGTATTGGACGCGCTGGCGCAGATGCAGTCCGAAGGAGCTCTGCCTGACGGGCTGAGCTTTGACAACGTGGCGGTTGAACCTCCGCGCGATGCGGCGCATGGCGATATGGCTACGAATGCCGCGATGGTGCTTGCGAAACCCGCCAAGATGAAGCCGCGCGACATTGCCGATGTGCTGGCCGGAAAGCTGGCCGCTGATGAACGGATCACCAGCGCCGAGGTGGCAGGGCCGGGGTTCCTGAATCTGCGGTTAGCACCTTCGGTCTGGCAGAGCGTGCTGGCGGCCGTGCTGGAACAGGGCACTGACTATGGCCGCTCGACCATGGGGCAGGGGCAGAAGGTAAACGTGGAATATGTTTCGGCCAACCCGACCGGACCGCTGCATGTGGGTCATACGCGTGGTGCTGTGTTCGGGGATGCATTGGCAAGCTTGCTGGCCTATTCCGGCCACGATGTGACGCGCGAATATTATATCAACGACGGGGGCGCGCAGGTGGATGTGCTGGCGCGGTCTGCCTATGAACGCTATCGCGAGGCCAACGGCCTGAGCCCTGAGATCGCCGAGGGGTTGTATCCCGGCGACTATCTGATCCCGATCGGTGAGGCGCTGAAGGAGAAATATGGCGACAGACTGATCGACAAGCCCGAAAGCGAATGGCTGGAAGACCTGCGCGACTTCGCCACCGACGCGATGATGGATCTGATCCGAGCAGACCTGAAGGCGCTGGGCGTTGAGATGGACGTGTTCTTTTCGGAAAAATCCCTCTATGGCACGGGTCGGATTGAGGCTGCGCTGCAATCGCTGACCGACAAAGGCCTGATCTATGAAGGCGTGCTTGAGCCGCCCAAAGGCAAAAAGCCTGAGGATTGGGAACCGCGCGAGCAGACCCTGTTCAAATCGACCGAGCATGGCGATGACGTGGACCGCCCGGTCAAGAAATCGGACGGCGCGTGGACCTATTTCGCGCCCGATATCGCCTATCACTATGACAAGGTCAGCCGTGGTTTTGACGCTCTGATCGACGTGTTTGGCGCGGACCACGGTGGTTACGTAAAGCGGATGAAGGCGGCTGTTTCGGCGCTTTCCGATGGCAAAGTACCGCTGGATATCAAGCTGACCCAGCTGGTGAAGCTGTGGAAGAATGGCGAACCGTTCAAAATGTCCAAGCGGGCCGGGAACTTTGTCACCCTGCGCGACGTGGTCGACCAAGTCGGGCCTGATGTGACCCGTTTTGTCATGCTGACCCGCAAGAACGACGCGCCGCTGGATTTCGATTTCGACAAGGTGCTGGAACAAAGCCGCGAGAACCCGGTGTTCTACGTGCAATACGCCCATGCCCGCATCATGAGCGTTCTGCGCCGCGCGGCTGAGGCCGGTATTGCAGCTGATGACGCGACGCTTGGCGCGGCAGACCTCAGCAAAAATGACCATGCGTCGGAACTGACAGTCGCGAAAAAGCTGGCCGAATGGCCGCGTCTGGTGGAAATCGCCGCCCGCACGAATGAGCCGCACCGCGTGGCGTTCTACCTTTATGAGCTGGCGGGTGACTTCCACGCGCTGTGGAACAAGGGCAATGACGAAACCCAACTTCGGTTCATTCAAGATGGCGATGTTGCCACAAGCCAGTCAAAAATCGCATTAGCCCGTGCCGTTTCTGTTGTGATTTCAGCGGGCTTGGGTATTCTTGGCGTTACTCCGGCGCAGGAGATGCGGTAACCAACATCGCCCGAACCGCCGGTACGAGGTAGGCAAGAAATGACCCGCGCGCCTTATTTTCTGGCGCGAAACGGGCGGTGAGGCGGATATGGCGAATTACGACTACGCGGGGCAAATGCGCCCCGAGCAGATGCATTACACGAATCAGCCGGACCCACAGGATGGGTATGAATATTCCGAAGAGATGCAGGGATATGAAGCAGTCCCGCAAGGCGCTGGCCTTGGGCGTATCGTCAATGCGCTTGGGGCAGTGGCCTCTTTGGCGCTGGTCGCGGGCATTGGCGTTTGGGGCTATAATCTTGTGATGCGCGATGTAAGTGGCGTGCCAGTTGTGCGCGCTATTGAAGGTCCGATGCGTATTCAGCCTGAAAACCCCGGTGGCACGCCAGCCGATCACCAGGGGTTGGCCGTGAATGCTGTGGCTGCTGTTGGAACGGCTGCACCGCCTGCAGACCGTTTGATACTTGCACCACGTCCGGTATCCCTTGCGGACGAGGATACGCCGATCGAACCCTTGAAGCCGACACAAGCCGTGCATGTGGTTGAGGAAGAGATCACGACCCAAGAGGCCGCAAAACTGCGTCAGGGTGCTGTTGACGCTCTGGTCGCCGAACTTGCAGCGGAACCTGATACGCTACCCCAGGACACCGATGAGCAGGGGGTACAGCTGGCTTCGTTGACCGTTGTTGATGACGAACCTGCTATTGATCCCGCCGATTACGCGGCTCAGTTACCGGATCCCGCGCTTGCAGCGTTGCCCGGTGTGCGTCGTTCTCTTCGCCCGATCACACGCCCGGCGCGCGTCACAGCAAGTGGCATTACGGCAAACAGCAGCACAGAAGATGCAATCAATGCGGCCGTAAAAGCGGCTGTCGGTTTGGATGTTGACGCAGAAACGCTGTCCAAAGGAACGCGCATGGCCCAGTTGGGTGCCTATGAAAGCTCGGATGTGGCCCGTGCAGAATGGGATCGTTTGAATGGGCGGTTCTCGGAATATATGGATGGAAAGCAAAGGGTTATCCAAAAAACCTCAAGCGGCGGCCGCACTTTCTATCGTTTGCGTGTGCTTGGTTTCGATGACCTGAGCGACTCGCGCCAATTCTGCGCGGCACTACAGGGCCAAGGGGCTGACTGTATCCCGGTTGCCGCGCGGTGACATTTGGCGCCGTTATCACGGATGCCGAAGGTCTGCGCCTGACGCCATCTGAAAGGGACCTGTTCCAAGAGATGAACCCGTTCGGGTTCATCCTGTTTGCGCGCAATGTCGATACAGCAGATCAAGTGCGCGCGCTGTGCGATGATTTTCGCGAAGCCGTCGGCCGCAATTGTCCGATCACGATCGACCAAGAGGGCGGCCGCGTCCAACGTTTGCGCGCACCCATTGCGCGCGAATGGTTGCCGCCACTGGATCATGTGCAGCGTGCCGGGGCAGAGGCCGAGCGTGCGATGTACTTGCGGTATCGCCTTATTGCTGCCGAGCTGTTTGAGTTGGGGATCGACAGCAATTGCGCACCGATGGTCGATTTGGCGCGCGAAGACACACATCCATTCCTCAAGAACCGCTGCTATGGTGAGGATCAGGGCATGGTCTCAGGCTTGGGCCGCACGGTGGCCAAAGCTCATCTGGATGGTGGTGTCTTGCCTATCGTTAAGCATATGCCCGGTCACGGCCTTTCCACGCTGGATAGCCACCACGATCTGCCCCATGTCGACTTGTCACAAGATGCGTTGGAGCAAGCCGACTTTGCCCCGTTTCGGGCGTTGAATGACTTGCCGATGGGTATGACTGCGCATTTGGTCTATGACCGTATTGATCCTCAACCAGCGACGATTTCCCCTGCTATGATTGGCTTGATCCGCGAGAAAATCGGTTTCGACGGGCTGATCATGACAGACGACATCTCGATGAAGGCACTGAGCGGCGCACCAGAGGACGTTGCGCAGCAGGCCCTTGCCGCCGGATGCGATGTGGTTTTGCATTGCAACGGAACGTTTGATGCGCGCGCTCGTGTTCTTGAAGCAGCGGGGCCTATGACCGCTCAGGCACAAAACCGCGCGGAAAAAGCCCTGGGAATGCGGCAAAAGCCAGCAGAACTTGACATCCCAGCCGCCGAGGCGGAACTATCTCGCCTAATGGGCGGTCAGGTGTATGCAGGATAACCTCTTTAACGAAGACCCGGTCTCGGTCGCGGATCGTCTGGCGGCCGAAGCGCTAATCGTCGATGTCGATGGCTTTGAAGGGCCACTTGACGTGCTTTTGACGTTATCAAGAACGCAAAAAGTCGATCTGCGCAAAATCTCGGTACTGGCTCTGGCGCAGCAGTACCTGACCTTTGTCGAAAAAGCGCGGCAACTCAGGATCGAATTGGCCGCTGACTATCTGGTCATGGCGGCATGGCTGGCTTTCCTGAAATCACGTTTGTTATTGCCACCCGACCCGGATGACGAAGGTCCTTCGGGTGAAGAACTGGCCGCACACCTTGCGTTCCAGCTTGAACGTTTGCAGGCGATGCGGGACGCTGCCGCGCGTCTTATGGCGCGAGACCAACTTGGGCGGGACTTCTTCAAACGCGGGCAGGGCGAGGATGTCACGCGCATCCGGACCGTGACCTACTCGGCCACTTTGCTGGACCTGATGCAGGGCTACGCCCGTATCCGCACCCGCGACGAGTTTCGCCCATTTGTCATGGACCGCGATGCTGTTTTCACGATGGAGCAGGCGCTGGAGCGGATGCGCCCATTGATCGGCTTTGCTGGCACCTGGACCGATATGGAAACCTATTTGCCAGACGGTTGGGACGCGGACCCTGTGCGCCGTCGGTCGGCAACCGCAGCGACCTTTGCGGCTTCGCTGGAGTTGGTGAAAGAAGGACATATGGAGATGAAGCAAAGCGATACCTTTGCCCCAATCCATTTGCGTAAGAGGACTGAAACACGTGACTGACGCCCCCGAAGACGACGGCACTGGCACCCTGTTCGAGGCACCGCCTCTGGCTGAACAGGAACGCATGGTCGAAGCAGTGTTGTTCGCCAGCGCTGAGCCGGTCACGATTGCCGATCTTGAAGTGAGGATGCCGCACGGAAGCGACGCGGCGCAGGCCGTTGAAATGCTTCAAAAAAGGTATGAGGGGCGCGGTGTGCGTGTCGTTCCGGTCGGAGACGCCTGGGCCATACGTACAGCACCTGATTTGGGTTTCCTGATGCAGAAGGAAACGGTCGAAACCCGCAAGCTTAGCCGAGCAGCTATCGAGACATTGGCCATCGTTGCCTATCACCAGCCCTGCACACGGGCCGAGATTGAGGAAATTCGGGGTGTATCGGTTTCTCGCGGAACGATTGATCAACTTCTTGAGATGGAGTGGATTCGACTGGGGCGTCGTCGTATGACGCCTGGCCGTCCCGTGACATTTGTCGTGACGCCACAGTTTCTGGATCATTTCGGGCTTGAGAATGCGCGTGATTTGCCGGGCCTAAAAGAACTGCGTGCGGCCGGTTTGCTGGAAAACAGACCCCCTCCGGGCTCTGTGCCTTTGGCTGAAGGGCTCGAAGACGCCGAAGACGAAGACCAGACAGAGTTGTTCGAGGAAGAGTGATCACACAGCCCTTTTGTTGTCACGTGAATCACCTATGTTGAGCACAGAAAACGGAGCAGAACCATGAATGCCAATCGGATTATTGACATGATCGTACGTCAGGTCATGCGTCGCCTTGTCAACAAAGGCGTGGACACTGGATTTGACATGGCTAGCCGAATAGGCCGCAAGTCCGGCGAAAACTCTGACACGCCTCCGAACGCAAAAGCGTCGCAGCAAATGCAGGCTGGTGCAGGGCGTCAGGCACAGGGCATGAAGCAGGCACAGCGGATGACCCGCCAAATGCGGCGCTTTATGAAGTTCTAACTAACAGCCTTGAAGTGCTTGGACAGTTTCAGCCCCTGTCCCTGATAGTTCGACGCAATACCTGCGCCGTAAAGCTGCGTGGGCATTTCCGACATCTTTTCGTAAACCAATCGTCCCACGACCTGTCCGTGCTCCAGAACAAACGGGGCCTCGTGGCAGCGAACCTCTAGCACACCGCGCGATCCAGCACCTCCGGCGGCTGCGTGGCCGAAACCGGGGTCAAAGAAGCCCGCATAGTGGACGCGGAATTCGCCCACCATCGCCAGATACGGGGCCATTTCGGCAGCGTACATAGGCGGAATATGAACCGCCTCGCGGCTGACCAGTATGTAAAAAGCGCCGGGGTCCAGAATAATGCGTCCGTCGCGTGTGCGCACTTCTTCCCAGTATTCCTGCGGGTCATATTCGCCGATCCGATCCAGATCGATGACACCGGTATGTGGTTTTGCCCGGTACCCGACCAGATCCGTGTCAGGCAATTGCAGATCAACGGAAAAGCCCAGCCCGTCTTGAATGACGGCAGGTCCATCAACCAGCGGCGAGTCGTTGTGCAAGGATGTCAGTTCCGCATCGCTCAGTACCGCCTGGCCCTGACGGAACCGGATTTGGTTCAGACGCATTCCCGGGCGAACAAGGACCGAGAAAGAGCGCGGGCAAATCTCGGCGTAAAGTGGGCCGGTGTAGCCCGCCGGCACCCGATCAAATTCGGTGCCGCCATCTGTGATCGTCCGGGTCAACAGATCCAACCGCCCGGTCGAGCTTTTGGCGTTGGCCACTGCGGTCACGCTATCGGGAAGGGCAAGAGCTTCCATCAGGGGCACCAGATAAACGCAGCCTTTTTCCAGAACCGCGCCGTCGGTGATGTCTATGCGGTGCATCTCAAACTCGGCCAGCCTGTCTTCGACCGATCTGCCTTCGCCTGCCAAAAATGACGCACGAACACGGTAAGCCACTGTTCCAAGACGTAAATCCAGACTGGCGGGTTGAACCTGAGCGGCGATGATTTCAGGCGCGGCCGTGATCTCGCCGCGCTTGATCATTTCTTCGATCTGCTGGTTCGGGCATACGCCTGTCATTCCGATCCCCCCGTGTGCCAGAGCGGGATCTGGCCTGTCTGCCATAAACGTCGGTGTGATTTGGTCGGGCTAGCAGGACTCGAACCTGCGACCTTCCGTCCCCCAGACGGACGCGCTACCAGGCTGCGCCATAGCCCGACGTTGGAGTGTTCATAAAGACTTTCCCGGCGGGGGCAAGAGGAAATCATCGCCTTTTTTCTTATCCCGCCGATCGGTTCTCAATTCTGTTCAGAACGGCCCGCAGCTCTTTGGCAACCGGTGCAATTTGGCGCAAAAGCTGATCGTCAAAGTCGGTTCGATTCCATGCCTGACTTGCAATTCCACCCAACAGCGGGGCCTTGTCCAAGACCTGTGGCTGCGCCTTTTTCTCGGGCGCGGTTGGAGTGTCGGCTTTCGCTTTCTCAACCTTTGGCTCTGTCGGTGGTGCAGGTTTCTGCGCCTCGTCCTCGCCAAGGTCCAGCGTAATTTGTTGCTCGGGTGCGGGTTTGGCGGTGAAGGGGACGACCACGTCGTCTTTCGCCTCATCCAACTGGGGCGCAGATTCTTCCAACCCTTGGGACAGCGATGCGACATGGGCCACACCCTCTTCCCGCAGGATGCGCTGAACGCCTTTGATTGTGATCCCGTCCTCGTGCAACAGCTTCTTGATCCCACCAAGAAGAAGCATGTCATTGGGGCGGTAGTATCGACGCCCGCCCGCACGTTTCACTGGTTTCACCTGACTGAAACGGCTTTCCCAGAATCGCAACACATGAGCCTGAACGCCCAGCCAATCCGCAACTTCACTTATGGTGCGAAACGCGTCGCGAGACTTGCTCATGGCTCTGCCGTCCTGCTGTTACTTGCGGTTCCCGGCGGCGACGCGATCCTTCATCAGGTGCGACGGACGGAAGGTCAGCACGCGGCGGGGTTGGATTGGAACTTCTTCACCGGTTTTGGGGTTGCGACCGATCCTTGCGGTTTTGTCCCGAACACTGAACGTGCCAAACGAAGAAATCTTTACCTGTTCGCCACGCACCAAAGCGTCCGACATGTGGTTCAGAACGCTTTCAACCAATTGCGCGCTTTCGTTGCGTGAAAGACCGACTTCGCGAAAAACGGCTTCGCTCAGATCCATTCGGGTCAGTGTTTTGTCGCCCATGCTTATTCCCCTGTTGATGGTAAAGCATAGGGTCAGGGCAAATTCACTGTCAATATCAATGAATTGCAAGAGGGTGTGTAAGCCGTTTTGCGCCTGTTACCACCGTAAGAGGACAGAGCCCCAAGCCAATCCACCCCCGATTGCCTCGGTTACCAGCAAATCGCCCTCTTTGAATTGACCGCGCTGTTTAGCGACAGACATGGCAAGGGGGATAGAAGCAGCGGACGTGTTGCCGTGGTCTTGCAGCGTCACAACCACGTGGTCCATCGGTACGCCCAGTTTCTTGGCTGTGCCTTGAATGATGCGGATATTGGCCTGATGCGGCACAATCCAGTCCACATCTTCGTGGTCCAAACCGACTTTTCCTAAGCAAGTTTCGGCAGTTGACGTCAAACGTTCAACCGCTTGGCGGAATAGCTGGTTGCCTTTCATCCGCAGATAACCGGTTGTCTGCGTGGACACCCCGCCATCAACATAGAGTAGGTCTTTGTAGCGCCCGTCCGAGTTCAGATCGGTTGCAAGAATCCCGCGGTCGTCCGAAGTTCCTTCGCCTTCTTGCCGTTCGAGGATCAGCGCGCCTGCGCCGTCGCCGAACAACACGCAGGTCGAGCGGTCCGTCCAGTCCATGATTCGCGAAAATGTCTCGGCACCGATGACCATCACGCGTTTGGCCTGATCGGACAGGATCAATGCGTTGGCATTTGTCAGGGCATATACGAATCCCGCACACACGGCCTGCACGTCGAATGCAAAACCCTTGGTCATTCCCAAGCGCGATTGCACCATCGTCGCTGCAGACGGAAATGTCAGATCGGCGGTCGATGTTGCCAGAACAATCGCGTCAATATCGTCGGCTGTTAGCCCCGCATCAGCCAAAGCGGCCTCGGCAGCCTTGGTGGCCATGTCTGATGTTGTCTCGTCATCCGCTGCAAAGTGGCGGCGTTCGATGCCGGATCGGGTTCTGATCCACTCGTCTGACGTATCGAGCGTTTTTTCAAACTCGGAATTCGGAACGATGCGCTCTGGCAAATAGTGTCCGACACCTACAACAACTGAACGGCCTGCCATTCTGGGGTACTGCCTTTTTTGTTATTCACCCGCCTTGGGCGGTGCGTGTGCGGCATCTTGTGCAAGCTCGACCGTCGATGCAACCCGTGCCGCCAATTTTTCAGAGAACCCCGACTGTGCCAGAGTAAAGGCCAACTTCACAGCGGCCGAAACACCGGTCGCATCCGCGCCACCATGTGATTTGATCACTGTGCCATTTAGGCCCAGAAAAACCCCTCCATTGACACGGCGCGGGTCGATACGCTTCTTCAAACGCTGCAGCGATGTGATCGCAAGAACAGAGGCCAACCGCGACAGCGGAGAGTACTTGAAGGCTTGGCGCAAAAGGTCACCGATCAGGCTGGCCGTGCCCTCACCGGTTTTGATGGCCACGTTGCCTGTAAACCCATCGGTTACAATGACATCTGCCTTGTCGCCAGGGATATCGCTGCCTTCAACAAAGCCCACAAAGTCAAAGCTCGCCTGATCTGCAAAATCGGCAATTAACGCGTGGGCTTCTTTCAGTTCGGCGCGCCCCTTATGCTCTTCTGTTCCGACGTTCAGCAGACCGATCCGAGGGCGCTCCAACAACATGCCGTTGCGCGCATACGAGGCCCCCATGAGCGCATATTGCAGCAAATCCTTAGCGTCGGCGCGGACATCTGCGCCAACGTCCAGCATGACGTTGAACCCTTGTGGGTTGCGCGAAGGCCACAGAATCGCGATCGCCGGACGGTTGACGCCCGGCAGTTTGCGCAACCGCATCATCGACAGGGCCATCAAAGCGCCTGTATTTCCGCATGACACGGCACCATGCGCTTCGCCTTGGCGGACCGACTCGAGCGTGGACCACATCGAGGTCTTTTTGCCGTGGCGTACTACTTGGCTGGGCTTATCTTCCATCGTGACCACATCGGTGCAATCACGAAAAACGACGCGCCCATTCAGGACACGTCGTTTGGCAACAAGTTTGCGCAGTGCTTCTTCAGGCCCATGCAGGATGAATGCGATATCGGGGTTCTTGTCCGCCGATTTGGCGATGCCCGCCACAACAACGGCGGGCCCCGAATCTCCGCCCATTGCGTCGACCGAAATGGTAATCCGTCCGGCGTGCGTGGGCTGTTCTGTCATGCCAGGGCCTGCGCTTGAAAAGGCTTAGGCCGCGTCTTCGTCCAGGTCGATTTCGTCGGCCTGAGCGACGACTTCACGGTCATCATAGTGGCCGCAGGAGGCACAGACGTGGTGCGGGCGCTTCAGCTCACCGCAGTTTGCGCATTCGTTCGGGTTTGCAGCAACCAGAGCGTCATGTGCGCGGCGGTTGTTGCGGCGCGACTTGGAAACTTTGTTCTGTTGGACAGCCATGGTCTCAACCTTTGTCTACTGAGGGTCTGCAGATTCGCTGCCGACCGGGTTTCATTCTTCGTTTTTTGCGTGGTTTGACGCGCGTTTAGGGGACGAGCCCCGCAATGTCCAACCCAAATTCCGATGAGCGCGCGAAAATACTGCGATTCTCGACATGTTCAAGCGATTTTTCTGAGCGCCTGCTATGACAGGAAAACAAACCCGTGTCACTCGTCTTTTTTCATCGCATCCCGCAAGCTGGCGAGGCCTGCAAAGGGCTTGACGTCGTCATCCGTCATGGCCTGTTTGCCCGGCTCAGTATAGTCGGCTTGTTCCAGTTTCGCGCCGTCTTTTCGCGGATATTGAGGTAGGGCAAGCGACAAAGCTTCGATCATGACAGTAACGGGGTCGATCTCGGCCCCAAGAGGTTCCGACTCGTCGCCTTCGGGGATTTCGAATTCCTCTTCGTCCGGGTCAGACCAGTCCGCCAGGTAAACACGCGTAACGGGCACGTCGATACGAGAGGTTACCGGTTCCAGAGTCACGACGCAGGGCTGAATCACCGTGGCGCCCAGTTTGCCGTTCAAAACCCAATCGCGTTTACCTTGTGCCCGCACGTCGCCGGCAAAGCTGACCTTACGTAGACCCAGCAGGCCAAGTTCATCTTTGATGGCGTCCAGCGCTTTGGCATCGGGGCGTAATTCAAAAGGGGTCGGTGCGTTTTGGGGCAGATCGGCTACCCGCAGAGATAAATGGTTGCTCATTCGTGACCCTTTCCTGTGTTGAACCGGGGCTGCGGTTTGATGTAAGCGGATAGGGTCCACAAGGGACCAGCGCAAGAGGGTGTGAATGTTAAAGGTTGTGAACAGGTTGATACCAGCGTCCAGAACGTTTGCTTTTGCGGCCTGTTTGGCAATGGCCGCGGCGTGCACACCTATTTTCGAGAATCATGGATACGTTCCACCGCCTGAACAGCTGGCCGAGATCCAAGTCGGCGTGGATACCCGCGAAACTGTGGTTGAAGCCGTCGGTGCGCCGTCATCCTCAGGGGTGGTTCGGGACTCGGGCTTTTACTACGTGCGTTCGACAGTGCGTCACTATGGACCCAAACGACCGGAGGTGGTCGAGAGACAGTTGGTCGCAATCAGCTTTGATCAGGGCGGCGTTGTTCGCAACATCGAACGGTTTGGCCTCGAAGATGGCATCGTCGTTACACTCGACCGCCGCGTGACTGACTCCGGCATCCAAGGCACAGGTTTCCTGCGTCAGCTTCTGGGCAATATCGGCAACTTTAACCCTGCAAACATTCCGGGCGCGACGAACTAATTGTCGGGTGACGCTTGTGGTCGTCACATAGGGGTCATAGTTACTATGCTACCCGCGTGGCAACACGAAACGGTTCAACAACCGTAGAGGATGCGACCATGGCAATATTGCTTGGTAAGGGCAGGTATCGCGCTCGTTTGGCAGAGACGCCACAGGACATAGTCGCCGCGCAAAACTTGCGCAGTCTGGCCTTCGCCACCGATCAAACGGACAAGGATGATTTTGATCCAGTGTGTTCACATGTTCTGGTCGAAGACACGCGATCAGAAGGACAGTTAGTCTGTTGTTTCCGGATGTTGACCATGGCGCATGGTGCTGAGATCAACCGCAGCTATTCCGCACAATTCTACGATCTATCCGCTTTGGAAGGGTTCCAGGGCAAGATGGTCGAGATGGGGCGCTTTTGCGTTCATCCCGACTGGACCGACCCGGATATCCTGCGTGTCGCCTGGGGTGCCATGACGGATTACGTTGATCGTAACAAGATCGAAATGCTTTTCGGATGCTCGTCTTTTGCAGGAACCGAGACTGCAGAATATCTGGATGCCTTTGCCATGCTAAAACACCGTCATCTGGCGCCCAAACGCTGGTTGCCACGGGTCAAGGCACCGGATGTTTTTCGATTTGCCGCCCGCCTTCGGCGGCGACCGGATGTGAAAAAGGCGATGCTGCGGATGCCGCCTTTGTTGCGCACATACCTGATGATGGGCGGATGGGTCAGCGATCATGCTGTGGTCGATCGAAACATGAACACCCTGCACGTGTTCACAGGGCTTGAGATCCAGGCGATTCCGCCGGCGCGTAAGCGATTGCTGAGGTCGGTTGCAGGGTAATCGGCGTTGACGCTTAGGTCCTACCGGTTTAGCTGGCGGGCATGGCGAGAATTCCTTTGTTGCAGATGTCCGGCATTTCTCTGACTTTCGGAGGTGAACCGGTGTTTTCCGAGTTGGACCTGGTTGTTCAGCCGGGCGATCGCGTGGCTCTGGTCGGGCGAAACGGGTCGGGTAAATCCACGTTGATGAAAGTGATGGCCGGATTGGTTGAAGCAGATCGCGGCGATATCGTCGTGCCGCCTGGCAAATCCGTCGGCTATATGGAACAGGACCCCGGAATGCAGGGGTTTGCCACGCTTGGCGACTATGCCTCAAGCGGTCTGGAGCCGGGAGAGCTGTACAAGGTCGAACGCGCGGGCGAAGGCCTCAAGTTCGATCCCGCGCGCCCAGTCGAGACGGCCTCGGGGGGGGAGCGTCGGCGGGCAGCATTGGCTAAGTTGATGGCCGAAGCGCCCGACCTGATGTTGTTAGACGAGCCGACCAACCATCTGGATATCGAAGCCATCGCTTGGCTTGAACGCGAACTGGGGTCGACCCGTGCGGCATTTGTTTTGATTTCTCACGACCGTGCCTTTCTGCGGGCCCTGACGCGTGCAACCCTGTGGATTGACCGAGGCGCTGTTCGGCGTCAGGAAAAAGGGTTCGAGGCCTTCGAAGCATGGCGCGACAAGGTGTGGGAAGAAGAAGACCAACAGCGCCACAAACTGAACCGTCTGATAAAATCCGAAGCCAAATGGGCTGTTGAGGGTATCAGCGCCCGCCGCAAACGCAATCAGGGCCGGGTGCGTGCGTTGCAAGCGCTGCGGGCTGAGAAAGCGGCGCAGATCAAACGTCAGGGCTCGGCGGCCATGACGTTGGAGGCCGGGCCAAAATCCGGGCGAAAGGTTATTGAGGCCAAGGCTTTATCAAAGTCTTTTGATGAAAAACAGATTGTCCGAAACTTTGACCTTTTGGCGCAACGCGGCGATCGGGTCGCATTTGTCGGGCCCAATGGCGTGGGTAAAACAACGCTTTTGAAGATGCTTTTGGGGCAGGAAACCCCTGACGAAGGGTCTGTCACCTTGGGCACCAATCTTGAGATCGCGGTTTTCGACCAGACACGCGCTCAACTCGATCCCGAGATGACCTTGTGGGACAGCCTGACCGGTGATCCCGAAATGCGGGTTTCGGGCAAGGCCGATCAGGTCATGGTCGGTGGTCAGCCCAAGCACGTCGTGGGGTACCTAAAGGAATTTCTGTTCGACGAGCGGCAGGCAAGAGCGGCTGTTAAGTCTTTGTCCGGAGGAGAGAAAGCTCGCTTGCTGCTGGCCAAGTTGATGGCCAAATCGTCCAATCTGCTGGTGTTGGACGAACCTACGAACGACCTTGATGTGGAAACGTTAGATCTGCTGCAAGAATTGTTGGACGACTATGACGGCACGGTTCTTTTGGTCAGCCACGATCGGGATTTTCTGGATCGTGTTGCTACCACAACCATCGCTATGGAAGGGAACGGGCGGGCAACGGTCTATGCAGGTGGATGGTCCGACTATGTCGCGCAGCGGGGCGATTTGGTTCCAAACAAAGAAGAGAAAACAAAGACTTCGAAGCCGAAGGTCAAGAAAGACAGCCAGCCGAAATCAGGTCTGTCTTTCTCAGAAAAACATAGGCTCGAAAAATTGCCTGCCGAGATCGAACGCCTCGAAGCCGAGATTGGTAAATTAGAAGAGCTTATGTCCGACCCCGAGCTTTTCACCCGCGAGCCGGTGAAATTCCAAAAAGCGACCGATGCATTGGTCGAGCGGCAGGAAAAACTGGCAGCGGCCGAAGAAGAATGGCTGATGCTTGAGGAAAAGGCCGAAAGCGCTTAGGAACCGGCGATTAAACGGGCAGGGTTACCCACCACGGTTTTTCCGGGTGCTACGTCTTTGGTCACGACACTGCCCGCGCCGATGATTACGTCGTCTCCAATCGTGATCCCGGGCATCAGGATCGCACCGCCACCGACCCAGACGTTCTGTCCTATGGTAACGGGTAAGCCGATTTCCAGACCTTTTGCGCGCTCGGCCGGGTCTTTGGCATGCTGTGCGCAATAGATTTGAACCTGCGGGCCAAACATCGTGCCATCACCCACCGTGATCATCGCGGTGTCCAGAACAACGCAGCCAGCGTTGAAATAAACCCGGTCGCCAAGGTGAATGTTTAACCCGTAGGCGCAATGGAACGGGGCTTCGAGAAAGCAGTTTTCTCCGACCTGTGCAAAGAGGGTGCGCAGTTCTTCAGCCATTGCACCGCGCGCATCCGGAGGGCAAGTGTTATGCGCATGAACGGCTTGCCGGGCCCGTGCGCGCAATGCGTTCAGTTCGGGCGCAAGGCAGCAATACCATTGCCCGGCCTGCATTTTCTCCCACTCAGTCATGGGAAAGACCTATCGCATCCGTAAGGCTCCGTCGATGCGAATGATCTCTCCGTTCAGATACCCCATCTCGACGATGAAACCGGCCAGTCGTCCGTATTCCAGCGGGTCGCCAAGGCGGGCAGGGTTGGGGACGTCCGCGGCCAGTTGTTGTTGCACCTCTTCGGGAAGACCTGCCAGCATCGGCGTCATGAAAATACCCGGCGCGATGGCCATAACCCGAATGCCGGTCGAGGCCAGATCCCGAGCCATGGGCAGCGTCATTCCCACTACCCCACCTTTTGATGCGGCATAAGCTGCCTGACCTTTTTGACCGTCAAACGCAGCAATCGACGCTGTGTTGATGATCACCCCACGCGCGCCATCTGGTTCCGGATCATTCTTCGCCATCTCCGCTGCCGCAAGGCGCGATACGTTGAATGTGCCGACAAGGTTAATGTCAATCGTGCGTTGAAATGCGTCGAGCGGATGGGCACCGTCGCGTCCTACTGTTTTGATTCCCAAGGCTATCCCAGCGCAGTTTACCGCAGCCGTGATACGCCCCATTTTCTGTTTGGCGAAAGCGACAGCATCGGCAACCGAACCTTCATCAGTGACGTCCGTTTGGATAAACTGCCCTCCGATCTGGTTGGTGACTTGTGTGCCACGTTCTGCATCGCGGTCCAGTATCGTGACCTGCGCGCCCTGATCGGCAAAGTGGCGGGCGGTGGCCTCACCCAGCCCCGAAGCACCGCCGGTAATGATTGCAGATGTATTGGACAGGTGCATTGCGGGCTCCTTCGAATGATATGAACACTTGTTCATTAACGTGAGCGTGCCCTCAGTGTCCAGTGATCGGTAAAATGGCCGGTCGTGGATCATTTTGGCCGTCTTAAGCTTTCCTCATTTTTGGTTCATGTAGCGTTCACGCTCACTCGCCACTTCGTGACTGAAGAAAATCCGCATTTCGGGTGTTTTTTGCGAATGGAGGTGCTGTGATGCGAAAAATTTTAAAAGGTACTGCTAGCGGACTATTTGTCGTCCCATTGGCAGGAGTAATGTTTGTAGGTGAGGCCTCTGCCGCGCCTGAAGTTTGTAACTGGAAAACGGCGCGGGATGCGACCAGGGCGGGGGACTACGCGTCGCTTTGCGACTGTGCGCAGGTTACGCCGAGTTTCCTGGAGCGTTTGCAGGGTCAGGCGGATTTCGCGACCACGCTGCAAGTCACCGGAGACCAGTGTCCCGGGCTTGCCGCACTGCTGACGGATCTGCCGACTGCTTCGATCGGATCTACGACTGCCCGAGGAGAGGACCGCAACAGCGACCCTAACCAGGGCGGTGGAGCTGGTGCTCCCGGTGACGGCGGTGGCGCAGGCCCCGGCGATGGCGGCGCAGGCCCCGGTGATGGTGGTGGTGGCCCCGGTGACGGTGGCGGCGGTCCCGGTGACGGTGGTGGTGGCCCCGGTGATGGCGGCGGCGGCCCCGGTGATGGTGGCGGCGGCCCCGGTGACGGTGGCGGTGGCCCCGGTGACGGTGGTGGTGGCCCCGGTGATGGTGGCGGTGGCCCCGGTGACGGTGGTGGCAACGGCGGTAACAACGGTGGCGGCAACGGCGGAAACAACGGTGGCGGCAACGGTGGTAACAACGGCGGCGGCAACGGTGGTAACAACGGCGGCGGCAACGGTGGAAACAACGGTGGCGGCAACGGCGGAAACAACGGTGGCGGCAACGGCGGGAACAACGGTGGCGGCAACGGTGGGAACAACGGTGGCGGCAACGGCGGAAACAACGGTGGCGGCAACGGCGGGAACAACGGTGGCGGCAACGGTGGGAACAACGGTGGCGGCAACGGTGGGAACAACGGCGGCGGCAACGGTGGAAACAACGGTGGCCCCGGAAACGGCAACGGGAACAATGGCAACCCCGGAAATGGCGGTGGCAACACTGGTGGTTCGGGTCCCGGAACCGGTAACGGTGGCGGAAACAACGGCCAAGGCGGCGGCGCTGGCAATGGCGGTGGCGGTTCCGGCAATGGTGGGAACAACGGCGGCGGCAACGGTGGAAACAACGGTGGCGGCAATGGCGGAAACAACGGTGGCCCCGGAAACGGCAACGGGAACAATGGCAACCCCGGAAATGGCGGTGGCAACACCGGTGGATCGGGTCCTGGAACCGGCAACGGCGGCGGCAACAACGGCCAAGGCGGCGGTGCCGGCAATGGCGGTGGCGGAGCTGGCAATGGTGGCAGCAACGGCAACGGTCGCAGAGGCTAAGTTGTCTCACCCCTGAAACGACAGCGGCCACCCATTTGGGTGGCCGTTTTTTTGTTTGCGAAAGACTGGGGTTAACCCAGCTGCACCAGCGCGTGGCGCTTCTTCCCAGCACTTAGTTTTATTGGAGAAGACAGCGCTCCGGCGTCAATCATCATCCCTGCATCTGTCAAAGGGGCGTCGTCCAGTTTGGCCCCATTCTCGGCGATCAGGCGCTTGGCCTCTTTGCCTGACTTGGCCAGCCCGGATTTGACGATCAACTGAACGATCGAGGTAGGCAGATCATCCGCACCCAAAGTCAGCGTTGGAAGATCATCGCCAACACCGCCTTTTTCGAACACTTCGCGTGCCGTTGCTTCGGCGGTCGCTGCGGCCTCGGCACCATGCAAAAGGGTAGTGACCTCATTTGCAAGGCGGATTTTGGCCTCGTTGATCTCGGAACCCTCCAAAGCGGCCAGACGGTGGCATTCATCAACCGGTAGCTCGGTAAAGATTTTCAGGAACCGACCCACATCGGCGTCAGTGGTGTTGCGCCAGAACTGCCAGAATTCATAAGAGCTCAGCATATCGCCATTCAGCCAGACGGCCCCGCCTTGCGACTTACCCATCTTGCGGCCATCGCTGGTGGTCAGCAACGGAGTGGTCAGGCCATAGATTTCCTGATCCAGCACCCGGCGGGTCAGGTCAATCCCGTTGACGATATTGCCCCACTGATCGCTGCCGCCCATTTGCAGAACACAGCCATAGCGGCGGTTCAGCTCAAGGAAGTCATAGGCTTGCAGGATCATGTAGTTGAATTCGAGAAAGCTCAGCGATTGTTCGCGGTCCAGCCGCGATTTAACGGACTCGAAAGACAGCATCCGGTTAACCGAAAAATGGCGCCCGATATCGCGCAGGAAATCGAGGTAGTTCAGACTGTCCAGCCATTCCGCATTGTTGAGCATCAACGCGCCGGTGTCGCTGTCATCATACGACAGGTACTTGGCGAACACCTTCTGCATCCCTGCGATATTGGCGTCGATCTGTTCTGGGCCGAGCAGGGGGCGTTCATCTGACCGGAACGAGGGGTCACCCACCTTGGTGGTGCCACCGCCCATCAGGGTGATCGGCTTGTGGCCGGTCTTTTGCAGCCAGCGCAACACCATGATGTTCATCAGGTGACCTACATGCAGCGACTGCGCAGTAGCGTCATAGCCGATATAAGCCGTTTGCACCCCGCTGATCAGCGCCTCGTCAAGGCCCTGATAATCGGTGCAGTCGGCGAGAAAGCCGCGCTCGATCATCGTGGCGATGAAATCCGATTTGGGGTGGTAGGTCATATCCGTGCCCTTTGGGTTTATGTTGCGGGGCAGTGTATAGGCGGTGGGGGTGGCAAGGAAAAGGCACCTTTTGCACGAAATGCATGGGATGCGGTCGATGTGGCTTGCCTTGGGTTCGCGTTACCGTGCAGGTTGTGGCCAACACGCCAACGGAACGAGCGTGACGCATACACGAGGATAAGCATGGGCCGGGCGATCAGTAAAACAGGTACCGTCAGGGCATTGGGCGCAATGTCGGGAACGTCTCTGGATGGCGTGGACACTGCGGTAATCGAAACGGACGGGCTGCGCATTCATGAGTTTGGCCCCAGTGGGTATCGCGCGTATTCCGAGGATGAACGCTCTGTTCTAAGGGCCGCTTTGGGCCAGTGGCACGGGCCCGATGTGGATGCTGCTGCGGAACTGGTGACAATTGCGCATGCCGAGGCACTGTCTGAATTTGACGAGATTGATCTGATCGGCTTCCACGGTCAAACGCTGGCGCATGAGCCACGGGGACGAGGGACGCTGCAGGTCGGCGACGGCGACGGTTTGACCCAAGCTTTGGGTGTGCCGGTCGTGTGGGATTTTCGCAGCGATGACGTGGCTATGGGGGGCGAGGGTGCGCCGCTTGCGCCGTTTTTTCACTTTGCCTGCGCGAAATGGATTGGGGCTAGAGAGCCGCTTTGTTTTCTGAATCTGGGCGGGGTTGGAAACCTAACCTACGTGGACCCCGGTTTCGACACGCCCGAAGCGCCCGGTGCTTTGCTGGCCTTTGACACAGGTCCCGCGAATGCCCCTGTAGACGATCTGATGCAAACCCGCCTTGGCATTCCGATGGATAAAGACGGTGCGCTTGCCCGTGAAGGAACGGTTGAGATGGGCGCGCTTGAGCTGTTCCTGTCTGAACCGTTCTTTAGCAAGATGCCGCCGAAATCCTTGGACCGGAACGACTTTGCCGAGATGATCAGGCTGGTACAGGAACTGTCCGACGCCGACGCCGTGGCGACCCTGACCGGCATGTGCGCGGCAGGCGTCATGCAAGGGATGGAGCATTGCCCCAAACCCCCCGCGCGCGTGTTGGTTACAGGTGGCGGCCGTCGCAATCCGGTGTTGATGGAGATGCTGCGCGCAGGGCTGGACTGCCCGGTCGACCCGGTCGAGGCCGTGGGGCTGGACGGTGACATGCTCGAGGCTCAGGCCTTTGCCTATCTCGCCGTCCGTGTGGCCCGAGGGTTACCGACTTCGTGCCCGGGGACAACCGGGGTCAAAGCACTTGTCGGTGGCGGCGTGGTGAGTAGTGTCGCCGCAGGCTGAGCTGGTTGTATTTTGAAGTACAACCTATAAGTTAGTTTATATGTTTTCGTTTTTGAGTTTTCGGTTTTTGAATGTGCCTGCATTGGCGTGTCTGTTTGTTTTGGCGAATGCGAACTTGGCCGAAAGCGCGGATTTAGAGATCAGTCTAGGAAGCCCTTGGAGTGAGGCTGAGGCTACCCCGTTGCAGTACGAGACGGATTCCCAATGCGAGCAGCCCGAAGCCCTTGTTTCGATGCACTTTGAAAAGTGGCTAAGGGCAACCGGCTCCAACTTCTATCCATTTTTTCTGGAAAATAGCCTGCCCCAGAACTCGATTACCATAAGGAGATCGGGTGAAGTTGTTGAAGACGATGCTGGTCCAAGGCCGCGAAAAAGTGTGTCGAGTGCACGGTTTGCTGTCGCGGGTAACGCTAAACGTGGGTTTGGGAAAGCTAACGACCTGACCCTGAGCGGGAAACTCTATTTTTGTGAATACAGCGGTTCTCTCACTTTTGCGAACGCCGAATTTGACATGACGGGGGAAATTGGGAACTTCGTGGTTCAATCGCAATGGTCACTGGCTCCGACGACCGATCAGCTAAGAATTTTATACACGCATTCAAGGCTCTTATCCGAAGAAGGTGAAATCAAAGCTCCAGGTGCGCGTAGTTTCGGAGCACCCAGAAACCCTTATCTCGGACGCGCACAAGTGGAGTTTTTTGCAACGGATGTCGATTTCGACCAAAAGGATGGTGAAGGCACGATGCCTGTTGATGTTCGAGCGTCTTTCTACGTCGGTATAGAATACGCGAGAGAAATAAATGAATAGGTTTTGGGGCCTACTATACGGCGCGGTATTCTTGGTTGTTAGTCAAGGTGCCCATGCGCGCGAGTGGGAAGTTGTCTCTCCAAAAACACCTGACACCAACGTGTCCATGCAGGTGGCAGAGCATTCTTGCCCTGAACATTTTGCCCCGGTTTCCTTGTCTGCGGAACTGAGTGGTTTTCAAAAAAAACCGATTGAGAATAAGAGGCCGGGCAACTTTTTCCCCGCAGAGTCTAGTCGGGCAAGGTCGGCAGGTGCACCAAATCTAGATACACGTGCACAGGTGACGGCCTGTATGTATCGGTCATATTTTCTTCCAATCCAGGCAAGTGTCACTTTCCTTGGTGACTGGGGAGAAGGACACACCGAGGCTCTTCAAGTAGAGTTTAGCTTTGAAGATCGAGATGACGAATTTTGGGTGGAGTATAGTAATTTTTTGCTGAACGGGCAGGACGCGTTGGACGGCCTGACTAGGACGGAAAAAGAGGCGCTAGAAACCAATCTGGTAGGCTATCTTAGTTTCCGCTTCTGGTTCAGCACTGTGCGCTTGGCCGGTAAAAATCACGACGGCGATTTGGTTCATCTGAAATCCGCAAATTTCAGCTTCTTCGTACCCAACTTCACTGAATAGTCTGTTAATGCCCAACCGACCGCCCATACTCCACCGCAAACGCGGCATACCCGTCTGACGTCGTTCTCAAATGCGCCTGTGTCCACCTGTGCAACGCGGGTAGCTGGTGAAAAGGGACATTCGGAAATGCATGGTGTTCCGCATGATAGGGCATGTTCCAGGCGATAAAGCGGATCAGGCGGTTGGTGAAAGTGGTCCTTGAATTCTCAAGCATATTGGCGACCGGGGGGCACAGCCCGTGTTCAGCCAACAGGTAGAGCCGAAGGAACGGCTGACCGATTAGAACCGGCAGCAGCCAGAGCCAGAACACCAAAGGCGACACCAGTAGACTAACGGCCGCTATCGCATAGACGCCCAAGAGCACCCGAGCCTCAACCCTCATAACCTTGTGTTGGCGCAGCGGCAGGTAGGGCGCGTCGATTCGGCCAAAGGCGTTTTGCACAAGGACACGCGCCATCCCGTGCCAATAAGGCCAACCACTGAGATAGATCATAAGACTGGGCCAACTATCCGGGCGGGGTTTGCCGCCCAACTCGGGATCATTTTCCGGGTGATTGGTCCATTTGTGATGGGCCAAGTGGAAATAGCGGAACCAAGTAAAGGGCAGGGCAATGGGAATTGAGACAAGATGCCCGACGACCTCGTTCAGCCAACCAGAGCGAAATGGTGTCTTGTGCGTGCATTCGTGGCTAAGGGTAAACAGGAACACCAGCAGCACGCCTTGCGGTAACACAAGAACCGGCCAAAAGGGGGCTTGGTAAACGATACCGGCGCTGGTTGCGGTCAAAGCCAGCAGATAAACGCCCAGATGTTTCAGCCCAGCTATGTTGGACCGGCTTTGCAGGCGGTCTTTTTCCTCTGGGGTCAGAGAAGCGATGAGGGCCCGGTGATCCATCATTCACCCGCGCGGGATGTCAAACCCGGCGGGGGCCAGTTCGAACCCATCGAACTCGAACCCCGGTGAAACCGTGCAACTGACCAATGTGAATGCTCCGGTCGTGCGCGCGGCCTGCCAGTGACCCTTGGGAACAATGATTTGCGGCGCGCCGTGCGCAAGGTCGGGTGTCAGCAAATGATCGACCGCTGGCCCCTGTTCGGTGGCGCTGAGGGATAAGGTCAGCGGTGCGCCCGCGTGGTAGAGCCAGATTTCCGCCGCATCGACGCGGTGCCAGTGGCTGCTTTCCCCTTCGGCCAACAAGAAATAGATGCATGTTCCCGTGGCCCGTCCCGGGTTGTCGGCGCGCCATGTCTCGCGGAACCAGCCACCCTCGGGGTGACGCTGCAGGTTAAGGTGGTCGATAATCTCTTGCGCGGTCATCGGGGCCTCATACGATTTGCGCCGATTATGCACGAGAGCACGCGATCCGCTATGGTATTCGCGCGGATCAGGAATATGTTTGCGCCATGACCCTAACGATCCCTTTTGACAACAGCTATGCGCGGCTTGCCAACAACTTTTACGCACGTCAAGCTCCGGTGCCTGTACGCGCACCGCACCTGATCGCATTTAACGAGGCGTTAGCGCAAGTTCTCGGCATCACACCAGGTGATGCACAGGAAATGGCGCAGGCTTTTGCTGGCAACACTTTGCCCGAAGGGGCCGAGCCGATAGCGCAATTGTATTCCGGTCATCAGTTTGGCAGCTACAACCCCCAGCTTGGCGATGGACGTGCTGTGTTGTTGGGGGAAACCGTCGGTCAGGACGGGATCCGCCGGGATATCCAACTCAAGGGGTCGGGCCCGACGCCGTTTAGCCGCCAAGGCGATGGTCGTGCTTGGCTGGGCCCGGTATTGCGCGAATACGTGGTGTCCGAGGCCATGCATGCGCTGGGCGTCCCTACGACGAGAGCGCTGGCCGCGGTTGAAACCGGCGAAATCGTTCTGCGCGAAGGACCGATGCCCGGCGCGGTACTTACCCGTGTTGCGCGCAGCCACCTTAGGGTGGGCACATTTCAGGTCTTTGCGGCACGTGGCCAACTGGACAGTCTGCGCAGCCTGACGGAATACGCGATCCAGCGACACTATCCTCAGGCCCAAGGCCCCATGGGACTGTTGCGTGCAGTGGTTGAGGCCCAATCACAGTTGATTGCCGCGTGGATGAGCGTCGGGTTCATTCACGGTGTCATGAACACCGACAATTGCTCGATCGCAGGAGAGACCATCGACTACGGTCCCTGCGCCTTTATGGACAGCTATCACCCGAACACTGTCTACAGCTCGATCGACCGTATGGGGCGCTATGCGTATTCCAACCAGCCCGATATTGCCGTTTGGAATGCAGCTCAACTGGCGACATCTTTGATCCAGCAGATGGATGACAAAGATGCGGCCGTAGAGGAAGCGACCGAGATTGTGCATGCCATGCCGGACATGCTTCAGGAACACTGGCTGACACGGTTCCGGGCCAAGTTGGGGCTATTGAGCACAGACGCAGGTGACCAGCAGATGATATCGGATTTGTTGGCCCGTATGGCGCAAAATCAGGCCGATTTCACCAATACGTTCCGCGCCTTGAGCGACGGCAAAGCGCGGGATCAGTTCACCGACCCGCAAGCATTTGATCAGTGGTCGGAAGGTTGGCAACAGCGAATACAACGTGAAGCGTTGCCAACAGATACAATGCGCGCGGCCAATCCGGCGTATATCCCGCGCAACCACCGGGTCGAGCAGATGATCACGGCCGCAGTAAATGGGGACTATGAGCCGTTCCACCGGTTTAATACCGTGTTGTCGAACCCGTATTCAGACCAACCCGATGCAGCGGACCTTAAGAACCCGCCAACAGAACAAGAGGTCGTTCACGCGACATTTTGCGGAACGTAGCGACGTCCCATATTACTTTCGTAGAATTTCTAACACGGCCGCGCTGACGATCAAAATGGCCCCCAAAAGTTCACGAAGTCCAAAGGGCTCTCCGGCGAATGCGGCGGCTGAAGCAAGGCCAACGACGACCTCGCTCATCAGCAGCAAACCCACACGCCCGGGTGACAGCTTGGTGGCGGGCCAGATGGTCATGAAAACCATTGGTAAGGTGTAGAATGAGGACAGCAGCACAAGCTGCAGAACCCAGAGATAGTCGCCTTTTTCAACGGACGGTAAGACCGGCCCATCCAGAAACAACAGGCTGATCAGCGACAGGATTAACGCGCCGAGTACAAAAGCAAAGATTTGCCCCGAGACCGACACGCTGGCAGTTCGGTATAAACCCAGCGTTCCCAAAGCCCAGCAAAAGCCCGACGCAAGCGCCATCCAATCGCCCAAGTTGCTTGGCCAGGGAATAAAACCTGAATCCCCCAGAACGACCAGTAAGCCGCCAACGCCGCAAACCAACCCAGCGAAACGTTGCCAGCTCAGGCGCTCGCCCAGAAAGAACAGACCCAGCAATGTTCCCCAGATTGGTGTCAGGTAGAACAACAGGATCGAACGGACGACCTCGGTATAAACTAGGCTGATGGAATACAGACTGAACGCGGCTCCGGTGAACATGCCGCTTAACACGAGGTCTCGCCATTGAAGCGCCAGTTGGCGACGCTCGGACCAAACAAGCGGGACCAGAACCAAAAGCGCGGCGCTGTACATTGCGAGACCCGGCCATGGTCCGGTTAACCCAAGATCATAGAAAAACCGCACCGGTATCCAGTAAAGACCCCACAGCATACCGCCCATGACAAGGACGATGCTGGCCTTGGTCGAGTTGTTTGCTTGGGCCTCGTTTGAAACCATGTTGGCGCTCGTCTTTTCGAAAGATAGGGCCTTGGGTAACGCTTGTGTGATACCGGGCTTCTGCTGAAATCGCACAAAAAGCGGCAAGCGTCCATCGGTCGGGTTTTGCACAAAGACCGTTCAAATAAAGAGTACGGCACAGAAACAAGAGTTACAGGGTCTTGCGTCCGAAGATCTACGTGGCACTTTGAGGGCAGCCACATGATAGGACCCATATGCCGCCAACACTGCGTATTGCCAGTTACAACATTCAGAAATGCGTTGGTTTGGATTTTCGCCGTCAACCGCAGCGGACGATGCAGGTTATCGACAGTATGAAAGCGGACATTGTCGTCTTGCAGGAGGCGGACAAACGCCTGCCTCCACGCCCTGCGGCGCTTCCGCATTTCATGCTGGACGAGGCCGGATGGCAGATCGTCGATCTTGGGGGGGCGGGCAGCCTAGGGTGGCACGGAAATGCAGTGATATGGCGCGGCGACAAAATCTCGGTTCGGCAAACCGGTCATCACGATCTGCCGGGGCTTGAACCGCGGGGCGCTGTGCGCGTGGAATTCGACACCCCGATTGGCCCTCTGCGTGTCATGGGAATGCACTTGGGGTTGTTACCTGCGTCGCGACGGCAGCAGATAACGCATATCAGGCGCTTTGACGAGGATCTGGACAAGATGCCCACCGTTTGGGCCGGGGATTTCAACGAATGGTCACGTCAACCGGTTCTGGATCATCTTGCGCCAGCCATGCGGTTTCTGCCACCAGTACCCAGTTTTCCCGCACCGCAGCCCCTTGGCGCATTGGACCGGATAGCGCTGGGCGCAGGTCTTGAGGCTGTGTTGCACGGGGTTCATGACGCGCGTCCTGCGCATATCGCATCGGACCATTTGCCGGTTTGGGCTGATCTGCGACGGGCTGCGTGAAAGGTAAATCTGCTGTGGCGCCGACCGCGCAGACGTACTAAGACAGAGAACCGAAGAAACCCCGAGGGTCACTATGTCCGATACGATCATCGCCCGCTGCGAAGCCAAGGGCCTGCGCATGACAGGCCAGCGCCGTACTATTGCGCAAGTGCTGCAGCAAAGCGAGGATCATCCGGATGTCGAGGAGCTGTACGCGCGTGCTTCCGAAGTCGATTCTGGGATTTCCATTGCAACTGTCTATCGAACGGTAAAGCTGTTCGAAGAGGCCGGTATTCTAGAGCGGTTGGAATTCGGCGACGGGCGGGCACGCTACGAAGATGCCGAACGGGACCATCACGACCATCTGATCGACATGCAATCGGGTGAGGTCATCGAATTCGTCGACCCCGAGATCGAAGCATTGCAGGAAAAAATCGCGGCCAAGCTTGGGTACAAGCTAAAAGGGCACCGCTTGGAATTGTACGGCGTTCCGCTGGAACAGGACTGATCCATCACAAAACCGAAACAGTCATCGCACGGGAATTCATAATTGCCCAAGCGGATAGTGCTTGCTTGGGTCCCCGGCTTGAGCTTTCAGTGACATAGCGCGCCTCTTAGCCTGGCCTGCGCCTTGTTTGACGGAAAAGATCATGAACAACGTGAACGGCATATTGCTGGTTGTCGGCGCGATGGCAGCCTTTGCGCTTGAGGACATGTTTATCAAAATCCTGTCGGTATCCGTGCCGACTGGTCAGATCATGATTATTCTGGGCTTGATCTGTGGTCTGATCTTTGCCGGGATGGCGATCGTCACCCGCAGGCGCATTTTCGACGCCGCTGCGTGGCAACCTTTACCGGTCATGCGTGCCGTTAGTGAGGGGATTGGCGCCATCGCGTTCATAACCGCTCTGGCGTTGGTTGATCTGTCCACGGTTGCGGCGGTGTTTCAGGCCTTGCCATTGGCGGTGACGATGGGGGCCGCGCTTTTTCTGGGTGAGCAAGTCGGTTGGCGGCGGTGGAGCGCGGTTTTCGTTGGCTTTATTGGCGTTCTGCTGATCATCCGACCGGGCCTATCCGGTTTCCAGCCTGAGACGCTGCTGGTTGTCATCAGTGTGGTTGCGATCGCCGCGCGGGATCTGATCACTCGGAAGCTGCACGCAGACATCGCATCAGCCGTGGTGGCGATGCAGGCCTACCTTGCCGCTATCCTCGGAGGGGCGGTTCTGATGATCGCGCAGGGGCAGCCTTTGGTTCAGCTCGGGTCAGAGCAATACTGGCCCCTCATCGGTGCCGTCACGGTCAGCGTGCTGGGATACTATGGCATCGTGACGGCTATGCGGGTCGGCGATGCCTCGGCCCTGACCCCATTTCGATACACACGGCTGGTGTTTTCAATCGCGGCAGGAATGATAATGTTTGGCGAACGCCCGGATACCCTGACCATTGCCGGAGCATTGCTGATCTTATCTTCTGGCCTTTATACATTCCTGCGCGAACGCCGTCTGGCACGCGACATTTCGGCGATGGCCTGACGCATCGACGCAGGTTTGCGCAAACAGGCCCTTTACACGTCATTCTCCGCGGGACAGTTGGTTTACTTTTGGCCGCTTGCTGGTATGAGGCTTGCAACCAGAGACAGCCATAGGAACGGGCCTCATGAGCACGATCATCGACATACACGCACGGGAGATACTTGATAGTCGGGGCAATCCGACGGTTGAGGTTGACGTAGTACTGGAGGACGGCACGATGGGCCGTGCTGCGGTGCCTTCAGGTGCGTCAACGGGCGCGTATGAGGCGGTTGAAAAGCGCGACGGTGACACCGCGCGCTACATGGGTAAAGGCGTGCTCGAGGCCGTTGCCGCCGTGAACGGTGAGATCGCCGAGGAGCTGGTGGGTTTCGACGCGACCGAACAGGTGGCCATCGACCAGGCGATGATCGAACTGGACGGGACCGAGAACAAGGGCCGTCTGGGCGCAAACGCGATTCTGGGCGTCTCGCTGGCCACCGCCAAGGCGGCGGCGGATTTCACCACGCAGCCCTTGTACCGTTATGTGGGCGGAACTTCGGCCCGCGTTCTGCCGGTGCCGATGATGAACATCATCAATGGCGGCGAACACGCCGACAACCCGATCGACATTCAGGAATTCATGATCATGCCGGTCTCGGCCAGCAACATCCGCGAGGCGGTGCGCATGGGGTCCGAGGTGTTCCACACCCTGAAGAAAGAGCTGTCGGCCGCCGGTCTGGCCACCGGTGTCGGTGACGAGGGCGGCTTTGCGCCCAACATCGCCAGCACCCGTGAGGCGCTGGATTTCATCCTCAAGTCCATCGAAAAGGCGGGCTACAAACCGGGCGAGGAAATCCACCTCGCGCTGGATTGCGCCGCAACCGAATATTACAAGGACGGAAAATACGTTCTGGCGGGCGAGGGCACGACGCTCACCTCTGAGGAAAACGCCGACTATCTGGCGGCGCTGGTGAACGACTATCCGATCATTTCCATCGAAGACGGCATGTCCGAAGACGACTGGGACGGCTGGAAAGCCCTGACCGACGCCATCGGCGACAAGGTACAGTTGGTCGGCGACGACCTGTTCGTGACCAACCCCGCGCGTCTGGCCGAAGGGATCGAGCGTGGCTGCGCGAACTCAATGCTGGTCAAGGTGAACCAGATCGGCTCGCTGACTGAAACGCTGCGCGCCGTCGATATGGCCCACCGTGCGCGGTACACCAACGTGATGTCGCACCGCTCGGGCGAGACCGAGGACGCAACCATTGCCGATCTGGCGGTGGCGACCAATTGCGGTCAGATCAAAACCGGCTCATTGGCGCGTTCGGACCGGTTGGCCAAGTACAACCAACTGATCCGCATCGAAGAGACCCTGGGCGAAGTCGCCGAATACGCAGGCGCGTCGATCCTAAAGCGATAACAGCGCCAGCAGATCTAGCCAAAGCCCGGCTTTCTCAAAGAAAGCCGGGTCTTTTTTCGTACTTAGGTTCGATTCCGAAGGGAATCAGCTATGCACGTGATTGGATGTGTACCCCTTTGTGGGGTTTAAAAATTTCTTAAACTCACCTTAAAATTGTGAAAAGGTGACGTTAGGTAAAGATTACTCAATTAATTTAAATTATTTTTTGCTGCGATTGCAAACAGTTGACAGGATTGTGGCAACATAATGGCAATTTTGTGTGAACTTTTCCCTATTTGAGCGCGTGCCAACGCTCGTAGCATGATCACATTATTGACAAGGAGAACGCCATGACTGGTTCGAAATTCCTTATCGTTGCTTCTGTGATCAGCACCGTTTTTCTGGGAGCCTGCTCGGCACCTGGTTTTTATCCGGTAAGTGGTCAGTCGGTTTCAGCGTCGGACCCAGTAAAACACATGGATTCGCCCACCTACATGTACAGCGGCGAGATGCGCTAACGCGTATTCGCTGGGGGGCTGAATACCAGACTGCTATCAGAGCTTTTTGCTCATCAACATATACCGATCGCGCGGCTTGAAGCCGGTGCGCAGATACAGTTTCTGCGCGGTTTCATTGGTTCGGTCGACCTCAAGGTGCAGGGCGGTTAGCCCGGCACCAGCGAGGGCTTTTGGCAACGCCAACATGACTTCGGAGGCGATCCCACGACCTCGGACGGCTGGACGAATGTAAATTTCGTCCACAAAACCGTCCATGCCGCCGAACTCGACAGACCAGCCGAAGGTCATAATGATGTATCCAAGCGGCGCACGACCGGGACCGATCAGGTAGATGCATCCGTGCGGGATGCCTTCAAGCAGAGGCATTAGCGTGTTTCGGGTTTGATCCGTGTCCTGAGCGATGCCTGCCTCGGTGTGGAATGCGGTGACAAGGGTCATCAAGCGCTCCAGATCTTCTGGGCGTGCCAATCGGAGTGCGGCGCTCATAGTCGGGCCAGCCTTTCCGTAAGAAGGGCAAAAAAACCATCGGCATCAAGGTCACCCACGAACAGCGCATTAGGCTTGCGGTCTGTGACACCCCACCAGTCGGCCACCGTCATACCCATCGTCAGTTCGGATTGTGTTTCGATCTCGACATTCACATGCCGGCCGGAAAACAACTCAGGCTGGATGAGGTAAGCGGTCACACAAGGATCGTGCAGGGGGGCGCCTTCGCTGCCGTATTTCGCTTTGTCGAATCGTTCAAAGAAATCGGTCATCTCAGCGACGGCTATTCCGGCTTTGTTACCGATCGCACGGAACGCGTCATTCCGGGGCTTGGTAACCAACGCCTTGTGTGTCACGTCCAATGACATCACAACGATTGGGCGTCCGGATTTAAAAATGATATCAGCGGCTTCTGGGTCGACGTGAATGTTGAACTCTGCCGTCGGAGTAATGTTGCCGACCTCGAAATACGCACCGCCCATCAGAACGATTTCCTGCACGCGTTCAACGATGTCCGGTGCTTTTTCAAACGCGGTCGCGATGTTGGTCAAAGGCCCCAAAGGACAGAGCGTTACGGTGCCCGGTTCATGGGCGCGCAGAGTCTCAATGATAAAATCCACCGCGTGGCCGTCCGACAGTTCCATCTTCGGATCGGGCAGGTTCGGTCCATCCAGACCTGTTTTTCCATGTACGTGTTCCGCGGTCACCAATTGCCTTTTCAGCGGGCGGTCACACCCGGCATAGACAGGTACTTCTGTATGACCCGCCAGCTCGCACACAATCCGGGCGTTCTTGGACGTTAGTGCCAGAGGGACGTTTCCGGCGACAGTGGTTATGCCTAAAACCTCAATCTCTTGCGGGCTGGCGAGGGCCAACAGAATGGCGACGGCATCATCCTGTCCGGGATCGGTGTCGATGATGATCTTGCGAGGGGGCATGGCTGTCTCCGGGCATCGTGAAGGTCGGACACTCGCAAGTGCGCGCGGAGTTGTCTACCCGTATTACGAGTCGCTCACCGCTTTCACCGGCGGGAGTTTGCCATTGGCGCGGTGTTCCTCGGTTTTCACCTCATTCCAAAGGGCGTCCATTTCAGCCAGATCGCTTTGAACGGGCGTTTTGCCCCGGGCGGCAAGGCGCGCCTCGACCTGCTCAAAGCGTCGGGTGAACTTGGCGTTTGTACGACGCAGAGCGGCCTCGGGTTCTATGCCAAGGTGGCGACCCAAGTTGACCATTACGAACAGCAAATCTCCGAATTCATCCTCAAGCGCATCGGGGTCCATGCTGTCGCGGGCTTCCTCCAATTCGGCGGCTTCTTCGGTGATCTTGGCCAGCACATGGCTTGCGTCGGGCCAGTCGAAGCCGACACGGGCGGCTCGTTTTTGCAATTTGTGGGCGCGTAGAAGGGCAGGCAAGTTGGCTGCTACGCCATCCAGAGCCCCTTTTTGTTCCTTACCTGCGCGTTCTGCTGCTTTGATGGTTTCCCAGTCCTGCGTTTGTTGCGCGGCGGATTTATCGCGGGATTCGTCACCGAATACGTGGGGATGGCGAGTAACCATTTTGTCCGACATGGTACGCACCACGTCCTGAAAGGTGAAATGACCCGCTTCTTCAGCCATTTGCGCGTGGAAGACGGATTGAAACAGCAGGTCGCCCAACTCGCCCTTTAATTCGTCAAAGGCTTCACGCTCAATGGCGTCGGCGACCTCATAAGCCTCTTCGATTGTGTAGGGGGCGATAGTGGCGAAATCCTGTTCGATATCCCACGGACAACCGGACTCGGGGTCACGCAAACGACGCATGATTTCCAAAAGACGTTCTATACCCGCGTCACTGTCGTGGATCAGGGGATTTTCAGCCATTGCGAACCCTTTCGTTCCCGTGTCAGATGCATCCATTCCGCAGTCAGGATCAGGAGTCCACCCCAGATGCCCGTCGTCAACCGAATTGCCGATTTCGCCGCCGATATGACCGCATGGCGTCAGCACCTGCATTCCATTCCCGAACTGGAGTTCGAATGCTTTGAGACCGCCGCCTTTGTCGCCGATCGCCTGCGTGAATTCGGGGTGGATGAACTGCATGAGGGGATCGCCAAAACCGGCATCGTTGCGATCATCAACGGGCGGGCGGATGGGCCCACGATTGGCCTGCGCGCCGATATGGACGCGCTGCCGATCCCCGAAGAGACGGGCATGGACTATGCCTCGACCAATCCGGGCAAGATGCATGCGTGTGGTCATGACGGGCATACGACCATGCTGCTGGGGGCGGCGCGCTATCTGGCCGAGACGCGAAATTTTGCTGGCCGCGTGGCGCTGATCTTTCAGCCCGCCGAGGAAGAGGGCGGCGGCGCGGGCGTGATGGTCGAAGACGGCATCATGGACCGGTTCGACATCTCGCAGGTCTATGCCCTGCACAACGCGCCTGGCATCCCCGAGGGGGCGTTTTACACCACGCCGGGCGCGATCATGGCGGCGGTGGATACGTTCCACGTCCATATTCAGGGCGTTGGCGGCCACGGGGCCATGCCGCATGAGACCCGCGATCCGGTCATGGCCGCCTGTGGCATCGCGCAGGCGCTGCAAACCATCGTCAGCCGCAATCACCATGCGCTGGACGATCTGGTGGTCTCGGTCACGCAGATCCACACCGGGACGGTCAACAACGTGATCCCCGACACCGCCTATATCAACGGCACTGTGCGCACCTTTGACCCGTCGGTCCAGAAAATGGTGATGGAGCGGATGGAACAGATCGTACAGGGGCAGGCGGCCTCTTACGGGGTTGAGGCGCGGCTGGATTATGAGGTGAATTATCCCGCCACCATCAACGATGCGGCCAAGGCCGGGTTCGCGGCGGATGTGGCCCGCGAAATCTCGGGCGAAGATAACGTGGTCGACAACATGACCCGCAACATGGGGGCCGAGGATTTCTCTTACATGCTGAACGCGCGACCGGGGGCCTATCTGAACCTTGGGCAGGGCGACAGCGCCGGGTTGCACCACCCAAAATACAACTTCAACGACGATGTTGCGCCAGTGGGGGCATCCTTTTTTGCGCGCATCGTCGAAAAGGCGCAGCCATTGGGCTGAACGGGGATAGAAATGGCACTGGAAGACGCAAAAAATCAGGTGGACGAAGCGTTCACCAATGATGAACTCAAGGGCTTGTCCTTCGAAAACACTTTCGGCGGCGCGACCTCGTTCCTGCGGCGGTTGTACACCAAAGAGTTAAAGGGTGCGGATATTGCCGTAACCGGCGTGCCTTTTGATCAGGCGGTGACCAACCGACCCGGAACCCGACTGGGGCCCCGCGCGATCCGAGAAGCCAGTGCGCTGCAGTCGCCGGATGCGCCCTACGGGTGGCCGTTTGACGCCCTGAGCGAATTGGCGATCATCGACTATGGTGACATGGCTTATGACTATGCCAATATTCCGGCGTTTCCCGATACCCTGACTGATCATATTCGCACCATTCTGACCGCAGATGTCGCCTCGGTCGCATTGGGGGGCGACCACTATATCAGTTTCCCGATCCTGAAAGCCTATGCCGAAAAATATGGGCCGATGTCTCTGTTGCAATTCGATGCTCATACGGACACCTGGGCGGATGATGATATGTCTCGGGTCGATCACGGGACAATGTTCTACAAGGCGGTGAAATCGGGGATCGTTGACCCAAAGCGTTCGGTTCAGGTTGGAATTCGCACAACGAACGAGGACACGTTGGGCGTAAACATCATTGATGCCCGCGAGGTTTACGAGGCCGGGCCCGCCGCAGTGGCTCAAAAGATCAAAGGAATTCTGGGTGATAGCCCGGTGTATCTGAGCTTTGACATTGACGGTCTGGACCCGGCTTTTGCCCCCGGCACCGGTACGCCGGTTTGGGGTGGGCTGAGTTCCATTCAGGCCCAGATCATCCTGCGTGATATTGCCGGGATCAACATCAAGGGTGGCGATGTGGTCGAGGTCTCTCCGCCCTATGACACATCCGGCGCAACGGCGATTGCCGGGGCTCATGTGGCGACTCAGATCATTTGCCTTTTGGGGTGGAACAAGCTGCAGCCTTAACCATTGGTTAGCCATCTTTCCGGTATCGGTGAACCAACACTACCGGACAAGAGGCGTATCAGCATGGCAGAGTTCAACCAACCGATCAGCGGCAATGATCTGGCGCGGTTTTCGGGGCCAAATACGTTTATGCGACTACCGCAGGCCGAGTCGCTGGCGGGTTTGGATGTTGCCATTCTAGGGGTTCCTTTGGATATAGGCACCTCGTGGCGGTCTGGTGCACGGTTCGGGCCCAAGCAAATCCGCAGCGAAAGCGCGATGATCCGACCCTACAACATGGCGACGTTTGCTGCGCCGTTTGACAGCCTTCAGATTGCCGATATCGGTGATCTCGCCATCAATACATTTTCCTTGGCTGATAGCCTCAAGATCACCCGGGAAAGCTATGACGCCATTCTGGCGCAGGATGTCACGCCGGTCGCGATGGGCGGAGATCACGCAATTACCCTGCCAATCCTACGCGCGATTGCTGCCAAACATGGGCCTGTAGCGGTGGTACATGTCGATGCCCATGCCGATGTGAATGACGAAATGTTTGGTGAGAAAGAGACCCACGGCACAGTTTTCCGTCGCGCATATGAGGAAGGTTTGATCGTCCCTGACAAGACGTTCCAAATAGGTCTTCGCGGTTCGGGCTATTCCGCATCGGATTTGACCGAGGCCAAAGGTTGGGGTTTCAAGCAGTTTCCAGCGTGGGAGTTGTGGCAACAGAATCTGACAGTGATTGGTGCGCAAATCCGCAAAGATATTGGCGAGCACCCCGTTTACATCTCATACGACATCGACAGCTTGGACCCGTCTTTTGCCCCCGGAACGGGCACACCCGAAATTGCCGGGCTGACAACGCCGCAAGCATTGCAACTCATCCAGGCGTTAAGAGGCCTTAACGTGGTCGGTTGCGACCTGGTCGAAGTTTCCCCGCCTTATGACGCTTCGGGCAACACAGCGCTGACGGCGGCCAACCTTCTTTTCGAATTGCTGTGTATTCTGCCGGGTGTGACGTCGCGGTAGGCCAATTCGTCCCATCTTGCCGGATGATGTAAACGGCATATGGTCTGCTGAAAGAAAGAGGTCGGGATGAAGAAAATGTTGCTTTGGCTGGGGGTCGCGTTGGCTGTATTGGCCTTGGGCTATGTACGGTTCGCGCCCTCTGATACGGCGGATTGGCATGTTGCACCAATCGGTGATGCGGATGAGAATTTGCGCGGCGGTGTCATTCGGGTTGTTGAAACCGGGCCCGAAGGGTTGGCGAGATTTGACGCGATTGCCAGAACCGCACCGCGTACTTCGGTTCTGGCGGGTTCGGTTAACGACGGCATGATCACCTATGTCACCCGCACAAAAGGGATCGGCTTTCCCGACTACACCACCGCGCAGCAGGACGGTGAAACACTGCGAATCTACGGTCGATTGCGCTTTGGCCGTTCAGATTTTGGGGTAAACCGTCACCGAGTTGATGGGTGGCTTGCTGCTCTGCAGCCCTGACGACAAGCATCCCTCTTGCACCTCGCGCCACATCGGCACGTTCAGCGACATCTGGCACTGGGCCATGAACATGCGACCATCGACCTGTAGGCAGATCATCTCGCCCAGTTCCACGCGCGATCCTGACTTGTCCGTGCAATAACAGTCGCGCACTTTCCCGTCCGGCCCGACGTAATCCGCCATGGCAGGTACTGCGACCAGCGATAAAATGAAAACCAACCCCTTCATACGGGATAGCCTAACACAAGCTCGGCCCTTGACCAAAGCCCCGGTTTGATAGACACCGCCGGGATGATCCCCGAAGAACGCCTTGAACAGATAACTCAGCGATTCCAATACCTCGAAGCGGCCATGGCCGATGGTGCGTCGGGCGGGGATATTGCGGCTTTGGCCAAAGAATACTCGGATCTTAAGCCTGTGGTTGATCAGATCATGGGATGGCGACAACTGGTGGCGGACCTTGCCGAGGCGCAAGCCATGCTGTCCGACCCCGACATGAAAGAACTGGCCGAAGAAGAAATTCCCGATCTGCAGGCCCGGATCCCGGAGGCAGAACGCGCATTGCAACTGGCGCTTTTGCCGCGTGATGAGGCGGATGCGCGCCCGGCCATGTTGGAAATTCGCCCCGGTACAGGCGGGGATGAGGCTGCACTATTCGCAGGTGATTTGCTTCGTATGTACCAACGCTATTCTGAAGCGCGCGGTTGGCGATTTGAAATCATCGAAGAACAGGCCTCGGATCTGGGTGGGATCAAAGAAGTCGTTGCTCACATCAAGGGCGATAACGTTTTTGCCCGGATGAAGTACGAATCCGGCGTGCACCGGGTACAGCGCGTGCCCGAAACCGAAAGTGGTGGACGCATCCACACGTCTGCGGCCACAGTGGCGGTTTTGCCCGAGGCGGAAGACGTGGACATCCAGATTGATGCCAATGACCTTCGCATCGACACGATGCGCAGCTCCGGGGCAGGTGGGCAGCATGTCAATACCACCGATTCGGCGGTCAGGATCACGCACTTGCCCACCGGGTTGGTGGTGACCAGTTCGAAAAAATCGCAACATCGCAACCGTGAGATCGCGATGCAGGTGTTAAAGACCCGCCTCTATGATTTGGAACGTCAACGGATCGACAGCGAGCGTTCGGCCGACAGGGCCAGTCAAGTTGGATCGGGGGACCGATCCGAACGCATTCGCACCTATAACTTCCCGCAAGGGCGCATGACAGATCACAGGATTAACCTGACGCTGTATAAGCTGGATCAGGTCATGCAGGGTGATTTGGATGAAATCATTGACGCCCTGACCGCAGATGATCAGGCCCGTCTTTTGGCGGAGATGTCGCAATGATTTCTGCGCTAACAGCCGCCCAGGCGATGGTCGCTGCAACGGCGCGACTGCGGGCGGCAGGTGTTGATGACCCCGCGCGCGATGCGCGGGTTCTGCTTGCGCATGCGGCGCGGATTGAAGCCAGTCGCGTGACGCTCATCGCGCCTGAGGAACTTTCGCCCGAAATTGCGGAACGTTACGAGCAATTGATTGCGCTTCGCGCTATCCGCATTCCGGTGTCTCATTTGTTGGGCGAGCGAGAGTTCTACGGCCGTCGTTTCAGGGTCAGCAGCGACGTGCTGGACCCGCGACCAGAGACAGAGATATTGGTCGAGGCAGTCTTGAGCGAGCCTTTTGACCGTGTGCTTGATCTCGGGGTTGGTTCCGGCTGTATTTTGGTGACCTTACTGGCCGAACGAACCAGCGCCACGGGTTTGGGCGCGGATCTGAGCGAGGCTGCTTGCCTTCAGGCCAGCGCGAACGCCGTTCAGCACAAGGTTCAAGGCAGAATTGAAATCACACGCTCGGATTGGTTTGAAAACATTGAGGGTCGTTTCGATCTAATTGTTTCCAATCCCCCTTATATTTCGCTGCCTGAGATGAACGCCTTGTCGCCTGAAGTGCGCGAGCATGAGCCGAGAATGGCCTTGACCGATGAGGGCGACGGGTTGGGTGCATACCGCCAGATCGCAGCCGGGGCACCAGATTTCCTTTTGCCGGGTGGGCGGTTGCTGGTCGAGATCGGCCCAACTCAGGGCCATAGCGTTGCAGCCTTATTCCAAGCGGCGGGCCTTGCGGAAACACGCATTATTCCCGATCTGGACGGCCGAGATCGCGTCGTTTTCGCAAGAATGCCGGGGTAACCGGCGTTTATGAGGCTGAAAAGCGCCGATTGATGTAAAAAAGCTGCGAAAATTTGGACAAACCCCTTGTCTGATCGCGTAGGACGTGTTTACTCAGGATCAGTCGGAGAGGTTGACGCTGTTGCAGCGGGCCCCTGACGCCAAGCCCAAAAAAGTCGACATCGCGTTCCGGCTAAAGCCATTGAGCAGTGCGAGACGCGACGTAATCGGCAGTGAATGACAAGGCTGACTAAAGTAGATGAGATCTTCCAAATCCCGCTCACGGGCCAAGAATAACCGCAATCGTCCTTCTGGCGGCAACGTTGTAAACCGGGTTTTCGACAGCTCGGGCCCAGAGGGCAAAGTGCGCGGCACGCCCCAGCAGATTATTGACAAATACAATCAGCTTGCACGCGATGCGCAGCTGTCCAATGACCGTGTGGCCGCTGAAAACTTTCAGCAACACGCAGAGCATTATCTGCGGTTGCTGAGCGAAGCGCAGCGCGAAATGGAAGCCCGCCGCGAAGAGCAAGAACGCCAAAACCGTGAACGTCAGGCAGAACGCGATCGCGAACGCGCAGAACGTCAGGAGCGCGAAGCTGCCCGGCAAGCCGACCCGGCAGAGGCACCGCAGCCTGACGTCATGGATTTCACCGCCCAAGAGGCCTCACCGGAATCCGGTTTGGTCGAAACCCCTGAGGCGAAAGAGGCGGAAGCACCCGAGAAAAAGGAAAAGCCTGCCCGTAAACCACGCGCGCGCAAGCCTAAGCCTGCACCGGCTGCCGAAGAGGCACCTTCTGACAAGGGCGACGCACCGGAAGCGGCTGAATAAACGTTTCCTGTATTCCCATCCAAAGCTCCGGCCTGAAAATGCCGGGGCTTTTTTTGTTTTAAACGGGCTTGATTTCACGAGCCAGGGCGCAAAACGCTTCGAGCGGCACCTGTTCGGCCCGTTCTGTCGGCTGGATGCCAGCGGTCATAAGGCGGTCTTCGATATCAGGTGCAATACCTTTCAGCGATGCCCTTAGCATTTTTCGACGCTGATTGAAGGCGGCGGCCACGACGCGGGATAAGGTCGCTGCGTCGGCAGGATAACGCGGCTGAGGCAAGGCCGTCAGATGGACCACAGCGCTGGATACTTTTGGTGGTGGTGTGAACGCGCCGGGCGGCAATGACATCGCAATGCGGGCGTCGGCGCGCCATTGGGCAAGAATTGCCAGACGGCCATATGCTTTGCTGCCAGGTTGCGCGACGATCCGTTCAGCGACTTCGCGTTGAAACATCAAAGTCAGGCTCTGCCAGAACGGCGGCCATTCCGCGGGCGTCAGCCAGCGAACAAGCAATTCTGTGCCAACGTTATAAGGCAGGTTGGCAGCCACGCGTATCGGTGGGGTCAGGTGGGCCAATGGATCGATTTCAAGTGCGTCGCCGTTGATGACTTCGAGGCGGCCGGGATACGCAGCGGCAATGTCATGCAACGCAGCGATGCAGCGCGTGTCTTTTTCTACCGCCACGACTTTACGTGCGCCCTCAGATAACAGGCCGCGCGTCAGGCCGCCGGGTCCGGGCCCGATTTCGAGCACGTCACATTGGTTTAGGTCACCTGCCTGGCGCGCTATTTTGGCGGTTAGGTTGAGGTCCAGAAGAAAGTTCTGCCCCAACGATTTGCGCGCTGAAAGCTGATGCTCTGCAATGACGGCCCGTAACGGGGGTAAGTTGTCTATGGCGCTCATGATCCGGTTACCGTGGCGCGGGTTGAAGGAGAAGCGCCAGAATTTTTTTGCCTCCGGCGGGGATATTTTCAGCCAGGTGAAGGATCAAGGGCTTTTTGCCATACGTTGGGCTAACTTCAGGGCCTCAATCAGGCTTGTCGGGTTGGCTACGCCTTTGCCTGCAATATCCAGTGCTGTTCCGTGGTCAGGCGATGTTCGGATGAACGGAAGGCCCAGTGTGACGTTTACACCCCGGTCGAAATCCAGTGTCTTGATCGGGATCAGGGCCTGATCGTGATACATCGCAATCGCTGCATCGTACCGAGCGCGCGCGGCTGCATGAAAAAGTGTGTCTGCAGGATGAGGGCCGGTTACGGAGTAGGTTTCAGTTGGCAGGCTTGAGATGAGTGGGCCAATCCAGTCCAATTCTTCATGACCCATTTTACCGCCTTCGCCAGCATGTGGGTTCAAGCCCGCAACAGCGATGCGAGGACGCGCAATTCCAAACTGAGCGCGCAAGCCTTCGGCGGTAATAGTGATCGTTTCGCGAAGAAGGTCAGGGGTTAGCTCGGCTGTTACCCGGGATAGCGGGATATGGATTGTGGCAGGCACGACGCGCAATTGGTCACTGGCCAGCATCATTACGACACGGCTACGCCCCGCCAGCGCCGCCAAAAACTCGGTATGTCCGGGATAGGCAAAGCCTGCACCGTCAATTAGCGCCTTTTTGTGAATAGGTGCTGTGCAAATGGCTGACGCTTGGTCTGCTTTGACCAGAGCCACTGCTTTTTCGATCGACTCGATCACGTAGGGAGCGTTGGCCGGAGAGGGCTCACCTGGCGTGTTTTCTGCCGGGAAATCCAGTTGGAGAACCGGTAGGGCTTCGGAGGAAACCTGAACTGCTTGCCCCGGGTCATGGATCTTTTGGTAAGGCGTGTCTGATGGCAGATGACGCGCGTCGCCGATGTAGAAAAACGGGCAAGTTGACCGCAGATTTGCCCATGTTTTCGCGGCTATCTCAGGGCCTATTCCGGCCGGGTCGCCACAGCTGAGCGCGATTGGGGTTGTCATTGCTCGATAATTATCGCGTCCGCGCGCAGCTGTTCCAAAAGGCTGTCCGCAAACGCTTGCAAGCGCTGTTGCGTCAGGGCGTTGGCTACGTCCACGCGCGATGTTTCTTCGCCGCGGTCCAAAGTGCGGGTGCACAGCATCAGGAACCGCAGGGTCTGACCATTGTTTCCTGTCAGGTTGGTCGAAACTTCGTTCAGGTCCAGTTTCGCCAATTCCAGCGCAACGTCGCGGGGGATTTCTGCTGGTGCCGCCTCAATCCGCTGCAATACTTCTTCGGGTTGGTCTTTAGCGAGGCCATACAGGTCATCGCAATTGTCGATTTCTTCACGCAGCTTGGCTGCTCGGGCTAGGGTTTCAGCGCTGCGACCGCCGGGCAAGTTGTAGATTGCATAGTCGATCTTGGAATAGGTTGGTGTGCCAGATGCGATTTCGCGTAGGCCCCTAAGCTGGAACAAGGCCACAGCGTTAGGGAGCGTGATCGGTTGTGTCACGTCACCATTTTTAAGGCCGAGAATCACGGGCTGCAGAGCGGGAGGCAAGTCAGTGATGTTCAACCAATCCAACCGCCCGCCGTTGTTTCTGGTTCCAGCCGCAGAATACTGGGTTGCGGCAGCGGAAAAGGCACCAAATCCTTCGACCTGTGAAATCTCTTCGGCCAACTGGTTTACTTGCGCTACAGTCTGCGGATTGACCGGTATGATGACTTCGGACAAAAGCACTTGAAGACCGCCGCCGCCTGCCTGACCGAGGGCTCGGTTAACCTCATCCTCAGACGGGCGAGCCTGAGACAGGAAACGTGCCGAAATAAAATCACGCCAAGACAATTGGTCGGCGACAAAATCGCGGACAGTCTCACGCGAAACGCCTGCCTCGGCCAGCAAACTCAGAAACTCCTCCGTTTCTAAGCGGCCGCGCGACGCGAATTCATCAATGCCTAGCTGAATGTTTTCGGGGCTGATCGAAATTCCAGCCTCTCGCATGACTTGCTTGCGCAGGCGGTCATCAATCAGGGCTTGCCGAACTTCTTCATCGGATGAGCCGGGTGCACCCAATACGCTGAGGAACTGCTGGCGTTGTTCAAGCTCGTACCAGGTGACGATGTCCTGGTTAACCTTGATCGCTGGCGAAAAGAGGCCCTGCGCATCTGCAGAAATAGCACCAAGGCTTAGCGCCATGGCCAACACGGGTGCTGCCGCTTTGCACAGGCAGGAACGAGCGAGACTGGAGAAACCTGAAATCAACTGCATCTTCTCTTGAACTGTTGGCCGCCACCTTCAACGGAGTAACCCGTCAGAGCTACGGTAAACCCGAATTCTGTCGAAGGCTCAATAGTAGTCGACGAAGTAAAGCGTCTGCTGACGGTCATGTTAACCTGTACACATTCGTTTTGATATGTCACGCCAAGCCCGTAGCGGATGGGTTCGGATTCGCTCAAATCATATCGTGCAAGGGCGCGGGTCATCCAGTTTTGATCTACACGGTATCGCCCGTCCAGCCGAATTTCCGAAATCTCATCATCGGCGTTTTCGTCCGGATCAGGTTCCTGCCAGATATAGCTGCCTGCGACACCGGCTGAACTTTGTTGCCACGCGGCCCGCATTTCGGCCTTGGCAAAACTGAAATCTCCGTTCACTAACCCGCGTCCTGCCAGTGACCAGCCGTTTGCTGTTTGCAATTGTCCCGCCAGCAGTAGATCAGACGTCGTACCCTGCAAGCCAGATGTCAGGTTGAATTCGGGATCAGCATCGGCTCGAAACACCTGTCCGACGGTTGCCAGTGCCCTCCAACCATTGGCACCATAGCGCGCCCAGTTGACGCCGATGACACCTGTGGCGCCGTCCTCACGGCGATCCGGTGCCGGGAAGCGGGACAATGACAGCAGGTTCCCTTGGTCGAACTCCTGAAAGGTACTTTCGTCGATAGGAACGTCGTTCGTGGACACCTGGGTCCAACCGACCTGTGCTATTGGTTCCAGAACTTGCGTCGCACCAGACTGTTCACGCCGCGTCATGGGATAGCGCAGCGTCAGTGCTGCGCGAGGGGTTGTTCGGGTGACCTGATCCGCAAAGTTGCTGTCGTGCCGAATATTGAACGTATCGACAGCGGCCCCTAGTCGAGCGTCAGCGCGTACCCCTGACGTAAAGATCCAACTGCGCAGCCATTCGGCATCAAATGTTGCGCGAGCCACGTCGCGACCTAAGACATCTTCGTCCGAGGTTCTTTCATGTGCGTGCGTTACAAATCCAAGCCGAACTTCGCCACCGACAGATGTGGGGAAAAGCCGTTTTTGATAGTTGAGGTCAAACACACGGGACGGAATCTCATCCTGTTCTTCGCTGTCCCTAAGGGTTTTATAGTGGATAAAACTGGTTCGAAATGCAGTGTCGCGCTGTATCCTTTCCAAGGCGACTTCGCTCCGCAGACGGTCGAAATCCGGCAGGCCATAATCTGCAAGATAAGCATCATCAGATGTTGTCTTGATGTCGAAGGTGAACCGGTAGCCGTCGTTTAGGTTGAAGAAGCCATCCGCAAAGAAATATCCACGATCCTCTCCGGGTTGCAAATCGTCCCGCGTGTGTGCGCCCAGTAACTGGATGCGGCCACGTTTGAACGCCTGACGATACCGATAGCCCAGAGTTTTCGTCCTGGACGAAACATAAGGTGTCAGCGTCAGATCTAGGTGGTCGCCGAGTTTGAAGAAGTAGGGCACCTGAAGGCCGGTTCCCAATTGCGACGTCGTGCGTAGAGAAGGGACAAGGAATCCGGTCGCCCTGTCCAGTGTGGGGTCGGGCAGGCGCAGGTACGGGAAATAGAAAACCGGCAAATCCAAAATCCGAAATTGCGCACCTTCAAAGTACAATTGCCGTTCCAATTGGTCGTGCGTCACCTTGCGGGCCCGGATTTGCCAAAGTGGGGGCTTGCCATTCGCGCAGACGTGGCAGGATGTAGCGGAAACTTTGTTGAACTGGGTGTAGCGGCCCCCTGCACGTTTGGCCTGAACCGAGGCGACCTGCACCTGTTGTTCAAAGACCATTCTGGCTCCGATCAGCAGCCCGTTCTGAAGACCGCTGTCCAGCTCTGCGGAATCCGCCAGTAGGGTGGTAGCACCACCCTGATCAAGGCGGACCGGCCCATCCAGCGTCAGTTGCCCGGAATCTCGGTCATAGGTTATGCGGTCTGCCGTTATTTTAACGTCGCCCTGAAAGGCTTCGACGTTACCTTCGGCAACCAAAACGCGTTCAGGGGTAATGAAAATTTTGTCGGCGACAAGCAGGGCCGGCTGTTCTTCTTGCGCGGTGTCTTGGGTTGGGCCTAATCCTGGTTGCGTTTGCGCCGACGTTGCCATTGGCAAGCCCAAACCCACAGCCGCAGATAGAAACAGGCTTGAAAGCAAACGCATCAGCCGTCCTCCGCGTGCAACAACAGACCCAATGACAAAAGGATGGCGGCAAAAGGAGGCGCCCAGGCCGCGACGAAGATAGGCAATTGTCCGTTTTCTCCCAGGATTTGGGCAAAGTTGCGTACAAAGTAGATGGCAAAGCCAAGCAAAACGGCCGACAAAACCGCGATTCCGGTGCCTCCGAAACGAACGTGGCGCATGGTGAAGGCCGCGCCAATCAGAACCATCGAGGCAAGGAAGAACGGTCGCGCCAATTGCACCTGAAGCCACACTTCGTACTGCTTAGTCGAAAACCCGGCATCTCTCAAATCACGTATTAACTCGGGCAGATCATAGACCGACACTGATCCCTGCTGCCCCAGCGTGTCCAGAATACGTTGACGGGTCAAAGAGGTTGGGACCTCAAGCACGTCATGTTCGACTGCACTGCTTTCGGGGTTCGTGTCGGCGGCCAGTGACCAGACCTTGGCGTTTGTTAAAACCCATTTCCCAGGGGCCAATTCCGCGTTGTCAGCAAGGACTTGTTGTACGGGGGTGCCATCCTGCGCAAAGGTTGTGATTGTCACCTGATTAAGTTTCAGCGCTTCGCCATTTGTCGTGCCGCGCGCATGAATCACAGACTGGCCGTTCTCAGAGGCTTGGCGCAGCCATAGCCCTTCGCTGCTGATCGAAAAGGCTGACCTGCCGTTGTTGCGGTAAGAATCCGACAACCGACTGTATACTTCGGATGTCGCCGCGGCGATTGGGTTCAGGATCGCAACCGCTGCGGCCCCAATCAGCAGAGCCAATGCTACCGGTGCCAGCAAGGCCCGAATGCCCGATCGACCTATGGCCCGTGTCACCACCAGCTCTGAACTGCGGGCCAGTCCCACGAACAAGGCTATGGTCGACAAGATCACCAGCAAAGGCAGCATCTCGCTGATAGCTGCGGGCGTGTTCAGTAGCGTGAGGTGTAGAAGCCGACCAAAGGATAGATTCTCATCATCAAACCTGCGTACCTGCTCGATCAGGTCGATCAGAATCAGAAGAGACAGAAAAATACTGCCGATCAGTAGAAAACTTTGGATGAACCGTCGGGCAAAATAGCGATCCAGGATCACAGCTTTTCCCCCGTTGCGGCTTGAAATGTTGAGAACCAAGATGGGCCCGACGTAGAGTCGTAAACCGCGCCCGCTCGCGACGGCTTATGCCTGCCCTGTCTTGCCACTTCTTTTTCTCCCCCGAACCTGCCGGAATTTTTTCTGAACTGTACTGCAATTGGCGGTCGGGGAAAACTGCTATCTGGTCAAGCCGCCCGACGCGGGCTAGGTCTTGGGGAACAGTTTTTGAGGAGTTCGCAATGAGCAGTCTTATCCCTATCCAGTTTCAGCCTTTTGACGCAGACCAGATGGCGCAGGCTGAAGGCCACGTAGTGGTCATCATCCCTGATGACGGCAAAATGGGACCGGCTGCCCGGCGCGCTAACCGACTGACACGTGGGGCCGTCGCACGGCTGGTTGAAAGCGAAAGGTTCGCCAAAGCCAAAACAGGTGACGTGATTTCTCTGGCATGGCCTGCGGGAATGGCTGCGGTCGCATTGAATATCCTCGTCCTGCCGCGCCGTCCAGCCGAGGATGAGGCGCGTAAGGCCGGTGTCGCACTTGCCAAAGTTGCCGGAGGTAAGCCGCTGTTGGTCATGGCTGCCAATCAAGCCAAGTCCGAACATCTGGCGATGGGGATTGCACTGCGCAGTTATGATTTCGACGTTCACAAAACCAAAGACTCAGAAGATGCGGCGACGGTGACAATCGCGCATCAGAAACCCGACGAGGTCGAAGCGGCCTTTGCGCCGCTATATGCGATCGCTGACGGTGTTCTGATGACGCGCGACCTGACCAATGAACCGGCTAATGTTCTGACGACGACCGAGTTTGCCGACCGCCTGTCCGAGATGCAGTCACTGGGGCTTGAGGTCGAAGTACTGGAAGAAGACCAGTTGGCCGAACTGGGTATGCGCACATTGCTAAGCGTTGGTCAGGGTTCAGTCAGCCCATCCAAGGTCGTGGTTATGCAGTGGAAGGGCGGCGACAAGGACGATGCGCCGCTGGTGTTGATTGGCAAAGGTGTCGTGTTTGATACCGGGGGTATTTCGCTCAAACCAGCCGGTGGCATGGAAGACATGACAATGGACATGGGCGGCGCTGGCGTCGTTGCAGGCACCATGCGAGCACTGGCCAAACGCAAAGCCAAGGCCAATGTTGTCGGATTGGTCGGTCTGGTCGAGAACATGCCCTCGGGCAATGCCACCCGTCCCGGTGATGTGGTCAAGTCGATGAAGGGCGACACGGTCGAGATTATCAACACGGATGCCGAAGGGCGTTTGGTTCTGTGTGATGTCCTGTGGTACGCACAGGAACGGTTCAAACCGGTCGGCATGATTGATCTGGCGACTTTGACCGGCGCGATCATTATCGGGTTGGGACACGAGAATGCGGGTGTGTTTTCGAACAATGACACGTTCTGCAACGCGTTCCTCAAGGCGGCCGCAGCCGAAGACGAGGGTGCGTGGCGGATGCCCCTGGGCAAAGCCTATGATGATCTGTTGAAATCGCGCATTGCAGACATGAAAAATGTCGGTGGCCGCCCGGCGGGTTCGATAACTGCCGCACAGTTTCTGCAACGTTTCGTGAAAGAAGACACCCCCTGGATCCACTTGGACATTGCAGGGGTGGCCTCGGTCGCGTCTGAGACGACCTATGCGCCAAAAGGGGCCACAGGTTGGGGTGTCCGCGCGTTGAGCCGCTTGGTGCAGGACAACTTCGAGTAAGCGTATGGGGGCCGTCTATTTCTATCACCTGACGCGTCAGCCGCTGGAGCACACCTTGCCTGTGCTGCTGGAAAAGGCGCTGCAAGCTGGGTGGAAGATTGCCGTGCGTGGTACTGATCCTGCACGGATGGACTGGCTGGATGAAAAACTGTGGTTGGGACCCGACGAAGGGTTCCTGCCGCACGGACGTGCCGGTGGTACCCATGACCGGGCCCAGCCGATCTTGCTAACGACCGGACCAGAGGCCACCAACGACCCGGCATGCGTCATGGCCGTAGACGGAGCCGCCGTCGCAGCCGAAGAGGTCACGGCTCTTGAACGGGTCTGTATCTTGTTCGACGGCAATGATGAGCAAGCAGTTCAACACGCGCGCGGGCAGTGGAAAGACCTGACGTCCGCGGGTTGCTCGGCGCAGTACTGGTCCGAGGAATCGGGCCGGTGGGAAAAGAAGGCCGAGGCTTGAGGTCTGGCATCAAAAGAAATTCTCAGGAGATCGACAGATGGAATTGAAGCCCTTGGGCCGCACCGGCATGATGGTGACGGATCTGTGTCTTGGCACCATGACTTTTGGGTCGCAAACCTCTGAGGCAGACGCGCATCGGCAAATGGACATGGCGTTGGATGCGGGGATCAACTTTGTTGATGCGGCCGAGATGTACCCCGTAAACCCAATCGCCAAGGAGACGATCGGACGGACCGAGGCGTATCTGGGCAATTGGAATGCCGCAAACCCGGCGCGTCGATCGGGGTATATTCTTGCGACCAAACATTCGGGTGCGGGCATGTCGCATGTTCGAGATGGTGCCCCGATTACGGCCGCTTCAATTCCCGGGGCAATCGAAGGTTCGCTGCGGCGGTTGCAAACGGACTGCATTGATCTGTACCAGTTCCACTGGCCAAATCGCGGAAGTTACATGTTCCGCCAGAACTGGAGCTATGCGCCCAGCGGGCACAACACTGCTGAGGTGTTGGAGAACATGTCGGAATGCCTTGCGGTTCTTCAGGCCCAGGTCGAAAAGGGCAATATCCGAGCCTTTGGTCTGTCAAACGAAAGTGCCTGGGGCACCGCGCAGTGGTTACGCATCGCCGAGGAACAGGGTGCGCCAAGGGTCGCGTCGATCCAGAATGAATACTCGCTGATGTGTCGCCACTTTGATACGGATATGGCCGAGCTAAGCGTTCATGAGGATGTGGGCCTGTTGGCCTTTTCCCCCTTGGCGGCCGGGTTTTTGACCGGAAAGTATCAAGGCGGGGCGGTGCCCGAAGGCTCGCGTATGTCCTTGGTTCCCGACGTTGGTGGGCGGCGGGGCGAGCGCGCGTTCGAAGCCGTTGCAGCCTACCTCGCGATTGCTGAGCGGCACGGATTGGACCCTGTACACATGGCGCTTGCCTGGTGCCGGACGCGGCCTTTCATGACCAGCGCGATTTTTGGGGCCACTAAAGTGGAGCAACTTGAGCGGATCTTGGATGGCAAGGATGTCCAGCTGTCTTCTGAAGTGCTGTCCGATATTTCCGAGGCGCACCGCGCGCATCCGCTGCCTTTTTAGGGGGCGCTGCCCCCGCCGCGCTGCGCGCGACTCCCCCGGGATATTTAGGGCCAGATGAAGCGGATCCCGTCAGTGATGGGTGGGGAAGGTCCGCTCTTGCCGGAGGTCGCGGGCTGACAGACCGTGGGCCGTACGAAAGGCGCGCGCAAAACTGGATTGCGAGGCAAAGCCCGTGGCAAGGGCTATATCCATCAGTGGCATCTCAGTGTCGGTGACCAGTCGGCGCGCTTCGGCCAGTCTGAGCTGCAGGTAATGATCCTGAGGCGTTGTATTCAACCGCAGTCGGAATTGTTGCTGCAGAGTGCGAGGGCTTGTGTGCAGCGTCGCCGCGATGTCCGCCAAGGGCAGGGGGTCATCTAAAGATGCTTGCATCAGCGCATTCGCCTTTGCGGTCAATGCGGTATGGCGGTGCGGTGCGCCGGTGCGGCTTTGTGGTTTTGTTGGCGCTGGCGCCCCGTCGTACAAAAACAAACCGGACACACGTGCGGCAAAGCCGGCGCCGTGACGAGCCGCGATTATGTGCAACATCATCTCGACCGCGGGGATCGCTCCGCCGGATGTCAGCCGGTTGTGTGAGACAGTAAAGCGGTCGGGGCGCACGTCTACATCCGGGAACCGCGAGGCGAAACTGTCGAGGTCTTCCCAATGCGTGGTTGCCGCATGACCATCCAGAAGCCCCGCTTCGGCCAAGAGCCAAGGGCCGCCGTCGATACCTGCCAGAGCGGCACCGGTACCTGCAATGCGACGCAGCCCGGCCAGCAAGCTTGGTGTTGCATGGCGTACCAGCTGGAAACCCGCGACGACAATCAGAAGGTCGCAGGATTGCAGTCGCGCAAGTGGTATACCGGGTACCTGCAAGGCACTGGTCAGCGTTGCAGGTTCCGGCGTCGCCGTAACGTAGTCCCAGTCAAAAGCGGGACGGTCGGCCAGACGGTTCGCCGCGCGCATCGGGTCAACGGCCGACGCAAAGCTGAGCGTGTTGCATTCGTCCAGCACCAGCACTGCCGTTTTCAGGGCGCGATGTTCTGGCTGCAGTATGTTTTTTGCGGATTGCATCAAGTTCGATTCGCATTCTGACAAGTGTTTCCTCAAGGCTGCGTCAGAGTCGGGTTGGAACGCAAATCGGAATCCGGGGACAAGCCTGGGGAAAACTCTGGTTAAATCACGGTATATCTTGGGGAGAACGCTATGCCGCTGGAAATGAACCGCGAAGTCTTTATCACCTGTGCCGTCACGGGTTCGGGGGGGACACAGGATCGCAGCCCGCATGTGCCGCGTTCGCCGCAGCAGATTGCGGACAGTGCGATCGCGGCCGCCAAGGCGGGCGCCGCCGTTGTTCATTGTCACGTTCGCGATCCCGAAACCGGTGCGCCAAGCCGTCGTCTGGACTTGTATCGCGAGGTGACCGACCGTATTCGGGATGCAGACGTGGATGTGGTGCTGAACCTGACCGCTGGGATGGGTGGAGATATCGTGTTTGGCGGTGTGGAAAGCCCGTTTCCGGTCAATGAGGCCGCGACCGATATGATCGGCGCGTCCGAGCGCGTTGCGCATATTGCCGAATGTCTACCCGAGATCTGCACCCTGGACTGCGGCACCATGAACTTTGCCGAAGCTGACTATGTGATGACCAATACCCCCGGTGCGCTGCGGGCGATGGGGCAGATGATGACGGATATGGGGGTGAAGCCCGAGATCGAGGCCTTTGACACCGGTCATCTGTGGTTCGCCAAGCAACTGGTGAAAGAGGGGATTCTGGAGCCGAACGCTTTGGTTCAGCTATGCATGGGGGTTCCGTGGGGCGCACCAGATGATCTGAATACGTTCATGGCGATGGTGAACAACGTGCCCCAGGATTGGACGTTTAGCGCGTTTTCTTTGGGTCGAAACCAGATGGCCTATGTGGCGGCCACCGTGTTGGCGGGTGGCAATGTGCGTGTGGGGCTTGAGGATAACCTTTGGCTGGATAAGGGCGTTCTTGCTGAAAACTGGCAACTGGTAGAACGCGCCGGAACCATCATCGAAAACATGGGCGCGCGGGTTATCGGCCCGCAAGAGGTGCGCGAAAAGCTGGGGCTGACCAAGCGCGCTCCAGTCGCGGCAGTGGGTTAAGACTAATGACAAAATCAGCTGCAATCATCGGCGGTGGGGTCATCGGCGGCGGATGGGCCGCTCGGTTCTTGCTAAACGGGTGGGATGTGCGGGTCTTTGATCCGGATCCCGAAGCTGAGCGCAAGATCGGAGAGGTTTTGGACAACGCGCGTCGCTCTTTGCCGGGGTTGAGTGATGTGCCTTTGCCCCCTGAGGGCACCTTGACGTTCCATACGGATTTGGCCGAGGCGGTTCAGGGTGTTACTTGGATTCAGGAAAGCGTGCCAGAGCGGCTGGACCTGAAGTTAAAGGTTTACAAAGGTTTGCAGGCGGCATGTGATCCGGGTGCGATTATCGGGTCGTCGACCAGCGGGTTCAAACCGTCGGAACTGCAAGACGGCGCTTTGCGGCCCGAACAGATCGTGGTGACGCATCCGTTCAACCCGGTTTACCTGCTGCCACTGATCGAATTGGTGCCGACCGATAAGAACCCGCCGGAAATGGTCGAACGTGCCCAAGAGCTGTTGAAATCCGTCGGTTTCTTTCCCCTGCACATCAGAAAAGAGATCGACGCGCATATTGCGGACCGGTTTCTTGAGGCCGTCTGGCGCGAGGCGCTTTGGCTGGTCAAGGACGGCATCGCCACCACCGAAGAGGTTGATGAGGCCATTCGCATGGGCTTTGGCATCCGCTGGGCGCAGATGGGGCTGTTCGAAACCTATCGCGTGGCCGGGGGCGAGGCTGGGATGCGGCATTTCATGGCGCAGTTTGGTCCGGCACTTAAATGGCCGTGGACCAAACTGATGGATGTGCCCGAATTTACCGACGAACTGGTCGATCTGATCGCGGATCAGTCCGATGCGCAGTCAGGCATGCATTCGATACGCGAGTTGGAGCGTATCCGCGACAACAACCTTGTTGGCATGATGCGGGCGCTCAAGGCGCAGAACTATGGCGCAGGTGCGGTATTGAACCAACATGATGCGCTCTTGAAACCGGGCGCGCTGCCTACGTTGGAGCAGGCAGACCTGACGCAACCGATCCTCACACTGTCGCGTGCCGTGCCGCTGGACTGGACCGACTATAACGGCCACATGAACGAGGCGCGTTATCTGGAAGCCTTTGCCGCCGCCACTGACCGGTTCATGGAAATCATCGGCTGTGACGCGGATTACATTGCCTCGGGTGGCAGCTATTTCACCGCAGAAAACCATATCCGTTACGTGGATGAGGTTCACGCCGGTGCAAAGATCCAGGTGCGTACGCAGATGTTGTTGGGGCAGGGTAAAAAACTGCATGTGTTTCACAGCATGTATGAAGGTGACAAACTGCTGGCCACGGGCGAGAGCTTTTTGCTGCATGTCAGCCTGGAATCCCGTCGTCCCAGCGCGCCTTCGCCCGAGATCGAAGCCGCAATGGCCCGGATCGCGCAAGCGCAGGCAGGATTGCCCTATCCAGAAGGCGCAGGCGCTGCGATCCGCAAACCCACATGAAGAAACGTGCCCTGATTACGGCTGGCGCATCGGGTGTTGGGCTGGCAATGGCGCAGGCTTTTGATGCCGCCGGTTATGCAATTGTCGTGACGGATATTGACGAAAGTGCGCTGGCTGAATTGCCTGCGCATTGGACAAGCCACCTGGCCGATGTGGCTGACGAAAAAGACATGATCGCCGTTTTCCAAGACGTTAAGGAGAAGGGCGGCATTGACGTGCTGTGTGCAAATGCGGGTATTGCAGGCCCAACAAACGCCGTTGAAGACATGGATTTGGCGGCTTGGCGTTCCTGTGTAGCAGTCAATCTTGATGGTGCTTTCCTTGCCGCCAAACACGCTGTTCCAATGATGAAAGCTGCGGGCTCCGGCAGCATCGTTCTTACATCCTCAACCGCTGGGCAATATGGCTATCCGTACCGCGCGCCCTACGCTGCGGCGAAATGGGCCGTGCTCGGTCTGATGAAAACCTTGGCCATGGAGCTTGGGCCGCATGGAATTCGGGCCAACGCAATTTGTCCTGGCGCGGTAGAGGGCCCAAGGATGGATGGTGTCTTACAACGTGAAGCCGATGCCAAAGGCATGACCCGCGATCAGGTCTATGCCGGCTATGCGTCCGGCACGTCTATGGGGCGTTTCGTCGAGGCGCATGACATCGCCAATATGGCCGTTTTTCTGGCCTCGGACTCGGCGCGTTTGGTCTCGGGGCAGGTGATCGCCGTGGACGGCCATACCGTGAACCCCGATCCGAAGCTCTGACTAGCCCTGATTTGGCCCGCGCATCTGCCGGATGCTTTGACGGACCGCCTGCCAATCTTGTGCTTGCTGTACGTTTCCCGCGGCCTCGCATTCGCGCATCTTCTGCGCCGCTTCGGCCTCGGCGCGGTCGCCATGCGCCGAATACAAGGCGCGCGCATATTGAGCTGTTTGTAATGCGTCCATTCCTGTGCTCCTCCGTCTTTGGTCGGAATGCCCGAAAGTTCGCGCCAATTGACGATAGCACAGGATCAGATTCAGCGCATCTTTTCCTGCAATTGTCTGAGGTGGCTTGAAAAATTCCGTGCCGCTACATCCGCCTCGCGCACCAAAGCGTCAAAATGCCGGGTAAAGGTTTCAACGCGGTCACGATCTCGGAACGCCATATAGTGGCTGCCTGCATAGAACACGCATAACAACGATCCAAATATCGTGACGGGGGCGGAATAGAGGCGTTTTGCGTCGAAAAGATAGATGCGCAATCGCGGGTACAGTTGATCGCACAGTGTAGTCAGATGGTTGATTTGGTCGTGCCGTGTATCGACATCCAGCCCCTGATAGTAGCCGGTTGCATTGGCAAAACTGTCGATTTCGTAAAGCGGCATCGCGATCTCGTAATCCGATTGGGCGCGACGCATCCATGTTAGCCGATCCTCTGAGGCGCCGATCGCCTGATCTGCGGTACGACCCAGATGAGGGGCATATTCCCACTCCAGCACCGCTCGGGTTTTCAACATGTCCGGCAAAGTCGCTGGAACATAACGGATTTTGTAACCGGCGGCCTCTTTGTGCCATTGAAAGATACGTTCGTCGACCAATGCGCGTGGGGCTTCTGTGATCGACATGGAACTTGCCAACAGTTCGGCGGCGCTTTCGGGTCGATCAGACAAGGACAACAACCAGTCAGCAGATACACCCAGTGCAGCGGCACAACTGCCAACGACATGTGCATTGGGCAGTCTGGCACCTTCGTCAGTCAGCAGTTGAGACACGGTTGACCTGTCGACCCCGATATCGCGTGCTAAAGCGCTTTGGCTTATGTGTTTGTCTTCCATCGCTCGGGCAAGACGTCGTCGAAACTGTGCCGCGCGATCTCGTTTGTCGATTTTTTCCGTCATGTGTTTGATTTTATCACATATGATGAATGTTGTTAATCATATTCAGAATTTTCAAACCAATCGCCGGTCCGTAATTCTTAAATCATAACAATAATATGGGTAACGGAATGGAAACGCGACGCAGATCAGTCGTGAAAGCGGTGGTGTGGAACGCCATGGGGCTTGCGGTCATGACCGTGGTTGGCCTGATAGCCACTGGTTCCGCTGCAGTCGGTGGAACTTTGGCGGTTGTGAATACGGCCATCGGGCTAACCATGTACGTCATTTACGAACGTGTCTGGGCCGGGATTTCCTGGGGTCGCAATGTCTGAGCGCGTTGGACCCGAGTGGTGTACCTTCGCCCTGATATTGGCCTGCTACGCGGCGTGGGGTGTCGCGATCTTCTTATTGCCGGTTTGGATGTCGATCCCTTTCATGGGGATGGTCGCGGCATTGCACTCTTCCTTGACGCACGAAGCGTTGCATGGGCACCCGTTTCGGCAAAGATGGCTGAATGAGGCATTGATGGCTTTGCCTCTGACGTTGTTTATCCCTTACCAGCGGTTTCGCGATATGCATCTGGCCCACCATCGCGACGAAACCCTGACCGATCCCTATGACGACCCTGAGTCAAACTACATGGATCCAAAGGTCTGGGCCGGATTGCGAACCTGTCAAAAACGGATTTTGTCCGCCAATAACACCCTGCTTGGACGGATTATTTTAGGGCCTGCGATCGGCCAGATCGCATTTATGCGTTCGGATGCGCGGCGACTGAAGGATCTGAGCGTTTTGCGCGCGTGGATGTTGCACATACTCGGCGTGATCGTTGTTTTGTGGATCGTATCCCTGTCGAGCATGCCCCTTTGGGCCTATATCTTGTCCGCTTACATCGGTCTGGGTCTGGTTAAAATTCGAACCTTCCTTGAACATCGTGCGCATTATGACCCACAGGCGCGTACCGTGATCATTGAAGACCAAAGTGTTCTGGCCTTTTTGTTCCTTAACAATAATTTGCACGTCGTCCATCACACGCACCCATCCGCGCCATGGTACAGATTGCCCGCGCTATATCGGTCTGGAAAAGAAGGCTACCTATCCCAGAACGACGCTTACGTTTACCGATCCTATGCCGATATTTTTCGGGCGTATTTCATGCGTGCCAAGGATCCTGTACCGCACCCGCTCTGGCCAAGAGGTTGATTTGCGGTCACAAGGGTCCGCATGAGCCTTTGGATTCCCGTCACCATCGCCGCTGCGTCCTTTCAGACTGTGCGTTTCATGCTGCAAAAATCGCTGAGCAGCGTGAAGCTATCCGCAGCGGGGGCCACATTCGCGCGCTTTGCATATTCAATGCCGTTGGCGGTTTTGGCTCTGATCGTCGCTTTGACGACCAGTGGATACAGTTTACCGAGTTTTACAGCTTGGTTCTGGGTCTTCGCGGCCATCGGTGGCACATCTCAAATACTGGCCACAATCTGTGTGGTCGCACTTTTCAAACAACGTAATTTCGCGGTCGGCATTACGTTCAAGAAAACCGAAGTCATTCAAACTGCGGTCCTTGGGTTCATAGTGCTAGGCGATCAGGTCTCAGCTGGGGCACTTGCGGCGATCCTGCTTGGGCTAACGGCGGTATTGCTGCTGTCGAAAACACCCGGCGGCGACGGGCGTTGGTGGCAGCACCTGACGAACCGCGCATCGCGCCTTGGGTTGGGGTCTGGCGTGTTGTTCGCGTTTTCCTCGGTCAGCTATCGCGGTGCTTCGCTGGAACTGGGTGATATCGACGCGTGGTTTCGGGCGCTTGTGACGTTGGCGGTCGTTGTGACCTTTCAGTTCGTCAGCATGGGGCTGTGGCTGCTCTGGCGCGACCGGGCCGAGCTGCGCGCGGTTTGGGATACACGCCGAACTGCAGTTTTTGTGGGGCTGACCAGTCTGTGCGGATCGTTTTGCTGGTTTCTGGCGTTCACCTTGCAGAACGCCGCCTATGTCAAAGCGCTGGGGCAGGTGGAGTTGATCCTGAGCCTTGTCGCTTCGATCTTGTTTTTCCGAGAAACTATCACCCGGCGTGAGATCGCCGGGATGACACTTTTGGGAGTATCAATACTGGCCCTTGTGCTGGCGATTTAGCCTGCGCGGCGCTCATCAAAGCTAAGGGCAATAAAGCTGGGCAGGTGGTCACCCATTCCGACAACGGTTGGGCCCTTGTCGTCGCGACGACCGCGTCCCTTGCTGTCTTTGTCCTTTTTGCGGTCGCCCTTCTTGTTTTCGCCTTTCGGAGCGTCCGACGTTTTGGTCTTCTTCTCGGGCTTAGGCGCATCCGCCTTAGGTTCTTCTTTAACCGGGTTGTCCAGACGCGGAATTTCCTTCTGGATCAGCTTTTCGATTGCATCCAACGCTTTTTCATCGCGACCTGAGCAGATGGTCACAGCTTTGCCTTCGCGTCCGGCGCGGCCGGTTCGGCCGATGCGGTGAACATAGTCCTCAGCATGGCCGGGAACATCGAAGTTGAAAACGTGGCTGACAGAGGGGATGTCCAAACCACGCGCGGCCACATCTGATGCCACCAACAGGCGCAATGACCCGTCGCGGAAACCGTCCAGTGTCTTCATCCGTTGCGACTGATCCAGGTCGCCGTGAATTGCAGCGGCGTTATAGCCGTATTTCTTCAACGACTTGGCGCAGATATCTACATCCGTCTTACGGTTGCAGAAAATGATCGCATTGGTGCATCCGTCACCCTCGGCGTCGATCAACGCGCGCAGAACCTTGCGCTTGGCGCTGGCCTCACGGTCGCGGCGACCGCCTTTGAACATGATCACGCCCTGTTCGATTGTCTCGGATGCGGTGGCCTGACGGGCAACCTCGATCCGCGCAGGGGCGGAAAGGAAAGTGTCGGTGATCCGCTCAATCTCGGACGCCATAGTGGCCGAGAAGAACAGCGTCTGGCGCGTGAATGGCGTCAGCGAGAAGATGCGCTCGATATCGGGGATAAAGCCCATATCCAGCATACGGTCGGCCTCATCCACCACCATGATCTGAACGCCGGTCAGCAGCAGCTTACCGCGCTCAAAGTGGTCCAGCAGACGGCCCGGAGTGGCAATCAGAACGTCGACGCCCCGGTCGATCAGAGCCTCTTGTTCCTTGAAACTGACGCCACCGATCAACAGTGCCTTGGTCAGTTTCAGGTGTTTGGTATAGGTGTCGAAGTTTTCCGCCACCTGCGCCGCCAGTTCCCGCGTCGGGCACAACACCAGCGAACGCGGCATCCGCGCACGCGCGCGGCCACGGGCCAAAAGGGTGATCATCGGCAGGGTGAAACTGGCGGTTTTGCCCGTTCCGGTCTGGGCGATCCCCAAAACGTCTTTACCCTCAAGCGCAGGCGGAATGGCTCCTTCCTGGATCGGGGTAGGGGTTTCGTATCCAGCTTCCTCAATGGCTTTGAGGACCTTCGGGTTCAAGTTCAGTTCGTTAAACTTTGTCATGTATGTCCGGTATATGCGGACACTAGACCTGGCCCGCGCGTCGAAAATGTGCCGGGCCCGGATGGCCAAGCGCTGTCTGGCGCTTTTCGGCTAGGGCGGGGCATAACAAAAACGTAGGGCGGGGTCAAATTAAGTCACTTCAACTATTTTCTCGGTATCTCGCGTGGAGATTTCTTGCAACAATTCAGGTGCTTCCGGGAAAGTGTTTCGCGATCTTTCGGTCCAGATCCAGCGGGCAGTGGCGGATTAACTCTTGTTTCTGCAGTCGCGAAAACGTCTTTGGGTCTGCGCCGCTCATTTCGTCAAAAAAGGCGCGCAGCCCCTCCTGACCGCCTTGGCGTTCGATCCAACTGAGCAGCTCGTTCTTGTTTAGACCACCTTGTTCTCTGGGCACGTTAGGGGACATTCCCGGTTGATAAGAACCGCGTTCCAACCGAAATTTATAGTGCCGAACAAAATGGTCCCAGTCCGGAGCGTGCCGGTGGCAGAGGTCAAGCTGTGGGACCTCATGCTTGCAAGGCAGAAGCTCGCCGTTTTGAAAAAGGTTGTGAATCCGAAAGCTAATTTTAGGCAGACCAGTCCGGACGAAGAGTTTACCCTGAACATGGCTGAGAAACCCACCGAGGACAAACGCGCCGTAGTTTGGGTACAGCGCTTGAACTATGCTTTCGCGGTCCGGACCGTTGGGGATATGGGCCTTGTATAGATCTGTGCCGACCGCCAACGCTTCCATCGGGCGCACGCGGATGCCGGGGGTGTCATCGGGGACATCCGCCAGCAAGTCGCGGATTGGTACAGACGCCCATAAGAATTCATCCACATCAATATGCGCCAACCAGTCCTCTGGCGCTTTGCGGTAGGTGAATGTCGCGTTGGCGGTCTGGCGCGTTTGGTGTTTCGGCGGCTTTTCACGCTGCCTGTTGGCCCAGAACCCAGCATCGCAATTGCGCACCTCGATTTTCGGATGGTGGTTCAGCGTGTTGAAGGCTTTTGGATTGGGTTCGTCCAGATACAGGTACATCCGGTCGACCCCGAGATCGAGGTGATAGGCCACAAACCCGAGGATATCCGCGGTCGTCCCGCGGATGGTCGACACGATTCCCCAGGTGGGCGGCCTAGCGACCATCGCGTTCCCGCGAACGGATCACGTCATCATTTCCTTGGTGGCCGTCAGGTTAAGCTGAGGATAGTCCCGAACAACGCGGTCGATATCCCATTGCAAGCGTGTCAGATAGACAATGTCGCCGTCATGATCATGGGCGATGTGCTGCTTGTTGGTGTTGACGAATTTCTCAACCTCAGCCTTTTCGCCGCTCACCCAGCGGGCCGAAGTGAACTGAGACGCCTCGAACCGCACGGGCAGGCCGTATTCCATCTCAATGCGGCTGGCGAGTACCTCGAATTGAAGCGCGCCAACGACACCCACGATAAAGCCCGAGCCGATTGAGGGTTTGAACACCTTGGCCGCGCCTTCTTCGGCAAACTGCATCAGAGCCTTTTCCAGATGTTTGGCCTTCATAGGATCGCCCGCGCGAACCCCTTGTAGTAGTTCAGGTGCAAAGGACGGGATGCCTTTGACGCGGATCGCCTCGCCTTCGGTCAGCGTATCGCCGATGCGCAACTGCCCGTGGTTTGGGATGCCGATGATGTCACCAGCCCATGCTTCCTCGGCCAGTTCGCGGTCAGAGGCCAGAAACAGCACGGGGTTCGAGATCGCCATCGGTTTCTTTGTTCGCACATGGGTCAGCTTCATGCCACGTTTGAAGTGGCCTGATGCCATCCGCACAAACGCCACACGGTCGCGGTGCTTGGGGTCCATGTTGGCCTGTACCTTGAAGACAAACCCGGCGACCTTCTTTTCGTCCGGTGCGATCTGACGGGGTTCCGCGGACTGAACCTGTGGCTGTGGGCCATAAGCGCCGATGCCCTCCATCAGTTCCTTTACACCGAAGGAATTGATCGCCGAGCCGAACCAGATCGGGGTCATATGCCCCTCCAAAACGGCTTGCGGGTCCAGCGCGGGCAGCAACTCACGCGCCATCTCGACCTCTTCCAGCAGTTTCTCGAGCAGGTGTTCGGGGACGTGCTCGGCCAGCTTGGGGTCGTCCAAACCGTCGATTTGAATGCTTTCGGCGACCTTGTTGCGGTCGGCGCGGTCCATCAGCTCAAGCCGGTCGCGCAGCATGTCATAGCAGCCGATGAAGTCACGCCCCACGCCAATCGGCCACGCGGCAGGTGTGACGTCGATGGCCAGCATTTCCTGAATTTCGTCGATGATCTCGAACGTATCGCGGCTTTCGCGGTCCATCTTGTTACAGAAGGTCAGGATCGGCAGATCGCGCAGGCGGCAAACCTCGAAAAGTTTCTGCGTCTGGCTTTCCACGCCCTTGGCTCCGTCGATCACCATAACGGCGGCGTCCACGGCGGTCAGTGTGCGATAGGTGTCTTCCGAGAAATCGCTGTGGCCGGGTGTGTCCACCAGATTGAACCGAAAATTCCCATAGTCGAACGACATCGCCGAGGCGGAAACCGAGATGCCCCGATCCTTCTCCATCTGCATAAAGTCCGAGCGTGTGCGCCGCGCCTCGCCCTTGGCACGCACCTGACCAGCCATCTGGATCGCGCCCCCGTACAGCAGGAACTTTTCCGTCAGCGTCGTCTTGCCCGCATCGGGGTGCGAGATGATGGCGAATGTCCGGCGTCGGGCGATCTCGGGCGGCAGGGAGGGTTGGTTCGAGGTATCAAGCATGACCGCGCGTATAGGCGGGGAAACCCGCCGAGGCAAGACAAAGGGGGTGGTTCGAATCGTGTCCCTATGGCAATAAGAACATATAGTGAACAAATAATGGAGAGTATCAATGAATTTGAAAGAAATCGCAGACGAACTGGTCGCAGGCTGCCGCGAAGATCGCGCCAAAGAGAATTTGGATAAACTGTATGCCGAGGATGCTGTTTCGGTTGAAGCGCAGGATTTCATGGACATGGGCCGCGAAACCCACGGCCGCGACGCTATCCGTGGCAAACATGAATGGTGGGAAGGGGCGCATGAGGTGTTCGGCGCGTCGGTCAGTGACCCGTTCCCGCATGGAGAGGACCGGTTTGCCGTGATCTTTGAAGTGCAGGGCAAGGTTAAAGAAACCGGCGAAACCTTTGATATGAAAGAAGTCGGCGTCTACCACGTGGCAAACGGTAAGATCGTGCGTGAAGAGTTCTTTTACTGATCAAACTTGAAATCTGGTCTTCCTCGTCTGGCCGGTGCTAGACATGCGGACAACAACAGATGGGGAGGATCGGATGGATTTGGGTATCAAAGGTAAGCGCGCGCTGGTCTGTGCCAGCAGCAAGGGTTTGGGTCTCGGTTGTGCTGAGGCTTTGGCTGCCGCTGGCGTCGATCTGGTGATGAACGCGCGCGGGGCTGAGGCGCTTGAGGCTGAGGCTGCGCGGTTAAGGTCGGAACACGGCGTGGACGTGCAGACGGTTGCGTGCGATGTGACGTCGGCAGAGGGTCAGGAACAGGTGATAAGTGCGGCGCAGGGTGTTGATATCCTTGTGACAAACGCCGGTGGCCCACCTCCGGGCCTGTGGTCGGATTGGGATCGTGAGGATTTCATCAACGCGCTGGACGCCAATATGCTGACGCCAATTGCTTTCATGAAGGCTTTGTTGCCCGGCATGATGGACAAAGGCTGGGGCCGGGTTGTGAACATTACCTCGCAGTCCGTCAGGGCACCGATCCCTGTGCTGGGTTTGTCCAATGCTGCGCGGACCGGATTGACTGGGTATGTGGCAGGCACATCTCGGCAGGTTGCGCCGCATGGCGTTACGATCAACAACCTGTTGCCCGGCATTCACGCGACGGACCGTGCAGATTCGCTGGACAGCAATGTCTCACTGCAGAAAAACATCTCGATTGAGGATGCGAGGGCTGAGCGTGCCGCGACGATCCCAGCCCGCCGTTACGGAACCCGGCAGGAATTCGGGGCAGCCTGTGCCTTCCTGTGTTCACAGCATGCGGGCTTTATCGTTGGTCAGAACATCCTGTTGGATGGTGGCGCAACCAACCTGACGATGTAGGCTATGGCGCAGGGTTTTTCACTGAAGGATCAGCTTTTCAACGCAGAGAAAACACGTTTCCTCAGCGGTTTAATGGCCGCGGCTGATCCGGCATTTGATGCTTTGGCGTTTGAGCAACAGGTTCTCTCGCGCCTGCCTGAGCTTGAACTGAAAGAGCGGATGGCGTGGATTGCAGCATGCCTGCAAAAGGCGGTGCCCGGTGATTTACCCAAAGTCGCGCCGGTAATCCTGCGCGCCTTGCCACCACCGTTGGATCCCACAAAATCGGATGATGATTTTGGCGACTTCATCTTCGCTCCTTTAGGCGATTGGGTGGTCGAGATTGGCCTCGATCACCCGGATCTGTCCTTGGACGTGCTTGAAGAACTGACGCAAAGGTTTTCGATGGAATGGGCCATTCGCCCGTTTCTAAACCGATATCCCGAAAAAGTGCTGGCGCGAATGGAGGCTTGGTGTGACCACGACAGCTACCATGTGCGCAGGTTGGTTTCTGAAGGAACGCGCCCACGGTTGCCTTGGGGCCAGGCCGTTGGGTTGGAACTGTCGGACCCTTTACCACTTTTGGATAAACTGTATGCCGACAGAACGCGCTATGTGACGCGGTCTGTAGCAAACCACCTTAACGATATCAGTAAGAAAGACCCCGAACTTGTTCTGGATCGTCTAAAACTTTGGCACAAAACCGGGGATCAGAATGCAGATGAGCTGGACTGGATGACAACTCATACATTGCGGGGTTTGGTGAAATCTGGCCATCCGGGTGCGATGCTTATGCTGGGGTATGATCCCAAAGCCGATGTGTCGGTTGATGTTCAACTGCATGGTGAGGCGGAAATTGGCGGTGCATTGACCTTTGAAGTCACGCTAAACGGACCAGAAAACCAGCCTGTTTTGGTTGACTATATTATTCATTTCCAAAGGCCTGGCGGGAAAATCTCGCCTAAGGTACACAAGTTGAAACAAGCGGTGCTGCGCGGCGGGGCCCTTGAGTTGCGCAAAACCCACAAGCTGAAGGGCGACGCGACCACCTTCAAGTTGGTTCCGGGAATACACCGGCTTGAAATTCAGGTGAACGGACAAGTGCGCGGTGGTGTGGATTTCGAGTTGCTGGGTTAGCTCACGCTTTCGTCAAAAAGACCAGCTGCGGATTGCGCTTGGGGCACTGCTGCATTAGCTGACCCATAGCCAGACAAAGGGGATACCTTCGATGAAGCATGAATCGGTGCAGAACTACTACGGCGATGTTCTTCAAAGCAGTGCGGATTTGCAGACCAACGCGTGCTGCACGCCGGACGATATGCCGGATCATGTAAAGAAAATCCTTTCGAAAATTCACGACGATGTGCTGACACGCTACTATGGCTGCGGCCTGATCGCCCCACTGGACCTTGAGGGGATGAGCATCCTTGATCTGGGGTGCGGTGCTGGGCGTGATGTTTATGCGTTGTCTGCCATGGTGGGTGACAAGGGTCGCGTTGTTGGCGTCGACATGACGCCGGAACAACTGGAAGTCGCCCGCGCGCATCAGGACTATCATGCCCAATCCTTTGGTCATTCAGCCAGTAATGTCGAATTTCACCACGGTTTTATCGAAAAACTGGATGAGCTGGATCTTGAGCCGGGCTCTTTCGATATCATCGTATCGAACTGCGTCATTAACCTTGCGACGGATAAAGAGGCCGTTCTGCGCGGTGCGCATCGTTTGCTGAAAGACGGCGGAGAGATGTATTTCTCTGACGTATACGCCGATCGCCGTGTTCCGCAGGCAATGGCCGAAGACGAGGTTCTGTATGGCGAATGCCTGTCGGGTGCCCTCTACTGGAATGATTTCCTGTCGATGTCGCGCAAAGCCGGCTTCGGCGATCCGCGTCGCGTGACACATCGTCCGCTGACCATTGAAAACCCGGTTCTGGAAGAACGTGTCGCGCCTTTGAATTTCCTCTCGGCCACATACCGTCTTTTCAAACTGCCCGAGTTGGAACCAGCGTGTGAAGACTATGGCCAAGCGGTTATCTACAAAGGCACGATCCCCAATGCGCCGCATTTGTTCGAGTTGGACGATCACCACGCCATTGAAACCGGCAAGGTGTTTCCGGTGTGTGGCAATACTTGGATGATGCTAAAGGACACACGCTTTGCACGTCATTTCGAGTTCATTGGCGACTTTTCAACCCATTACGGCATCTTCGAAGGTTGCGGCGGCGAAAGCCCGTTTGAGGCAACCGGCGAGGTCGCATCCGGCGGCTGCTGCTGATCTCTTGCGCCTGAGAGGCGGGGTTGCTATCCCCGCCTAAGCCCGATTGAAATTATCGGGTAAGGCAACGGGGCCCGTCGGTGACAGTGAACTTAACTCCTCCACGTTTGGAAATCCGCAACATGGTCGCTCGTTATGAAGGGCGTGTTGTTGTGGATAACGTCTCGCTCACGGTTCAGGCCGGGCAGGTGACCTGTCTGCTGGGTCCCTCAGGCTGCGGCAAGTCCACAACATTGCGAATGATCGCCGGCGTCGAGATGCAGGAGTCGGGCCAGATTTACGTCGACGGCAAACTGATTTGTGACACGGTTTTCCGGGTGCCACCCGAACGGCGCGAAATTGGCCTGATGTTTCAGGATTTTGCGCTTTTCCCGCATCTGAGCGTTTCGGACAACGTGGCCTTCGGTCTGAAAGGCACCAAAGAAGAAAAACGCGCGCGGGTCGAGGAACTGCTGACCAAAGTCGATCTCATGCGCTTTGTCGACAGTTATCCGCACCATCTGTCCGGGGGTGAACAGCAGCGCGTCGCACTGGCCCGTGCCTTGGCTCCGCGGCCTCGGATCATGCTGATGGATGAGCCGTTCTCGGGTCTGGATAACCGTCTAAGAGACGGTATTCGTGATGAAACTCTGGCCATCCTCAAAGAGGAAGATGCGGCCGTGGTGCTAGTCACCCACGAACCCGAAGAGGCGATGCGCATGGCGGACGAGATTGCCCTGATGCGCCGCGGGAAGATCGTACAACAAGGTGCGCCGTATAACGTTTATACACGTCCCGCCGATAAGGCCGCCGTCGCATTTTTCAGTGATGTCAACGTTTTGAGGGCGCAAGTTAATGGGGCACTGGCCGAAACCCCGTTTGGTCAGTTCCTTGCGCCCGGGGTTCCGGACGGTACGGATGTCGAGATTGTATTCCGGCCCCAGCACGTAAGGCTTGATTTTGACCGCAACGGCAAGGGCCCCTTGCCAACGCCGACCGATGGCGTCGCCGCGCGCGGGGTCGTCGAGCGTGCTCGCTTTTTGGGCAACGAGAGCCTTGTTGAATTCCGCATGGACTATGACGGCTCGATCCTCAAGGCCACAGTTCCCAATGTTTTCGTGCCGCAACAAGGGCGGGTCATGTGGCTGACCATTCGCCGCGACCGGTGCTTTGTTTTCCCCGAATAACAACTGATACCGCAGTTTAAGCCTGAGTGGTGCGCGAAAGCCTCAGATTGCGCGTGCCGGTCGCTTGCCGCCGCGCGGGGGCGGGTCTATCAAGGGAAAAACGCAGGGATGGATGGGGCATATGCGTATTCTTCTGACCAATGATGACGGCATCAACGCGCCGGGCCTTATCGCGTTAGAGGCGATTGCAGCCGAACTTGCAGGACCTGATGGCGAAGTTTGGGTTGTTGCTCCGGCGTTTGAGCAATCCGGCGTGGGTCATTGCATCAGCTACACACACCCCATGATGGTCGCCAAGCTGGCCGAGCGCCGCTATGCCGCCGAAGGTTCACCTGCCGACTGCGTTCTGGCGGGCCTGCATGATGTGATGAAGGACGCGCCGCCTGATCTGGTATTGTCTGGGGTGAACAGGGGCAACAACTCGGCTGAGAATACGTTGTACTCGGGTACCGTCGGTGGCGCGATGGAGGCCGCCTTGCAAGGGGTGCCGTCGATTGCGCTGTCGCAGTATTTCGGGCCGCGTAATCTGGGTCTGGAGGATCCGTTTGAGGCCGCCACCCGCTTTGGTGCTGATCTGGTGCGCAAAATACTGGACGCCACACCAAAGCAGCAGGGCGATTACCGTTTGTTCTACAACGTGAACTTCCCGCCTGTTCCTGCGGACGAAGTATTAGGAACCCGCGTCGCGCCACAAGGGTATCGCAGGGATACGCATTTCTCGGTTGAGCCGCACAGCTCACCTTCGGGGCGGCGTTTCTTGTGGATCAAGGGCGGGTATCAGCACAATCCGACGGCCCCGGGAACGGATGCAGCCGTCAATCTGGCAGGCTACATCTCGGTTACGCCGATGCGGGCGGATTTAACGGCCCATGACACGCTGGAGGCGTTGAAGGCAATCGAATGAGCGGACTTGACCCTGAAACCACGATGCAGTTCCTGTTCGCTTTGCGGTCGCGCGGGGTAAGGGACAAGCGTGTTCTGGCAGCAATGGAACAGATTGATCGCGGACAGTTTGTCAAAGGTCTGTTTGCGGAACGCGCTTATGAAGACACGCCATTGCCGATTGCCTGTGGCCAAACGATCAGCCAGCCTTCGGTTGTGGGCTTGATGACGCAAGCGTTAGAGGTCAGCCCGCGCGATACCGTCTTGGAGATTGGAACCGGGTCCGGGTATCAGGCCGCGGTTTTGTCCAAGCTGGCGCGGCGGGTTTACACGGTGGAACGCCACAAGCGTCTGGTGCGGGAAACCGGCGACCTGTTTCGCGAACTTGGTTTGACGAATGTCACCGCGATGTTGACCGATGGCTCGCATGGGCTGCCGGAACAAGCGCCCTTTGATCGTATTATTGTGACCGCCGCTGCCGAGGACCCGCCGGGGCCGCTCTTGGCGCAGCTCAAAATCGGCGGTATCATGGTTTTGCCGGTGGGGCAGTCGGATGCGGTTCAAACTCTGATCCGGGTCAGGCGTACAGAAACCGGTCTGGACTATGACGAATTGTTGCCCGTCCGTTTTGTGCCCTTGTTGGAAGGGCTGGGAAAAGACGAGGCGTAAAGGGTTATTCTGAAAAATGCGCCGGAACCCCGGACAAAAGGGGCAGGTGTTGAGGACGGTAAGATGAGAGCAGTTTCCAAATCAGCGATGCTCCGGTGTGCGACTGGAGTGGTAGCGTTGGTGATTCTGGCTGGGTGTGAAGGCCCGCTGGATTATGATCTGCGTGGCCAGATCGGTGGATTTTCGACGACCGATGCGGCGCAATCCGTGACCACCAACAGACCCGCCCCGGACACACGCGGGGTAATCACCTATCCGACCTATCAGGTTGCGATCGCACGTCGCGGCGACAAGGTCAGCGATGTTGCCGCCCGTGTAGGCCTGCCCGAGGCAGAGTTGGCAACGTTCAATGGACTTAAACCGACGGACACTTTGCGGGATGGCGAGGTGGTTGCATTGCCGCGTGCCGTGAACACGGCAAGCAATGTCGATATCGCCTCGATCGCCGGGACTGCCATTGATGAGGCTCCGACGGATGGTTCAGTCCAGACATCGACACTTGCACCTGCTCAGCCGGTTGCCGCGCCTGCACCAGCGCCGATTCCTGCGGGCCCCGAACCTATCCGGCATAAGGTTAAGCGGGGGGAAACCGCGTTTACGATTTCGCGTTTGTATGACGTGCCGGTGGACTCGCTGGCGGATTGGAACGGCTTGGATTCAGATTTCACCGTGCGGGAAGGGCAATTCCTTCTGATTCCGATCAAGACGCAACCGGTGCCACGACAAACTGCTGAACCTGAAACGAACGTGACGCAACCCGGGCAGGGTTCGCCGACGCCCACACCGCCGAGCGCAACGCAGCCCCTGCCGGACGAAGAGATCGTGGCGGCGCCACCTGCGCCAGATGTGACAGCAGAGGCGCCGACCAACCAAAGCAATTCCGCGCTGGCACTGCCGGTGACCGGTACGATCATTCGCACCTACGAGAAGGGTAGCAACGAAGGTATCGACATTGCAGCCGCGCCAGGTACCGCTGTGAAAGCGGCGGAAGCTGGGACCGTGGCGGCCATTACAGCGGATGCGGATCAGGTGCCGATCATAGTTGTGAAACACAACAATGATCTTCTGACTGTGTATGCGAATGTCGAAAATATAACGGTTGAAAAAGGCGACCGCGTGCGCCGCGGTGAAAAGATCGCTGCACTGCGTGGCGGTGATAACGCGTATGTCCATTTCGAAGTTCGCCAGGGGTTCGAAGCCGTTGATCCCGAACCGTTTCTGAAGTGACGGAAATGGCCCGTTCCGGGCCATGCCTCCGGCGGGGATATTTTTAGCCAGATGAAGAGCGGATCATCCCTGCGGTTCAAAGTCGCTTAGGCGTTTGCCCGGTTCGTCCGCGAAAACCTCGGGCAGGGGGCGCACAGATTCAATCAGGTCAATGCGGAAGACCCGAAAACCTGAGCGCAGTTCACACCATGCAGTCAGTGTCCAAACGCGCCCCCAATATTCCATGTGCAGGGGGCGGATTGTGCGCTCTGTCAGCACGCCGTCGATCCGTCTGTAGTTTAGATGCAGTTTTTGTCGCGATTTTATTGCCGCGCGTATTGGAGCCATGTGAGCCAACCCGCGCGCGACGTCGGCGAACGGATAGACGGCAAACTTCCAGGCATCCGCTTCGGATATGACTTGGGTGGGCAGAACAGCGTCAATCTTGTCGGCCAGCGTTTCCGCCGCGCTCTTTAACTCGGGGTCTGCGGCTTGGGCAACGATGGCCATTCCGAGGTTCAGAGCTTCGAGCTCGGCAGGCGTCAGGTTGAGTGGGGGCAGGGTGATCTGTTCGCGCACCATGTAGCCCACGCCACGTTCCCCTTCGACAGGAACACCGGACGCTACGAGAGTATCCATATCGCGATAGATCGTGCGGACCGACACCTCGAGCCGATCCGCGATATCCTGCGCGCGGTGTAATTTGCCGTCGCGCAGAATTTGGATGATATCGAACAGACGGTCAGTGCGGCGCATTGAGAACCGTAATGATCGTCGTTATGCGGTTATGTTCCATAGCACAGCCTCGTGGCGCATCTGCACGCTGTTTGGGTCGATGGCCGCCATCATTGCCGCCGCGCAATCCTGTTGCGGAAACTGAGCGGCGGCATCTTTTGCGGCCTTAATGTCCGTCCAAACCACGTAGTCGGTCCAGCGGCCGTCCTCACCTTGACTTAACTGCCGATGGGCAAAACCCGGGGCGCTTCGGACGAAAGCCTCAGACGCTTGGCTGAGTTTGACGAACTCATCGGGCGTGGTTCCCTTGGCGAGGCTGAAGGTGACGATTTCTGCAACATGGGTCATTTGAATCTCCGTTGATCAGGTTTCGATGCTCACTACCTAATCAGTCACAACTGACATAAACCTGTCAGTTGATAGAATCCAGACCTCAAAAAATGCGTGAAGCTGCGGAAATGACGTTTGGAATTAAGCTGCGTGGCTTTTTTCGCTGTAGTTCCGGGCGTAGACACAAACGCAGATCATATTCCTGGCGCTTGTCGCCGACGTAAAAGGAGAAACGACATGCTTAACAATATCGGCCTTCCCGGTCTGCTGCTGATCGCCGTTGTGGTGCTGGTTCTGTTCGGGCGCGGTAAAATCAGCTCGCTCATGGGCGAAGTTGGCAAGGGCATCACCTCGTTCAAGAAGGGCGTGAAAGAAGGCGCGGATGAGCTGGAGCAGGACGCGTCTGAGATGGCCAAGGACGTCACCCCCGAGACCGACAAAGACAAGGCCTAAGCGCAGATGTTTGATCTGGGCTGGACCGAGCTTCTGGTTATCGGCGTTGTTGCCCTGATCGTTGTGGGGCCAAAGGACCTGCCGGTGCTGTTCCGCAATGTCGGGCGCTTTGTCGGCAAGGCCCGTGGCATGGCACGCGAGTTTTCCAGCGCCATGAACGAGGCCGCCGATCAGGCTGGCGTGAACGAGATCAAGAAGGGTCTGAACGCGGCCACTAACCCCGTCGGCAGCGCTATGGACGGCGTGAAAGAGGCGGCGCAGGAAATGGCCAAGAGCATCGACCCGACCAAGTTCGACCCTGACAGCGAAACCGGTAAACTGGCGGCAGAGAGGGCAGAGCAGGCCAAAAAGATTCAGGCCTCAACCGCACGGGCTGCAGCCGAGCGTAAGGCCAAGGAAGCGGCCGAGGCGCTTGCCAAAGCCGAGGAGGCCGAGGCCGCGTTGAAAACCGAAAGCAAGACATGACGAACACCGACGAGATCGAAGACAGCTCGGCCCCATTGATCGAGCATCTGGCCGAATTGCGCACGCGGTTGATTCACTGCGTTGTGGCATTTTTGATCGGCATGATCATCTGCTTCACCGTGGCGACGCCGATCTTCAACTTTCTGACCCAGCCGCTGTGCGATGTTCTGTCCGAGCGTGGACAGGATTGCGATCTGATCTTTATCTCACCGCAAGAAGGTTTCTTTGTCGCGATCAAGGTCTCGCTTCTGGGCGGGTTCATATTGGCCTTTCCTTATATCGGAATGCAGATGTGGCGGTTTGTGGCCCCAGGTTTGTACAAATCGGAAAAGAACGCGTTTTTGCCATTCATGCTGGCATCCCCGTTCATGTTCTTGCTGGGTGCAAGCTTTGCGTTCTATGTGGTCACACCTTTGGCTTATGACTTCTTTCTTGGGTTCCAGCAATTCGGCTCCGAAGGTGAGGCCGTAACCGACAATGCGACCGCCGCGCCGCTGAGCGTTGTATTCCAAGGTTCCGCGCAGGAATACCTGAACCTAACCATCAAGTTCATCGTCGCATTTGGCCTGTGTTTCCAGTTGCCGGTTCTGCTGACGCTGATGGGCAAAGCCGGATTGGTTACAGCCGAAGGGTTGGGCAGCGTGCGGAAATACGCGGTAGTCGCTATCCTGGTGCTTGCCGCCTTGGTGACGCCGCCCGATGTGATCACTCAGGTTATTTTGTTTGTCGTGGTCTATGGGTTGTACGAGATCTCAATTTTCCTCGTGGCCCGGGTCGAGAAAAAGCGCGAAGAACAATTGCGCGCCGACGGCTACTACGATGACGAAGAAGAGGCGGATGCCGACATAGTCGAGGAAGAAAGCAAGTAACTCTTGCCTCTGACAGATCAAAGGCGCGCCATGATCGGCGCGCCTTTTTCATTCGACGGCCTTGTTGTGGGGGCCGGAACATGGTTTGAAACCGTCACGACAAGACCGGAGGTCCCGATGGAAGACCAAGCACTGAACCGCATTGCTGATGCGTTGGAACGGATGGCACCAGCCCCTCTGGCGGCACCCGACTTCAAATCGGCGGCGGCGTTCGTTTGGCATGTGGAACCCGACCGGCTTGAACCCGTCGCAAAGGTCAACCGGGTCGATCTGGACCTGCTGGTCGGCATAAACCGGTCCCGCGACACCCTGTTGGATAATACCCGACGCTTTGCCGCCGGGTTCAAGGCCAACAATGCGCTTTTGTGGGGCGCACGCGGGATGGGAAAATCCAGTCTTGTCAAAGCGGTTCACGGAAGCCTGCAAGACGACTATCCCGACCTCAAACTGGTCGAGTTGCAACGCGAAGATATGGGCTCGGTCGCCCGGCTCCTGAACCACCTGCGCGCAGCACCTCACCGCTTCATTCTATTCTGCGATGACCTGTCCTTTAGCCACGATGATCAGCACTACAAGTCACTTAAAGCCGTGCTGGATGGCGGTATCGAAGGCCGGCCAGAAAACGTCGTTTTCTACGCCACCTCAAACCGCCGTCACCTTATGCCAAGGGACATGATCGAGAATGAACGTTCCAGCGCAATCAACCCCTCGGAAGCGGTCGAAGAAAAAGTCTCGCTATCGGACCGCTTCGGTCTGTGGCTCGGCTTCCACCCCTGCGACCAGGATGAGTACCTTGCAATGATCGACCGCTACTGCGCCGCATACGGAGTAGCCGTTGCACCCGAAACTTTGCGCGCCGAGGCGATTGAATGGCAAACCACCCGAGGTGCACGATCAGGCCGCGTTGCGTGGCAATTCTTTGTCGATCTGGCAGGGCGCAACGGAACCCATATCGGGTAACCCGCCCGCTTCATCTGGCTAAAAATATCCCCGCCGGAGGCATGGCCTGTAAGGGCCATTCTCTACAGCAACGTCAAAATTCGTGCGGCTTCTGACGCTGGGCTGGTCAGCGCGTCGCGATCCTCACCGGGATGGAATCGTGCCCGTACGGCTGTAGGCATGGGGGCAGGTTCAACGATGGAAACGCGCGGCCCGGTGCGTTCCGTCTCAAGCGCCCAACTGCGGGCCAGAGCCATCTGAGCACCCTTCGTTGCGCCGTAAATACCATAGAATTTCTCGCCGGCCTTCGGGTCATCGAAAAACACCGCGTGGCCACTCTCACCCAATAACGGCATGATGTAAGGGATCAAAACCGATGTCGCTGTGGCGTTGATATTAACAGCCTTGGTCCATTCCTTTGGGTCAATGAAATGCGTGGGCGTCAAGGCCGAGGTGTGGATGGCGGTGTGAAGCCAAAGGTCAACTTTGCCCCAGCGATCATGAATGCCTCGGCACAGGGTCGCCATGGCGTTTGGATCTGCGATATCCATGGGCGCAAGCGTGGCAGAGCCTCCCTTGGCCTGAATGCGGTCGTCCAGCTCTTCCAGCCCACCTGTGGTCCGCGCGACGGCGACGATGTGATACTCGGGCGCCAACGCCTCGGCCAAGGCAGCCCCCAAGCCGCGAGAGGCCCCGGTGACAAGGGCGATTTTTGTCTGATCGGTCATGGGTGGGGTTTGAACCCCCGGGCGCAGGTCGTCAAGACAGGATTAGCTGCCCGGGATGGCGATCCGCTTGGTCTGGCCGCTTTGTCGCAGCATAATGCCATCGGCGTCGATCGCGACCACCGTACCCGAGGCCACGCGGCTACCCGGTTTGATTTCCTTGACCTTGCCTGAGGACAAGCGCATCAGCGCGCGCATTTCGGCCTTGGGCCCAAATACCCCAAGCAATGAAACAGAGTTTTTCTTCAGCGCGCCCTTCTGTGTGGCCGCGCTTTCGACAGTTGCGTTTGGCATGATCTGTGGACGGGACGCGACGCCCCGACCCCTTGTTGTGAGTAGTTGGTGACCTGCGCCTATCAAACGCGACAAGGGAACTAAAGATGGGGCAGGCGGGTCGTGACCTCACGTTTTCGCGGGGTCCCGAGAAGCCCTTGCGATTACGTTTCCTTCGCCAGAGGGTTGTGCGCGGAATCCAACCGATCCGGCTGCGCCCGTCGACAAAAAATCACCCCGACGCACATCTGGCGTCGGGGTTGAAGCGCATTTTATTCGCTCTCTTCCCTTTAACCCGAGGCCAGCTTGGCCGCGTTCCATGACCCACCGGGCACCTGCATGTCTTCGCGTTTTTTGCTGACACGGCTGCTGTTCTCAAGCGTATCCAGATAGTCTTCGCTGACGCTGCCGGTGATGTATTTTCCATCAAAACACGAGCAATCGAATGCCTCTATCTCTGGGTTGCCTTCTTTGGCGGCCCATATTAGATCGTCGAGATGTTGGTAAAACAGGGCATCTGCTCCCAATTCCTGCCGGATCTCTTCGATGTCTTTTCCGTTCGCGATCAGCTCGTGCTTGGTCGGCATGTCGATGCCATAGACATTTGGGTATTTCACAGGCGGTGAGGCACTGGCGATATAGACTTTCTTCGCGCCAGCCTCGCGGCACATCTGGACGATTTTCTTGATGGTGTTGCCGCGCACGATCGAGTCATCAATCAGCAGCACGTTATGCCCATCAAACTCCAGCGGTACAGCGTTCAGTTTTCGACGCACGGATTTCTGACGCTCTGCCTGTCCGGGCATAATGAAGGTTCGTCCGACATAGCGGTTCTTTACCAGTCCTTCACGGTATGGAATGCCGGTTATCTTGGCTGCTTCCAGTGCGACCGGTCGGGCGCTATCGGGCACGGGTATGATCCGGTCGATCTGTAGGCCTGAGTCCTGGATTTGTTTGGCCAGCGTCTGGCCCATGCGCATCTGGGTCTTATAGACCGACACACCGTCCAGCAGTGAATCCGGGCGTGCGAGGTAGACGTATTCAAAGATACAAGGTGTAAGCTTACCTTCGACGGCCTGGAATTCATGCATGTTGCCGTCAAGGTCGATCAGGATCGCCTCACCAGGGCGCAAGTCGCGCAGCTTATCAAAGCCGTTAATGCCAAAGGCCACGTCTTCGGACGCGAACGCATAGTCATCACCCGCCATGTCCGTCTTGCGGATCGCAACGGACAGGGGGCGAATACCGTGCGGGTCGCGGAAGGCCAGCATGCCAACGCCCGCGATCAGACAAATGACCGAGTATGCGCCCTGGATACGCTCCATCGTCATCTTTACACCGGCAAAGATGTTACGGATGGGTTCGGCGTTGCCGTTGACCTTGATCGCATCTGCGACTTTGTCCGCAAGCACGTTCAGCAGGATCTCTGAATCGGACGTTGTTCGCAGATGACGGCTGTATTTACCGGTGACCTTTTCACGCTGCGCGGCGGTGTTGGTGATGTTACCGTTATGTACAAGGTAGATGCCATAAGGTGCGTTCACGAAGAACGGCTGCGCCTCGGATGCGCTGAGGGATCCGGCCGTGGGATAGCGTACATGCCCAATCCCGACCTTTCCCAACAGGGTCTCTGCGTCCTTGGCGTTGAAGACGTCTTTCACCAGCCCGTTGGCTTTTTTCTCGCGAAAGAACTCTCCGGTATAGGTGACAATCCCCGAGGCATCTTGACCCCGATGCTGCAGCATCAGCAGCCCGTCGTAGATTTCCGCAAACACATCATGCGTTCTGCTTGCGATCCCCAAAATCCCACACATGTACGGGCTCCAATTTCTAGGACGTTGTGGTTCGTGACAGTATTCGAAGCGAGCGCTTGGCGGCAGCTGACTGTATGTCGGTCTCAATGGCGTTCAGTACACACGCGCAGCCTTGGTTAGGCGTCTGCGTGACAGAATACACATACAGCAAGATCGGCAGCTCCGATTCCATGTCAATTCGGCACCCACATAATGCCTTACGTTCGCTGTGTCATCAAAGGATCACAATTAGGGTTCACCTCAGGCCGTTTTTACAACAATCGGTACAAAAAGATGAAAGGTGCAGTGCTTAATGCTGTCAATCGAGCCCTTAAATCGATCTAATAATAGAAAATTTGAGCAGGTTTATTATGTGGCAGCACAAGCAGGGCCAAAAGAAGGAAGAACAACCCAAACGCAGGTGTCACAAGTGCCGCGGGATGGGGCGGTCGCCATGTCCGATCTGTAATGGGTCGGGTGAAGTCGTCAAAAGCCGTGATGTGCATGGAAAACCGATTTCCAGCCGTTGTGATGGGTGCTTTGGCTTGAAAAATACCCGCTGCACAGTTTGTGCAGGCGAAGGATTTACCTGAGGGTCATCGCAAGTCTGTAAGAAAAAAGCCCGGTCAGAGCCGGGCTTTTTCTTTTATTCCGTCGCTGCTGGTTCTGCAGGCTCCTCGGCGGCAGGGGCCGTACCTTCGGTCGGGGCAGCATCGCTGCCGCAGCTTGCGACCAGCTCTTCGTATTGCTGAGTGATCCAGCCAAGCGCCGCTTCTGGATTTTGTTCCTCGATCTGACCGCTGAACTGTTCGAAGACCTTTGCAGAACGGCTTTCGTCAACGATGGTATACGACTGCCCGGTCATCACAGTGTCGTAGACAAAGAACGCGATGGCGACCAGCAGGATGCCGCGCGCAATACCAAAGAAGAAGCCGAGCGCCTGATCCAGACCTCCCAGAGCCGAGCGTTGCACCAGCGAGGAAAACAGCGGTGTGAAGATGCTGACCACGATCAGGGCAACTGCAAATACCGCTGCAAAGCCTGTGATGACCGACAGTTCGCAGCTGTCGCGCAAAAAGTCTCCGACGACCGGGACTTCTTTTATCAGTGGAACCGCTTGGGGCGCGAAAATGAACGCCAGAACGGCTGCAGCAACCCATCCTGCGATGGCCAAAATCTCTCGTAAAAGACCGCGGGAATAGGCCAACAGGCCCGACACCACGATGATCAGGGCAACCACCCCGTCAATAATTGTAAAACCTTCCATGGCCCTCGCCTGTATTTTTTTCAGCCTCTCAAGGCGTTATCTTAACCTGCTCCGAAGGTTTCGCCAACAAACCCTACTAAATCAGAGGGTCGGGTGAGTGTCAGACCTGCCACAGTGCCGGTTTTTCCACCTGCCGGAGCTATGGCTGATGTGAAACCAAGTTTTTGGGCTTCTTTCAACCTGTTTTCAGTTTGTGCAGCGGGCCTGAGAGCCCCTGACAAGGATATCTCGCCGAACACAACTGTGTCAGCCGGCAAGGCCGTGTCTTCGCGCGCGCTGAGCAGAGCGGCAGCGACGGCAAGGTCTGCGGCGGGTTCCGATACCTTTAGACCACCAGCGACGTTCAGATATACGTCGAGGCCCGTGAAAGGCACGCCGCAGCGCGCCTCGAGCACGGCGAGAATCATTGCCAGTCTTCCGCTGTCCCACCCAACCACTGTGCGGCGTGGTTGAGAATGCGGAGAGGGGGCAACAAGTGCTTGTAATTCAACCAGAACTGGCCGGGTTCCTTCGATCCCGGCGAACACCGCTGAACCTGGGCTTGGCGTGCCGCGTTCGGACAGGAACAAAGCCGAAGGGTTGGTCACCTGTGCCAATCCCTTGCCGGTCATCTCGAACACACCGATTTCATCTGCAGGTCCAAATCGGTTCTTTACAGCACGCAAGATGCGAAATTGATGACCCCGTTCGCCTTCGAAATACAGCACCGTGTCGACCATATGTTCAACCACTCTGGGGCCCGCGATCTGACCCTCTTTGGTGACATGTCCGACCATTATGATTGAGATTCCGTATCGTTTCGCAAACGTGGTCAATTCATGCGCAGCAGCACGTACTTGTGACACGGAGCCCGGTGCACTGTCGACATTGTCTGCCCACATCGTCTGAATCGAGTCGATAATGGCAAGGCCCGGCTTTTCCGCTTCAAGGGTTGTAAGTATGTTCCTCAGGTTCGTTTCGGCAGCCAATTGCACCGGGGCGTCTTCCAATCCAAGACGTCTGGCCCGCATCCTTACTTGCGCGCTGGCTTCTTCACCCGAGACATAGATGGTTTTCACGCCTGCTCGTGCGAAACGGGCCGCTGCTTGCAGTAGCAATGTGGATTTACCGATGCCCGGATCCCCACCGACCAAAAGGGCAGATGCGGGAACAAGGCCACCACCCAGAACACGGTCCAACTCTTCGACCCCGCAGAGGGTGCGGGGCGGCGGACTTTCCTCGGTCGACAGGTCCGTGAGTGCGATGGTCTGGCCCCGTTTGCCGCCAAGGGATTTCTTTGCGGGCCCTGCCGAAAGGGGGACATCTTGTGAGATGGTGTTCCACTCACCGCAACCGTCGCATCGTCCGGACCAGCGGGAATGAGTAGCGCCACAGGCGGTGCATGAAAAACTTGTCTTTGCCATGCGGCCTTTGGTGCCTGAGGTCGGGCGGTTCTTCAAGCCCTCGCGGGCTTTCATCTCCGCCGATGGTGCGCCGTGCCCTCGGGCCCTATGGGCCGTCGGGCACAGCGGGCGCTATCGCGCCTATTCAGCAGCGCGAGGGGGGGACATTGCGATAACGCTGCCTTCGGTTGAACCGCGGTCTTCGGTTGGTGCCTGAAGCTGTGTCGACAGTTCGGGCAAGAGTTCGAACAATTCGTCACGCAGGCGGGCGAGCTGTGATTTCGCAATGGATTCCTCGACTTCGACGTCGCGGGTCCACTGGCGAAGCTCTTGTTGAATGACCTGAGCGTCACCGATCCTCTGCTGGAACTGTTCGATCTCTTCCTGACGCTGTTGCAGGAACATGCGTGCACGCGCGACACGCGTATCGCTGTAGGTATCCGCCAGCTCTTGGCTGATTTGGCTCATTTGCGCAGCGATCTCAAGTATCTCGGGCTCCAGCGATTGCAAGTCCGGGTGATGGCGCAGAAATGCCATTCGTTCTTTCACGGCATCGAACTCCGACGACATGAGGAACGTGTCACCACGGTCTGCCGCATGGGCCAGCTGATAGGCGTAAGTGACGTCCTGCATATTCAGCGCGAACTTGCGGTGGGTGTTTTCCAACGCCATCATCCGCCCGTTCGCAGGAAGATAGAAGGCCAGCATGAGAATCAGTGCGGTCACGCCGATCTGAATGAACATGCCAGCATCAATGGCAGGCGCCGCGCCAAATGCGGCTTGCATGGATAACCAGGGCAATACTCCGGATGCGGATAAAATGGTCGTTGTCACGGCTAAAAGTGCCGCCGCGCAGATCATGAAAAAAGTCAGCTTTAAAAAGGCATTCTGGAATTGCAATGTTATGTTATGGAGGGCGGCCATGGGTGTCGAACTCCTTTCCGAACCGGTACAAACCGGGCCGAAGCGGAGGGGGAATTAACACACACAAGTTGATCCGCTACGGACCCGGAAACTACAATTTGTTGCTGCTCGAAATATTAAGATGATACTTGGGTAAATGTTTTCAATCAATTAGAACTAAGCTTTTCGTGAGGCGGATGTCATCTCTGTAATATGTCCCAAGGCCAGTGAGGCCAGAATGCACCCGGTAAACAGGTAAAGCCCCCAGGCCGTTTCAATGGTGGCGTAAGAGATGCCCTTGGCCAGTGTGATGTAAAGCGCGATCAGGAAAATGTCGGCCATGGCCAGCTTGCCGAGGATGTTCAGCGCGGGCTGAACGCGCGGGTCCATCAGGTTCCATTGGATCAGCGCGGTGCCGATTGTTTTGACAAAGGGCGCGACGAGGGCAAAGACGGTGACCACCAGCGCCAGGAAGACGTCGGACTTCCATAGGGATTGCAGGCCGGTGATGACGCTGATTTCGCTGAGGCCGAAGATCGGAAGGAGGCCCGCGCGCATCAGCGGGGCGAACCACGCGATAGGATAGAGGATCAGGAGCGAGAGGGTGGCGAGGCGGAGGGTCATAAAAGCTTACTTGCGTAGCGGTATGTTGGATATTTTTACCTTGTTCCGCGCATTCTCGACCCCAGCCAAACTAAGTTCATACGTAAGAGCATCGTAAATTGGATAAGGGTACTGAGTCGGACCCACAATTACTTCGCGTAAAAGCTCCGGTATTGTGGCCCCCACAAAGCCTTCATCAGGGTAGTTTTTGAGCTTAAGCTTAAAAATCTTTTGCGGTACGCCGTTAATACATTGAACAGACTGCTCCAGTTTTTCCGATGGCCAAAGCGTTGGAGAATGTACTACGCGCCATTCTCGTTCTTCTGCAAAGCCAGGGTGCTTGGTGGACAAAATCGCAAAGTGAATTGCATTAAAAAGTCGATTCACCAGATCATCCGGCGCAAGTTTCTTGAGAACCTCAAAATGGTTTTCAAGGTTTTCGACGACTTCCAAGAAATGAAGAGGGAAGTCACTCACAGCACTATGAAGTACAGGAGAGGTAAAAGCGTTCAGCGCGTTGTTTTCTGATATGAAGGGAGAGTTTTTGAATACGAAGGCCACATTTGTATCCCCCCCATATGCTCGCCACATCGACAGACGACCGAATTGGTCTTCGGTGCTATCGACATCACCATGCTCAGAAATAGAGATTAGGTAACTCTGAGTTTTGCGCTCTATGCTGCGTTCATTGAGCATATGTTCCAGTTGTTGGCCCAAGCCCTCACGAAGTCTGTTTAGAGTTGACCTAACCCTTTCCCCAAGTTTTACCGTGTTCCATGCTTCGAGAAGACAATTCTCTCCGTGCTGGATTTCCGAGAAGTCGTTCATAACAACTGCACTCCTCATCCAAACTTCATTGTTCCTAATAATACTCAATGCAGCTTCGGCACTAGTATAGTGAACAAACTTGGTGTCAGCCTTACGCACTTTCGCGGTCATTCGAGACGCGTAGGGAAAAATCAAATCCCAAACTTGGCGTTCTACGTCTTGATCCACTCGAAGGCTCATTTTCACCGCACCGCCTCAATCGGCCCCTCAGCACTGCCGCTGATGAACTGCTCGACATAAGGATCACCCGACGTATCCATTTGACTGACTGGGCCGGTCCATTGGATGACGCCTCCGTGCAGCATGGCGACGTTGTCGGCAATCGCGCGGACGGAACTCATGTCGTGGGTGATGGTCATGGCGGTCGCGCCCATTTCGGTCACGATTTCGCGGATCAGGTCGTTGATGACGCCGGACATGATCGGGTCCAACCCTGTGGTTGGCTCGTCAAAGAAGATGATCTCTGGCTCGGCGGCGATGGCGCGGGCGAGGCCGACGCGCTTTTGCATTCCGCCCGACAGCTCGGACGGAAAACGGTCAGCGACGTCGGATTTCAGACCCACACGGCGCAGTTTGTCGATGGCAATCTCGCGCGCGTAATCGGCAGGGCGTTTGAGCGGGCCGCGCAGCAGGCGGAAGGCGACGTTTTGCCAGACGGGCAGCGAGTCAAACAGCGCAGCCCCTTGAAACAGCATCCCGAAGCGCGCCAAAAACGCGTCGCGGTCTCCTTTACTGGCATCTTTGCCGTCGACATAAATCATACCGCTGTCCGGTTTGATCAGGCCGAGGATACATTTCAGCGCCACAGATTTGCCCGTACCGGACCCTCCGATGATGACCATCGACGTGCCCCTGGGTATCTCAAGGTTCATACCCTGCAGCACGCGGTTTTCGTCAAACGCCTTATGAACATTCTCCAGCCGGATCATAACGAGAAAAATACCCCTGTGAGAATGAAGTTGGCCGCAAGAATCATGATCGCAGCGGCCTCAACCGACGACTTGGTAGCCCGGCCCACGCCCTGTGCACCGCGGCCGGAATTCATTCCGTAGTAGCACCCCATGACGGCTGCGATCAGGCCGAATGCAGCACCCTTTACCAGAGATGAGACGATGTCGCGGGTTTCCAGAAAATTGACGGTGTTCAACAGGTAGGTTGCAGCATTGAACCCCAGATTCTGGGTCGCCACCACATAGCCGCCGGCAATGCCGATAATGTCACCGATGCCAACGAGCATAGGCACCGTGATCAAAGCAGCCAGAACGCGGGGTGCGGTAAGGTATTTCATCGGATGCGTGGACAAGGTGACCAACGCGTCAATCTGCTCGGTCACTTTCATCGTGGCGATTTCCGCCGCGATCGAAGAGGTCACGCGGGCTGCGATCATCAGGCCAACCAGAACTGGGCCCAGCTCTCGGACCATACCGATGGCGACGATTTGAGGTACTACGGCCTCGGCGTTGAAACGTGCCCCGCCTGCATAGATTTGCAAGGCCAGCGCGCCGCCGGTGAAGATTGCTGTAAGGCCAACAACAGGTAAGGATAGCCAGCCCACGTTCATAAGCGCCAGAGCAAACTCACGCGGGTAGTACGGGGGGCGGAAGATATGCGAGATCGCGTCAGCCGCAAACATCGCTACCTTGCCGAACGTGGCAAGCAGGGTCAGGATCGCGCGGCCCAGACCCCCCAGCATATCCAAAGGGTTCATTCCACGTAGCCCCGTGAATATCGCGCACCCAGCGAGGTCAGGATTTCGTAACCGATGGTACCCGCGGCTTCGGCAAGATCATCAACCGTTTGGTGGCCGTTCAGGATGCGCAAGCGCTCTGGGTCTGAAGGCAGATCGGTGACATCAACGGTGATCAGATCCATCGAGATGCGCCCGACAACGGGGCAGGGCTGGTCACCCGCAAAGGCGTCAATGCCACCGCCGATTGCGCGGTGCAGGCCATCCGCATATCCCGCCGCAACCGTCGCAATGCGCGAGGGGCGACGCGCCATCCAGGTATTGCCATAACCAACGGTTTCACCTTCGGCCAATTCGCGAACCTGAATAACAGGCAAGTCGACGGTGACCACGGGCTTGGCTTCGGCGAACGGCAAGCCACCATAAAGTCCAACACCGGGGCGGCAGAAATCGAAATGGTATTCTGAGCCCAACAGCATTCCCCCAGTCGCAGCAAGGGACCGCTGTGCTTTAACGCCATCCGTCATTTCGCGGAACGCGCGCAGTTGCTGTTGGTTCATTGGATGGTCGGGTTCGTCCGAACAAGCGAGGTGGGACATTATAACGACCGGGTTCATTGCCTCGGTCCGTGGACGCAATTCTGTCCAATCGGCGGGTTCCAGACCCAACCGGTTCATACCGCTGTCCAGTTGAATGCCGAATGGGTGCGCCGGAAGTGCTTGTTCGTGGCGTTGAAACTGCTCGGGCGAGTTTAAAAGAGGTGTCAGGTCATGCCCACGAAGCAGTTCGGTGTCGCCCTCCATATGGCCCGAGAACACAGCGATCATGGGACCAGGGCCTACGGCTTCGCGTACGGCAGCACCTTCTTCTGCGGCGGCCACAAAGAACTTGCGCACACCTTCTTCTGCAAGCGTATCCGAAACGGGTCCAGCACCGAGGCCATAAGCATCGGCTTTGACCACGGCTCCGGTCTCAACATCTGTTTTTGCATCCAGCGCATGCCAGTTGCTGGCCAGCGCCCGAAGGTTGATCGTCAAACGTGCAGTACTCATGGCTCTGTTCATGACATTGGATATCGGCAGGTCAAGGGGGTAGGTGCCGATTATTGCTGCCTTTGGTCGGATCATGGGCAACTTACAGCCTTTTGGTATGCCGTGAGCGGCGAAAAAACGACAGTTAATCCGTTGTCGCCATTGTGTTAATCCTGTGATCAACCGCTTTGCGAAAGGTGAATCGCTCAACAAGGTTGTGTCAGAAGGAGTTGGAAGCATGATGCCCGAATTTTCATCCGGATTCGCCGGGCATGAGTCACGGCTTGCAACGCTATTTGGCGACGTATTCGCCGCATCCGAAGGGGTCGATGAAGGGCGCGTGATCAAAACGCTAGTTAGCGACTTGATGGCGACTACGCCTAAGGGCGAACTGTCTTGCTTTATTGCGTGGGACGCCAAGGAAATAGCAGGCGGTATTTTCTTTTCGCCGCTTTACTTTGATGACGATCCGCGACAGGTGTTTTTGTTGTCACCGGTCGCAGTGCGGACCGATCGGCAAAAAACTGGCATTGGGCAAAGTCTAATCCGCTTCGGATTGGATCAAATGCGCTCTGGTGGCGCAGATTACCTGGTGACCTACGGCGATCCAGCTTATTACGGAAAAACCGGGTTTCAGCAGGTGTCTGATCAGAATATCCGCCCGCCTTTCCCTTTGAGTATGCCGTTTGGGTGGTTGGGGCAGTCGTTTAGCAGCGATGCGACGGACCTGATTGGTCCATCCAGATGCGTTCCAGCATTCAATCGAGCCGAGCTTTGGTAGATCAGTAACCTTCGATCTCGCCACCCTGTTGCCAAGGTTTCACGAGGTTTCCGAAGCGGGTGAATTGCGCCTCGAAAGACAGTTCAACTGTACCGATGGGGCCGTGGCGCTGCTTACCGACAATGACTTCGGCCTTGCCATGCAGGCGTTCCATGGCTTGCTTCCACTCTTCCATCTTTTCCAGCTCGTGATCGCCGGGCTTTTCGCGTTCTTTGTAGTATTCCTCGCGGAACACGAACATCACGACGTCGGCGTCTTGCTCGATCGAACCCGATTCCCGCAGGTCAGACAGTTGCGGGCGCTTGTCGTCGCGGTTTTCCACCTGACGCGACAACTGCGAAAGGGCGATGACCGGGATGTTAAGTTCCTTGGCTATGGCTTTCATGCCCATCGAAATCTCGGCGATCTCGTTGACACGGTTATCGGACATGCCGCGGCATAGCTGCAGATAGTCGATCACCAGAAGGTCCAGACCATGTGTCCGCTTCAACCGCCGCGCGCGGGCTGCAAGTTGTGAGATCGGCAGGGCCGGGGTGTCGTCGATGAACAGGGGGCAGGCTTCCAGCTCTTTCGCGGCGTCCACGAAGCGGCGGAATTCGGCCTCGGTCATGTCACCCTGACGGATTTTGTGGCTGGAGATCTCCGAGGCTTCGGCCAGAACCCGGCCGGCCAACTGCTCGGCGCTCATCTCCAACGAAAAGAACCCGACCACACCACCGTCTACGGCCCCCTCGGACCCGTCCGATCTTGTGCCGCGTTTATAGGCTTTGGCGACGTTGAACGCCACGTTCGTCGCAAGCGAGGTTTTACCCATCGACGGACGACCGGCCAGAATGATCAGGTCGGACGGGTGCAGCCCCCCAAGCTGTTTGTCCAAGTCGGCCAGACCGGTGGAAATCCCCGCCATGCCACCACCGCGTTGATACGCTTCGTTGGTGACGTTGACGGCTTCTGTGACCGCCTTGAGGAAGGATTGAAATCCCTGTTCGGTCTGGCCCTGCTCGGATAACTGATAAAGCTGTTGCTCGGCCTCGACGATCTGTTCCTTAGGCTCGCTGGAGACATCAACCCGCGCCGCCTTGTCCGAAATGTCTCGACCCAGACGGATCAGCTCGCGCCGGATGGCGAGGTCATAGATCATCTGGGCATAGTCATGCACCGCGAACGCACTGATCGAAGCCCCGGCCAGTTTGACCAGATAGGCGGGGCCGCCCAGCTCTTTCAGGCCCTCATCCTCGGCCATGAAGGATTTGAGCGTCACGGGCGAGGCCAGCGCATTCTTGGCGATGCGGTTGGCTGCCACCTCATAGATGCGGGCGTGGACCGGATCATAGAAATGCTCGGCCCCGATGATCGACGCAACCCGATCATAGAGATCATTGTTGGTCAGGATCGCACCCAGAAGCTGCTGTTCGGCCTCAATGGAATGCGGCATGGTTTCGGCGTTCTGAATCTGCGCCGCTGCCTGCTCGATACTGCTTATCTCGTTCATTTTGTCCCCGCTGCCCGTTCGACAGTTCTAATCAATCCGGCACCCGTTGGGCCATCTGTAAATCTCTGAAGATAAGTGGCGTATAACTCGACTTCAGCTTGGGATAAGTTTGGACAACCTTGCCAAAGAATATCTCGTGGCGCAACATTTAGTGCGGCATCGAGGCGCCGACACTAGATGCAAGCCGTCCAAAGGCGATTCTATGCCAAGTTACCCCCAGCTTATGCACAGGTGTTTTAAGAAGATTTGTTGGCTTCCTGCCATCCACGCGGGTCGTTGAGGAAGGCTTCGACCCCATCCAGCGTCTCTTTGTCGAACGCTTTCTGTGCCTTAGCTTCTGCCAGAACATCCCACCAAGTGCACAGGCTGTGCAGTTTCACACCGTGGTCGCCAAGGGTTTTCTCGGTCTCAGGGAAAATACCGTAGTAGAAGATCACCGCTGTATGCCCGCAGGTGGCACCGGTTTCGCGGATTGCATCGACGAACGACAGTTTCGATCCGCCATCTGTGGTCAGGTCTTCGACCAGCAGCACACGCTCGCCTTCGCCCATCGCGCCTTCGATACGGGCGTTGCGACCGTAGCCTTTGGGCTTCTTGCGCACATAGGTCATCGGCAGTGCCATCCGTTCCGCCACCATGGCGGCAAAGGGGATGCCCGCCGTTTCGCCACCGGCAATGTTGTCGAACGCCTCGAACCCGGCGTCCCGCATCACTGTGACGGTCAGGAAGTCCATCAGGGTCGAGCGGATACGCGGGTATGAGATCAGCTTGCGGCAGTCGATATAGGTCGGGCTGGGCAGACCCGAGGCCAGTGTGAACGGCTCGCGCGCGTTGAAATGGACGGCCTTGATCTCCAGCAGCATCCGCGCGGTCAGGCGGGCGATTTCGGTGCTGTCGGGGAAAGAGCTGGGGATCATGGTGTAAACCTCTGGGCTGAAAACACGTTGCGGGCTGATAGCCTGCCAGCGCACCCGGAGTCGAGAGGGGGCCCAAAAGAAAAGCGGACCCCTTATCGGAGGTCCGCCAAAGCCCTTTCGGGCCGAGCACTAAGGTGGGCTTAGCTGCTCATGTCATAAGCTCGTTCGCGGTGTACCGACAGATCGAGCCCGTTTGTCTCGGTCTCGGCGTCTACGCGAAGCGGTGTGACAAGCGCAACCGCCTTAATGAGCACAAAGGTGACAACTGACGTAAAGGCACCCACGATTACCAGCCCACCCAACTGGGCGGTCCATGCGCCCAGACCAAAGGCGGCAATCATGATCGTGCCAAAAATTCCACCGACGCCATGCACCGCAAAGACGTCCAGCGTGTCGTCGATGTTCAGCAAGTTGCGGATCACGTTGACGGCCTCTTGGCAAAGCACGCCTGCGACGGCACCAATGATCAGCGCCTGAACCGGATCGACATAGCCCGAGGCCGGGGTGATCGAAGCCAGACCGGCGATTGTGCCGGTGACCAGACCCACCATCGAGGCTTTGCCGTATTTGATCCGCTCCCACAGCGCCCATGTCAGCGAGGCCGTCGCCGCCGAGATATGCGTTACGGTCATCGCCATTGCTGCACCACCATCAGCAGCCAGTTGCGAGCCGCCGTTAAACCCGAACCAGCCGACCCAAAGCATCGCAGCCCCAATCATCACGAAACCCGGATTGTGCGGCGGCGTCGTGCGGTTTCGGCGCGGGCCAAGTACAATGGCAATGATCAGCGCGGCCAGACCGGCGGTCTCGTGCACAACAATTCCACCGGCAAAGTCGCGTACGCCAACTTCACCCAGAATGCCGCCATCGGTCAGGATACCACCACCCCAGATCCAGTGAACGACCGGCGCATAGCACAGCAGCATCCATAGGGCTGAGAATGTCAGAACAAAGCCAAAGCCTACACGTTCCACGTACGCTCCGACGATCAGCGCCGGAGTTATGATGGCAAACGTCATCTGGAACGCAAAGAACAGGATCTCGGGCAGGTTGCCGGACAGGCTGTCTGCGTCGACGCCGTTGAGGAACGCTTTGCCCAAACCACCCCAAAGACCTGATCCACCATCGCCGAACGCAATTGAATACCCTGCGACCAGCCAAAGAATGCTCATCAAACAGGCTATGCTAAAGCAATGCATGAACACACTGAGTACGTTTCGAGCGCGAACGAGACCGCCGTAAAAAAGGGCAAGGCCCGGCAGTGTCATGAACAGGACCAGTGCAGTTGCAACTATGATCCAGGCGGTATCGGCTCCATTCATCGGCCGCTCTCCTCTTCAGCTTGCGTGGCGGGGCTTGAAGCGGATTGAGGGTGAGGAAAAAAGAGGCAGTTGCGATTTTTTGCGCCTATTAATGGGGCTTTTGTCAAAAAGATGATTAATTATACATCTATTGGCCGCAAAAGATGAAAAATTAATCGAAGTGAAAAGCGCGTTGGGTTGTTACTGGAGGGCTCAAACGCCCGTAGAGCCCTTCGTCGCGCCGCATGCAAATAAGCGCCGCCGACGGAGCGGGGTTTTCACAAGCAGAATTCCTTTGGGTCGTTTTGTTCGTCCTACGCGTTGTCGGACAGCGCTGTCGCCAAAAGGTCAAGGGCGTGATCGCGCGCTGCCTGTCGTACCCGGTCACGGCCCAACGCACCGAATTCGACGGTTTCAGTTCTTGTCGAACTGCCAGACATCGCCAAGCCAAAGCAAACACGCCCTTCGGGTTTGAACTCTGATCCACCGGGGCCAGCGATGCCGGTGACGGATACGGCGATTTGCGCATTGGAATTGGCGAGCGCCCCAGCTGCCATTTCGTGTGCAACTTCTTCCGACACTGCTCCGTTGGCTTCGAGTGTTTCGGCCTTCACACCCAGCATTTGCTGTTTGGCGGTGTTGGTGTATGTCACAAAGCCCCGTTCAACAACGGCTGAGCTGCCGGGGATGTCCGTCAAAGCGGCTGCAACCATTCCTCCTGTACAGCTTTCGGCGGTCGCGATCATTTTCCCTTGCGCCCGCGCGTGGTCCAACAGTTCAGCGACGGTCATAAGCCCAGCACTCCATGAGATATTCCGGCCATAACAAGCACACCTATGGCAGCGAAAATTCCGGCAATAACGTCATCCAGCATAACACCTAAGGGATCACCCCGACGGTCAGCCCAGCCCACAGGGCCGGGTTTGGTGATATCGAACAAACGGAACAGCAAAAACCCGGCGACCCAGCCGGGCCACAGTGCCGTGATTTCGATCCCGTGCGCCCAGGAGGGATAAGAGATAGCCCAGATCGCGATAAACTGGCCCGCAACCTCGTCGATCACGATCTCAGACGGGTCATGGTCTTTTTGTCCTGCTGTCATGATCCGCGTTGCCCAGAGGCCGCCGAAAAATGCGGCCAAGGTTCCGATCGCCAGCAGGGGGAAGCCGCCAATAACGTGTAAAAGCCATGCCAAGGGCAGGGCGGCCAATGACCCCCAAGTCCCAGGTGCGGGGCGCAGGTATCCGACGCCACCAACGGTACCGATCAGTCGCGCCGCGTTCATGATTTCACCAGACATGCTGTCGCCAGCGAGGCAATCCCCTCACCACGACCCGTAAAACCCAGCCTCTCGGATGTCGTTGCCTTGATTGAGACCTGATCGGCGCGCAACTCCATGATCTTTGCCATTTCGTTCTGCATGGCCGCGGCGTGCGGTCCAATTTTTGGAAATTCGCAAACCAGTGTGCAGTCCACATTTGAGATGCGGTATCCCATTTGGTCGGCCAACTGGATCGCGTGACGCAGGAAAACCGCGCTGTCGGTGCCTTTCCATTTTGGGTCGGACGGGGGGAAATGCTGACCGATATCACCTTGCGCCAACGCCCCGTAGATCGCATCCGTGACGGCGTGCATTCCGACATCTGCATCCGAGTGCCCTTGTAACGAGCGGTTGTGAGGCACTTTGACACCGCAGAGGATCACGTGATCCCCTTCGCCAAACCGGTGCACGTCGTACCCATTGCCCAGCCTTACATCCATATTCGTTCCCATTATGCGTTCTGCCCGGGCAAAATCCTCGGGTCTGGTTATTTTGAGATTGTCAGGGTCACCCGGAATAATGGCCACATCCAATCCTGCTGCCCGCGCGACCTCGACATCGTCGGCGGCGTTTCCGTCGTAGGACATATGGGCAGCCGAAATGGCATCATAGTGAAACCCCTGCGGCGTTTGCGCCGCGTAAAGGCCGGCCCGATCCCGAGTGCCGGTCACAAAGGTTCCGTCCCCGGTCCAGAGCGCATCGGTAACGGCCAGTCCCGGAGCGGCTGCGGGGTTTGTTTCCAGAGCGGTCAGTACATCTCGGATGATCTGAGGGTTAACACACGGGCGAGCTACATCGTGAATCAGCACATAGGTGATCCCTAAATCTGCTAAAGCGCTCAGGCCGTTGCGAACAGAGCCTGCCCGATCCTCACCGCCTTTTGCCAATAGCAGATCGGTGCCTTGGAATTCCGCCCAAGCGTCCGCATCGTCCTCTGACAACACAAGGACAATATGATCGACCGCGCCGCGAAACCTGTCGATTGTCCAGTCGGCCACGCGACGTCCTGCCAGCGCGCGCCACTGCTTTGGGATGCCACCTCCGGCACGCAGTCCGCGCCCGGCGGCGACAATGATGGCGGCGGTGGTCATTGCGGCAATTCTCCGATGGTTCGTGGCAATGTTTAGGGTGCGGTGAATGGAGAGGCAATCACCCGCGTTGTGCTGCACAAAAAATAAGCAGGTGATGATTTTGCGGGCTTTTACGTCGGCGTTTTATTGTTCATATACGCTCAATTCGATATCAAAGCCGCATCTGCCCAAGGATTAAGCACGTTGACACTGCAACTCGCTGACAAAGACATCAACCCGCCTGTTGTGCTGGCTCCCATGGCTGGAATCACGGATCGTCCGTTCCGTGATCTGGTGATGCGTTTTGGCGCGGGAATGGTCGTAAGTGAAATGGTGGCTAGTCAGGAAATGGTACAGGCCAAACCCGGTGTGCGTGAGCGTGCCGAGCTTTCGGCAGATGTTGAGAATACAGCCGTTCAACTGGCAGGGCGCGAGGCCCATTGGATGGCAGAAGCAGCCCGACAGGTCGCCGACCGTGGTGCAAGGGTGATCGACATCAACATGGGGTGCCCAGCTAAGAAGGTCACGAACGGCTATTCCGGTTCAGCCTTACTGAAGACGCCCGATCACGCCTTGACGTTGATCGAGGCAGTTGTTGGGGCGGTGGACGTGCCGGTTACCTTGAAAACGAGACTGGGTTGGGACGACAAATTGCTGAACGCCCCTGATGTCGCCCGGCGCGCACAGGATGCCGGCGTTACTATGGTGACGATCCACGGACGAACCCGCTGCCAATTCTACAAAGGGACGGCCGACTGGAAGGCCATTCGGGCAGTCAAGGATGCAGTCTCAATACCTGTCATCGCAAATGGCGATATCACCGGTTCGAACGTAGCGCGCACCGCATTGGGCCAGTCAGGTGCAGATGGCGTCATGGTTGGGCGCGGTGCCCAAGGCAAGCCGTGGTTGCTGGCGCAGATTTGCAGCGATCTTTATGGAACTGACGCCCCGGACATTCCCGCCGGGAATGATCTGATCGATATCGTGCGGACACACTACCAGGCGATGCTGGGTTTCTACGGGCGCGATCTTGGTCTGCGGGTCGCCCGAAAGCACCTGGGTTGGTACATGGATGAGGCGGGCACGCCCACGGCATTGCGTCGGGCGGTTTTGACCTCACGTGACACGGATGAAGTGCTGAGGCTCGTGTCCGATGCGCTTTGCCCGGATACGGAGGTTGCGGCATGACGTCAGATCAAAGCATCTGGGCATCGTTGCCCGTTCCAGCATTTATCATCGGTGCGGACGACCGGATCATAGACGTGAATTCGGCCGGAGAGGGGTTTCTGAACGCCTCCCGTAAATCGGTGATCGGTCATCCGGTGTGGGATCAGATCGCCGTCGACGCACCGCTCGAGGAAGCGTTCGAGCGCGCGCGCAATCAGGGGACCCCGCTCTTCGTCAATGATGTGGACGCGGGGTCGGGCAACCGAGCACCTTTGCAATGTGCACTGCAGATTGCCCCGTTGTTGGGGCATCCGGGTGCGATGGTCATGATCATCTCACCCCGCGAGCTATCTGGGCGGATGACCCGCGGCAACACTGTGAAATCAGCCGCGCAATCGGCGATCGGCATGGCCGAGATGCTTGCGCATGAAATCAAGAACCCGCTGGCGGGTATCACAGGCGCGGCGCAATTGCTGAGCATGAATATATCGCAGCAAGACCTTGAACTCACAGATCTTATCGTCGCGGAAAGTCGCCGTATCGTTAAGCTTTTGGAGCAGGTTGAGCAATTCGGCAACCTCTCGGAACCGGATTTCAAGCCGGTCAATATTCACGACGTTCTTGACCGCGCAAGGCGGTCAGCCTTGTTGGGCTTCGGGGCGCACATGAAGATCGTAGAAGACTATGATCCGTCATTGCCGCTGGCCTATGGTGACCCTGATCAGTTTCTCCAGATCGTTTTGAACCTATTAAAGAACGCGTCGGAAGCTGCTGACCCCAAAGGCGGAACGATCCGTTTGAGGACGTATTTTGAGCACTCGTTCCGCCTGCGCCGCAGTGATGGTTCGGGGCATTCGCTTCCGCTTCAAATCGAGATCATCGACGACGGCCCGGGGCTGCCAGACAAAATACGCAGCGATATTTTCGACCCGTTCGTGTCGGGCAAGGAAAACGGCACCGGCCTTGGGTTGGCGCTGGTCAGCAAAATTATTTCGGACCACGACGGGTGGATTTCGGCGGACTCGGTGCCTGGGCGCACAGTGTTCCGCATATCCCTCAGGCGGGCGCCGCGTGAAGCAACTTGAACCAACAACTGCCGGGAAGAGCACAATAAGGAGAGCACCAAATGGATGGAACAGTACTGGTCGCAGATGACGACCGCACGATCCGAACAGTTCTAACACAGGCCCTGACGCGGGCCGGGTGCAAAGTGCATGCAACATCCTCATTGACGACGCTGATGCGCTGGGTTGGGGAAGGTAAGGGCGATGTCGTAATATCCGACGTGGTAATGCCGGACGGTAATGGTCTGGAAATGTTGCCTAAAATAGCCCAGGACCGACCGGGCCTTCCGGTTATTGTCATCTCGGCCCAGAACACAATCATGACGGCCATTCAGGCGGCTGAGGCGGATGCCTATGACTATCTGCCGAAACCCTTTGACCTTCCGGATCTAATGAAACGGACGGCTCGGGCGTTAGAGCAGAAGCAACGTGTTCAAACGGATGTCGTGGATACATCCGAAGACAGACCCGAAGAACTTCCACTGGTTGGGCGCACGCCTGTCATGCAGGCGTTGTATCGCTTGGTGGCGCGTGTGATGAACACCGACTTATCGGTCATGATTTCTGGTGAAAGTGGGACGGGTAAATCGTTGATTGCACGTGCTATTCACGATTTCTCGGACAGTCGAACTTTGCCATTTGTCACGGCAACCGCGGCGGACCTTCGGGACCTCGAAGGGCCTGCGCGCGTTATGGCACGGGTTCGCGGTGGAACTTTGCTGATCGATGAGATTGCGGATATCGAAGACGAATTGCAGGCACGCATCGTGCGTATGATGGACACGCCCGGCGACCATGTTCCGCGGTTCATGGCGACAAGCCAATCCGATTTGACCGAAGCGATGGAAAGCGGGCGCGTCCGACAGGATCTGTACTACCGTTTATGCGGTGCGACGATCCATGTGCCAGCACTGCGTGAGCGTGTAGATGACATCACCCTATTGGCGGATCACTTCCTAGCGCGGGAGGAGCGAGAGCACGGCACCAAACGTTGGCTAAGTCCGGACGCGGTCGAACTGGTGCGGCGCTATTCTTGGCCCGGCAATGTGCGTCAGCTTGAAAATGCGATCCGTCGTCTAAGCCTTACCAGCCGCGCCGATGAGATTTCCAAGGCAGAAGTCGAGATGGTGCTAGGAAGCCAACCCGAGGCGGAACCCGTTCTGGGCGATGGAGAGCGCGAAAAACTCTCGACCTCGGTTGCTCGTCACCTGCGTCGGTACTTTGATCTGCACGGCAATTTGCTACCGCCTCCGGGGCTGTATCAGCGGATTTTACGCGAAGTTGAGGCCCCTTTGATCGAGTTGGCACTGGATGCGACGGGTGGGAACCAAGCAAAATGTGCTGATCTTTTAGGTATTAACCGAAATACGTTGCGGAAAAAGATCACTGACCTCGATATTCAGGTGACACGGCGGCGCAAACTGATGTAATATCGCCACACAAAGCGTGGCATCCGGGTGTCTTCCCGGCAAAGACCACGAAATATGGCGGTTCGTCGCGAAAGCGGCACATCAGGGTGAGGGCAGACGGTGGCAACCCGAGCACAGAGCGGGCTGATCCTATCGATTAATCGGTGGCGTAAATCCCGAAGGCTGCGCAATTTTAGCACCTTGGGTCTGGTTCTTCTGGGCCCGGTTCTTGCTTTGGCCACCTATCTGGTCATTGGCCCATTTGATCTTGGTGCGACTGCGCCCACGCTGCGCCTGATTCTCCTTGCTGATCTGGTTTACGTTCTGGTGGTGGCAGCCCTTGTTCTGGGGCAAGTCGGTACGCTTATCGCCGCGCGTCGGGCCAAATCGGCCGGATCCCGGTTGCACCTGCGTTTGATCGGGGCGTTTACTCTGTTGGCGTTGGTGCCAACGGTGACGGTGGCGATCTTTGCAGGTCTGACCGTAAATATCGGGCTTGAGGGGTGGTTCTCGGATCGCGTGCGCCAAGTGGTGGGCTCGTCGCTTACAGCGGCGGAGGCGTACGAGCAGGAACACCGCGAAGGCCTGACACAGGATGCGACTGTACTGGCCCGGTTCTTGGACAACGCGCGGGCCTTGGATTTTTACATTTCGGACGCTGAGTTGCGTGCAGTTTTGGCGCAAGGGCAGTCACAGATTCAGCGCGGCTTGCGCGAGGCCTATGTCATAGACGGAAGCGGTGAGATCAAAGCGCGCGGGGACAGGTCCTATCTGTTCAACTACGAAGAACCAACGCCCGATCAGTTGGTCGAAGCGGCGGACAATGGGCTTTTGATCATAGCCGATTGGCAAAACAGCGAATTTCGGGCGTTGGTTCCGTTGGGTGCCTATCTTGACCGATATCTTTATGTAAGCCGCGAAGTCGACGGTCAGTTGCTGACACTGCTGGACGATACAAAGGAAACGGCGCAGTTTTACCAACAACTTGAAAGCGAACGCGGACGGGTTCTGTTTGAATTTGGCCTGCTGTATCTGGGTTTTGCCGTTATCCTGATCCTTGCCGCGATGTCTTTGGGGATGTGGTTTGCGGAAAGGTTGTCCCGTCCGGTCGGACGACTGACGACCGCTGCTCAGCGCGTCGGGGCAGGTGATCTGGGCGTGCAAGTTATCGAAGAAGCAAGCGATGATGAGATCGCGATGCTGGGTCGGTATTTCAACCAGATGACCCGGCAGCTAAAGGGGCAGCGCGATACCCTGCTAGAAAACACTCGTCAGATCGAACGCCGCCGCCGCCTTTTCGATTCCGTACTTAGTTCGGTGACATCGGGGGTCGTTGGTGTTGACCCCGACGGCTGCGTGACCTTTGTGAACAGATCGGCGGAACGGCTTTTGGACTGGTCGCGCGGCGAAGAACAACTTGCCATTGGGATCGCCGTGCCAGAGTTCTTGCCGCTGTTTGAAAGTCTCAAGGACAGCGGCCAAGAGGCCGTGCAGGGCGAGGTCAAGGTCACCCGCAAGGGACGTCTCGAAAACCTGCTGGTGCGGATGGCTACGCGCAGAGGCGAAGATGGCGGGCTTGAGGGCTATGTGGTGGCGTTCGACGACGTGACCGACCTTGTAAGTGCTCAGAGGTTGGCTGCATGGGGCGATGTTGCGCGCAGAATTGCGCACGAGATCAAGAACCCGCTCACGCCTATCCAGCTGAGCGCAGAGCGGATCAAGCGCAAGTTCTCAATCAAGCTGGACGAGGATGATTGCGACAAACTGGTCTCGATGACGGATGTGATCGTCCGGCAGACAAACGACCTTCGCCGAATTGTTGACGAGTTCTCACGGTTCGCGCGTATGCCGGAACCCGAGCGCCACGAGGAAAACATCGTTGAGCTTGTGCAAGAAGCCGTGCTGTTGCAGCAGTCCGGGCAACCCGATGTACAAATTGACGCTACACTTCCCAACGAGCCTATCCTCGTGGACGTGGACGCGACAATGCTGAACCAGGCTTTGACCAACCTAATCAAAAATGCTGGCGAGGCGATTGAAACACTTAAGAAAAAAGGCGCACCAGATAACCTGAAAGCGCGAATAAAAGTGGATGTTACAAGTGATGATGCGGGTACCGTCATCACAATTGCAGACAACGGAATAGGACTACCGGAAGACCGGGCTCGTTTATTCGAGCCCTACGTAACTACACGTGACGAAGGTACAGGCCTTGGCCTGCCGATCGTCAAGAAGATCATTGAAGAACATGGCGGTGCATTGACCCTTGAAGACGCGCCGGTGTTCGACGGGCAAGACCATTTTGGCGCGATGGCCGTGATCCGATTACCCCGGGGCGATTACTCCCCCGCAACTGCGCCACAAAAGCAGGCAATTAAAACAAGCAAACTGAAAGCAGGCCAAAGATGAGTGACATTCTGATCGTAGATGACGAACGCGATATACGCGAGCTGGTGTCTGACATTCTGGAGGACGAAGGCTTTTCAACCCGGCTGGCTGGAAACTCGGATGAGTGTATGGCGGCAATCAATTCCGAGCCGCCGGGGCTGTTGATCCTGGATATCTGGCTGAAGGACAGCCGGATGGACGGGATTGATATCTTGAAGGCAGTTAAACGCGATAACCCGGATGTGCCCGTGGTGATTATTTCTGGTCACGGCAACATTGAAATAGCAGTCGCGGCAATCAAACAGGGGGCATACGATTTCATCGAAAAGCCCTTTAACATCGACCAGTTGATGGTCGTAATTCGCCGCGCGATGGAGACCTCGCGCCTGCGCCGCGAGAATGCCTCGCTCAAGCGCAAGGAAGTCACGAATTCGGACATGATTGGCAAATCTGCCGCGTTCCGGTCGATGCAAAGCCAGTTGGACAAGGTGACCAAATCTAACGGCCGCGTCATGCTGAGCGGTCCGGCGGGTTCGGGCAAGGAAATTGCCGCACGTTACATTCATGCCCATTCCAACCGTGCGAACGCGCCGTTCGTAACCGTGAACTGCGCAGGCATTGAGCCTGAGCGCGTGGAAGAGGTGCTGTTCGGGCGTGAATCGACCGAGCGCGGTGTTGAGCCGGGATTGCTGGAAGAAGCACATGGCGGTGTCATCTACTTTGACGAAGTTGCAGACATGCCTCTGGGCACCCAGTCCAAGATCTTGCGGGTTCTGGTAGATCAACAGTTCCAGCGCGTTGGTGGTTCAGACAAGGTTCGTGTCGATCTGCGCGTCGTATCCTCGACCAACAAGGATCTGGACGAAGAGATTGCTTCGGAACGCTTCAGAGAAGAGCTGTATCATCGGTTGAACGTCGTCCCGATTGACGTTCCCTCGCTTGAAGACCGTCGCGAGGACATTCCGGTTTTGGCGCAGCATTTCATTGAAATGTGCAACGAATCCCAAGGGCTACCCGTGCGCGAGATTTCGGATGAAGCCGTTGCACTGCTACAAACCATGACGTGGCCGGGCAATGTCCGCCAGCTGAAAAACCTGATTGAGCGGGTTCTGATCCTGGGTGATGGAACCGGTCCGATCGAAGCCAAAGAGCTGCCGACTGAAGATGAGAAATCTGATGACTCGGGCCGCGTGGTTCTGTCGGGTGCATTGGCCACTTTGCCATTGCGCGAAGCGCGTGAAGCGTTCGAGCGGGAGTATCTGCTAACACAAATCAACCGTTTTGGGGGCAACATCAGCCGCACGGCCAGTTTTGTCGGGATGGAACGCAGCGCGCTTCACCGTAAACTGAAGTCACTGGGTGTCGTCACCTCGAACAAGTCCGGTGCGCGGGTCGCTCAAATTGATGAACCAGAGCCGGCGGAATAATCCGCCGGTCTATCAACTCGCCTGACCGGGGGTGATGATCTGGAAAGAACCATCGTCAAATCTGACGAAACAGGATTCGGTGCTTAGCGGCGGCAATGTGTTTGTGCGAGCCGCTGGCACCTTGGATTTCACGCCTTGCTTGCATGGGGGAAGGCTAACTGGCCGATAGCCTTTTTGGGCCATGCACTGCGCCTCAACCTTGTTGCGCAATCCTTGGTTGACGTCGACCGTGTAAACCTGACCCGGTTGCCAATACCCGGCCGAGCGTCTGCAGCGGCCGTTTCGATCGCAATAGGTTCGACCCGGCCAATAAGTGGGCGGACTCTGCCTGATCTGGTTGGCCACTGGCACGTCCTGAACGGCCTTAACCTGGCATTGCGTCGTTTCCGTTTGCATCCGCGATACACTTTCCCCTTCGCGATAATAAAGCGCGAGCGGGCCGCATGCGGTCAGAATTGCCAAGGGAACAAACAACGTAAGTGCAGTTTTCATACGCTTACAATGCCTTAGCTGCACGGATTCGACAATTCAATTGACCGCCTTTGGGGCATCTGTCATTCAAAGCTTTCAGGCAGAAGGGCCAAAAGCATGAAGGTCATCATTTGCGGTGCCGGTCAGGTTGGCTGGCAGATTGCTCGGCATCTGTCCGGAGAGTTGAATGACGTGACGGTCGTGGACAACAACCCGGACCTTGTGCGCAGAGCAACGGAAACGCTGGATGTTCAGGGCATTGCGGGGTTCGCCAGCTACCCCGATGTGCTGGAACGGGCAGGCGCACGCGATGCCGAGATGATCATCGCTGCCACCCATTCAGACGAAGTGAACATGGTGACCTGCCAGATGGCGCATTCCGTGTTTTCGATCCAGCGCAAGATTGCGCGTCTTCGTTCTAAATCATACCTGCAAGCCATTCATTCGGACCTGTACCGCCGCGATCACCTGCCGATTGACGTGGTGATCAGCCCGGAACGCGAGGTGGCTGCAGCTGCAATGCGCCGCCTGTCCGCTCCATCCGCTTTTGATACCGAGATGTTCATGGATGGGCAGGCTCAGCTGCTGGGTATTCGGATTGCCGAGGACTGTCCGATCGTGAACACGCCGCTTCGGCAGCTGACGGACCTGTTTTCCACGCTCAGCTCGGTCGTTGTTGGGGTGCGTCGCGAAGGGACATTGTTCGCGCCAGAATCCGAGGATCAGTTGTTCGTCGGCGACGAGTGCTATGTTTTTTCCAGCGTCGCGGATGTCGATCGCACGATGGAGGTCTTTGGCAAGGCTCAAAAGAAACAAGACCGCGTGGTCATCGTTGGTGGTGGCAACGTCGGGCTCGAGGTCGCGCGTACCCTGGAAGAGCGTGAAAGCAGGGTGCGTGCCAAGATTATCGAACGTGACCGACAGTGTGCAGAACTGGCGGCTGAAGCCCTTGAGCGGACAATTGTTCTGAACGGCGATGGCTTGGACGCTGCACTGCTGCGTGAAGCGGGGATCGAGCGTGCTGATGCCATGCTGGCTGTTACGGATGATGACCGCGCGAACATGCTGGCGGCGGTTCGGGCCAAGGCCGAAGGATGCGCTTTGGCGATTGCACTGATCAATGATCCCAGCATGGTGGCACTGATGGGGCCGTTGGGAATTGATGCGTATATCAACCCAAGGGCCACAACCGTTAGTTCGATCCTACGTCATATTCGACATGGGCGTGTCCGTCAGGTGTATTCGATCGGTGACGCCGAGGCCGAGGTGATCGAGGCCGAGGTGCTTTCTACTTCGCCGATGGCCGGGCAAAAACTACGGGATATCGACTTCCCCGAGGGCGTTCTGGTCGGTGCCGTACGCAAAGGCGATGAGCTGCTGCGCCCCACCGGCAGTCTGCGGATCGAAGAAAAAGACGTGGTCGCGATTTTCGCCATGGCCAAGGATGTGCCCGAGGTGGAACGCTTGATGCAGGTTTCGATTGATTTCTTCTGATGGCACGGGTTGTGACACATCGGATCGGATTATTGCGGCGGATGCCGTTATTCTTGCTGATCTGGGGAATAACCGCCCTGTCGATGTGGATACCCGCGGCCTACGCGCTTTCGTTGAATGACCACGATACGTCCCGATCCTTTTTCTATTCTGGTGTGCTGGGCCTGTTCGTGGTCGCGACGATTACGCTGGCGTCTTCCAATCGGGTGCCAAGGCGCGGCACGTTGGGACAATTGGCGGTTCTGCTGGCCTGTTTCACCGTTTTGCCGATTTTCCTCGCGGTGCCGCTGCACGACGCGCTGGGGAACACGACGTTTCTGAATGCCTATTTCGATATGGTCAGTGCGTTGACCACCACGGGTGCCGATATCTTTCCTGATCCAGACAGGTTGACCGCTCCGTTGCATCTTTGGCGTGCTTTAGTCGGTTGGATGGGCGGGCTTTTGATGTGGATATCGGCGGCCGCGATCCTTGCGCCACTGTCCTTAGGCGGGTTTGAAGTCACTGCGCGTGGCCAGCCGGGCAGGCCGGTTTCGGGCGTTGCGCAAAGCGAGCGGGTCGATCCAAGGGGACGCCTATTGCGGGTGACACGGACGCTTACACCAGTTTACGCCGGGCTAACTGTTGTCATTTGGGTGCTACTGCTCGTCGTTGGGGAAGAGGCTCTGACCGCAATTTGCCACGCGATGTCCACCATGGCCACGTCCGGGATTTCACCCGTTGGTGGATTAGAGGGGGCACAGGCAGGCTTTACCGGCGAAGTGATCTTGTTCCTGTTTCTCTTCTTTGCCTTGTCGCGGCTTACGTTTTCGACGGATACCGCCACAACAGGATACTCGAGGCTGGACAAAGACCCCGAATTTCGGATCGGGATGATGATCGTCGCCGCTGTTGCCGCTTTGCTTTTCATTCGCGTATGGGCTGGTGTGAACGAGATCGGTAATCAGTTGACGCCCCTGCAAGCGCTTAATGTCATCTGGGGAATGGCGTTTACAGTGCTGTCCTTCTTGACGACCGCTGGATTTGAAAGCGCCAATTGGAATGATGCACAGCAATTGTCCGGGTTGGGAACGCCGGGACTTATACTGATGGGTATCGCGTTGATTGGCGGTGGTGTTGCAACCACTGCAGGTGGGGTGAAATTACTACGGGTTTTTGCCCTCTATCTGAATGGTGCGCGCGAGATTGACAGGTTGATTTACCCGTCATCCGTCAGCGGGGTGGGCGGTGGCAATCGCCGTATTCAAAGCGATGGGGCCTTTATCGCGTGGATATTCCTTATGATGTTCGCTTTGACCGCAGCGCTGTTCAATATGTTGCTGGCGGCTATGGGCGCAGGGTTCGAACAAGCGATGGTTCTGACCGTTGCCGCGCTCAGCACCACTGGTCCGCTGATCGAACTGGCGACAGATGTACCCCTGCGCCTGGTGGATTTGTCAGGGGGCGCAAAGCTGACCATGTGCGCGGCCATGGTCATTGGCCGATTGGAAACACTCGCAATCATCGCGTTGATTACACCGTCTCTGTGGCGGGACTGAGAATCAACACCCGCGTTAATGATTGATTTTTCATCTGGAAACTCGGGAAACGACACTCCATACTCCGCCAAAGGGAGCGCGTTGGTCCGCAGCGCGTAGCAAGAACAATGGCGAGATTATAAAAATATGGCTTCGGACAGACAGAATCTGCAGGACGCGTTCCTGAATAATGTACGGAAAGCAAAAGTCCCGGTCACAATATTTCTGATCAACGGTGTGAAATTGCAGGGTGTGATCACTTGGTTCGATAACTTCTGCGTGTTGTTGCGCCGCGACGGACAGTCGCAGTTGGTTTACAAGCACGCGATCTCGACGATCATGCCATCGCAGCCGATCAGCCTGTATGAGGGCGAAGACGCCTCTTGATGGAACACGATAGGACGCGCACCCGGGCCTGGGTGCTGCATCCGGAAATCAAATCAGATGAACAGCGCCGTGTCCCCGAACCGGCGCTGGATGAGGCGGTTGCACTTGCTGCTGCGCTACCCGATCTGGATGTGGTCGGCTCTGAAGTTGTGCGTTTACAGCGTGCGCAAGCCGGTTTGCTATTCGGTAGCGGGAAAATCGACGAACTAGGGGCGCGCTTTCACGAAAACGAAGTTGAACTGGTTCTAATCGATGGTCCGGTCACGCCCGTACAGCAGCGTAACCTCGAAAAAGCGTGGAAGGTCAAAATCCTCGATCGGACGGGGTTGATCCTTGAGATTTTCAGTGACCGCGCCCGGACTCGCGAAGGTGTATTGCAGGTCGAGATGGCCGCGCTCAGCTATCAGCGGACGCGACTGGTTCGGGCATGGACCCACCTGGAGCGTCAAAGGGGTGGCCTTGGTTTTGTTGGCGGTCCGGGCGAGACACAGATTGAGGCAGACCGTCGCGCCATTGATGAACAGCTTGTCCGCCTTCGCCGTCAGCTGCAAAAGGTGGTTAAAACACGCACGTTGCACCGTGCGGCGCGGGCAAAGGTGCCTTACCCGATTGTCGCGCTGGTCGGGTATACCAATGCCGGGAAATCGACGTTGTTCAATCGGTTAACCGGTGCCGAAGTGATGGCCAAAGACATGTTGTTCGCCACGCTGGACCCCACGATGCGGCGGGTTGAGTTGCCGGACGGCCCCGAAGTGATCCTGTCAGACACGGTGGGTTTCATCTCGAGCCTGCCGACAGAATTGGTTGCGGCATTTAGGGCGACGTTGGAAGAGGTTCTGGGCGCGGATATTGTCGTGCATGTGCGCGACATCAGTCATGAAGACACGGATGCTCAGGCACAGGATGTCGAAACGATCCTGTCCTCACTGGGTGTGGAGGACGAGCGGCCGCGGCTGGAAGTTTGGAACAAAATCGATCTACTCAGTTCAGACGGTCGCGAAGCCGCGATAGCGCGCGCTGAACGTGACGAAGCAGTCTTTGCAATCTCAGCTGTGACGGGTGAGGGGATTGAACCCCTGCTGGCTGAGATTTCAGAAAAACTTCAAGGTGCACGACACGAAACACAGCTGAGCCTGAGTTTTGCCGAAGGGGATAAACGCGCGTGGCTGTTCCGTCAGGATGTTGTCAGAGACGAGAAACAGACAGAAGACGGTTTCGAGATCACCGTGCTGTGGACGGACAAACAAGCCGCACAGTTTTCGGCTTTGTGAAGTATCGGCCAAGCAAATGACACCAGAATCGACAGGGCGCGTGTTTTTGGAAGGGCACATCCTTGTGCCGGCTGACCGGATTGCGCAAGTCCGTGGGGCGTTGCCAGACCACATTGCATTGACGCGGGCCGAACCGGGATGCCTGTCCTTCGAGGTCACAGAAGATCAGGACGTCGAAGGACGGTTTAATGTGCGCGAGGCGTTCGAAAGCCAATCCGCTTTCGAGGCACATCAAGCCAGAACAAAGGCTTCACCCTGGTACGAAGTGACCAAAGGTATCCCAAGGGAATACTCGATCACCGCGGAAAACGACTGATCAGTTGCCGTCAATTTGGCGTTGGTAGTCATCCGCATCGAACCAGCCAAGGGACGTTTGCACCTTGTGGTCAGGCGTAAGATCCCATTCTTCCCAACCGCGTGTGACTACGTGATTACCGGTTTGAGCGTGGTGACCTTCAAGTGTCCAGACGAAAATGGCGTGTGACCCGGCCCAGCGGAACATGTCGCAGCGAATTTCAAGATCTGGAAATTCTGTCTGAAAACCACGTGCCATTTCGACAACCGCGGAGCGGCCAACTATCGGATCACCTCTGTTGATCGTGATTTGTCCATCTGGCGCATAAAAACTTGCGACAGCTTCCGGATCGCCCGAACTCCATGCGATTGCGTAATCACGCGCAAGATTATTCATTTTATCTCTGAAACTTGCCATCAATACCCCCAGTCAAAATACGTAGACCCTTGGGACGTTAGGCCAAAAAGGCGTTAGGCGTCCACGGAGTTATTAAAAGGGGGCAAGGTCTTGCCGAAAGCTGGATGTCAGCGCGGGACCAAATTGGTGACACCCACGGCGGCCGCACGCGCAAGGTCCAGATCCAGCGACATGGGAATGTATTCCCCACGCCGCCATAGCTGCGCCTGATCATCGTAGTAACGCGACAGGAAGTGACCGGATTGACCGGTTGCGGTGATAAAGACCGAACTGTCAGGGTCTGCGAAGTCATAGACGCCCCGATATCCTGCACCGTGCACGTTCTGGAACGGATCAGGGCCTTCGCCCGAGGTGCGCCCACGCAGCAGAGTGTTGTCTCCGCCGCTTGTCGACTGCCGGATATTCACAAAGAACCTCAGAACCGGGACCGAGCCCAAAACTGGGTGGTCGTGCGTGGCTTGATGGGCATCACCCCATCGCAAGGACTCCAGTGATCCTCCGTATTTTTCTGCGATCCAAATCAGCGCATCGTCCAGCGCAAGCCGAGCCATATCAGTGCAGGTTTCTGTTGGTGCGCTCTGCCGCACGTCGCACCAGACCGAAGCGCCGTCGATATCGCGATATACGCGTTCGATAAACAGAGGCTCGACATGTTTGTACTCTGCCGCCAGTGGTCCCAATTCGTCTGATATCAACCGGATTTGAAGCGCCCTTAGCCAAGCTGCATAGATCAATGGTTCGGGCAAATGCTCATTCATCTCACCGTTCCATTCGGCTAGCAAAGCCAGCGCGATCTGTCTTTGCCTTTCAGGTGTACCCTCGGGGGCCGATGCGCCGGTGAACCACAAGTCTGCTCCGATCAGTGGCAACAAAGAGCGTGCGGTGAAGCTGACCGTATCCAGTTGAGCCTCGATAAAGCTGTCGCGCGTGTGGACTTCGCGCGATTGCATCAGGCGCTCCCAGCGGTGAATGCGTTGGGTATCGCCCCATTCATAGGACACATGCTCGGGGAAGGGGCGTTCGATGACCTTATTGTTTGTATTGCCAAGGATACCCCCAGCTGGCGCGACGAATTCCGGGTTGTCCGCGAAGGGCAGCCGACCTTGCCATCGGTTTTCTGAAAGCCACCCGGGCGTGGGGATGCGCCCCCGGGCTTGGTTGCGCAAATTGCGCTTGGGCATTGCACCGATGAGTTTCATCCCAATAGTCGTTTCGTCCACCAGCGATAGGTTTTGCGAGGGTGCGATAAAGCGTTCCGCAGCGTCGATCGCTTGTCTGACCGAGTTCGAATTCATGAGCGCCATAGACGCCGAAATAGAGGTGTCCTGCGCACTGAGCACGGTCCACGACAACGACGTAACGTGACCGGGAGGCGTGATAGTTCCCAGATCGTAATGGCTGCCGGGCAGAACGGGTCCGTTCTCGGTCCAGCGAAGGGTCAGGGTAATTGGGGATTCGTCTTTTATTTCAATGATCGACGGGCGCGATTGGAATTTCTTGAAACCATCCGGCGTCAGATATTCCTCGGGGTTGTCGGGATTTAACCGTTCAATATGCACGTCCTGATCATCAAGGTAGGACGACGTTAACCCCCAACCCAAGCGGTTACTGCGCCCGGCCATAACGGCCGGCACACCGGGAATGGTTGCGCCAATCACACCGCCATTGGCCAATTCCAACCGCGCCAGGTACCATATTCCCGGTGCGGTGAAGCCCAGATGGGGGTCATTTGCCAACAATGTCCCTCCGATCGCTGATCGGGATGGGGCCGCGCTCCAGGCGTTTGACGCGCCTGCCAGTCCGCGCTTGGGGAAGGGTGACAGCGGCGTGTCTGGCATCGGTGTGCCAGCGGCGTATCGCGGCACACCGGGAAAGAGCGTGGCATATTCAGGCAAGGCGGCGATACCTGCACCCGGAACGTCCGGAAGAATATCGGCCAAGCGCGCGGCATCGTTCAGCATCAAAGATGTGCGTGCGCGGAGTACTTCGTCTTTCAAATGGCCTGAAAGCTGGAGGCCCATCAGTTTGATGATGGCGATACTGTCACCCGGCTGCCAGGGTGAAACCGGTGCATTGAACAAGAACATCTCGGGCGCGCCGCGGCCCAAAGCCATTTCATTGATTTCATCCAAGCGGGCGTTCACGCCCTGTGCGTAGGCACGCAAAGCCGCCTTGGTGTAATCGTCCTGGACGGATACCGAACGATGAGCCAGGCCATATAGGTCCAACCGGCGCAGCAGCCTGTCTACAGAAACTGTCCGGGTGCCAAAAACCTCTGAAAGACGTCCCTGCGCCGTTCGACGCAGAACGGTCATCTGCCAAAGTCGATCCTGCGCATGGGCGTAGCCGAGCCCAAAAAAGACATCTGGATCCGTTTGTCCCAAAACATGCGGGACGTTGGCTGTATCGCGCACGATTTCGACCGGCGCGGACACTCCGTTCACGGCGACAGCCTGGTTGTATTCAGGCAAAGATTGGCTGGCCAGAAAGTAAACCAGCAAGACCGCTGCCAAAATCAGCAGCACAAGGCCCGAGGCAATACGCACCAACCAGCGAAAAACTATTGCCATCTGCGGTCCATTAATCTGATCACCCTTTGAATGGCGGCAGAGTAAAGGAACCCCACGCGAACCGAAAGAGCCTCGCCCGAAGTTTGTCCGATATAATAAACAAACCCCGCCATTGGCAGTGCCACTGACGGGGTCATAACACTACGCTTGGGTGCCGTTTTTACGGGATAATCCGTGTGTATTTAGTGCCGTCCACGGTTGCCCCGATTTGCAGACCGGCCTGTCCGAAGATGGCAGCCAGTACCGGCGAACGAAGCTCGGTCGTGCTGGTTGACAATGAGTCACCCTGATCACTGACCACGTAACCGATGTCAGCACCCGCGGTCCAACCGTTCGACCGGCGGAAATCGTTCAGGGCATCCTCTGTCATAAAGAACAGAACGTGGGCGTATTGCTGGGCACCGATCTGCAGACCAGCCGTGCCCTTTACTGAAGAGTAATAATCGACCGTTGCGCCATTGATCCTAAGCGCGCCGCGCCCGAACCCGCCACCAAAGACAAATCCTGCTTCGGTGATCAGGGGCATGACAAGCATACCATTTGCTTTATTCGCGATTTCAACCGTGTTCGGGAAACGCGAATACATTTCTGTCAGTGTCGCATCGACACGTGCGTCGATCGTAGCTGCGTTGGAATTGCCGACGCCATTGCCGCAAGCGGCTGTCAGCGTCAGACCGGCCATGCCTAAGGCAAAGCCACGACGGCTTAGTCTGGTTGGATTGGAACTGCTCATGTTTTTTCTCTGTATAACTGCCTGATATGCCGGGTGATCCCGATCTTGTGTGCAAGAATACGCCGATTGATTCTGCGTGTCACGGGAAAGCTGTGCCCACACAGATCACAATCGGCGAAAAATCGCGAAAATTTGAGATTCTAGCCCTGAAGCACCTTCGCGACTGCGGGAGCAAAGTAGGTCAGAATGCCATCGCAACCGGCGCGTTTGAAGGCCAGAAGGCTTTCCAGCATGACCTTTTCGCCATCGATCCAGCCGTTCTGAGCTGCAGCTTGTATCATCGCGTATTCGCCGGACACCTGATAGGCATATGTGGGTGCGCCAAACGTGTCTTTGACCCGTCGGCATATGTCCAAATAGGGCATTCCGGGTTTGATCATCACCATATCCGCGCCCTCAGTCAGATCGCGTTCGATCAGACGTAGGGCTTCATCCGAATTTGCAGGATCCATCTGGTATGTCTTTTTGTCTCCGGTCAACGCACCCGATGCGCCGACAGCGTCACGGAAAGGTCCGTAGAACGCGCTGGCATACTTGGCCGCATAGCTGAGGATCATGACATTCTGGTGCCCCGCCGCCTCGAGCGCTTTGCGCATTTCGCCGATCCGGCCGTCCATCATGTCAGACGGGCCGATGATATCCGCTCCGGCGTCGGCCTGGGCCAGCGTCATTTTCACAAGTGCTTCGATGGTCTGGTCGTTCACAATCTCGCCATCGACAACGTAACCGTCATGCCCGTTGATATTGTACGGATCGAGAGCAACATCCGTCATGACAGCGATATCAGGAGCGGCTGCTTTGATGGTCCTTATGGCCCGGTTTGACAGATTGTCGGGGTTCCAGGCCTCGGCACAGTCTTCGGTCTTCAGGCTGGGGTCGGTATACGGGAAAATGCATATCGCAGGAATTCCAAGCGCCTGCGCCTCAACCGCGGCTTGGGCGATCATATCGACCGAGCGGCGCATCACACCGGGCATGGATGGAACGGGTTCTTCCACACCTTCGCCGTCACGCACGAAAACCGGCCAGATCAGGTCATCTGTGGTCAGGGTGTTCTCACGCACCAGTCCGCGAATGGCCTTTGATTGGCGCGCCCTGCGAAAACGGGTCATAGGATAAGGGGCGATGGTCGGTTTCATGTCGCGCTCTCCTTGAATATTCCCGCATTGGGTGGCATGAATTCCCGGTAGTCTCAAGGGTAACGATGGACGCGCGGGTGCGAATAGGGTCCCTCAGGATAGTGAATAAAGGGCTGGCGCGTGGACTTATACGATTCGATCTTTGAACTCATCGATATGCGCAGCTTTTCCAATCTTTGGTATTGGATCGTGCTTGCGGTTCTGTGGTCTTCGGCCAGTCACTGGTCGATGGGCGTTCCCTATGATCTGGTGGTGCGTGCGCGCCGGTCTGGCGGGCAGGCCGAACAGGACCTGATGGACATCGTGCGGATCAACAAGAACCGGCTACTTTATATCGTTGATGTATCGGGGTTGGTTATTCTTGGATTTGGGTGTTTCTTTTTTACCGGCTTGGCGACCTTGGGATTTTATTACGGGGTCGAATTCGCCCAAGCCTTGTTTTTGTTGTTGTTTCCGGTTGGGCTTGTGATGTTGATCAACATTTCCGCGGCCCGTAAATTGCAGCGTATTGAGGTCAGTCTCGAGATTGTCTCAAAGATACTGACACGGTGCAGAATCTACACGCAGATTGTAGGGATCATTTCGATCTTGATTACCTCGCTCTGGGGTATGTATCAGAACTTTTCGATCGGCGTTCTGGGATAGAGAATTCGGAAAGGCAAAGCGATGACGGCTCCGGACCATGTCACGGTTGGCGGCGCCCCCGAGGGGTTTGACGCGCAACTGGTATTGAACGAGATCTCTCGTTCAAACGGGCCGGTCTGCCACGTGGCCCGCGACGATAAACGTATGGAAGCAATGCGCGCGGCGCTTGCCTTCTTTGCGCCGGATATGCCCGTGTTCGTTTTCCCGGGTTGGGACTGCCTGCCGTATGATCGGGTCTCGCCCAATGCCGATATCGCCGCGGCCCGTGTGGCAACGCTGGCGGCTTTAGTGCACCAGATGCCCGACCGGTTTGTGTTGCTGACGACGTTGAATGCGGCCACTCAACGTGTTCCCGCGCGTGACGTGCTGCGCGAGGCGGCATTTACCGCGCGAGTGGACCACCGGGTCGATGAGGCTGCTCTGCGAAACTTCCTTGTGCGGATGGGCTTCACCCAAAGCCCAACGGTGATGGAGCCCGGCGACTATGCCGTTCGCGGAGGTATCATCGACATTTTCCCTCCGGGTGAGTCTGGTCCTGTGCGCCTTGACCTTTTCGGAGACGTGCTGGATGGCGCTCGGCGGTTCGATCCGGTCTCGCAGCGCACAACGGAAAAGCTTGAGGTTGTAGAGCTGGCCCCGGTGTCCGAGGTCATTCTGGATGACGCAGCAATCACACGGTTTCGTCAGAATTACCGGATCGAATTTGGCGCAGCGGGCACGGACGACCCGTTGTATGAGGCGGTAACCGCAGGTCGCAAACATCAGGGTGTTGAACACTGGCTGCCCTTTTTCCACGAGAGGCTTGAGACGCTGTTCGATTATCTGCCCGGCGCAACAATTTCGTTGGATGATCAGATCACGCCATCACGTCTGGCCCGATGGGACACGATCGCCGACCAGTACGAGACACGGCGTCTGGCGCTGGAAAACCGGTCGCGCATGGATACCGTTTATAAACCGACGCTTCCGGGGCTTTTGTATCTGGATGATGATGCGTGGAAGCAGGCTGTTGATGGGCGCAGGGTGCTGCAGCTTAACCCGCTGCCACAGGCCTCGGGTCCCGGGGTGATTGACGCCGGTGGTCGGATCGGACGGAACTTTGCGCCTGAACGGCAACAGGAAAGCATCAGTCTGTTTGGCGCTCTGGCCGCGCATATCACCGACAAAATGACGAAGGGACCAGTGCTGATCGCTTCGTATTCCGAAGGCGCGCGGGAACGTCTGACCGGGTTGATCGAAGATGAGGGGCTAGCCGAGGCTATTCCCGTCACCGACGGCACCCGCGTCGGAAAACGGGGCCTGCATCTGGCCGTCTGGGCGCTGGAGCACGGGTTCGAAACCCCGGATTTGACGGTGATTTCGGAGCAAGACGTTCTGGGCGACCGGCTGATCCGACAACCTAAAAAGCGCCGCAAGGCCGAGAACTTTCTTACCGAAACTCAATCCCTGACCCCCGGTGATCTGGTCGTGCATGTGGATCACGGTATCGGGCGTTACATGGGGATGGAGGTCGTCACTGCTGCCGGGGCCGCGCACGAATGCCTGCTGTTGGAATATGCCGAACAGGCCAAGCTCTACCTGCCGGTCGAAAACATCGAGCTGCTGTCGAAATACGGCCACGACGAAGGTTTACTGGATCGTCTGGGCGGCGGCGCATGGCAAGCCAAGAAGGCCAAGCTGAAAGAGCGCATCCGCGAGATGGCGGATAAGCTGATCCGCATCGCCGCCGAACGTGCCCTGCGCAAAGCACCCGTCATGGACCCGCCGCCCCACGCGTGGGAGGAGTTCAGCGCCCGCTTCCCCTATCAGGAAACGGACGACCAATTGCGCGCGATTTCCGAGGTCATGGAGGACATGCACTCCGGCGCGCCGATGGACCGCTTGATCTGCGGTGATGTCGGTTTCGGCAAAACCGAGGTTGCCATGCGCGCGGCGTTTGTCGCCGCGATGTCGGGTGTTCAGGTTGCGGTGATCGCGCCGACCACGCTGCTGGCTCGCCAGCACGCGGCCTCGTTCAAGGAACGCTTCCGTGGGTTCCCGCTGGAGGTCCGTCAATTGTCGCGGTTCGTGTCTGCGAAGGAAGCCCAGCAAACCCGCGACGGGCTGGCGCGCGGGACGATCGACATTGTGATCGGCACCCATGCCTTGCTAGCCAAGGGGATACGGTTCAACAATCTGGGCCTGCTGATCATCGACGAAGAACAGCATTTCGGCGTGGGCCATAAAGAGCGTCTGAAACAACTGCGCAGCGATATTCACGTGCTGACCCTGACCGCAACGCCGATCCCGCGCACGCTGCAATTGTCCTTGACCGGTGTGCGCGACCTGTCGATCATCGGCACGCCGCCCATCGACCGTCTCGCCATCCGCACCTATGTCAGCGAGTTCGATGCCGTAACGATCCGCGAGGCCCTGCTGCGTGAACACTATCGCGGCGGGCAGAGCTTCTATGTGGTCCCGCGCATCTCGGACCTGCCAGAGATAGAGGAATTCCTAAAGGAACAACTGCCGGAGCTGACCTATGTCGTCGCGCACGGACAGATGGCGGCGGGTGAACTCGATGACCGAATGAACGCCTTCTACGACGGCAAGTATGACGTATTGCTCGCGACAACGATTGTCGAAAGTGGGCTGGATATTCCGACGGCGAATACGATGGTCGTGCACCGGGCGGATATGTTCGGCCTTGCGCAGCTCTACCAAATTCGCGGCCGGGTGGGGCGCTCAAAGACCCGCGCCTATGCCTATCTGACCACGAAACCACGCCAGAAACTGACGGCCACGGCCGAAAAACGCCTGCGTGTACTGGGGTCTCTGGATACGCTTGGGGCTGGCTTTACCCTTGCCTCACAGGATTTGGACATTCGCGGCGCAGGCAATCTGTTGGGTGAGGAACAGTCGGGCCAGATGCGCGACGTGGGCTATGAACTCTACCAATCGATGCTGGAAGAGGCGATTGCCAAGATCAAAGCCGGTGAGATGGAGGGGCTGTCGGATGCCGACGATCAATGGGCCCCACAGATCAATCTGGGCGTGCCAGTTCTGATCCCCGAAGACTACGTACCCGATCTGGACGTACGTCTGGGCCTTTACCGCCGCCTGTCGTCGCTTTCGACCAAGGTCGAATTGGAAGGCTTTGCCGCCGAACTGATCGACCGCTTTGGCTCTCTGCCAAAAGAGGTGAACACGCTGATGCTCGTCGTGCGGATCAAGGCCATGTGCAAACGTGCGGGCATTGCCAAGCTGGACGGAGGGCCAAAGGGCGCGACGATCCAGTTCCACAATGACAAGTTCGCGTCACCTCAGGGGTTGGTTGAGTTCATTCAGAACCAGCGCGGGCTGGCCAAGGTCAAGGACAACAAAATTGTCGTGCGTCGTGACTGGAAAAAGGACAGCGACAAGATCAAGGGTGCTTTCGCAATCGCCAGAGACTTAGCCGAAAAGGTTGTTGCCGAGAAAAAGAAGGCGAAAACCTAGTCTCCGCTGACAAAAGTGCACAATTGCCATTCGCCCGCATCCGATTGCACGAACGCGGCACGGTAACCGACCATTGGCCAAAGAAAGTCGCTGTGAATGTACCCCTGACCACCATCTGTCAGTAAGACGTTCTGATACTCAGCCTCCTGAGAATATGCGCGCACGATGACAACCTCATGGCTGATAAGGCCCAGGCTCGGCGCGTTTTGGTCTGCAGATTGGCGCAAGGTCACGTTCTGTCCGTCCACGAAGTAAGCCATATTCGGGTCCAGTGAGGCGGGCAGGGTGATCTGCCACTGGTGCGGCATCCAGAATTCCCCCTGATCGTCAAAATACCCCGGCTTTGCCAAAGTGGTTTCGAGCGCACTCCAATAAGCTTGGGTGTTTGACTCGGTTCTCTGTCTCTCTAGTTCGGTCAGCGTGTCATCCGTAACCACAAGGTTTGCCCGCAATTCTTCGGGACCGCCGGCGCCGGTGTGGCTTAGGTAGATGTCCGGGCAGGCAGAGGCGATCACGCCTTCAATGTCCCGCGCGGCGACCTTCCCGCGAATTGCTTCTCTGAACGCCATCAGCGACGGGCTCCGGTCGGCTTCGTCGACTGGAGGAAACGTTTGTCGCTCGGCGACTGCCGGTGAGGCAAGCAGGGCAACTAGCGCAATATATCTCATTCGGCGGCTTTCATCGCGGCCTGCGCGCAGAAACAAGACGCGGCCACAGCTTGATCCGCACGCGCCAATGCAAGGTCGAGGCGTTGCTTGATCTGTTTGATCTCGACGGTTTCACCGCGTGATTTCAGGCAATCATGCAAACCCTTTAGGCTCCAGACATTGTCGGGGTGGATCGAAGCACGGCTCAGGTTTCCGCCCAGACCCAGGTCCTCGCGGTAAACGGCTTCGGCCTCAGCGACGTGCCTCTGTTCGTACAAAAGCGCGCCCAGGGCGTGACGTGTCGGCTGCATCCAACCCCACGGTTCGTCATAGGGCAACGTGTCGTCCAATTCGACCGAGCGGCGCAGGTGCGCATACGCAACTTCATAGTTTTCTTTGCGGTATTCAATTTCGCCCCGCAGCATCTCGCGGGCGATCTCTAGTAAATCAACGACCCGATTGTTGTGAAGTAAACGCGTATCCGGAACGCGCTTTGCCGCCGTCAAAAAAAGCTGTTCTTCCTTTTCTGCTTCGGGAACCTGATCCGTCGCGGCATAGGCAATGGCACGGGCATAATGTGTGGTCGCAGTCAGTGTGCGAAACAGGTCGGGATCTTCGGGCAGCTTCAGGGCCTTTGCGTCTTCCCACTTGCCAAATCGGATCAGGATATGCGGGCCTATTGACATGTAGCTTTCGAAGAAATCGGCCATTGGTGGGCTTTCAATGCGCAGCATATCCTCGGGCGTCGTCTCCCAAAGACCTTGATTGGCGCGCAGGGCGGGTTCCATCTGGCCAAGGAAAAGCGCGCCATAGATCGTGAAATGGTAATCGTGTTGCCGATAGCCGGTGTAGATGTTGAACGCGCCTTCACGCTCATAGTATTTCAGATCGGCTTCGGTGGCTTTTTCGTTCCAATGCACGACGTTCTGGTAGTGGCCGCAGAGCACGTCGATATGCGTCGGCATGTGCACAAGATGACCCGCATCCGGAACCAAAGTACGCAGGACGTCGCCAGCCTTCAGGGCCTTTTCCGGGGTTGGCGACATCTCCATCAGGTGAACGTATAAATGCAGTAGGCCGGGATGAGACATGGCAGCGGGATCTTCTGCCATTGCGTCCTCAAGCGCCTTTTGCGCCTCGAGCGTTGCAGCGCCCGCCGCTGGTTCGCCAGTCTGCAGGTCCCACATCTTCCAAGGCGTCAAATTCAGCAAGGATTCAACAAAGATGGTTCGCAGATCCAGGTGGCTTGGCAGGGTTGCAAAAGCGTCGCGCATGGCATCTGCAAAGTCATGGTCCCAAACATGCATGCCATCTATCGGGTCACGCTGAGGATAACGCGCGGGCAGGGCGCGGATCAGCGCCTGTTCCACAGGACTACAATGGTCTAGCAGCGCAAGAGCCTGTTGCGTGGCATCGTACGCCAGCGCCAAAGCCTTCTTCTGCCCCCGGTCATCGCGCAAATCCCAGGGCAGGTTATAATTTGGCCCGGCGGCATAGGCTATTCCCCAGTGGGCCATTGCGCAGTCCGGGTCGGCCTCGGCCGCACGTTGAAAGCACACGACAGCTTCGTCATGGTTATAGCCATAAGTCCAGTTCAGCCCGCGGTCGAACCACAACTGCGTTTCGGCTGAGGTCGTTGTGATTGGGCAGGAATAGGTACCCAGATCGTAGTAATCGCTCATCGAAATCTCCCCCTTGGGTTAGGGGCAGGTTAACGCGATTCAAATTGGCTGCACAGGTCAGGCAGGCAGTCTGTTTTCGATCCGGCCCATATGCAGCATCAACACAAAGCCAAGGGTGCACATCGTCAGGATGCCCAAGGCGAGCGGCAAGATAGACCCGTCAAACAGCTGGCCGATCGGTGCAGCAATCGCGGCAGCAAAAACGGTCGAGATTGCGCCGATCACCGACGCGGCCATGCCGGCAATATGACCCATGGGTTCCATGGCGATTGCGTTGAGGTTACCCATTGTCATGCCGGCCATAAAGAAAATCGCTGTTTGCCAACTGACGAAAATACCAAATGACAGGCCCGGCGAAAGCTGCATTGAATTCAGAAAGATCACGGCCGAGGTGAACACGATCTGCGCTCCAAGCACCCAAGTTACGATCCGTCGCATACCCAAACGCACCACGAGTGCTGCGTTCAACAAACTGGCAGAACCGGACATCAAGGCGACAAAGCCAAACCAGAATGGAAAGCTGTCCGCGCTGTCGTGAATGATGTCGTATACGGGCTGCACCATCGTCAGCATCGTGAACAGCATGCCAAGACACAGTGTTTGTACCATGATCGAAACACGTACGGTTGGATGCGCGAACATCTGGCGCGCAGCGTCCATCATGAGAGGCAACCGCAGCGGGCGGCGATTTTCCACCGCCAGCGGTTCCGGCAGCCGCAAACCCATCCAGACGATGGTGATCAGCGAGAACAGCATGAACGAGGCGAAGATGCCCCGCCAACCTGTCAGCGCGATTATACCGGCCCCCATCATTGGCGCGATCGCCGGAACCAGCGTGAAGATCATCATGGCAATTGAGACGATGCGCGCCATCTCGCGTCCGGAATAGAGGTCTCGGATAATCGCCATGGCAACGACGCGGGGGGCCGAGCAGCCAATGCCCTGAAATATCCGGGCTATCAGCAGCATCTCAAGCGAGGAGCTGAACCAGGCCACCGCAGCGGACAGAATATAGAGGAGCGACCCGGCATAGATCACGGGCTTACGTCCGAAGGCGTCCGACAAAGGCCCCGTGAAAAAGGTGCCGATCCCCATGCCCAGCACGAAAGAGGTGAGGATCAACTGTGCTTTGTTGGCGTCGCCGGGACTAAGCTGCTCGCCGATCTGCGGCAGGGCTGGCAGCATCGAGTCGATCGAAAACGCGATCGTCGCAAACATCATCGCGACCAGCGCGACGAATTCTCCCCGAGACATACGATTGGCCATTGTGCCCTCCTGACCAGATCGCGCTATCACGGCGGGTCAAAGGGCACCAGCGAGTATGCGCACAGACGGGTGTGCTAATTTGCAGATTAAGCCTCAAGTTGAGACATTATATCCCCGATCACGCGCTGCCACATCTCAGGTGGCTGAGCACCGGGAACAGCGTGTTGGTTTGCAACGATAAATGTCGGAACAGAGTTTACGCCCATCTGGCGCGAATGTGTGTCCCGGTCGCTGATATCCTGCCGGTCCGCTTCGGATTTGAGCAGCTTCAGAACCACTGCCGCATCCATGCCGACGCTGTCGGCGATATCGGCCAGAACCTCATGATCGCCAATGTCACGGGTCTTGACGAAATAGGCGTCGAACAGGGCATCAACGACTTCGTTTTGCTTGCCCTCAATCCCGGCCCAGTGGATCAGGCGATGCGCATCCAACGTGTTCGGCGTACGCTTCATGCCTTCGAAGTCAATGCTCAGACCTGCATTCTCGGCATGCTCTACGACTGGTGCATAAGCCCGGACCGCACCTTCCTTGCCTCCGAACTTGCGTTCCAGATACTCACGCCGATCCATCCCGGCGTCCGGCATGTCCGGGTTCAGCTGAAATGGGTGCCATTCAATCACGAACGGGTGGTCAGGAATGGCGGCCAGCGCTTTGTCCAGATGCGTCTTGCCAATATAGCACCAAGGGCAAATCGGGTCGGACATGATATCGAGCTTGACGGTCTGGGTCATTCGTTGGTCGCCTTGAAATAGGCCGGAAGCGCCCGGCGCAGGAGTTTCCCGTTACCGCCGCTGGGCAGTTCAGGCAGATGAACAAAGGCGCGCGGTTGTTTGTAGCGCGCCAGGTTTTCTTCGACATAGGAGCGCAGGGCGCTTTCGTCCAGTTTTTCCGGTCCGGTATAAAAGGCTGCAATCACGAATGTGTCCTGTTTGACCTCGACACAGGCAGCACCCACCTGCGTGATACCCGGGAAACGGGACAAGGCGGCTTCAACTTCGACCGGCGACACACGGTACCCACCTGCGTTCATCATATCATCGTCCCGACCCAGATAGGTAATCTGGCCGTCGATAGCCATTGCACCCTGATCGCCGGTCAGGAACCAATCGCCCTGCATCTTGTCCTGTGCCTCATCCGGTGCGTTCAGATAGGTCAGCATGAGCCCGGGATCTGAGCGATGGATTGCAATTGTGCCCTCTTGCCCCTGCGGAACCGGCCCATCGGGGCCAAGGATCGCGACACGGCGACCGGGTTGTGGCTGACCCAAGGCGTCCCCGCGGGCTGGGTGATCCGGGCTGGATGAGATGAATGTCGAACATTCGGACATTCCGTAGGCTTCGAACAATTCGGTTCCCGTGGCTGTAACCCAGTTCTGGTGCAGGTGACGCGAGAGCTTTTCGCCAGCACACAGCCCATGCCTTAGATCGGGCAGGTGCAATTCGTCAGGTTTGTGCAGAAGCTTTCGGAAGACACCCGGCGCCGCGGCGAAGATCGTGGCGCGATGCTGGCGCAGTAAAGTGGGCAGCGCGGTGAAATCCGTACCCGGTTCAGGTATCAACGCGGTCGCCCCGATGGTCCACGGATCCATCAGACCGGTCCCGAGTGTGTAGGTCCAATTAAAGGCCCCGGCGTGGCACAATCGATCCGTCTCGCGCAGGCTGTACCAGCCGTCTACCATCATTTGACGGGCCCAGATGGCGCGGTGGGCGTGGGCCACAGCACGTGGTTTACCAGATGTGCCCGATGTATAGACGACGTAGGCCATCCTGTTGGGATCACCCAATTCAAATTGAGCGGGCGGAAGATCTCGCATTGCTGTCAGTTCAGACACAGTGATCTGGTGCGGGTGCCTCGCGCAAGAGACACTCGGATCGCGTAGGACTGCCGCAGGGTTTAGGTTTTGGATAATCTTGTCCGTTTCCGGTTCGGTCAGTTGGGACGAGGTTGGAACCGGTATCACCCCGACGGCGATCGCGCCTAGATAGGCGATTGGGAAGTCTACTGTATTGCCCAGCCGCATCAACGCGATGTCGCCGGGTTTAAGCCCAGACCGCAGCAACCCGGCCCCGGTTCCCAGAACGGCACGTTTCAATGCGTCATAGGTCCAGTGTTGCGCGCTCGGATGCCCAAGGACCGAAAGCGCCGTTTTCTCCGCGTTGCGATCCGCAGCACGCAGAACATGCGCAGTCAGGTTGAACGGAGATGGGCAAGCCTCAAACGGGCCCTGATCGAAAACCGAAAGCATACCGATTGGCTACCGTGGCGACAGACGCGTTGCAAGCAGGACAGGCTCATCCTATAGAATGACGCATGAGCACCCAAGACCAGACATCCCTGATCCGCATCGCACGCGATTCCGGAGAGCATACCGAACTTGAACCGCTGGACCTCGGCGCGCGTGTACGTGAGCTGCGCAAGGCGCGCAGCTGGACCTTGGAGCAAGCGGCCAATCAGGCCGGACTTGCGCGGTCGACGCTCAGCAAAATCGAAAACGGGCAAATGTCTCCGACTTATGATGCGCTCAAGAAACTGGCGACGGGGTTAGAGATTTCGGTGCCGCAACTGTTCACGCCACCGCAACGCGAACAGGTGATAGGACGTATGGCTGTCACGCGCATGGGGGAAGGCGCGGCGCACCCTACGACCACCTATGAACATGAGTTGCTGGCCGAAACACTGACCAAGAAACAGATGCTGCCCTACCGCGCGCGCGTTCGCGCCCGGTCCATGGATGAGTTCGACGGTTGGGTGCGTCACGATGGCGAAGAATTCCTGTATGTCCTAACCGGTGTTGTGCGCCTGTATACCGAATTCTATGAACCCGTTGAAATGCGCCGTGGCGACAGCGCGTATTACGACGGTAGCATGGGGCACAACGTCGTCTCAGTCAGTGACGAAGACGCCATGATCCTTTGGGTGACATCACTTACTTAAAGACCGGTCGAATTCGCGGTTCAGGCCTTCGGTAAACAGAAAATCTTCCAGCTCTTCTCGAGCTTCCGTCACAGTCAGTTGGTGACGCTCAGCCAGGTAGGCCTCGAACCCTTTGCGATCCTTGCAAAGCCGCGTTTTGTCTTTTTCCCGCAGGTTCGGAAAACGGCGTTGCGCGCGCGCATACGTGGCGTCCCAGTCTTGCGTCAGATCATTCCAATTCAACATCTGCAAGCTTTCCGGTTTCAGGTTTCACGGCTGCTCGGCCCACCAAAAGGTTACGAACCAGTCAGGAAACTCTGTGCATGACAAAATGTCGCACCCTGTAGTCGAAGATGCAAGGAACAAAATGCCCGTTGCAGGCAAACCGCAACGGGCAAACGGACCGAGTTTTGGAGTGAGTGGTGGTTGGTCCGTAAATCCTGAGCGCTGCGCGGCCGCACGAAAGCTATGTAGTGAAATTCAAAGCAATAATTTGGTCGCACAAAGCGTAATTTCACCGCTAGGCTACAACGCAAAGATGTATTTCGTAAAGCTATTTGTGTTGCGAGCGAAAATTGCGACTGAAAATAGTGGCGACAACGAATTATAGCGGAACTGCATCCAACAATGCGCAATATATAGATAAATCTGGCAATGTGCCGTTTTCCGCCGAGTGGCGTCTAAGCATCACCAACGCGTGTTTTTGCACTAAACCGTTACCAAATGTGTTCGGTTTGGGTGGTCATTATTGCGAGGCTATTCTTCGAACCACCACACCTGAGGCATGTATTCTGGCCCGTCGCCATAAATTGGCAGTGTTTCAGGCAGCTTTAGTTCTTTTGCATGCGCGATTCGACCGACATCAAAGTTCCAAATCGGAATGACATAGCGACCGGCGGTCAAAACCCGATCCAGCGCTCGGGTGGCCGCTATGAAATCTTCCCGGCTCTCGGATGCAAGCATTGCGTCGATCAGCCCATCAACGGCAGGTGAGGCGATCCCCATCAGGTTTCGTGTTCCGGGTGTGTCAGCGTTTTCGCTTCCCCAATACAGGCGTTGCTCATTGCCGGGTGATAAGGACAGGGCGCGCCGGAAGAAGGTCATATCAAAATCAAGCTCAGATGTGCGCCCTGCATATTGTGCGCTATCGACTTGTTCCGTTTTGATCTGGATTCCCAACCGCTCGAGCGCGCGAGAATAGATCTCGATTGCAGTCTCGCTTTCGCTGTCGCCTTGCTGAAGCAGAACGGTCAGTGTGAACGTGTCGCCATTGGCGTTGCGCAGCACTCCATCTTGTATGGTCCAACCCGCGTCACCCAGCAGTTGCATGGCTTTGCGAATGTTTGAACGGTTGCGGGCCGAGCCGTCGCTGACAGGAAGAGTGTACCCTTCTAACGTGCCGGGTGGCAGGTCATCCGCAAAGGGCAGCAAGAGCTCTTCTACACGACCTGTCGCTGCGCCCGGCTGCATGGCCAGTTCAGATCCCGAAAAATAGGATGAGATTCTTGGTTGCGCGCTGCCGGTGATGGTGTCGTTAATGAATTCGAAGTTGAACGCCAATATCAGGGCTTCGCGCACGCGCCAGTCATCAAAGGGGGCCTTGCGCGTGTTCATGACGAAACCCGTCATCCCCGATGGCTTGCCATGGGGAATTTCGGTTTTGACCACATCGCCGCGTTGTACGGCTGGAAAACTGTATTGGGTGTCCCATTTGTCGGCGTTGAATTCACGAACGGCGGTCAGTTCGCCAGCCTTGAAGGCTTCGAACAGGACGGTTCCGTCACCGTAGAATTCAATCCTGATGTCATCCAGGTTCATAGTGCCGCGGCGGAACGGAAGGTCAGCGCCCCAGTATTCCGGGTTTCGGCGCAGGTTGACGTATCGGCCAGCTTCATAGCTGTCGATGACATACGGGCCGGTTCCAACTGGGATTTCCTGCAGGGGGGCATTGGCGAAGTCTTTACCGTCCCACTGGGCTTTTTGCAGGATCGGTCGCAGACCGGCGATCAGCGCCAGTTCACGGTCGGCCTCGTTAAAAGTAATCCTGACGGTCCGGGGACCGGTTTGTTCGATACTGTCGATCTTACCCCACAACCCGCGATACCGAAGATGCCCTTCGGTGCCCAAAATCTCGTATGACCAAATCACATCTTCGACAGTAACCGGCGTTCCGTCTGAAAACTGTGCGTTCTCACGTAGTGTGAATTCGACCCAGGACCGGTCCGGCGCTGTCTCAACTGATTCGGCTAAAAGGCCATAAAGGGTGAAAGGTTCGTCCCAAGACCGGCCCATAAGGCTTTCGTGGGTCCAAAAACGCAATTGCCAGGGCGGGGTGCCTTTTTGCACAAACGGGTTCAAACTGTTATAGCCGCCGGTATTTCCAAAAACGACCTTTCCGCCCTTCGGTGCATCTGGATTTGCATAGGGCAGAGACACAAAATCCGGTGGCAGGGCCGGGTCTCCGTACATAGCTATGCCATGAGCCGATTCTGCATTGGCGACCGTTGCGGCAAAAACGGCAGCGATTCCCGTGATCACAAAGCGGACGGGGCGTAGAAAATTAGGGCTCATTTTGGAAACAATCCTGCTCTGGCCTTATTTTGTTGGGATTCATCGTACCGATGATTTTTCTTATTATCAAACTTTTAGCTTGGACGAAGGCGTGGAATTGCTTATAAAGGGTGCACTGCTCGATAGGTTTCTTGCCTGTATGAAACCTGCCTCAATAACTTAACGCCCGCCTTGTGCGGGCGTTTTTTTGTGCGCATTTTCCGCCGTTCGCGCAGCCTGGCGCATTCACCGTTTTCTTTGCACTTGCAGCATGGCACTGTGTCGTCAACACGGATTTCTGAGGGAGAAAACGTATGAACCTTTCGGGCAAGACAGCAGTAATCACTGGATCAAATTCGGGGATCGGATTGGGGGTCGCGCGTGAATTGGCGAAGGCTGGCGCAAACGTGGTTTTGAATTCCTTTACGGATCGGGACGAAGATCACGCTCTGGCCGCTGAGATTTCCAAAGAAACCGGAACACAAGCGCGTTACATCAAAGCGGATATGTCAAAAGGAGACGAATGCCGCGCCCTTATCGAGCAAGCGGGCGCCTGCGATATTCTTGTAAATAACGCGGGCATTCAGCACGTTTCCCCAATTGATCAATTTCCGGTCGACAAATGGGATGCGATAATCGCGATCAACATGAACTCGGCCTTTCACACAACTGCGGCCGCATTGCCTATGATGCGTCAGGCGGGCTGGGGCCGGGTCGTCAATATTGCGTCAGCGCATGGTCTGACGGCGTCGCCCTTCAAAGCAGCTTATGTCGCGGCTAAGCACGGCGTTGTAGGCATGACCAAAACCGTCGCTTTGGAAACTGCGCAAGAGCCGATTACCTGCAACGCAATTTGCCCGGGCTATGTGTTGACCCCTTTGGTCGAAGCTCAAATCCCGGACACAATGAAAGAATACAACATGAGCCGCGAAGACGTGATCAAGAACGTCATGCTCGAACGGCAACCTTCCAAAGAATTCGCCACAGTTGAGCAGCTTGGCGGCACTACGATCTTTCTATGTTCAGACGCTGCAGCGCAGATCACCGGAACGACGATCTCGGTGGATGGGGGCTGGACCGCACTTTGATTTAGGAGGCGACAGTGAAACGCATCAATCTAGCGCTGCAAGGCGGCGGTGCGCATGGCGCCTTTACTTGGGGTGTTCTTGATCGCCTGCTGGACGAGGACGATATCGAAGTCGCGGCGATCACAGGAACATCGGCTGGGGCGCTGAATGGCGCCGCGTTCAAATCCGGTATGGTGCGCAATGGGCGGGACGGCGCCCGCGCCAACCTTGATGGGCTTTGGGCACGGATGGGTGCTGTCGGCGATATGCGATTGGCCAATTGGATGCAGGCCGTCGAACCAGCGCAGATCGCCCAGGCGATGGAGTACTCACTGCCGTTTTCGGTTGGGGATGCATGGTCGCGTCTGGTGTCGCCTTATGCCTACGGACCGATGTATCGCAATCCTTTGGAGCCGGTCGTGGACCGTTTCAATTTTGACGACATTTGTGCAGATGACGGCCCGCAACTGCATGTGTGCGCAACCTGCGTACGTAGCGGAAAGATTCGGGTGTTCACTGGTGACGAAATCTCGACCGATGCCATTCTGGCCTCGGCCTGTTTGCCCAGCCTGTTTCAGGCGGTAGAGATTTATGACCCAAAATCAGGTCGGACCGAAGCGTATTGGGATGGCGGTTATACGGGCAATCCAGCGCTGTATCCGTTATTCGATGATGATCTGCCGGATGATGTGGTGATCGTGAACATAAATCCGCTCGAGCGCGACGAAGTTCCCAAGACGCCGCAGCAAATTCAGAACCGGATCAATGAGATCAGCTTTAATTCGTCGTTGTTCCGAGAGCTGCGGGCAATCAATTTCGTTCAACGGCTCTTGGCTGATGGAAAGCTGAAGGCTGGCGAAATGAACCGGGTGCTGGTTCACATGATCGCGGATGACGCACTGATGAATGACCTGTCAGTGGCCACGAAAACGGTGCCCAATCCTGTGATCCTGCACAAACTCAAGGACGCGGGGCGCCGGGCGGCGGATCGTTTCTTGACGGATCATAAAGACGATCTTGGCGCACGTAGTACTGTAAACTTGCCCGAGATGTTCGGCTGATCATTCAGGCGGTTGCGTCGGGTCTTTCTCGTTCGGATAGACAAGGCCAGCCGATATCACCAGTTTGGCGGCGTCTTCGATGGACATGTCCAGCAGGATGACATCCTCTTCGGGGAAAAACAGCAAGAACCCTGAGGTCGGGTTTGGCGTCGTTGGTACGAAAACGCTCAGCAAGTTGCCCCCGGTCTCGGCGCGTTCACTGACCTCGCCACGGGCCGTGGTCGACACGAACCCAATCGCCCAAATACCCCGTCGCGGATACTGGATCAGGCAGGCTTTCTCAAACGAGCGTTCAGTTTGCGCAAAGACGGTCTCAGAAATCTGTTTGATACCAGAGTACACCGAGCGGACAACGGGCATTCTGTCCACAAGGCTTTCGGCGAAGTGAATCAGGGACCGCCCCAGAATGCCCTTGGCGATCCATCCGACCAGAACCGTGAAGATCAGGAAGATTACGACGCCAACGCCGCGCAGGTTTATTCCGACATATTGTTCGGGATGAAATTGCTGCGGCACCAAGGGAAGAACGGCGCTGTCGATCCAGCCAACCACGGACCATATCAGCCATACCGTCAACCAGACCGGCGCAATGACGACGATACCCGTCAAGAAAGACGCACGCAGCCGGGAAAATAAGCCCGGTCGGCGGTTCGGTTCTTCGTCAAACGGCGTGTTCATTGCGGTCCTGAGTGGTTTGCGGAATTAGTTAAGCAGTCCGGTGCCTTGGTACAATAGGTTTATCTCACTGCGACTGTTTGGCCAGCGCCCTGGCGATTCCGGCAGCCAATTTTGCGTTATTTCTGACCAGTGCAATATTGGCGATCAGTGAACGCCCGTCTGTTTGCTCATAGATGCGCTGCAGCAGATAGGGTGTAACGCCTTTTCCCGTGATCCGGTGTTCATCGGCGTCCGCCTGCGCGGCTGCGATAATCGGAGCCAGCTCTTCGGACGGGATTTGATCCGCGGACGGGATCGGGTTCGCAACCAGTTGCCCACCGGGCAAGCCAAGCGCACGGCGGGTTGCATGCGCTTTCGCGATATCTTCTGCCGTGTCCATGCGCAGCGGGGCCGTATAGGGCGATTGAGCAGACCAGAAGGCGGGGAACTCATCCTGACCATAAGCGATCACCGGAACGCCGAGCGTCTCGAGCACCTCGAGAGTTTTTGCCAGATCCAGGATCGCCTTTGCACCAGCCGCAACAACCGTGACCGAGGTCTGAGCCAGTTCGTGCAGATCGGCGGATATATCGAATGAGGTTTCGGCCCCTTGATGCACGCCGCCAATGCCGCCTGTGGCAAACACGTCGATGCCTGCATATTGCGCCGCGATCATCGTGGCTGCGACGGTCGTGGCACCTGTGCCGCCGGTGGAAATGCACGCAGCCATATCCGCACGAGAGATTTTCGCGACACCCTGTGCCTGACCCAGCGCTTTTAATTCATCGGCTTCAAGCCCTACATGCAACGTTCCATTGATGACAGCCATGGTCGCCGGCACCGCACCTTCATCGCGGATATCCTGTTCAACCTGTGCCGCCACTTCGATGTTCTGAGGGTAGGGCATCCCGTGGGTAATGATGGTGCTTTCAAGCGCGACGATGGGTTGGCCCGCTTCCTTTGCGGCGCGGACTTCTGCTGAGTATTTGAGGTCGATCACAGTGGGGTTTCTCCGGAAACATAGGTGGCGGCGGCGTGTAGGGCGCGGGTCAAAGCCTCGCCGCTGGACGCGCCGCCGGATTCTGAGGCGATATGGGCCGCCATGAAAGTGTCGCCCGCACCGGTCACACGTGTAACCAGCACCGATGGGGGCGTTTGGGTCAGGATTTCATTCGCGCTGCCGATAGTGGCCGAGTTTCCGCCATCGGTGACCAGCACCCGCAATGCGCCGCGATCCAGCAGACCTTGCGCTGCAGAAGCGGAATCCGTGAACTCTCGCTGACACAGGATACCGGCCTCTTCGAGGTTCACATAAAGCGTTGCGCGGGCATGTTTGAGAAAAGGCAGCAACCGCTCTGCTTTGCCGGGGGATGCAGGCGCAACGCGCAAGTCAGCTTTGGCAAAGGCAGGACTTTGGGCGATGTCTTCCAGCAAGTCTAGCGTCAGGTTGCCATCCAGTGCGATGGGCCCCTCGTAAGGCGTATTCTCGTAGCCCAACGGCCCGTGCATCAAAGGGCGCAGGATTTTGGCACCCGCTGCCTCAAGGGAATGCGCATCTGCAATAGCTGCGATCAAGCCGTTTGCGCCTTCGACAGCCATATACCTGTCGGTCGGCAAGTCTTGCGAGCGGTAAACGTGATCTGTGATCATACCCAAACGGGCGCAGGAGTTGACCAATTCGTCGCCCTCGGGGTCGCGCCCTATGGCGGTCAGCAGGGTTGGGGTCATCCCAAAGCGCACCAGTGTCATCGCGATATTCATGGCTACACCACCGGGCAGACGGGTGATCCGCCCCGGCACGTCCGAGCCTTGGCGCATGGCGCTGGCCGACCGCCCGATCACGTCCCACAGGACCGAGCCGATACACAGGATGTTGCTGTTCTGAGTCATGACGGTGTCATGCCGTAGCCCCGGCGCGGGCGCAAGGGTTAACGCTCACATCGCGTCGGTGAGCGATTTCAGGGCGGCAACCGGGTCGTCTTGGGACCAGATTTCATCCCCGATTCCAAAGAAATCCGTGTGCGGTGAAAGTTCGCCGATCAGCTCTGGCGTCAAACCACTTTCGGCGACAACAGGAACCTCGATCATCTCAGACCACCATTGGAACAGGTCTTTCTCGGCGATGCTGCCATCGCCCAAAGTGCTCGCGCCGACCGGACCGAAGGCCACGTAGTCGGCCCCGTTTTCGCCTGCAGTCATTCCGTCATGGCTGGAGTTGCCGCAAAAACTACCGACGATGGCATCAGCACCCAGCTCTTTGCGCACGTTGCGCACAGAACGCGCTGCATCATCCAGATGAACCCCGTCCAGGCCAAGGCGTTGGGCCAAAAGAACGTGGTTGGATATGACGATTGCCACATCGCGCGCAAAGGCAACCTCGCGACAGGCATCGGCAGCACGCGCGATGGTGTCTTCGTCATTGCCCGCCAAAGCCAGCCGGATGCAGGCAATTTCGGTTGCGTCCAGCACGCGGCCCAATTGATCTGGGAAGGTGCTTAGCGCGATGGTCGGGGGCGAAATCAGATAAATCTGCGGCTGCTCAGGGGTGTCCATGGCGCGTCCTTCGGCTTTCAGTCTTTGGCGGGGTTTAGCGGATTGCGCGGGGGAAGCAAACTTTTATGCCGGATTCATGCGCAATTGCTTGCGCCAACGCCTTGCCCTGCGCATCTGTGCCGATTACAGCAAGCCGAAGTTTTCCGGAGACAGCCATGCCCAGCGAAAAATCTCAGCCCTCTTTCGTGCTCGTGCGTCCGCAAATGGGCGAAAACATCGGTGCCGCTGCACGTGCAATGTGGAACTTCGGGCTGGACCGGATGCGGATTGTGGCACCACGTGATGGCTGGCCGAACCCCAAAGCGGTGGCCATGTCCAGCGGTGCCGGTCGCTTGCTGGACGAAGCACAGTTGTTTGACGATCTGGCCGGGTCGCTTGCGGACAGTACCTTTGTTTTCGCGACAACCGCGCGGCAACGAGGCTTGACCAAACCGGTCTACAGCCCCGAACGCGCCATGCAGATCGCGGCAGAAAAGGTTGCGGCGGGCGAAAAGGTGGCTGTCTTGTTCGGACCAGAGAGGGCAGGGCTGGAAAACGAGGATATTGCCAAAGCCAACGCCATAATCTCGGTGCCTGTGAACCCCGAATATGCCTCGTTGAACCTTGGTCAATGCGTGCTGTTGACTGCGTATGAGTGGATGCGCCAGACCGGAGATGTGGTGCATGAGTCCACCGATCTGGGCAAGGGCGATTGGGCTACAGGGATCGAGGTTGAAAAACTGGTCGAACATTACGAAGACCGGTTGGAGGAGGCTGGCTTTTTCTATCCACCCGAAAAAGCAGACGGTATGAAAACCAACTTGCGCAACCTCTGGTCGCGGATGCGCATGACGCGCGCGGATGTGCAGATGTTGCACGGGGTGATGCGTCAGATGGTCCGCTGGAAGGAAAAAGGCTAAGGCTGGACCTATCTGCACCCAAGCCCTAGCTTGCGACAAAATCAGGACATGAGGACAGCATGAGCGGTAAGCGCAGCATCTTCGAAGAGGTCTCGGGTGACCAGAAACAGGAAGCGGTTCAACCCGGCATGATCGACCGCGGTCGCGGCGATGCCCGGCGCGGCATCAGAACGTGGCTGATGATCCTGTTCGCACTTGTGGTTGTCATGATTGCAGTGGGCGGTCTGACCCGTCTGACCGACAGCGGCCTGTCGATTACCGAATGGCGGCCCATTACTGGTGCGATCCCTCCGATGAACGAGGCGGACTGGCAATCCGAGTTCGACAAGTACAAGGAAATCGACCAGTGGCGCATTCAAAATCAATGGATGGAGTTAGACGACTTTAAATTCATCTACTGGTGGGAATGGGGTCACAGGCAACTGGGCCGCGTGATTGGTCTGGTCTGGGCCATAGGTTTCTTTGGGTTCCTCGCGGCGCGGAAAATCCCGACCGGATGGACCGGCAAGCTGTTGATTCCCGGCGCGTTAGGCGGTGTTCAGGGCGTTGTCGGATGGTGGATGGTTGCATCAGGTGTGACACAGGGCGAGGGGATGACAGCAGTCGCCAGCTATCGTCTAGCGGTCCATCTGGGTTTGGCTTTCGTCATACTCGGATTCCTTGCTTGGTATGTTTTCGAGCTTGGCCGGGCCGAGCGTGACCTCATGCAGGCCCGCCGCGCGAAAGAGGCAAAGCTATTTTCGCTGTCGACTGGCCTCATGCACTTTGCGTTCCTGCAGATTCTGATCGGCGCTTTGGTTGCCGGAATTGATGCGGGCCGCTCCTATACCGATTGGCCCTTGATTGGTGGTCAGTTGCTGCCGCCAGATGCAGCTGCTTTGGAACCTATGTGGCGCAACTTCTTTGAAAGTCCGGGCCTTGTTCAGTTCATTCACCGGTGCGCCGGATATCTGCTGTTTGCGTTCGGTATCATGGTTTGGCGGCGCGGCGGAACCAGTGCACATCCCCAGACGCGGTTCGCCTTCAACGCCATGTTTGCGGCTCTGTCGCTGCAAGTTGTTGTTGGCATCATCACCGTTGTCTACGCAGCTCCCTGGCAGATCGCGATTTTCCACCAGTTCATGGCTGTCGTTGTCTGGACGTTGATCCTGCGGGCGCGTTTCCTGACGGCCTATCCCATTGCAACCTCCATCCGCGGAGCTTGATATGAGCGCTTTCGACGATCTGATGGCATTTCAACGCGAAACCTCGGCGCTGGGGCAGATAGCCGGTCGGCTGGGTTGGGATCAGGAAACGGTTATGCCGCGTGGTGCCGCACCCCAAAGAGCCGAGGAAATGGCCGCGATCGAGGCTGTCCTACATGCGCGCCGTTCGGATCCGCGCGTTGCCGAATGGTTGGAAAACGCCGAAGCGTCAGACGAAGTCGGGCAGGCTCAGCTACGAGAAATCCGCCGGTCTTATGAACGGACGATCAAGGTGCCTGCTGATTTGGCCAAGGCCATTGCGCGCGTCACATCGGCCGCGCAAGGCACATGGGCACAAGCCCGCGCGGATGAGGACGTGGCAGCCTTTCTTCCCGTTCTGCAAGAGGTTGTGGCCCTAAAGCGCGAAGAGGGCACAGCCCTAGCGCAAGGTGGCGACGTGTATGACGCGATGGTTGAAGATTACGAGCCCTATACGACAGGTGCCCAAATCTCTGAGATTTTCGACCAGATGCGCCCAAGACTGGTCGCACTCAGGGCCGCGGTCTTGGAAAAGCCCGCACCCATAGCGTTGTCGGGAACATTCGATGAGCTGACACAAATGCGGTTGTCGCAGAAATTGGCCACTGCGTTTGGGTACGACCTGAACACTGGGCGCGTCGACAAGGCGGTTCACCCGTTCAGTTCGGGTAGCGGACTTGACGTGCGCATTACTACGCGAACCAGTGAAAGCGACCCGTTCAACTGCTTTTATTCCACCATTCACGAGGTCGGTCACGCCGCGTATGAGCAGGGAATAAACCCGGATTTCGGCCTTAGCCCGTTGGGCAGTGGGGTATCCATGGGGGTACACGAAAGCCAAAGCCGCATTTACGAAAACCAGTTGGGCCGGTCTCGCGCATTCACTGGTTGGCTGTACGGCCAGATGAAAGACGCGTTCGGAGATTTTGGTATCCCCGACGCTGACGCGTTCTACGCAACAGTGAACGGTGTTCACAACGGCTATATTCGAACCGAGGCTGATGAGGTGCAGTATAATCTGCACATCATGTTGCGTTTTGATCTGGAGCGCGCGCTGATGTCCGGGAACCTGCACGTGGATGATCTTGAGGCCGCGTGGAATGACCGGTTCCTGTCTGATTTTGGCTATGCAGTAGACATGCCATCAAATGGGTGCCTGCAGGACGTCCACTGGTCGGTCGGACTGTTTGGCTATTTCCCAACCTACTCGCTGGGTAATGTCTATGCTGGCTGTCTGTATCAGGCGTTGCGCAAGGCCGTCCCTGCGTTGGATCAACAATTGGCGGAGGGTGATACATCTGGCGCAACGGGCTGGCTGCGCGAAAACGTTCAAAGGCACGGCGGGCTCTATGCGCCGCGCGACGTCATTCGTCGTGCTGGTGGGCAGGAACCTGGACCAGAGCCCTTGTTGCAATACCTTGATGAGAAATTCGGCGCGCTTTACGCGCTGTAACCCTCACGTTCCAGTGTACTGGCATAGCATTCTGAGCGTCGCAAGATAGAGTGCCCAAACCGACTTGGGAGGGGGCACGTGACGCTTAGAAATATGGTAAGATCTCGCGCTGCGATGGTTTTGACAGGTACTGGTTTGCAAACCGCCAAGCGGGGCGCGTTTGAGGCCCGGCGGCGTATGAAGGGGCAACCGCGCGTCGTTCAGTATTTTCACGACGTGGCAGACCCGTATTGCCACGTAAGCCTGCAATTGCTGGCCCTTTTTCAAAAGCACTACGATATCAAGATTGAACCCTACCTGATTTCTGGCCCGACGCCGGAAAACCTGCCGGCGCCAGAGGCCTATTTGCAGAATGCGCTGACGGATACCAGGCGATGGGCAAACCGTTTGGGTCTGACGTCACCTGCCATATCCAAAACTTCAGAAAGCGCAATTGCGCAGGCTTCGCGCCGTCTTGCTGCCGAGCTGCATAAGCAGGATTTCACAAGCCGTGCACAGCAAATCAGTAACGCTTTGTGGTCGGGCGAAGATATACCCGAGGGGCCGCAATCGGATTACTCAGCAGCGCAAGCGGCGGGCGATCAAGCCTTGGCTGAGGTCGGGCACTTTTTTGGCGGATGCTTTGCATATGGCGGCGAATGTTATTGGGGGCCGGACCGTCTTGCGTATCTGGAAACACGTCTTGACGCTTTCCGAACGGGGCCGCAGGGTTCGTTCATCCTGCCCGAGTACAGCGGGGAAACCCCGAACGCTGAGGGGCAAGAGCTGGAGTTCTTTTTCTCGTTTCGCAGCCCGTATTCTTACCTCGCGTTTGACCGTGTAAGGGAGCTTGCTGCTCGGAGTGGCGCAAAGCTGGTACTGCGCCCGGTCTTGCCCATGCTGATGCGAGGGCTGCCTGTTCCCAAGGTGAAATCCTCTTACATACTCCGCGATTGCGCACGCGAGGCGCGTCGTCTGGATATCCCTTTCGGTTGCATCAGTGATCCATTGGGTGCCGGTGTCGAGAGAGGCTATGCGCTTTTTGATCTCGCCGAAGAGAATGGCCGATTGGCTGAATACTGCTCGGCCTTTATGACCGCTGTGTGGTCGCAGGGCATAGATGCCAGTACCGATACCGGGCTGAGCGACATCGCTGCTATGGCCGGGCTGGATTGGGCTAAGGCAAAGACGCAGTTAAGCAATACGAATTGGCGCGCGCGCGTTGAGGCCAATCAAGACAGACTTCAGCAGATCGGCCTATGGGGTGTTCCTAGTTTCCACCTGAACGGTCAGACCGTTTGGGGTCAGGATAGGCTTTGGGTACTGGAGGACCTGATGCGGACCCAAAATAACCAAAGTTGATAGCCCGGTCAGCACCGTATGAAAAAGCCCCCACGATGACGGTCGCAGGGGCTCAAACGCTGAAACCGAAAGAGCTTATTCAGTTTCGTCTTCCTCATCCGCCTGTTCGGCGATCCATGCCACGCTGACGACTTCTTCACCCTTGCCGGTGTTAAAGACCCGTACGCCGCCCGCACTGCGGGACCGGAATGAGATACCTTCGACAGGAACGCGGATTGACTGGCCTTTTGAGGTGGCAAGCATGATCTGATCATCGATCTCAACCGGGAATGAGGCAACCAGCTCGCCGCCGCGCATGGCCTTGTCCATTGCAGCAACGCCCATGCCGCCGCGCCCACGAACAGGGTAGTCGTGGCTGGAGCTGAGCTTGCCTGCACCACCTTTGGTAATGGTCAGGATCAGGTTTTCTGCGGCAGACATCTCGGCATAGCGTTCCTGCGTGATCGCGCCGGGTGCCACTTCATCCTCGTCCGTCTCGCCATCATCTGCAATGCCTGCAACGGCGCGGCGCATCTTGAGGTAGGCTGCCCGTTCTTCTGGTCCGGCCTCAAAATGACGGATGACTGACATCGACACGACACGGTCGCCGTTGGTCAGTTTGATGCCGCGCACGCCAGTGGACTCGCGCGAGTTGAAGACGCGCACATCAGTGGTGCGGAAACGGATCGCACGGCCGGAATTGGTGACCAGCATCACGTCTTCGTCTTCCGAACAGATGCGGGCGTTCACCAGTTCCACATCATCCGGCAGTTTCATCGCGATCTTACCGTTGCGACGGACATTGGTGAAATCCGACAAGCGGTTACGCCGCACGTCACCCGCGCTGGTGGCAAAGACGATTTGCAGGTTTTCCCATTCCTCATCAGGTACATCCACGGGCATGATCGCTGCGATCGAAACGCCGGTTGGAATAGGCAGGATATTGACGATGGCCTTGCCCTTGCCGGTGCGGCTGGACTGCGGCAGACGCCAGGTCTTGAGCTTGTAGACCATGCCTTCGGTGGTGAAGAACAGCAACTGCGTATGAGTGTTGGCCACGAAGAGGGTGGTGACCACATCCTCTTCCTTAGTCTGCATTCCCGACAGCCCCTTGCCGCCACGCTTTTGCGCCCGGAAATCAGCCAGCGGGGTACGCTTGATGTAACCGCCAGAGGTGACGGTCACGACCATGTCTTCGCGTTCGATCAGGTCCTCGTCTTCCATGTCGCCGGACCAATCGACGATTTCGGTGCGACGGGGCACGGCGAATTGGTCGCGGACTTCGCGCAGCTCATCGCCGATGATCGACATGATACGCTCGCGCGATGACAGAATATCCAAATATTCCTTGATCTTGGCGGCCAGTTCTTCCAGTTCGTCCGTGACCTCTTTGACCCCCAGTTGGGTCAGGCGCTGCAAGCGCAGGTCGAGGATGGCACGGGCCTGAATCTCGGTCAGGTTGTAAGTGCCGTCATCGTTCATCTTGGACAGAGGATCGTCGATCAGGCGCAGATAGCCTTCGATCTCGGCCGCAGGCCAGCGACGGGTCATCAGTTTCTCGCGCGCCTCGGCGGCATCGGCGGACGAGCGGATCGTGGCAACCACTTCGTCCACGTTCGATACGGCCACGGCCAGACCACACAGGATATGGCTGCGCTCGCGTGCTTTGCGCAGGTCATAAGCGGTGCGGCGGGCGACCACGTCTTCGCGGAAGTCGATAAACGAGGTCAGGAAACGGCGCAGGGTCAGCTGTTCAGGCCGACCACCGTTCAGGGCCAGCATGTTGCAGCCAAAAGAAGTCTGCATTGGCGAGAAACGGTAAAGCTGGTTCAGAACTACCTCAGGCGTTGCATCGCGCTTCAGCTCCACAACGACGCGCACGCCGTTGCGGTCAGATTCGTCCTGTACATGGGCGACGCCTTCAATACGCTTTTCGCGCACTGCCTCGGCGATCTTTTCGATCATCGCCGCTTTGTTCACCTGATAGGGGATTTCATCGACCACGATAGCGTAACGGTCGCGCCGAATTTCCTCGACACGGGTTTTCGCGCGTATGATAACGCTGCCACGGCCTTCCAGATATGCCTTGCGCGCACCGGACCGGCCCAGCATCACGCCGCCGGTCGGGAAATCAGGGCCGGGGACGTATTCGATCAGCTGCTCGGACGTCAGGTCCGGATCATCAATAAGGGCCAGCGTCGCATCGACCACTTCGCCCAAGTTATGCGGAGGAATGTTGGTCGCCATACCCACGGCGATACCGCCCGCGCCATTGACCAGCATGTTCGGGAACCGGGCGGGCAGAACGGTCGGCTCTTTGTCCTTACCATCGTAATTGTCCTGAAAATCGACCGTCTCTTTTTCAATATCGGCCAGCAGGGAGGCGGCGGGCTTGTCCATCCGCACTTCGGTATAGCGCATGGCCGCCGGGTTATCGCCGTCCATCGAGCCAAAGTTGCCCTGACCGTCCAGCAGCGGCAGCGACATCGAGAAATCCTGCGCCATCCGCACCAGCGCGTCATAGATCGCGCTGTCGCCATGCGGGTGGTACTTACCCATCACATCGCCAACCGGGCGGGCCGATTTCCGATACGCCTTGTCGTGAGTGTTGCCGGTTTCGTGCATGGCATAGAGAATTCGGCGGTGCACAGGCTTTAACCCATCACGCAGATCAGGGATCGCGCGCGAGACGATGACCGACATGGCATAGTCCAGATAGGATGTGCGCATCTCGGATTCGATGGATACCGTCGGGCCGTCGTAAACGGGGCGCTCTGGCGGGGTTTCATCCATGTTTTCTGGGGTTTCTGGCGTATCGCTCACGTAAACTGCCCGTTCTTTGGCTTGGGTCTATATCTTGTGGGTGCACCTTATCAGACCCGGTACATAAGGTGCAAGCAAGCTGATCATTTCCAATAAAAAGTCACGGTAACACCGGGGTAACATATTGTTATATAAGGGTTCAGTGTTGCGTGTGATACCCTCAAAGGACCTTGCAAGAAATCGGAGGTCTGCATGAAGCAAAGCGAAACCGAACTAATGCTAAAAGGGTACGGGCTGACAACAGCAGAATTCTTCTATCACATGCCCGACTATATTCACGTGTTGAACACGTTCATCTGGCAGGATTACGACTTGGCCCCTGATCATCCAAAGCTCTTTGAATTCGTTGAGTTCTGGCAACGTGAAATCGAAGGGCCTTTGCACTCGGTGCGGTTCACCCACCGTAAAATGATAGCGCCAGGCGAGTGGCAACACATGGTCGGTGAGTTTCGGGTGAATTAGCCTTTCAACCAACCCGCCAAGCGTAAACAGAGCAGCCGGTTGATCCCGATCCAGTAAAGCTGTTGCCGTCCTCGGCCATTCGTCCGCGCCATTTGACGGTAATCGCCGGGAAATAGTCCGTTCCGTTGAGCTCCTGTTCGTTCAGGTATACAACCGTGTTGGCCTTTTGACCCAACGAGTCCGTCAGGCTGCCGGTATACTTGTTGTCACCAGCGCGGGTATAGCGCACGGACCCGGTCACATTCACAACGAAAGCGCATGTCGCCTTGAAGCTCCAGCTTCCGGCGAGTGAAACAGCGGACGAGGCTGCGGTTTGTGAAGCGGTCGTTGCAGGTGCCGGGACACAGACGGTTCCGCTTTTGCTTTCCAGTTCTTCCAGAGCATGGCGCGTGCCTAGATCATCTGCTCCGAGGGTGGATTTGCTGGCCCTGCGGTAGTTCGCAAAGGCGCGTTTCGTGCGAGGGCCCGCGACGCCGTCGGCCCCACCAGCATTGCACCCCAGTGCATTCAGTGCCGCTTGGGTGGCGCGCATCACGTCTTTCGAATCTTGAATTATCGTGGGTGACGTCGTCGATTCCGGGGATGTTTCGGGGTTCTCGCCAGCGGCGGGCCCTTCCAACCCTGCGCGCAGTTGCAACGCGATTTCATAGGTATAGTCGGTGGAACGGTCCGCGTATTTCTCAAGAAATGTGTCCAATGCCGACGCCGTGCCGACCGAGCGAGCCAATTCCAGATCGGCGCGCATCTTTTCAATCGGTTGCGCAACTGTGTCGACAGATGGCACCTCTACAACCGCAGGGGTGAAGTAGAACTCGCCCAATAGTTCATCATAATAGGCGGGGATTTGGTTGTGTTGCACGGTACGGGACAAATCCCGCACTTCGCGCCTTAGGTCGGCAACCATGCTGCGCAGCTCAAGCCCTGGTTCTGCCAATCGTGGCAACAAGGCACGGGTAAAGACCGAATTCGGCTCGGCCTCATTGTCATGCAACCGATCCAACGCCATCTGGCCGGCCCCGGCTGAGAAAATGACAAACATGCCTTGTGGCGCGTCGATGCGACCTAAGCCGCGGGTGCCGCCGATGCTGCGTCCGGCGGTGGTTTCAAAAGGGTTGTCCCGACATGCGTCGATAATCGCGATGGATGTCCGGGCCCCTGTGCCGCGCACGCGGTTCAGCAGGTTCGACAGGGCGATGGACTCGGATTTGACGAAATCAGTCTCACCAGCGAATGGAGTCTCGATATCCGTGGGCAGCAGATAGTTTTCACCGTCAATTTCAACACCGTGCCCGGCAAAAAACACAAAGGCAGTATCTCCGGCCTCTAGTTGCGCGGTGAACTCTGATATTCGCTGATTCATTCCCCGTCGGTCGAGGTTCAAACCCTCAAAGGTCTCAAAGCCTAACGTTCTCAGTTGCCGCGCAACAGCTTCGGCGTCGGCAACGGCCTTTTGCAAAGTGGGTACGGATTCGTATTGGTTGTTGCCAATAACCAGCGCCAAGCGCTCTTGCGCCCAAAGTGGTGCCGCACAAATAACGAACCAAAAGGAAATCAGCCACTTCATCTTGAAACCCGGTTTTCCAACATCCGCTTTAAAGATAACGGAAAACCTGAGACGGCCACAGTGACTTTGTTTACTTAGTGATTTGCGTTTGGGGTTAGCCCGAGCAGCTCGCACCCCCAAGGACGCAGAATTTGGCGCAATGCGGGTGATTTAGATGCACATCTGCCTCGGCCTCGGCCAGCGTGGTGCCCATTTCGAATTCGGGTTCATAGGCAAGCAAGGTACAGGCTAAGACAGCAGGTTTTTCTGCCCCTTTACGCTTGACGACCATCCGCGCGTTCGAACACATCACCGCGTTCGGTGACTTGTCCAGAATACCCCAGCAAGCTGTAGTTATTTCAGGAACTTCAACTGTTTCGTCCATTTCCGGGAACAACACTGTCTGCGCAGGATTCTGGGCATCAATATTAAAGCCGTGGGCTTCAAAAAATGCCGCATACCCCGCACGGCTTTGCGCATCGGTATCACCCCAAACGGTGCGACCGGCGACTGCCATGTTGAAGCCATTGTCGCGCAACCATTCCATGCCGGTTACGGTTTTTTCGAAACTACCCGCTCCGCGCTCTTCGTCATGTAGGTCGGGGCGGTAGTGGTCGACTGAAATGCGTAACGTCAGCTTGTCGCCATATTCACGCTGCAGCTCGATCAACCCCTCGCGCATTTTGCGGCGCATCATTGGCACCATAGCGTTGGTCAGAATCAAAACTTCATACCCACGCTCAAGCGCGGCGCGCGTCATCTCGATCATCTGGGGATTCATGAAGGGTTCGCCACCGGTAAACCCGATCTCACGCACCGGCCAGTTACGCTCTTCGATCTGGTCCAGATAGTCGCGCACCTCGTCGGCGGTGATATAGACCAGCGCATCGTTTGTGGGACTGCTGAGGATATAGCAGTTCTGACACTCGATGTTGCAAAGAGTTCCGGTGTTAAACCAAAGTGTTTCGGGGTTCTCCAACGCCACAGACGCACGGTTTTGACCGTCCGCAGTCACTAATTTGTCCTGAAACTTACCAATATTGGCATTAAGTGGGGCGTTGTCTTTCATTCCGGTATCCGGTTCTTTGAAAACTTCGCCAAGACTTAGCCCTTTGGTTGAGGTTCGTTAAGTGCGACATGTCGAACCTGACAGAGTTTTGATGACGATAGGAATTATAAAAATGGTTGCGCTAACATTGGACATGACCTTCGGGGCAAGGTAAGGAAAACACATGGTTTCTCGCGTCATACCTGTGGATCCGTTTGATCTGGTCATATTTGGCGGAACCGGCGATCTGGCTCAGCGCAAGATTCTGCCGGCGTTGTACCGTCGTTTTTGTGCAGGCCAGTGGGATGATGATGTCCAGATTATCGGGGCTGCGCGATCAGCGCATGACGATCAGGGGTTCCGCGATCTGGTTTCCGCGTCGCTAAAGGAACATGCCTCGCGGCAATGCCAGGATGTGTCTGCGCTGCAGTCGTTTTTGCAGCGTGTGTCCTACGTGTCTTTGGACGGAGCAGCGGATGATGGGTGGACACAGCTTGCCGAAAAACTGAGGCTCGACTGCGTTAGGGCATTCTATTTCTCGGTCGGTCCGCGCTTGTTCGGGCCATTGGCCGAACGGATCGAAGCGCACGAGCTGGCAACGCCGCTTACGCGGATTGTTGTTGAAAAACCCTTTGGGCACGATCTTGACAGTGCGCGGGCATTGAATGCGACGCTGGCTTCGTATTTCAGCGAAAAGCAGATTTACCGGATCGACCATTATCTGGGTAAAGAAACCGTTCAGAACCTTATGGCGGTCCGGTTCGGCAATATGCTGTTCGAGCCTTTGTGGAACAGTCAGTACGTCGACCATATCCAAATTACGGTTGCCGAATCTGTGGGGATTGATGGGCGCGAGGATTATTATGACCGCGCCGGCGCCATGCGCGATATGATGCAGAACCATCTGATGCAATTGTTGTGTCTGATCGCGATGGAACCACCGGCCAAATTCGACCCGGACGCCGTGCGTGACGAAAAGCTCAAGGTCATTCGCGCGCTTGATCAGGTCGAACCGCATCACATCGTTCGCGGCCAATTCGACGGCGACAGTGACGGTTACCGTGAGGTTGTGGGCAATCCGCGTTCGACCACGGAAAGCTACGTGGCGCTGAAGGCCCATGTCAGCAATTGGAGGTGGGCCGGGACGCCGTTTTATCTGCGAACGGGTAAACGGCTGGTCGCTCGGTCATCGGTGATAAATGTGATGTTCAAGGATGCGCCTCATTCAATCTTTGGCGAAGAGGCCGGGCGTCACGCAAACGTCCTGTCCATCCGGCTGCAACCGAATGAAGGCATTACCCTTAAGGTCACGATCAAGGAACCTGGTCCGGGTGGAATGCGGTTGGTCGATGTTCCTTTGGACATGAGCTTTGCCGAGGCATTGGGACCGGAAAATCAGGATCCACCTGACGCATATGAACGCTTGGTGATGGATGTGATCCGCGGTAATCAGACCCTGTTCATGCGCGGGGATGAGGTCGAGGCCGCCTGGGCCTGGACCGATCCGATCATCGCAGGATGGCAAGCCCGCAGCGATGTGCCGAAACCCTATGAGACTGGCAGCACAGGCCCCGGCGACGCCGAGCTGCTGATGAAGCGTGATGGTCGCCGATGGCAAGGAATAAACCCATGAACATACAGGAATACGCCGACAGGGACATGCTGGCCATCGACGTCGCCAACGTGCTGGCTGGAGATCTGGAGGCCGCCTTGCTGCACCACGATAAGGTATCGCTGGCCGTACCCGGAGGCACCACGCCGGGCCCTATTTTTGACAGCCTATGCGCTGCAGATCTGGAATGGGATCGTGTTCGTGTGCTGCCAACGGACGAAAGATGTGTTCCGGGCAACAGTGAACGGTCGAACGAACGTCTGATCCGGGAACGTCTGCTGACCAACCGCGCCTCGGTAGCAGAATACGTTCCTTTGTATCTTGAAGGAAAAGAGCCGGATGACGTGCTGCCAGAGATCGAAAGCCTAATTACGCCAGTGCTACCTTTGTCGGTTCTCGTGTTAGGCATGGGGGATGATATGCACACCGCCTCGTTATTTCCGGGGATGCTTGGATTGGCCGAAGCATTAGACAGCCACGCGCCGACGCTGGCGATTGCCAGACCGGAAACGCAACCCGAAGCACGGATTTCGCTGACAGCTCCGGTTTTGGACGGGGCCTTGTCTAAGCATCTGGTGATTCTCGGGGCGTCCAAACGCGAGGCGTTGGACCGCGCGATGCGCCTGCCGCCGGAAGAAGCCCCAATCGCGGCAGTATTAAGTGGTATGACCGTACACTGGGCGGAGTGATCGTGATGAAATTGGATGAACTCAATTCTCTGGCAAGTGACGCGAAAGACTGGCGCATTCTGGACCTGTTTGAACAAGACGCTGATCGCGCAGATGGGTTTTCCGCCTCGACCGGCGACCTGCGGTTTGACTATTCGAAAACCTGTATCAACGCGGATGTGCGATCTGCGCTTATAGCGCTGTGTGATCAGGCCGCGCTTGCCGACAAACGCGAGGCGATGTTCAGCGGCGCAAGGATCAATGAAACCGAAAACCGGTCCGTGTTGCACACCGCGCTGCGCAATCTGGACGGTGGTCCTGTTGAGGTCGACGGTTTGGACGTCATGCCAGATGTTCTGGACACGTTGCAAAGAATGCGCGTTTTCGCCGAAGAGGTTCGCGGTGGAACAACCGTCGGGGCAGGGGGCAGTTTCACTGACATCGTTAATATCGGTATCGGGGGTTCGGATCTGGGTCCTGTCATGGCAACGCATGCTCTGGCCCCTTATCACGATGGCCCCCGGGTGCATTATGTCTCGAACGTAGATGGTGCACACATCGCCGATACATTGCGCCAACTGGACCCGACGCGCACGCTGGTGATTGTTGCGTCAAAAACTTTCACCACCATCGAAACAATGACCAACGCCAGAACAGCGCGCGCTTGGATGACCGAAGGGGGTGGTGACCCGACGCGCCAATTTGCAGCCGTATCCAGTGCGTTGGACAAGACCGAGGCGTTCGACATTCCTGAAGAGCGCGTTTTCGGTTTCGCCGATTGGGTTGGCGGACGCTATTCGGTTTGGGGGCCTGTGGGGCTGCCGGTGATGATTGCGGTCGGCTCCAACGCCTTTGACGCGTTTCTGCGCGGCGGACAGGCGATGGATGTGCATTTTCGAGCCGCCGACTGGGCCGACAACATGCCGGTTATGCTGGCGCTCGTGGGTATCTGGCATCGGCAGGTTATGGGCTATTCCAGCCGCGCTGTATTGCCATATGACCAACGTCTGTTGCGTTTGCCGGCATATTTCCAACAGCTAGAAATGGAATCCAACGGAAAATCTGTCGCCATGGATGGCAGTGCGTTGACGGTGCCCTCGGGGCCAATTGTCTGGGGGGAACCCGGTACAAACGGTCAGCATGCCTTTTATCAGTTGATCCACCAGGGCACCGACGTCATTCCGTGCGAATTCATGGTTGCTGCCCAAGGACATGAACCTGAACTGGCGCATCATCACCGTCTGCTTTTGGCCAACTGCCTCGCGCAATCCGAAGCGCTGATGCGCGGACGAACCTTCGAAGAAGCGCGGCAGCGGATGGTGGAGAAAGGGCTGCAAGGGGCCGAGCTTGAGCGTCAGGCCCTGCACCGTGTCTTCCCCGGGAACCGTCCGTCCACCACGCTGATCTATCCACAGCTCACCCCGTTTGTATTGGGCCAGATCATTGCGTTGTATGAGCATCGCGTGTTCGTCGAGGGCGTTTTGCTTGGCATAAACTCGTTCGATCAATGGGGTGTTGAATTGGGAAAAGAGCTGGCGACGTCTCTGGCTCCTATCGTGGATGGCGAAGAGAGCGCGGCGCAAAAGGATGGTTCAACCGCAGGTCTGGTTGCTTACGCGTTGCGACACCGGGACTGAAAAAACGCAGCTTGGAACCACCATAGTCTGCATTCTTTTATTGTCAGACAATTAAATGATTGGCAGGGTTCTTTGTGAAGAGCCGCCCCTGTTCCCTTGCCCGGACATGGGGCAGGGCTAGAACGAGGTGCTGCCACGCAGAAGCGGCACAGACATAGGGAGGATGTCCATGCTGGGACAAATGATGACGCAGCCGTTGCTGATCTCGTCGCTGATTGAGCACGCCGATCGCTATCACGGCCAGACCGAAATAATCTCGGTTGAAACGGATGGAAGCGTTACTGAAAGTAGTTGGTCTCAGGTGGCGCACAACGCGCGCAAGCTGGCTTCGGCATTGACGAATCTGGGGCTTGATCCTCAGGCTCGTGTCGGCACTTTGGCGTGGAACAACCGACGCCATCTTGAGATTTACTACGGAACATCCGGTGCTGGTTTTGTTTGCCATACAGTAAACCCCCGGCTGTTCCCCGAACAGCTAACGTACATCATCAACCATGCGCAGGACCGTGTTCTGTTTTTTGACGCGACCTTTATTCCCTTGGTTGCAGCGTTGCAGGATCATCTGACCGAGGTTCAGCATTTTATTTTGATGGGTCCGCGGAACGAGGAAGCGGTCGCACAGGTTCAGAACGTTCAATTCTATGACGAATTCATCGAAACGGGCGACGCAGGCTTCAAATGGCCAAGCTTTGACGAAAACACCGCGTCCAGCCTGTGCTATACTTCAGGGACTACGGGCAACCCCAAGGGTGTACTGTATTCGCACCGCTCGACCGTTCTGCACAGCTTTGGTTCGAACACGCGTGATGTAATCGGATATTCGGCCATGGACGTTGTGCTGCCGGTGGTGCCGATGTTCCACGTCAACGCGTGGGGATCGCCTTATGCATGTGCAATGTCGGGGTCTCGGATGGTATTGCCGGGACCGGGGCTGCATGGCGAAGCCTTGGTCAATCTGATCGACACATATGACGTTACCATTGCAATGGGCGTGCCGACCATATGGCAGGGTCTTTTGGCGCATGCCGCAAGTTCGGGCAGTAAACTAACAAGCCTGCAGCGCACTGTGATCGGTGGCGCGGCGTGTCCGCCCTCGATGATCGAAACCTTCCGCGAGGTTTATGGCGTCGACACGATCCACGCCTGGGGCATGAGCGAAATGAGCCCGCTCGGCACCGCAAACCATCCGTTGGCCAAGCACTCAAAACTGCCGGTGGAGGATCAACACCGCGTTCGCGAAAGCCAAGGTCGCCCCTGTTACGGTGTCGAACTCAAGATTGTGGACGATGACGGCAAGGAATTACCTCATGACGGAGAAACGCAAGGCGACCTGATGGTCCGCGGTCATTGGGTGCTGGACAGCTATTTTCAGATGCAGGATCAGGACTTGCTGCAGGATGGCTGGTTCGCGACAGGAGATGTGGCGACGTTGGATCCCGACGGCTTTATGACCATCCGGGACCGGTCCAAGGATATCATCAAGTCGGGTGGTGAGTGGATCAGTTCGGTCGAGCTGGAAAACATCGCTGTTGCCCACCCGAAATTGGCGACCGCTGCCGTGATCGGGGTTCCGCACCCGAAATGGGATGAGCGTCCGCTATTGGTCGCAGTCAAAGCCGAGGGGGAAAATCCAAGCGAAGACGAACTGCTGGCCTTTTTCGACGGCAAAATCGCAAAGTGGCAAGTTCCGGACAAGGTGGTTTTCGTCGATGCGCTGCCATTGAATGCAACGGGCAAAGTTTTGAAACGCAACCTAAGGGCAGACTTCGAATCCGAATTGACTGGATAAGAGTTTGAAATCAGGGGGAAATGGCTCCGGCGGTAGGGATCGAACCTACGACCAATTGATTAACAGTCAACTGCTCTACCGCTGAGCTACGCCGGAACGGTTCGCGCCGTATAGCAATCCGTTTCTGTGGCGTCCAGAGGGCGCGTAAGATTTTTCGTCGAAAAATCTTGGGCCAAATTCAACGTCAATCGCATTGTATGGATGTTGGTATTCTTGGGAATTTTGGCTCCGGCGGTAGGGATCGAACCTACGACCAATTGATTAACAGTCAACTGCTCTACCGCTGAGCTACGCCGGAACTGAGTGGCGTATAACAACACGGATTTTGGTCGTCCAGAGGGGATCGACCCCAAATGCCGAAAAAGTTTTTGAGGTTAAGCCAGCCTGCGAAAAACCGTATTTGCGGAAAGTGGACCATCTGGCGAAACCGTTGATCTTCCGGTTAAATCGACCAGTTGGGCGAAAACGTTCCGCTCTGCTGCTCCAAGCAGGGCAACAGGGGTTTCGGTGTATATCCGTTTTGCCAGTTGTCGCGCTGTACCGGGTTGATCTGCCAGAGCGTCAAGAATCTGTGCTTCGCGCGACAATCGGTGATGGATCAGCCAATCCAGCCGGGCCGCAGGATCCGCGATTGGCGCTCCGTGACCTGCATGAAACACTGTCCACTTTCGGGCGCGAAGTTTATGGCAGGCCTGCATGAAATCCGTGAGGTCGCCGTCCGGGGGGGATACCAACGAGCTGGCCCATCCCATGACATGATCTGCTGTAAAGCACACGTCTGCCCAACCCAGCGCAATATGATTGCCAAGATGACCGGGCGTGTGGATGACCTCAAGCTGCCAATCCTCTCCTTCGATGACATCGCCATCCGAAACCTCGACATCGAAGCGAAAGGCTGTATCGATTCCCTCGCCGCCACCCGCCAGACCTTGCTTGGCCAATTCCGCCATGACTTCACTTCGACCGGCCTCCGGGCCTCCAAATGCGTAAATCGGGGCGCCGGTACGCTCGGCCAGCGGTTTTGCCAGAGGTGAGTGGTCAAGGTGCGTGTGCGTGACGATGATATGGCTTACCCTTTGACCTGGTTTTAATGCCGCCAGAATCGCCTCAAGATGTGTATTGCTTTCGGGGCCGGGGTCGATAACCGCGCAATCGCGGTCTCCCAACAGATATGTATTGGTTCCGCGGTAGGTCATGGGCGAGGGATTCGGAGCCAGAATACGGCGCAAGCCCGGCTGTACTGTCGTGGCTTGACCCGCGGGCGGGTTGAAATCGTCGGGGGCCTGCATTTTGCGCTCTTTCTCATTTCGGATCAGCCCGTTAGGTTTAGCGCATGTCGAGTAGATGGCTCAAATCATATATGCCACGCAGCCTGTACACCCGTGCAGCCTTGATTCTTGTTCTGCCTGTTATCGTGTTGCTGTTGGTGGTGGGTATCGCTTTTTTGCAAAAGCACCTTGAGGACGTCACGGGGCAAATGACGCGCACGGCCTCGCGCGAAGTGATGCTGGTCACTGAAACGATGGAGGGGTTTGAAACACAGCAGCAGGCATTGGCGGCCATTCGGCCTGACCTGAGCGCGCTTGAGATGCAGGTGCGTTTTTTGGGCATAAATGATAGCCCGATGATCGGATACCGCCGTTGGTACGATTTCATCGCACCGCAGGTTGAAACGGATTTGCATGCCCACCTTCCGGACCTTGTGGCGATTGCGTTGCCCAGTGGAGATGAAGCCCGGCTATATTTGCAGACCGATCTTGGTTTGCTGCAGTTGACGATGGATCGTCGACGTCTGTCCCCCACAGCACCGCATCAGTTGATCGTTACAATGGTGTTTTTTGCCGTCGTCATGACGTCTATTTCATTTCTCTACATGCGCAACCAGCTGCGACCGATCACGCGGCTGGCCGACGCTGCGCAGGCGTTCGGACGGGGCAGGGTGGTGCCCTATGTACCCGGAGGCGCGATGGAAGTCCGGGCCGCTGGCAGCGCGTTTCTGGACATGCGTGCGCGAATAGAGCGGCAGATTGAACAGCGAACAATGATGTTGTCCGGGGTAAGCCACGACTTGCGGACTCCTTTGACGCGTCTAAAGCTTGGCCTGTCGATGTTGCCGGAAGATGAAGCAGAGCCATTGCAAAAGGACGTGGACGAGATGCAATTGCTTCTTGATGCGTTTCTGAATTTTTCCCGCGGTACCGCAGAAGGCCAGCCTGAACAGGTGGAGCCTGAGGCATTACTGCGAAAGATCGTGGATGATGCGCAAAGAGCGGGCTACGCCGCGACTTTGGTTTCGGTCGAAGGCGAGGGCACGGCCATGTTACGCCCCACGGCTATCCGCCGCGCCGTTGAAAATCTGATCGGCAACGCAGTTCGTTATGGAACCAAAGCTGAAGTGAGTCTTTCCATGACGTCCAAGTCGCTGAGAATAAGGGTTGAAGACGACGGCCCGGGTATTCCGGCGGAACAAAGGACCGAGGCAGTAAAACCATTTTCGCGCCTCGATCCGGCTCGAAATCAGAATCAGGGCAGTGGTGTGGGCCTGGGCCTTGCTATCGTTGCTGACATAGCGCGCGCGCATGGGGGGGTATTGCGTCTGGGGCAAAGCGAAACCCTTGGAGGGCTAAGCGCTGACATCATCGTCGGGCGATAAAAATAACGTCTTTTGTCGACATCTGCGGGGACGGTGGTAGGCCCGGAGGGGTCATGTGAATTGTGCAATAACAATTACTTAATGTGGCTAACTTCGCAGTAAAAGTAGACATGTTATGGCTAACCGGGCTTAGAACAAATTGACTTCAAGCTTCTTATTTCAGGTCTGCGCATGGTGCCTTGCGGTAAAAGTAAATTGGTGTCGAATAGCTGGTGAGCAATTGAAATGGTACCTCCAATGCAGGCCTGAGAAGACACATCGGAGGTACCCAGTCGGAACATGCTACAGGCGAACCTGTTCCTACGCACGGCTGACACGCCTAGTAATCATCTTGGGAAATTACATTCAACCAAAAATATATATTCAGACAAAAATATTCGCCTAAAAAATGTATATTAAAGCCGGATGGTGAGGATGCGAAGGGGTGCAAGCCCTTTTAGACCTAGCGGCTAGCCAGTATGTATCTGATTTCTTTACACAATAACTATGGTTAGCCAGAATTGAATGGCTAACATGCAAGTAAGCCATTCAAAATATTGAATTGTGGTAGGCCCGGAGGGACTCGAACCCCCAACCAAAGCGTTATGAGCGCTCTGCTCTAACCAATTGAGCTACAGGCCCGCCTAAGCGCATTCCGTATCACGGTGAACGCCCGCGTCAAGCCTGACCGTTGCAACATGGCGCACAATCGACTAACCCGCGCGAGAACCATTGATAAGGGGCTGGCCATGACTGCGGGCAAGAACGGAATTACCTATGCTGATGCGGGCGTTGATATTGATGCAGGGAACGCGTTGGTAGACCGGATCAAGCCGGCGGCCAAACGGACCAACCGTTCCGGTGTCATGAGCGGCCTTGGCGGCTTTGGCGCTTTGTTCGACCTCAAGGCCGCCGGGTACACCGACCCGATTCTGGTGGGCGCGACCGATGGGGTTGGCACCAAGTTGCGGATTGCGATCGACACCGGTGTGGTCGACGGTGTTGGTATTGACCTTGTTGCCATGTGCGTCAACGATTTGATCTGCCAAGGCGCTGAGCCTTTGTTCTTTCTGGACTATTTCGCAACCGGCAAGTTGGACTCTGATACCGCCGCCAGGATCATCGAAGGCATTGCTGAAGGTTGTGTGCAGTCTGGCTGTGCGTTGATCGGGGGCGAAACGGCTGAAATGCCTGGCATGTACCCGGACGGTGACTTTGATCTTGCCGGGTTCTCTGTTGGTGCCATGGAACGTGGTGCGCATTTGCCTGCCGACGTGCAGCAAGGTGATGTGCTGCTTGGTTTGGCCTCAAACGGTGTGCACTCCAACGGGTATTCGCTGGTGCGTAAACTGGTTGAGATGTCGGGTCTTGGTTGGGAGGCCGACTCACCCTTCGGAACCGGCTCGCTTGGCGAAGCGCTTTTGACACCAACGCGCCTGTACGTGCAGCCTGCATTGCAGGCAATCCGGGCAGGGGGCGTACATGCGTTGGCCCATATCACCGGTGGTGGGTTGACCGAAAACCTACCGCGCGTTCTGCCCGAAGGGCTGGGCGCAGAAATCGACCTTAATGCCTGGGACTTGCCACCCGTCTTCCGCTGGATGGCGGAAACTGGCGGTATTGCCGAAGGCGAAATGTTGAAGACCTTCAACTGCGGCATCGGCATGATCGTTGTGTGTGCCGAGGATCGTGCAGATGAGCTGGCCACCTTGTTGGGTGAGGCCGGTGAAGCCGTCGCGCGTATCGGTACGGTGACCAATGCCCCGGGCGTCGCCTACGCGGGCACCCTGCTGTGAGCCACAAGCGCGTTGCCATCCTGATCTCGGGCGGGGGCTCGAACATGGAGTCGCTTGTCGACAGTATGACAGGGGATCATCCTGCGCGTGCGTGTTTGGTATTGTCCAATGACCCACAAGCGGGTGGTTTGAAAAAAGCAGCCGATCGTGGCATTCCCACTGCCGCTGTAGATCACCGACCCTTTGGCGGGGACCGCGCTGCATTTGAGGCGGAACTGCTCAAACCATTAGAGGCCGCGCAACCTGATATTGTGTGCCTCGCTGGTTTCATGCGGGTACTGACCGAGGATTTCGTATCGCGGTTTCAGGGGCGTATGCTGAACATCCACCCGTCACTGTTGCCGAAATACAAGGGCCTGAACACCCATGCGCGTGCCATCGCGGCCCAAGACCCCGAACACGGTTGTTCGGTGCATGAGGTCACGGCCGCTTTGGACGATGGCCCGATACTGGGGCAGGCCCGCTTGAAAATAGAGGCCGACGACACCCCGGAAACATTGGCGGCAAGGGTGCTGGTGTGGGAGCACAAACTTTACCCTGCGGTTTTGAAGCGATTTGCCGCCGGAGACAGATCAAGGGTGTCGATGCCTTGACCGAGGCGGGGTGATTTACACGCCCGTGCTATTCGGCCTATGGTCTGCGTAATCGCTCGGTACGGTATGAAAGCGACGGGCAGCCACAAAGAACAAGAGCAAGAACAGCACCGCGTATGAAGACCCTTACAACGACGCAAGAGCTGGCCGACTTCTGCAAGGCCGCTGCGGACCATGACTATGTCACCCTAGACACCGAATTTCTGCGCGAGCGGACTTATTACTCCAAACTGTGCCTGCTGCAGATGGCGGTACCATCCCAAGAAGAAGACAGCGCAGTATTGGTCGATCCATTGGCTGAAGGCATGTCGCTGGATCCTTTGTTCGAACTCTTCGCCAATGAGAATGTCGTCAAGGTATTTCACGCCGCACGGCAAGACCTTGAGATTTTCTGGGTTGAGGCTGGCGTGTTTCCCAAACCGCTGTTCGACACGCAGGTTGCCGCGATGGTCTGCGGCTTTGGTGAGCAGGTTGGGTACGAAACGCTGGTTCGGAAAATCTGCAAGCAGGGTGTCGACAAGACTTCGCGCTTTACCGATTGGTCCCGACGTCCTTTGTCCGACGCACAAAAGAGCTATGCGCTGGCTGATGTAACGCATCTTCGTCAGATTTACGAACATCTTGCTGCAGAGTTGCAGAAGACCAAGCGTAGTCATTGGGTGGCCGAAGAATTGCGGATACTGACGCAACCGGCAACATACGAAATTCGGCCCGAGGACGCGTGGAAACGTGTAAAAACCCGGACCAATTCGTCCAAATTCCTGGCTGTTGTTCGAGAGCTTGCGCATTTCCGTGAGGCTTATGCGCAAGAAAACAACGTTCCGCGTAGTAGGGTGTTCAAGGATGACGCTTTGATCGAGCTTGCTTCGACCAAGCCAAAGAACGCGTCCGACTTGGGCGGGTCGCGCCTTTTGTTGCGCGAAGCCCGCAAAGGGGCGATTGCCGAAGGGATTCTTTCGGCAGTTAAGAAGGGCGTCGGATGTCCGCCGGATCAAATGCCGCGCGTGGATAACAGTCGCGACAAGCTCAAGGTCAACCCGGCGCTTTCGGATCTGTTGCGCGTTTTGCTGAAGTCCAAAACGGAAAGCTCGGGCGTTGCAGCTAAGCTTATCGCCACGAGTTCCGAATTGGACCAGATCGCCGCCGGTGAGCGTGAGCTTCCGGCGATGTCCGGGTGGCGTTACGAAGTGTTTGGCGAAGATGCCCTGAAGCTATGCGAGGGTAAGATCGCGTTGGCGGCCAAAGGACAGTCCGTCGAGGTTGTCGCGCTGTAACAGCGGTCAGCGCCGCCGGGATTCCAGCGCGTTTTGCTGCCCAATAACCCGCACAAGTCGAACGCCCTCAAGCTGTTCAAGGCTCACGTTGGTTGCATCTGAAACCTGGCGCGACCTGTCATTACCTTGGTTGGTTGTATAGCTGGGGTAGCTGACGCGGAACGTGTATTCGAGGATACCGTTTTTCTGGTTCTCTTCGTTTTCCACAAGAACAAGCCGCGCGTCATAGGCACCTTGTCGCGCTGCGGTTCCGGTTGCAAAAATGATCGCGCCGGATGGTGTGGGGTCTATTCGCAACTCGTCAATTCTGGCGATTGGCACGCTGTTGTCGGGGGCATCCGGCCGGGAAAACAGGCCTATGCCCTCGCGCTGCTCAGGAACAAGCACGTTTGCATCGTTGGGATCGGTTGTGCTGGGCGCCGGAGTGCTCGACCCGAACCAGTTGGACGGGTTTGCCCGCGAGTCACGCCAGTTATTGCAGGCGGACAGCGCCAAAGTGGCGACCAAAAGTGCAGACAGTGTTTTTTGCATGGACCCAACGCTCAGAGCAGTAATATCAGCAACGGGTTATCGCAAAACCGTGGCTTTGAAAACCCACGCCGGGTCTGGACAGGCCGGGGGCATAGGCATAGTTCACAGATGTGAACGCAATGAAAGGACCGCCCCAAGATGGCAACGCCTGCCTTTGAGGAAATTGTCGAAGATTTCGAGTTTCTGGAGGACTGGGAAGACCGGTACCGCCATGTCATTGATCAGGGCAAAGCGATGGAGCCTCTGGACGATGCGCTAAAGGTTCCTGCCACCAAGGTGCATGGCTGCGCCAGTCAGGTTTGGTTGCATCCTGTTATCGAAGGCGGTGTATTCCGGTTTGATGGGGATAGCGATGCGTTGATCGTGCGCGGACTGATTGCCGTGTTGCGTGCGTTGTACAACGACCTGCCTGTTGGCGATGTCCCCAAGGTAGACGCCGCAGCAGAACTGGGACGTTTGGGGCTGAACGACCACCTTTCGGCACAGCGATCAAATGGGTTGCGCTCGATGATCGAACGCATCCGCGAAGTTGCGCAGGAAAATGCCTGAAACGCCGCAGCTATAGCGGGCGCTGCGCCCATTCGTTGAGGGTCGTTTCAAGATCCCCGTAGCCCGTGAAACGGCGCTCAAAAGCCAGCCCCATGCGATCGGCGCATTCACGGGCGCGCTCTGTCAGGTCAGGATCGTCTGTTTGCGCCTGATAAACCAGCTTGGTGTAGTTGCCAAAGTACATGTCGCGTAGTTCGGGGTGGCGATCCAGTCCCAAGGGTTTCCAAACGAAGGCGTCGAATTGTCGGGCCAGGAAGTCTGTCAGGTAGAAGGCCGTTGTTTCATCGTCCCCTCGGGCGTCAAAAGCTGCGTTGCCTTCGAAGAACGAATAACAATGTGGGCCCTTGATCATCTCGACCCCCATGTTTTCGCAGGCCTTTTGCAACAGACCTCCGGTGCCGCAATCGGCATAAACGACGTAAATCTTGTCGTACTGGTCCTTGTGCTTTGACACCGCGTCCTCAACGGCTTGGGTGATCCGTTCCGGGTGCACGTGCAAAATCGCGGGCAGGCAGGTCAGTGCCATATGTTCCCAACCGTTGCGCTTTTTGAGATCCAATATCTCGCGCGCAAGCGCCCCGCACGCCAGAAGCAGAATTTGTTCCTGCGTTTTTTGTTCCTGATAACCCTGCGTCGTCAGGCTGTTATCGTCTGGAAAGTGTTCCTCGGTCATGATCGGCCTCTGTTCGGTGGCTTAGCACGAATTGGTAATATTGGTTTGCGCCGTTCGTTTTTGAACCTGCTGGCGCCTTCGCGCAAAAAAGGCCGCCCGGATGCCGGACGGCCTTTGAATTCGGAATGTGCTCCGATCAACCGGCCAGCTGATTGTGCTTGCGCGAAACAAAGTCCTTGGCCATCTCAACAGCGACGGCTGCGTCGCGGCAGTATCCGTCGGCACCGATGGCTTTGCCAAACTCTTCGTTCAGAGGCGCGCCGCCAACCAGAACGATGTACTCTTCGCGCATGCCTTGTTCGACCAGCGTGTCGATCACCACTTTCATGTAAGGCATGGTGGTGGTCAGCAGGGCCGACATACCCAAGATGTCGGGCTGTTCTGTTTCCAACGCCTCAAGGTAGTTTTCAACCGGGTTGTTGATTCCGATGTCGACCACTTCGAAACCTGCGCCTTCCATCATCATCGACACAAGGTTCTTGCCAATGTCGTGGATGTCACCTTTGACGGTGCCAATAACCATCTTGCCAACGCGAGGAGCACCGGTTTCGGCCAGCAGCGGCTTCAGGATCGCCATGCCGCCCTTCATGGCATTCGCGGCCAGCAGAACTTCGGGAACGAACAGGATGCCGTCGCGGAAGTCATGGCCAACGATCGTCATGCCACCGACCAGAGCTTTGGTCAGGATGTCGTAAGGGGTCCATCCGCGTTCCAGCAGAATGTTTACACCTTCTTCGATCTCTTCTTTCAGACCGTCGTAGAGATCGTCGAACATTTGTTCGACAAGTTCTTCGTCGTTCAGTTCGGACAGGACGATGTCTTCTTCATCGGACATGGAGCGTTTCCCTGAGCTTTGGGCGCATTGCGCCCGTGGGTGGCATTTTTTCCGTTTTGGCTAAAACGTCGCAGTTCGACTGTGACGATTGCGACCAAGGTCGTTCCGGGACCGACCTATAGGACAATTTCTTGATCAACTCGACGTCATTTTTTGCATGAAGTTCCTGCAGTTCGTTCACGCTGGTGTGAAAATCACTGGCTGCGTAAAGGTTTGAAAGCCTGTCTGTCGCTTGCGCATACCTTTGGCGAGTTGTATGAAAGAACAAGAACAAAATGGGAACAAATAATGCAAACGCCGCGTATCCGTGCCAGAGGAACGACAACAAATACCACCGGTCGGTTTGAGCGTTTTGACACCGTTGCTTGCGATGACGGATGGGATATCGAAGAAGAGTTGCCGCCACTTCGGACCGAAGTTAGTGAGGAACTGGCGCGTAGCTTGATAACCTATAACCGCTCGCCCGATTTGCCATTTGATCGTTCTATCAACCCGTATCGGGGGTGCGAGCACGGTTGCGTTTACTGTTTTGCGCGGCCCTCTCATGCGTATCTAGGGCTTTCGCCGGGGCTTGATTTCGAAACCCGCCTGATCGCCCGGCCAAATGCCGCTACGGTTCTGCGCAAAGAGCTGTCGTCAAAAGCGTATAAAGTGGCCCCAATCGCATTGGGAACGAATACGGACCCATATCAACCGATTGAGAAGAACCTGTCGATTACCCGCAAGTGCCTTGAGGTGCTGCTGGAATTCAAGCATCCGATTGGAATTGTAACCAAAGGAACGTTGGTCGAGCGTGATATTGATATCCTCGCGCAAATGGCGAAAGTCGGGCTTGTCCGGGTCGGCATTTCCTTGACCACGTTGGACGCCGATCTCTCACGCCGGATGGAGCCACGCGCCCCTTCACCAAAGCGACGACTGGAGATCATTCGGAAACTGGTCCGGGCAGGGATACCAGTCCGGGTGATGACTTCGCCCTTGGTTCCTGGTTTGACCGATCACGAACTGGAGACTCTTCTAGAGGCCGGGCGTGATGCTGGTGCAAATGCGGCGAGCTGGATCATGCTGCGTCTGCCGCGAGAAGTATCAGAGCTTTGGCAAGACTGGTTGAAATCGAATGAACCCGCGCGTGCCGAAAAGGTGATGTCCAAGCTTCGCGAGATGCACGGCGGCCGGGATTATGATCCGCGCTGGGGTCATCGGATGCGGGGTGAGGGCGAGTATGCCGCGCTTGTCGCCAAGCGATTCTCGTTAGCTGTCAAACGCTTGGGGCTGGCAACGCGGACACCCCAGTTGCGGTGCGATTTGTTCGAAAAGCCGCCGCAAGCTGGTGATCAGCTACAGCTATTCCAATAAAAAAGCCCCGGTTCAAGAACCGGAGCTTTTAAACAATTTAGGTGAGTATCAGCGGTTTTCGATATCCACATAGTCACGGCTGGTTTCACCCAGATACAACTGACGCGGACGCCCGATTTTGTTCTGTGGATCCGCGATCATCTCTTTCCACTGGCTGACCCAGCCAACGGTCCGCGACAGAGCGAAGATCGGAGTGAACATCGAAGTCGGGAAGCCCATCGCCTCGAGGATGATACCCGAGTAGAAGTCAACGTTCGGGAACAGTTTCTTTTCGGCGAAATATGGATCTTCAAGCGCCTGTTTTTCCAGCGCCTTCGCGACCTGAAGCTTGGGGTTGTCTTCGATACCCAGCAAGTCCAGAACTTCGTCCGCGGATTGCTTCATCACTTTGGCACGCGGGTCAAAGTTTTTGTAGACGCGGTGGCCAAAGCCCATCAGGCGGAACGGATCGTTCTTGTCTTTGGCGCGTTCAATGTACTCCGGTATACGCTCAACACTGCCGATTTCTTCCAGCATCTCAAGGCAGGCTTGGTTGGCGCCGCCATGCGCAGGACCCCAGAGGCAAGCAATACCGGCCGCAATACAGGCGAATGGGTTCGCGCCAGAGCTTGACGCAAGACGGACGGTCGAGGTCGAGGCGTTCTGCTCGTGGTCGGCATGCAGGGTAAAGATACGGTCCATCGCGCGGCTGAGGATCGGGTTGACCTCATACTCTTCAGCCGGAACGCTGAAGCACATGCGTAGGAAGTTCGACGCATAGTCCAGATCGTTGCGCGGATATACGAAGGGCTGACCAGTGTGGTACTTGTAGGCCCAAGCCGCGATGGTCGGCATCTTAGCGATCAAGCGGTGCGAGGCGACCTCGCGCTGATGCGGGTCCGAGATATCGGTCGAGTCGTGATAGAACGCGGACATCGCACCAACGACACCCACCATAATCGCCATTGGGTGCGCATCCCGGCGGAACCCGCGATAGAAATACTGCATTTGTTCGTGCAGCATTGTGTGGCGTGTGATGGTGGTTTCAAACTTCTCCAGAACTGGGGCCGAAGGCAGCTCTCCGTACAGCAGCAGGTAGCAGACTTCTAGGAAGTGCGATTTTGCGGCAAGTTGGTCGATCGGATAACCGCGATGCAGCAATTCACCTTTGTTCCCATCGATATAGGTGATGGTGCTGTCGCAGCTGGCGGTAGATGTAAAACCAGGGTCATACGTAAACACACCGGCGGTGCCGTAAAGCTTGCGGATGTCGATCACATCGGGTCCCGCAGTTGGCGAATGAACCGGCAACTCGTATGTTTCGCCATGAACTGTCAGAGTGGCTGATTTATTGCTGTCGGTCATATTGTCCCTTCCTCATTCATGCGCAATCAGATCGCTGTCCGATCCTGCGGGCAACGGATGCGCGCGAGCGCGCAGTCCGGGTGTTAGCGGAGCAGCGTTACCCAAATGTGAAGATTTGGTTTAAGTCGCTGCGTCAGAAAGCCGGGCCAGGGTTTCATCCCGCCCCAACACGAGCATCATATCAAAAACCGAAGGTGTAACCGCCCGACCTGCCAACACGGCGCGCAGTGGCGCCGCAAGCTTGCCAAACTTAACCCCTTTCGCTTCGGCGAACGAATTCAGGGCCTCCTCCAGTCCGGTTCGCGTCCAGCTAGCATTTTGCACATGCGGCGTCAATTCATTCAGTATACCATCGGATACAGTGCTTAGGGCCTTTGCCGCCTTTTCGTCGGGTTCAATAGGGCGGGACGCAAGGACAAAGTGCGCTTTTTCAAGAAGTTCCGGGAAAGTGCGCGCGCGATCCTTGAGGCAATACATCGCACGTTCCAGATCACCAGATTGTGTGTCGGTGAGAGCAGGCAATTCGGCTGCGGCGAGGTATCCTTGGATTTCGTGCCGCAATGCGGCATCTTCTGCGATTGCAATGTGCTGGCCACACAGATTCTCGAGCTTTTTCAAGTCGAAACGCGCAGGGCTTTTACCAATGCCATCGAGATCAAACCACTCTTTGGCTTGTTCGTCCGTAAAGAATTCGTCGTCTCCGTGGCTCCAACCCAAGCGCGCCAGATAGTTGCGCATCCCGGCTGCCGGATATCCCATCGCCTGATACTCCTGCGCGCCAAGGGCACCATGGCGTTTCGAAAGCTTTTTGCCGTCCGGACCATGTATAAGTGGGATATGCGCCCAAACGGGAACAGTCCAACCCATCGCTTCATAGATCATCATTTGACGCGCGGCGTTGTTCAGGTGGTCATCCCCACGTATGACATGCGTCACGCCCATGTCGTGATCGTCGACCACCACGGCGAGCATGTATACTGGCGTTCCGTCTGACCTGAGAATGATCATGTCATCCAACTGGTCATTTCGGATCGATACGTCGCCTTGAACCTGATCGCGTATGACGGTCGTTCCATCCTGCGGTGCCTTGATGCGGATCGCGTAGGGTGCATCGGGGTGCGTGGCGGGGTCAGCATCCCTCCAAGGGCTGCGGAACAGAGTTGATCGACCTTCGGCACGCGCTTGTTCACGAAACGTAGCGATTTCTTCTTGGGTAGAAAAACACTTATACGCTTTGCCTTCGTTCAAAAGCTGTTGCGCTACTTCGGCGTGACGCGCGGCACCCTCAAACTGACTGATCACCTCGCCATCGTGGTCCAGACCGAGCCAAGCCATACCTTGAAGGATGGCAGCGGTCGCCTCGGGGGTTGACCGCTCGCGATCCGTGTCTTCGATCCTTAGCAGAAATTTACCCCCGCTGCCGCGCGCAAATAGCCAGTTGAACAACGCGGTTCGCGCACCGCCGATATGCAGAAATCCAGTTGGAGAAGGAGCGAAGCGAGTGACGACCTGATCGGACATGTTTTGGATTAACCTTTTGGTAACCGTGTCTGGCATAGTTTTGCGCCTGTCTAACGAGCCGGAAGGACGGGGGCAACCATGCGTGTTCTGGCACGGGTCGAGGCGGCATTGCTGAACCAATCCGGACATTTGTTTCAATGGTCTCCGGTCTGTTTGGCGATTGGGATCGGTCTGTATTTCTCTCTCCGGTTCGAGCCGGGGTTGCCGATCTACGCCTGCTTGGTGGGTCTGGCCCTGGCGGTTTTGTGGTTGATCCGGGGAACGCGCTCTGGTTGGTCGTCGTTAGTAACAGGGTGCGTGCTGATTGCCGTCGGATTTGTTCTGGCGGGTGCGCGCGCTCATACGGTGGCAGAGCCGGTGCTATCATGGCGCTATTACGGCCCGATCGAGGGGCGGGTTCTAGCCCTGGACCGCTCTGCGTCGGACGCGCTGCGGGTTACGCTGGACCAGGTGCGGCTAGGGGATGTGCCGTTGGAACGCCGGCCCCAGCGCGTCCGACTGTCCCTGCACGGGGGTGAGGCTGATTTGGTGCCGGGGCAACGGATCATGACAACTGGGCATTTGTCTCCACCCCAAGGTCCTGTGGAGCCCGGCGGTTTTGATTTTCGTCGGCATGCTTGGTTTCAGGGGCTGGGTGCCGTGGGGTACACGCGCGTACCGGTATTGTTGATTGCTGATCAGGAAGTGCAGGGCGTTCGCATTACGGCCTTGAGGTTGGCGATCTCTAACCACGTGCGCGCTATCCTGCCCGGACAGATTGGTGGTTTCGCAGCCGCGGTAACGACGGGCGACCGAAGTGGAATGGCGCAAGATACTCTCGATGCGCTACGTGCGTCGAACCTTGCGCATCTGTTGGCTATTTCGGGCCTGCACATGGGCCTTTTGACCGGGTTTGTTTATTTGCTTTGTAGGGGGGGATTTGCCGCGATTTCTTTTGTTGCTCTGCGTTGGCCTACACGCAAATTGGCAGCTGGCTGCGCCCTGATCGCCGCGACAGTCTATTTGATGTTGTCTGGCGGGAACGTGGCCACGGAACGCGCCTTTGTCATGGCCAGCGTCATGTTGGGCGCAGTTCTGATTGACCGCCGAGCTATCTCTTTGCGGGCAGTTGCGGTAGCCGCGCTTATTGTCCTGATCTTGCGTCCCGAATCCCTTTTGAGCCCGGGGTTCCAGATGTCCTTCGCAGCGACGACCGCGCTTGTCGCAGTATTTGGTCAACTCAGGGATTTTGGCCCCATGCCTGGTCCCAAATGGCTGAAGTCTGTTGTAGGCCTGTTGATGTCATCCGCCATAGCTGGCCTTGCGACGGCCCCAATCGGCGCGGCCCATTTCAACACGGTATCCCACTATGGATTGCTCGCGAACATGCTGTCCGTTCCGGTGATGGGGTCCGTTGTTGTCCCTTCGGCAGTAGTCGCCGCATTGCTGGCCCCCTTCGGGTTAGAGGTTTTGCCGTTAGCGGTCATGGGCCTTGGGCTAGAGTGGATTTTGACAGTATCCGGGTATGTTTCGACCTTGGATGGCGCGCAGGGGTATGTTGCCAGCCCTCCTACCTATGCCTTGCCCGTATGCGCGATGGGGGCTTTGTGGCTGGTGCTTTGGCAGGGAAAGGCGCGGTGGATCGGATGCCTGGCTATCGCAGCAAGTTTTTTGATGTGGGGGCAGGGGAATCGACCAGACGTTCTGGTCGCCGAGTCCGGAGGTTTAGTTGGCGTGATGACCGACAAGGGAAGGGCGCTTAGCAAGGAAAAGGGCAGCGGTTTTGTGGCCACGGTCTGGCTGGAAAACGACGGTGACGGTGTCGATCAGAGGATTGCGGCAGGAAGGTGGGCTGACACGCAGAATTCTGTCCGAAGATATCCAGTAGGGGGTCTCGAAGTAGTCCACCTTACAGGAAAAAAATCTGCGCTTAGCCTAAAGGAATGCGCAGAACATCAATTCATCATTTCTTCGGTGCCGGTTAAGTTAGAAGGAAAATGTGCGGTTTTCGACCCCGATGCTTTGATGAAAACCGGAAGCCTCGCGCTGAGCGGCGATGTCATCACCACCAGTGCCGAATTCACGGGGAGCAGGCTGTGGTCCCCCAGCTCGCAGGGGGACCGCAGCATCAAAAACCGTCAGTAGCTGCGAATTAGGCCTACCAACCGACCTTGTACTTTGACCTTTTCCTCAGGCAGGACGCGGGTCTCATATGCCGGGTTCGCAGCCTCGAGCGCGATGGCGTGCCCGCGTCTGAAGAACCGTTTCAGCGTCGCCTCCTGATCTTCGACGAGCGCGACCACGATGTCGCCGTTATCGGCAACCGAAGTTTCCCGGATAACAACGACGTCGCCATCATTGATCCCTGCATCAATCATCGAGTCGCCGCGGACTTCTAGCGCGTAGTGTTCACCTTTGCCTGACACCATCGAGCCCGGCACCGCTACACGGTGTGACACGTGGCTGATCGCTTCAATCGGAACACCGGCGGCAATGCGGCCCATGACCGGTAACTCCATCGCGTCTACCGTGACCGGTTCGAAATTCGCTGGGCGGGGGCCGTCAGGTTTGTCGCCGTCGATGACCCGAGGTTTGAAGGCAGCAGTTGGCTCTCCTCCAAGGCTTTCGGGCAGTTTTAAAATTTCTATGGCCCGCGCGCGGTGGGCCAGTCGTCGAATGAACCCGCGTTCTTCCAGTGCGGTGATCAATCTGTGGATGCCTGACTTTGACCGCAGATCAAGCGCGGCTTTCATTTCGTCAAAACTGGGCGGAACACCATCCGCCTGCACGCGTTTGTGGATGAATTCCAACAAATCCAACTGTTTCTTGGTCAACATTGCTCACACCTCGCAGGTCATGCGTTTTCTTTTGTTCTACGCATGTTCACGTTTTGTGTCAACGGATTTGAGCTTGTTTAGATCGGAAGGTACGTCACTTCGTCGCCAGCGGCCCTCGCGGGGTCGTGGGGTTGGCGAACCAATAGAGCGTTTGCCTGGGCCAGTACGCTGAGCAGCGAGCTGTCCTGATCATCGCAGGCGCGTATCCCGTCCGAGTCCGCGACGGCGCGCATGTAATGCTCTCTGGGACCGTTTTCCGATATGGGTGCTGTCAAACGTGCATGTTGGAAAGGCGTCAGTGTTTGATCCAAACCCAGCATGCGACGTACCATTGGCACTAAGAAGAGATAGCCGCAAACCATTGCACTAACAGGATTTCCCGGCAATCCGACCATCGCCATGTTGTGAAGATGTCCCGCCATCAAAGGTTTACCCGGACGCATGCGGATTTTGTAGAACGCCCGCTCCATACCCAGCGCTTCTGACACTTCCGATACAAGATCATAGTCCCCAACGGATGCGCCGCCGATAGTGACCACTAGATCGGCACCCTCAGCCAGGCTGAACGCAGTTTCGAGGGACGGTACGGTGTCCCTTGCGATGGGAAGAATGCGAACACTTGCTCCAACAGATTCGAGTAACGCCTTCAAACCAAAGGTATTTGACGCAATGATCTGATCCGGGCCAGGTGTTTCACCCGGCATGACCAACTCGTCACCCGTTGAAATCAGGGCGATTACCGGTTTGCTGGACACGGGCACGTTGGGCACATTCATCGCGGCCATCAATGCAACGTCTTCAGGCCGTAACCTGCGCGGGGCCGTTATCGACGCCCCAATTTCAAAGTCCACTCCGGCGGGACGTATGTTGGTCTTTTCACCGGGGTGATCCGTGATCGTTATCACATCTCCACGTCGGTCTATATCTTCCTGTATAACAACAAAATCTGCGCCTTCGGGGACGGGTGCACCGGTGAAAATGCGCACTGCTTGTCCGGGGCCGACGTGACCTGTGAAACGACGTCCGGCTGCTGCCTCTCCGACAACTTTGAACATGGCGTGCAGCTCGACTTCGGCGGATTTGACCGCGTACCCATCCATCGAAGAGGCCGAAAAGGGCGGTTGATTACGAGATGCCGACACGGTTTCCGCCAATACGCGGCCAGCGGCATCTGCAAGGGGAACAGTTTCTGCTGGCAAGGCTTCTACCAGATCAAAAAGCAGCGAGCGTGCCTCTTCAACCGTGATCATGTCGCCTCGTAACGTCCAGATTTTCCGCCATCTTTCAGCAAAACGCGAACCCCGCCGATTTCCATCGCTTTGTCGACGGCTTTGGTCATGTCATAGATGGTCAATGCTGCGGTCGAAACAGCCGTCAACGCTTCCATCTCAACCCCGGTTTGGCCCGAGGTTTTTACGGTCGCTTGAACTTGAACGCCCGGTAGGTCGGGATCCAGAGTCAACTCGACGGCCACCTTCGTTACGGGAAGAGGATGGCACAGGGGAATAAGGTCAGGCGTCTTCTTTGCGCCCATGATCCCGGCAAGTCGCGCGACCCCCAGAACATCGCCCTTTTTGGCACGACCTTCGGAAATTAAATCAAAGGTTTCTTGAGCCATTTTGATGTGACCTTCGGCCACAGCTACCCGGTCGGTCACGGCCTTATCCGATACATCGACCATATGGGCCTGACCCTCGGCATCAAAGTGCGTAAGCGCCATTACATCACTCCGGGGATCAGTGGGTTCGCCAAAAGAGAACGCGTCGCCGCGGTCACGTCCTCCTGTCGCATCAGGCTTTCGCCAATCAGGAAACAGCGGGCACCGTATCTGGCGATGTCCGACAGATCCTCGGGGGTGCTTAGACCACTTTCGCAGACGATCGTCCGATCACCCGGTACAAGCTTAGACAGGCGGCGAGTTGTATCAAGTGTGGTCTCAAAGGTCTTGAGATTGCGGTTATTTATCCCGATCAGATTGCTTTTCAGCTTTACGGCCCGTTCCAACTCGGCTTCGTCGTGAACCTCGATCAAAACGTCCATACCCCAATCGAATGCCGTCTGCTCTAATTCTGCGGCCTGAGTGTCCTCTACCGAGGCCATGATGATCAAGATGCAGTCCGCACCCAACGTCCGGGCTTCCACCACCTGATAGGGGTCGTACATAAAGTCTTTCCGCAGCGCCGGAAGTGCACAAGCTGCACGCGCTTGGCTCAGGTATTCTTTCGCCCCTTGAAAGCTGGGCGTGTCCGTCAGAACGGATAAGCAGGCGGCACCACCATCCTCGTAGGCTTTGGCCAAAACCGGCGGGTCAAAGTCAGGCCGTATCAGGCCTTTGGACGGGCTGGCTTTCTTGATTTCGGCAATTAGCCCATAGCCGGAACGGGTGGCACGCATCAACGCCGAAGCAAAGCCTCGAACCTCAGAAGCAGCTCTGGCTTCAGTTTCCAAATCCTCCAAAGACTTACGCGTTTTATCTAACGCGACTTCTTCCAGCTTGTAGGCTTTGATTTTGTCCAGAACCGTCTCGGTCATGCGGCCTCCTGAGTAATGCGGGCCAAAGCGGTCACTTTGTTTTTGGCCTTGCCGCTATCAATACTATGCGCTGCCTTTTCGACACCGTCTTTGAGGTTATCGGCTGCGTCTGCAACAACCAACGCCGCTGCTGCGTTTAGCAGAACGGCGTCGCGGTAGGCGGATGGGGTTCCGTCCAGAAGTGCCCGGAATGCAACGGCATTTTCTTCGGGTGTTCCGCCAAGAATGTCCTCGAACGGGTGCACCGGCAGTCCGGCGTCCTCTGGGTGCAGTTCGACGTCTTTGACACGACCGTTCTCCCACGACGCAACCCAGCTGACGCCGCTGATGGTCAGCTCATCCGTGCCGTCCGAGCCGTGTACGAGCCATGCATGCTCGGCCCCCAAAACGCCCAGAGTTTCTGCCATCGGACGGATCAAGTCGCGCGTGAAGGCACCGGTTAACTGCCGCTTAACACCCGCTGGGTTGGTTAGCGGCCCAAGAATGTTGAAAATCGTGCGCGTCCCGAGTTCCTGGCGTGTGGGCATCACATGCGCAATCGCCGGATGATGCATGGGCGCCATCATGAAGCCAATACCGACATCTTTCAGCGCTTTTTCAACGGTTTCAGGGCCAACCATAACGTTTATTCCCATTTGGCCCAACGCGTCAGCCGCACCGGATTTTGAGCTTAAATTCCGGTTGCCGTGTTTCGCGACAGTCACGCCTGCACCGGCCACCACAAAGGCCGTCGCAGTCGATATATTCAGGGTGCCCTTGCCGTCGCCACCCGTGCCTACGATGTCCATCGCGCCTTCGGGTGCTGTCACAGCATTGCACTTGGCCCGCATGACGGCGGCGGCAGCAGCGAATTCGTCCACGGTTTCACCGCGGGTTCTCATTGCCATCAGCAATCCGCCGATTTGGCTGGGTGTTGCAGCGCCTTCAAACAGCAAGCCAAACGCTTGTTCTGCCTCCGCGCGGGTCAACGGGCGGTCCGCCGCTGCTCCGATCAGGGGTTTCAGTGTATCGCTCATGCGGGGACTTTCATTTCAGACAGGAAATTCTTGAGCAAAGCATGACCATGTTCAGACGCGATGGATTCGGGGTGGAACTGAACGCCGTGAATTGGCAACGTTTTGTGTTGCAGCCCCATGATGGTTCCGTCTTCCAGTTCTGCTGTGATTTCAAGGCTGTCCGGAAGGGTGTTGCGGTCAACCACTAGCGAGTGATACCGCGTTGCCTCGAACGGCGATGGCAAACCCGCGAACACGCCTTTGCCCGTGTGATGCATCGTTCCCATTTTCCCGTGAACGATCTCGTGACACCGCACGACATCGCCTCCAAACGCTTGGCCAATTGTCTGATGTCCAAGGCAAACACCCATCAACGGCGTTTGCGTTTCGGCTGCCGCTTGCGTCAGCGCCAGGCATATACCGGCCTGGTCGGGGTCACATGGACCGGGGCTGAGCAAGATTCCGGCTGGGTTCATGGCCATAGCCTCTTGCACATCAAGAGCGTCATTCCGCCTGATGACCATTTCGGCACCAAGTTCGCCTAAATAATGTACTAGGTTGTAGGTAAACGAGTCGTAGTTGTCGATCAGCAGCAGCATTTGGGCACTTGTCTCGGGTTGGGCATTTCGGACTGGCGATGCAGCCCCGAGCCGCGATATAATGTCGGGACATACATGCTCAGGCTTGCGAGGCAGCGTCAAGAGGACATCCGGACCTTGACGCACTTGCATGCGAGTGTCGCGACAGACGACACGCAGGCGATCGAAGCAGGATTAAGTCGAAAGGCAATTGCAATGGGCGGATTTGTAGGAGGGATGATCGCAGGTGCGGTCGTTGTAATGGTGTTGGGTGTGATGCTGTCGTTAAACACGCCCCTGACACGCAAACCTGCTCTTGCGGAACAGGCTCCGGATCCTGTTGTCAATGACGCTGAAGAAATCGCGTCACAGGAACCCGATACAGTCGGTGATGCCGATCTGGTTACTTTGCCTGCCCCTGAGCCAGAACCGACCGAGGAACAGACCGATACATTGGCTGGTCTTTCGGAAATTGAAAATGCGCCCGAAGGACAACCTAAGGTCAATCAGACTGCCGCGCTAATAGAAGAAGCTCTGCCATCCACTTCGAACGAGGTCGTCGTTTCGACCGAAGCACCTGCTGCCCCCCAGGCACCTGCGCCATTGCCACAAGCCCCGTACGTGGAGCTGCAGCCTGAGCTTGTTGAAGAAGCGCCTGCACCTCCGGCGGCAGTGGTGGAAGAAGCCGTTGTGGAAGAAACGGTAGAGGTTGTTGTCGAAGAACCGCAGCAAGACGAACCTCAGCCGAGTGCTACTGAGAGTGAGCCGGAAGTCCAACCGGACCCACTGCCAGAACTTGCAGAGGTGGAGCCGCAGCCAGAACCGTTGCCAGAAGTGACAGAGGCAGAGACGCAGGAACTCCCTGAGGTTTTACCAGAAGAAAACCCCATTGCTGTAGAAGGTGAGGAAAAAGACCTTACTCCTAGCTTGCCACGCATTGCTGCCGTTCCACAGATCGGAGCGGAGCAGGCCGGCGCACGCCCGCCGACAGTTGGCGAGCGCGTTGTTCCGTTGACCGAGCGTGGCAATTCTCCTTCGGGAAACAGCGCAACAAATACATCCATTGTCATTGGAAAACCGATCGACACATACGCAGTCGATTTTGATAACCCAGAAGACAAGCCCCTAATGTCGATCATTTTGATTGACGACGAGGGTGCGTTCGGGGCGGAAGCTCTGCAGGATTTCCCCTATCCAATCAGTTTCGCAGTCAGCCCATCAGACCCGGAAGCCGCTGAAAAGATGGCCAAGCATCGCGCGGCCGGTTTTGAGGTTTTGGCCTTGGCTGACATGCCACGAGCCGCAAGCGCTCAAGACGCTGAGGTTTCGTTATCCGTTTGGTTGGAGGCCCTGCCGGAAACTGTCGGCATTTTGGAAGGCGTTGAAACCGGCATTCAAGGTAACCGCAAACTGGCCGATCAAGTTGCCGCAATTGCTGGAGGAACGGGTCGCGGAATAGTGACGCAAGACAATGGCCTGAACACCGTGCAAAAACTGGCCGCGCGGAACGGTATACCGTCGAGCGTTATTTTCCGGGATATCGACGGCGCACGGCAGGATCCCAAGTTGATGCGACGTTTTCTGGATCAAGCCGCATTCCGGGCTGGCCAGGAAGGCACCGTGGTTATGCTGGGCCGTCTGAGACCTGAAACGATCTCAGCTTTGTTGGTTTGGGGCCTGGAAGATCGCGGTGGCCGCGTGGCGATGGCGCCGATCTCGGCCGTAATGAAGCAACAAGTGCAGTAAGCAAGCAGTCAGGCTGGCCACGGGGCCAGCCGCGCCATCACGTGTTGCCAGAACCGGTGAAACGAGCCGCGTCTGCGGCAGCTCTGCGAATGGCGTTGGACTTGTGAACTGTTTCCATAAACTCGGCTTCGGGATCGCTGTCATACACAACGCCTCCGCCTGCCTGAATGTACAGCTTTTGATCTTTCACGATCGCCGTTCGTAGCGCAATGCACATATCCATGTCGCCGCCAGCGCTGAAATACCCGACACCCCCGCCGTAGATTCCTCGCTTTTCGGGCTCAAGTTCGTCGATGATTTCCATTGCACGCACCTTTGGGGCACCCGAAACTGTGCCTGCTGGCATGCCTGCGAAAAAGGCATCCAATGCGTCCTTGTCGTCGGCCAGTTCACCGACCACGTTCGACACGATGTGCATCACGTGGCTATAGCGCTCGATTATGAACTCTTCTGTCGGACGGACGGTGCCTATTTTGGCCACGCGCCCGGTATCGTTGCGGCCCAGATCCAGCAACATCAGGTGCTCGGCCAGCTCTTTCTTATCCGCAAGCAGATCGACCTCATTCGCCTTGTCTTCTTCCGGGGTTGCACCCCGGGGTCGAGTTCCAGCGATGGGCCGGATTGTTACTTCGCTACCAAAAACACGGACAAGAATTTCTGGGCTGGCGCCAACAACCTGAAAGCCACCAAAATTGAAGTAGAACATAAAGGGCGACGGGTTAGTCCGGCGCAGCGACCGATACAATGCGAAAGGCGGCTGCGGGAAATCCTGTGTCCAGCGCTGCGCGGGAACCACCTGAAAGATGTCGCCCGCGCGGATGTATTCCTTGGCTTTTTCAACCGCTTCCATATACCCGGACTTGGTAAAGTTCGAAACCGGCGGCGCTATTTCTGAGGCATCTCCCAAATCGCGGGTCTCGGCGGGCATGGCGCGCTCAAGATCGCATACCGCGTCCATGACCCGTTCCGCAGCTTGCGCATAGGCAGCTTTGGCCGACTGCCCGCCACTGACCCATGCGGGGGAAACAACCGTGACTTCGCCTTTGACGCCATCCAATACAGCAACGACCGATGGGCGCAGCATAACCGCATCAGGCAAACCCAAAGGATCGGGGTTTACGTCTGGAAGATATTCGACCAGTCGCACCATATCGTAACCGAGGTAGCCAAACAGACCCGCGGCAGCCTGCGGCAGATCATCGGGCAGGGCGATCCGGCTTTCCGACAGCAGCGCCCGCAGGTTATCCATTGGATTGCCGTCTTGCGGGACAAACGCCTCGGCATCGAAGCGGGCCGATCTGTTCAATTCCGATGTCTCGCCACGGCACCGCCAGATCAGGTCTGGCTTCATCCCAATGATAGAATACCGACCGCGGACCTCGCCACCGGTCACGGACTCCAGCATAAAGGCGTCTTTCTGTGCTCCTGTCAGTTTGAGCATCAGCGATACCGGCGTATCCAGATCGGCGGCCAATCGGGTGTAAACGACTTGATTTTCGCCAGCCTCATAGGCGCGGGCGAAGTCGTCGAATTCAGGTGTCAGGGCCATGGTGGTCTCTTTTAATAGCTCGTCTGAACAGCGTTCAGAGCACGCTGATCCACAGTCGGTCGGGCGCGAACCTGCGCATCGCGGACAAAGGCGTCAAAGATGTTCTGCGCCAAAGCCTGATTCAACTGGGCCGCCAAGGCTTCGCGCGCCTGCCGCAGCTCATCCGTGTCATCCGGCGGCAGCAGCTCTTCCAAACGGACGATCAGGGCTGAGCCATTACCTGGGATCACGCGCAACTCACCGGGCTCCATCTCAAAAACCTGGGGCATGAAATCGGCTGGTACGTCCTCTAGAAACGCCGTGCGGGTCAGCGCGTTTTCCACCCGGAACGGAAGGCCGGTGGCGGTGAAATCACCGTCGTTTTCCAGCTGTTCCAGAACGGTCGCCGCATGCTGTTGCAACGCGTCATTGGTCTGGGATTGGGTCCACGCCAACGCAACCCTGTCTCGGGCGCTTTCAAGTGGCTCGGGGCGGGGCGGAAGGGTTTCGTTCAGGCGCATGGCAAAGATCGAGCCATCCTCCAGAAACGCAACCTCCGGGAAGTCGCCTTCGTTTATCGCTTGGGCGGCAGTACGGAATCCGTCATAGGCGGCCACACCGTCTTCGCTTTGACTGGTCCAGTCGATCTGGCCCAACTCCATCTCGGTCTCGGCGACAACTTCTTCGAGGGTGGCGCCACCAGCCAGCAGGTCATTGATGTCTTCGGATTGCGCCTCGATCTGGCGGCGGGCACGGTCTGCGGCCAGTTCCTCGCGTAGGGTGGGGGCGGCGTCTTCGAAGGATGTATTGTTCTCTGCCAGCGATCCGTTGATCCGGAACAGCGCGGGACCCAAGCTGGACGGCAAGGGGCCCACGACGGTGTCCAACTCGGCCGCGAACACACCATCGGCGGCATCCCCAAGATCGTCGCGCGTTACATCGCCCAGATCCACATCGCTGAGTTCAAGGTCGCGGTCACGAACCAACTGCTCAAAGGTCGTACCGTCAACGGCAAGCTGGGCCATAGCGTCATTCGCAGCGGATTCGTCGGCAAAGGGAAGGCGCTCGACAAGGCGTCGTTCTGGCTGCAGGAACTCATCCGCACGTTGGTCATACAGACGACGTACCGAGTCTTCGTCAACCTCGACGCTGTCCAACAACATGTCCGGCGATAGGATAGCGTAGGTCAGGTCTTTGGTGCGGGGCAGGGTGAACTGCTCGGGATTTTCGTCATAGTAGGTCTGGATATCGCCATCCGTGGGATCGGCAATCGGCGCGGGCAAAGCATCGGGTCCGACCGTCGCAACGGTAAAGCTGCGCCGGGAGCCGACATAGTCGGTCAGGGCATCGGTCAGCGTTTGCGGCATTTCGATGCCACCCATGATCGCACCCTGAACGATGGTGCGCGCAGATTCCTTGCGCAGATCGGATTCGAATTCCGAGTCTGTCATTCCGATCTGGTCCAGCTGGAATTCATATGCATCGCGGTCAAAGGTCCCGTCGATGCCCTGAAAGGCAGGGATAGAAACGATGTCCCTTTGCAGGTTTTCATCACCGATTGAGATACCCAACTGACCGACTTCGTTGTCCAAAGACGCGAGCGCAGTCAGACGCGACAGTGCCAACTGATCAAGCCCGAACTCGTGGGCTTGCGAAATCTGCATTGGCTGCCCGGTTTGGCTTTCGACAGCGCGAATTTCTCGTTGCAGCTCGCGCACGTATTCGTTGACCGAAATGCTTTCGTTCCCAACCTGTGCCACTGTCCGAACAGTGCCGGAAAGGCTGGTGGCCCCGAACCCTGCAAGGCCCAGCATCAAAAGGCCCATGAGTATCCAGACAAAGGTCTTCGATAGGTTTTTCATGCCTGCGGCCATAGTGCCCTCTTTGTGCTTTTGTCGGCAGGTGTCTGCCCCGTCGGTTGCGGCCCTGAATACGACGGGCAAAGCCGGGGGGCAAGCTTAGATGGAAAACGCTTCGAGCCTGTCGAACAATTGTTCCAGCCCCGCCCGGTCAAGGTTAGCAAATGCGATGCGGACTTGGCGTTTTCCGTTGGGGTCTTCGTCTGGCATGAACATGGTACCGGGCAGCAGTAGAATGCCGCAATCTGTCACCATGCGTTGGGCCAACTCATCCGAAGCAATCCCGAACGGGTGCTCGAAATAGGCAAAATAAGCTCCAAGCCCTAGCAGCCGCCATCCCTTGGCAGTTAACCGAGGCAACATCTCTGCGATGGCAGCGCGACGATCCAGAATCTCATCACGTTCGCCGGATACCCATTGCGATAGGTTTTGCATGCCCCAAAGCGCTGCGTATTGACCCATTTGGCCGGGGCAGATCGCCACCGTATCCAGAAACTTTTCAACCTCAGCCAAAAGATCTGCGCTGGTGGCCATGGCTCCGACACGGTGACCGGTCAGCCTGTAAGCCTTTGAGAATGAATACAGGTGAACCAGTGTGCGATCCCAGTTTGGTTGGCTGAACAAGGTGTGCGGCGGGCCGCTACGTCTGTCGAAATCGCGGTATGTCTCGTCGACCAACAGGCGAATACCGGTCTCGCGCGACAGGTCATAGAATGCCTGTACCAATTCGGCTGGGTATTCTACGCCACCAGGGTTGTTAGGGGTGACAAGTGATATCGCGCGCGTTTTGTCAGTGATGAGGGCACGCGCCGCAGCAGGGTCCGGCAACAGATCGTCACCGGTTTTCAGGTCTACGGCGACCACGCCCGCCATATCTAACCACATTTTATGGTTGAAATACCAAGGGGTTGGTAGGATAACCTCGTCCCCTTCATCTGTGATTGCCGAAATCGCAGCGGCAAACGCTTGGTTGCAGCCTGACGTAATGGCGACCTGCGAAGGCGCGACCTCTGCATCATAATGATGGCTGATCTGGAGCGCCAACTCTTCGCGCAGATCGGAATTTCCAAGAACTGGCCCGTATAGATGCGCGTCGTCGTTGCTGACGGCAAACTCGGCCATTGCCTGACGCAACGCCAGCGGAGGCGGATCGACAGGCGCCGCCTGACTGACGTTGATCAGTGGCTGGTCTTCAGTGAATTGCACGCCCTCCAACCAGCGGCGCGCCTCCATCACCGGAGGGGCGAAGGTTGCGGCGGTACGGGTCCGGTTCATGCGCGTTCTCTGAATTTGGGGCTATTGATGCAGGCGGTATCAGTCGGTACCGCGATACGGCTCGACATATTGCAAGGCCATATCCCACGGGAAGAAAATCCACGTATCCTGGCTGACCTCGGTGATGAACGTATCCACCATTGGGCGACCTTTGGGCTTTGCGTAGACAGTTGCGAAATGCGCGTTGGGATACATGGCCCGTACAAGTTCAAGCGTTTTACCGCTGTCAACCAGATCATCGATAATCAGAACGCCGGTGCCGTCACCCATCAGGTCTTTATCCGGCGCTTTGAGCACTTCGGCCTCGCCTTGTTCCTGATGGTGGTAGGACCGAACGCTGATGGTGTCGACGGTACGAATATCCAGTTCCCGGCTTACGATCATGGCCGGGGCCATGCCGCCACGGGTAATCGCAACCACGGCGCGCCACGCGCCGTCATCAGGGCCTTGTCCATCCAATCGCCATGCCAAAGCACGGGAATCACGGTGGATTTGGTCCCAGCTGATGTGAAAGCCTTTTTCGTGGGGCAGGCGGTCCTTGGCGCTCATTGCATTAACCTTTTTCAATGTCCGGAGCGTCGACGGCCTTCATGCCGACGATATGGTAACCCGAATCTACGTGCAGGTTTTCGCCCGTCACGCCACCGCTTAAGTCAGACAGAAGATACAGTGCCGAGTTTCCGACGTCGTCGATGGTGACGTTTCTACGAAGCGGCGAGTTATATTCGTTCCACTTCATGATGTAGCGGAAATCGCCGATTCCGCTGGCTGCAAGCGTTTTGATCGGACCCGCCGAAATCGCGTTCACGCGAATTCCGTCTTTGCCCAAGTCTTCGGCAAGATATTTGACAGAAGCTTCCAAGGCAGCTTTTGCTACACCCATCACATTGTAATGCGGCATCACCTGCTCGGCACCATAGTAGGTCAGGGTAATCGCGCTACCGCCGTCGGTCATCAGTTTCTCAGCGCGTTGCATAACCGCGGTGAAAGAATAAACCGAAACATCCATGGTCAGGTTGAAATTCGCGCGCGAGGTATCCACATAACGTCCGCGAAGCTCGTTCTTGTCCGAGAACCCGATCGCATGAACGACGAAATCCAGCTTGCCCCATTTTGCGGAGAGTTCTGTAAACAGCCCGTCAATCGATGCTTCGTCGCTGACATCGCATGGCAGCACGATTTCACTGCCAAGCTGAGCCGCCAAAGGATCGACGCGTTTTTTCAGCGCATCCCCTTGATAGGAAAATGCAAGTTCGGCCCCGGCTTCGGATAAAGCGCGGGCAATCCCCCATGCGATTGATTTGTCATTGGCCAGTCCCATGATGAGGCCGCGTTTGCCGGCCATCAACTGATTTGACATGTTTGGTTCTCCGCCTGTCTTCGCGTCATGTTGGGATGGTTTATGCCATTGGGTGCGCTGCATCAAGGCCGTGCGCCCTTGCTCGTGGCGGGTTCTCGCCCTAGGGTGGAAAACAAGAGTTTCCAGGGGATGGAAATGAGCGAAAGAGAAGGCATTTTTGCCGGCACCGATCCGTTTGAAATCGCGGCTCGGTGGCTGGACGAGGCCAGGGACAGTGAACCGAATGATCCAAACGCGATTGCCTTGGCAACCGTGGACCAGGACGGTTTGCCAAACGTCCGTATGGTATTGCTGAAAGAGATCGAGCAGAACGGATTTGTGTTCTACACCAACTATGAAAGCGCCAAAGCAGCCGAGTTGGACAGTGCCGGAAAAGCTGCATTTGTAATGCATTGGAAATCTTTGCGGCGTCAAATCCGAGTTCGTGGTACAATAACACGCGAAACCGGGCCGCAGGCAGATGAATACTATGCATCCCGGTCGCTAAAAAGCCGTTTGGGGGCCTGGGCATCCAAGCAGTCTCAACCCCTGAGCAGCCGCGCCGCACTGATGGCCGAGGTTGCGAAAGTAACGGCAAAACTGGGTCCGAATCCGCCGCGCCCACCGTTTTGGGGCGGTTATAGATTGGAGCCGACAGAGATAGAGTTTTGGGCAGACGGGGCGTTCCGGCTGCATGATCGGTTTCAGTGGCGGCGTGATCAGACAGGCGCTGGGTGGCAAGTGCAAAGGTTGAATCCATGACGTTCACGTATCGTGAAATGCAACACTCAGAGAACAAAGGATTTTTTCGGCTTGAATTTGTGAGCCATTCACATACACATCGAACCCTTAACGTTTTGAAAAAACACGCGATGGGAACACTGTGCCAGAAGATCTGAACAACATGTACCGTGTACATGGACACGTAAAATGGTTCGACCCTGCCAAAGGGTACGGATTTGTCGTGTCTGATGAAGGCGGTCCGGATATTCTGTTACATGTGAATGTGTTACGTAATTTTGGTCAAAGCTCGGTCGCGGATGGGGCCGGGATCGAGATCATGACGCACCGCACGGATCGCGGTGTTCAGGCGGTCGAGGTGATCAGTGTCGATCCCCCCGCCAGAGCCGACTCGTTGATGTTGGCGGATTTTGCAGAACTGGATCCGACGGCGATTGCTGCGGCCCCGCTCGAGGCTGCTCGGGTCAAGTGGTTCGACAAAGGCAAGGGATTCGGATTCGCGAATGTTTTCGGCCGCGGCGAAGATGTGTTTTTGCATATCGAGGTTCTGCGGCGATCGGGTTTGGCAGATTTGCAACCCGGTGAGGCGCTTGCGATGCGCGTCATTGACGGGAAGCGGGGGCGTATGGCGGCTCAGGTTTTGGCCTGGGAAGCTGCGCTGGATGATTAACCCAAGATGATCAAAGGTATTGCGGCAATTGCGACTGTCTTGGCTTGCTACGCCGGAGTTGCGACTGCCGCATGTAACCCAGATCGGGTTAGCCTTAGAAACGATAAGTCTCAAGTCAGTTTCGATATCGAATTGGCCGTATCGCCGCAGGAACGTTCACGCGGTTTGATGTTCAGGGAATCACTGCCGCAACGGTCGGGCATGTTGTTTATCTTCGACCCGCCGCAGCCGGTTGCGTTCTGGATGAAGAACACACTGATTCCCTTGGACATGATTTTCCTGGACCGAACGGGAACGGTGGTCCACGTGCACAGCAACGCAATACCCGGTGATCTGACACCGATCGATGGTGGAGATTCGGTGTACGCCGTGTTGGAAATCAACGCTGGTTTGGCAGATAGATACCTTATCGCGCCCGAAACCCAGATGCGGCACGAAGTTTTTTCGCAAGGCCCCGCAATTTGGCCCTGTTAGGGCTTTTCAAATCAGAAAGTCATCGTTAGGAAGGCGCACGGTCCGGGGCGTGGCGCAGTCTGGTAGCGCACCTGTTTTGGGTACAGGGGGTCGTAGGTTCGAATCCTGCCGCCCCGACCATTTCTTCTTACAATGCTGGTGAACCACCCATTGCCTGGTAGAGCGCGCTAAGCGCTCTATCCAGCGTTTCGCTTTCAACAGGAACTTGTTTCGCAGGTCCGTCTTTTTGTGGAACGTTGAAAAACAATTCGGCGTCTACACGGTATCCCTCTGTGATTCTTGTAGAAGTGAGCCGCATGACACTTTTGGGCAAGTCTTGCGGGTAACCTTCATAATTGAGAATCAGAAAAGCTGTCGTATCGGGGGGTAGGAACTCGGTACATTCGAACACCTGATTCCCGACACGCTGAAATTGTTCGCCAGGACCGTTACAACTGGTTTCAAAGGTCTCAAACAGTCGATCTGGATAGCTCGAAAACTGTGCACTTCGACTTGGTTGGGGCACATCTTGTGTTGTGCAGGCCACGATAAGCGGCATCAGGGGAAGTAATCGAAGCACGTTCATCTGTCTCTGCACCCTCAATCAGTTGCGCTTTGGATGGTGCTCGGTTTCGAGCGTTTGAAAAAGGGCGCGCTGATTCCTTTCCCTGCGCTCCATCTTAGTGCCGCTTTATCAAAAGGCGATAACTGTGCCGGGATACACGGTTAATTGTACTGACGCGTATTCGATCATTTGCGGCGGATCGGTGGATGAACTTGTGGAGGAATCGTGCAGAGCGCAGGCGAGCGACCTCAAAGATAACGGGTCAACACAAAAGATTTCAAAAATGACTTAAAAAGGCCGTTGACGTTCTATGGGTGAATACGCCAGATTGTATGAGCCGAATGTGGTGCCACTAAATCTGGTAGTAAAACCGGAATAAGGCATAGGGCGAGGGTCGGAACGCACATCATTATTACGTGCAACCGTTGGAACGGGGTTGCGCTGTCATAGGCAGCGTCCGGTCTTTTGCGCCCAAACTTTCAGGCAAGGCTGATGGATCCCGGATTTGGACCTGAGGCCGAAGGACAAGTTGATTGAACTAGGGCGGCGGACATGAAGATTGAAAGAAAGTTCACTAAATCGGGGCAAGACGCTTACGCAGATCTGGACTTTGTGTCTGCGACCTCCGAGATCCGAAATCCGGATGGCACCATCGTTTTCCGCCTTGATGACATCGAAGTACCCGCAAGCTGGAGTCAGGTAGCAAGCGACGTCATTGCGCAGAAATACTTCCGCAAAGCTGGCGTTCCGTCTGCGCTGAAAAAGGTCAAGGAAAAGGGCGTGCCAGAGTTTCTGTGGCGCTCTGTTCCGGCAGAAGATGCCGAGTTCGATGGTGAAACATCCTCGAAGCAGGTCTTTGATCGCTTGGCCGGTGCATGGGCCTATTGGGGCTGGAAAGGCGGCTATTTCTCGACCGAAGAAGACGCACGCGCCTACTTTGACGAGATGCGCTATATGCTGGCAACCCAGCGCGCCGCGCCGAACAGCCCGCAATGGTTCAACACCGGTCTGCACTGGGCTTACGGGATCGACGGTCCTGCGCAGGGTCACCACTATGTTGATTACAAAACCGGCAAGCTGACCAAATCGAAATCCGCCTATGAGCATCCGCAACCGCACGCGTGCTTTATCCAGTCCGTTGATGATGATCTGGTCAACGAAGGCGGCATCATGGATCTGTGGGTGCGCGAGGCACGCCTGTTTAAATACGGCTCGGGCACCGGGACCAACTTCAGCCATCTGCGGGCTGAGGGCGAGGCGCTGTCGGGTGGCGGCAAGTCCTCGGGCCTTATGGGTTTCCTCAAGATCGGCGACCGCGCCGCTGGCGCGATCAAATCAGGCGGGACAACCCGTCGAGCAGCAAAGATGGTAATCGTCGATGCAGATCACCCCGATATCGAGCAATTCATCGAATGGAAGGTGATCGAAGAGCAGAAGGTGGCCTCGATCGTTGCCGGATCGAAGATGCACGAAAAGATGCTGAACGGCATTTTCGAGGCCATCCGCAGCTGGGACGGTGCCGCCGATGACGCCTATGATCCGAACAAGAATGACAGCCTTAAAACCGCTGTGCGCGAGGCCAAAAAGGTCGCGATCCCTGAGACTTATATCAAACGCGTGCTGGACTATGCGCGGCAGGGCCACGACAGCATCGAATTCCCGACCTATGATACGGACTGGGATTCGGAAGCCTACAGCTCGGTCTCGGGTCAGAACTCGAACAACTCTATCCGCGTGACCAACGCGTTCCTGACGGCTGTTGAAAAAGACGCTGATTGGGAACTGATCAACCGCACAGACGGCAAGGTTGCCAAGACCGTCAAGGCGCGGGATCTGTGGGAAAAGGTAGGCCACGCCGCATGGGCCTGTGCCGATCCGGGCATCCAGTTCCACGATACTGTCAACGAATGGCACACATGCCCCGAAGACGGTGAGATTCGCGGCTCGAACCCGTGTTCGGAATACATGTTCCTCGATGACACGGCCTGTAACCTTGCTTCGATGAACCTGCTGACCTTCCTCAAGGATGGTGAGTTCCAAGCGGCCGACTACATGCACGCCTCACGCCTGTGGACCCTGACGCTGGAAATTTCGGTGACGATGGCGCAGTTCCCGTCGAAGGAAATCGCGCAACTGTCCTATGACTTCCGCACTTTGGGTCTGGGCTATGCGAACATCGGCGGTCTGCTGATGAACATGGGCTACAGCTATGACTCGGATGAGGGTCGCGCGATCTGCGGCGCGCTGACCGCGATCATGACTGGTGTGGCCTATGCAACCTCGGCGGAAATTGCCGGGGAGCTGGGTGCCTTCACAGGCTATGAGCGCAACGCCGACCACATGCTGCGCGTCATCCGCAACCACCGCCGCGCTTCGCAGGGTGTCACGGAGGGCTATGAGAAGCTGGCAGTGAAGCCGGTACCTCTGGACCACGGCAATTGCCCGGACAAGCGTTTGATCGACTTGGCCATGTCAGCCTGGGATGAGGCACTAAGCCTTGGCGAAAAGAACGGGTACCGCAATGCGCAGGCGACCGTGATCGCGCCGACCGGCACCATCGGTCTGGTGATGGATTGCGACACCACAGGGATTGAGCCGGATTTTGCGCTGGTTAAGTTTAAAAAGCTTGCGGGCGGCGGTTACTTCAAGATCATCAACCGTTCGGTGCCTTCGGCGCTGGAGAAGCTGGGCTATTCCTCGTCTCAGATCGAAGAGATCGTGGGCTACGCGGTAGGTCATGGCACCATCGGCAACGCGCCGGGGATCAACCATACCTCACTGACTGGCCACGGCTTTGGCCCGAATGAGCTGGCGAAAGTGGACGCTGCGCTGGAAAGCGCGTTCGACATCCGGTTCGTCTTCAACCAGTGGACACTGGGCGAGGATTTCTGCACCGGCGTTCTGGGCATCCCGGCCACCAAGCTGAATGACCCGACTTTCGACCTTCTGCGTCACTTGGGTTTCACCCGCGCGGATATCGAAGCGGCGAATGATCACGTCTGCGGAACCATGACGCTGGAAGGCGCGCCGCACCTGAAAGAGGAACACTATTCCATCTTCGATTGCGCCAACCCGTGCGGCAAGAAAGGTAAGCGTTTCCTTGGGGTTGATAGCCACATCACCATGATGGCGGCGGCGCAGAGCTTCATCTCGGGTGCGATTTCCAAGACGATCAACATGCCGAACGACGCGACCATCGAAGACTGCCAGAAGGCATATGAGTTGTCGTGGTCGCTGGGTGTGAAGGCGAACGCGCTGTACCGCGACGGCTCGAAACTGTCGCAACCGCTCGCCGCTGCGCTGGTTGAGGATGATGAAGAAGCGGCGGAAGTTCTTGAAAGCGGTACGCCCGCCGAAAAGGCCGCCGTGCTGGCCGAAAAGGTCATCGAAAAGGTGGTCGTGAAGGAAATCGTCCGCTCGCACCGCGAGAAGATGCCCGAGCGTCGGAAAGGCTACACGCAGAAAGCCATCGTGGGCGGCCACAAGGTCTATCTGCGGACCGGTGAATATTCGGATGGCTCGCTGGGCGAAATCTTCATCGATATGCACAAGGAAGGTGCTGGCTTCCGGGCGATGATGAACAACTTTGCCATCGCGGTGTCGGTCGGTCTGCAATACGGTGTGCCGCTGGAAGAATTTGTGGATGCCTTTACCTTCACCAAGTTCGAACCGGCTGGGATGGTGCAGGGCAACGACTCGATCAAAAACGCGACGTCGATCCTGGATTACATCTTCCGTGAACTGGCCGTGTCCTATCTGGACCGCACCGATCTGGCCCATGTGAAGCCCGAAGGCGCGACCTTCGACGATATCGGTCGCGGTGAGGAAGAGGGTGTCTCGAACGTCTCAGAGATCAGTGAAAGTGCAGCGTCCAAGTCGTTGGAAGTGCTTAAGCAAATCAGTTCGACTGGGTATCTGCGCAAGCGGTTGCCGCAGGACTTGGCTGTGTTCACACCGCAAGCTGATGCCACAGGAATGGCCGAACCCGCGGCTGTTTTTGATGCCCCGGCGGAAACGGTGGTTGCGACCAGCATGGACGCACGCACCAAAGCCAAGATGCAGGGTTATGAGGGTGATCCTTGCGGCGAATGCGGAAACTACACTCTGGTGCGGAACGGCACCTGCATGAAATGCAACACTTGCGGGGCGACCAGCGGGTGTAGCTAAGGCAAACGCCCCGCCAGGCGGGGTGTAGGGACCTGGGCTTTCCCCCGAATGCCCGGTCCCGACGAATACGGAGAAAGGCGCCGAGACTTACCAACGATGCCTTTTTCCACTCGGCCGACATGCCCGTGTGGGCCGGGAACAGGGTGGGGCGGAATATTGCTCTTTCCCACTCTTTCACGGGACGGGTGCGCTCGTCCCATGCGCAGTCCAGGCCGCAGGCAAAAAAACACCGGGCGGTCAACGATATGAGCCTGGATGGCGAAACTCAAAAGGGGGCCTAGGCCCCCTTTTTTTCAGCCAGTTATGCTGGCAAGTGAATGTTGAAGGCAGCCCGTATCTCCGCATCCAAAAGCGGATCAAACCGCGCGGGTGACGGCGTAGACAAGATCTCTTCTTTTCGTGCCGTAGCCTTGGCGATCAGGTCTGGTTTTCCCAACTCGGCCCATTCTTTAGGCGATGTTCGGTCACCAAACGTGGGATAGACGTAATCCGCTTGCATCCGGCTGAGCGTCGCATCGGTACCCAAATAGTGTCCGGGGCCGCCCATACAAACCTCGGCGATCTGATCCAGTGCCAACGTTTCGTCTGTCACTTCAATCCCGCGCACACAACGCTGTGCCTGGCCTATAAGATCGTCGCCCAAGATCAGGCTTTCAAAACAGAATCCCAAAAGCGATGCATGCATTCCAGCTGCTTCATACACCATGTTCACACCGGAAAGCCCGGCCATGACGTTCGAACACATCTGTTCCCATCCGGCCTGCATATCCGGCATTTTGGAATCAGACGCGCCTGCGGCGGCGCCACCGGGCAGGTTATAGAACTGGTGCATTTGCCCGCATCCGGCGGTCAACAATGCTTGTTCACCCGATCCGATTGACATCGCGCCAGTTCGCAGGTCCAGACCGAACGGCCAAGTGCCAAAAATCGCCGGAGCACCGGGCTTTACCGCATTTACGTAAACCAAGCCAGCGAGGCATTCGGCGGTCGCCTGCGTGATAGCGCCGGCAATGGTCGAGGGTGCTGTAGCTCCGGCCATGCCTGCCGACAACAGCAGAATCGGCATTCCGGCCTTGATGCACTCCTCCATGACCTCGCAGCTTTCTGTCGCGAACTTCATAGGAGGCACAACAAAGCAGTTGGTATTCGAGATAAAGGGACGTTCGCGCCACTTGTCCTCACCGCCCGCGATCATGTGGATCATCTCCATGGCCGGGGCTACGTGGCTGGGTTCTGTAAAGGACGTGCCGATGTGTTTAAATGTCCCCGAACAGCTTGCGTAGATTGTGTTCAGGTCCATCTCCATGTTGTCGGCAATGTCACGACACACCATAGGCCGTTGAACAAAATGGATATTTTCCAGTTGCTGACAGATGCGCGCAGCGTCGTGCAGGTCTTGCACCGTGGAATCCCGGTACGAATTCCCCTGTACGTCGACCATGCTGACGGCTGCACCGGCGGTCCCGTAATGTACGCGGGATCCCGACAGATCCAGATCGGTTTTTCCGTCGCGGCTGAACAGTGTAACTGACCGGTTTGCCTTGGCAATTGTGTCTTCGACCAAGGCGCGCGGGAACCGTATTCTTCCGTCGTCGCCCAAGATGCAGCCAGCACCGACCAAATAGTCAATTCCGCTCTGCGGTGCGTCGGCAAGACCTATGGTTTCCAAGGCGGTCAGCGCCGCGTTGTGAATCTGTTCTACTTGGGTTTGGGTCAGCGGCTTGTAGGTGCCGCCCTCAAGGCCGGGACGGATCGGGCGCAAATGGTCCGGAAGGGCCGAAGCCCGGGCCGCACGACGCGCTGCACGTCCGCCGCTGCGCGATGAGGTAGGGGATTGATCATTCATTTTGTTATTCCGGTTGGTGAGAGTGGCAGTGACGGTTACGCGGCTGCCCCGGATGGCCGCCCGCGCGCTGCACGTCCGCGATCCGCACCAATGGTGCGGCTGATCAAACGGATCTTCCAGATATCACTTGGCATTAAGGTCCTCACCTTGGTGTCCATCAGTTTTCCGACTCTGGCCGACACAATCTGTTCTGTTTGCGACCACGGCGGAAAAAAGCGAAACAATCTTACAGGCCAAACATACTCCACTTTGTCCGAAATCAGGAAATTTTGGCGAAATTAGGATATCCTGTTATAATTCTATCACTTATTTAGCAGCTTTTCGTGAGCTCAATTGATTTTTAAGGTTTGCCGACCAGCTTTGTGACACGATGAAACACATAGTCCAAAGCTTTGGTGAAAGGTTTTTGGTGAATTTTATGAATGCCCGTTCGGCCCTTTTTGTCACATTATTCGTGACCTGCACCGTCCCTGCGGTGGCTGAGGACTGGAGTGGTGCATACGCCGGTTTCAGCTTTGGGTATGCTGACGCCGATGGACCAAACGGTTCAAGTGGAAGCGACTTAAGCTTTGGCCCGCATGTCGGCTATGACTATGATTTCGGGAATTTTGTCCTTGGTGGTGAGCTTGAGTATAACCGCCTGTCCCTGAACCTTGGTCAGAACGAAGGCAGTATCGACAGTATGACCCGCCTCAAGCTGCGCGGCGGGTACGATTTTGGCTCTGCTCTGGGGTATGTCGTAATCGGTGCTGCGCGGGCGGATACCTCTGTCGATAATGACACGGCTGCGGTTTACGGCATTGGCGTTGCCTACCCGATCGGGGATAATTTTGTCATCAGCGGCGAGGCCCTGCGACAGAACTTTGATGACGTTACCCAATCCGAAGGTGGGTTGGATTCGAACGTGTTCAATTTGCGGACGACTTTCCGGTTCTGAGAACCATCATTCTGCAGCGTCCCGGCCTGCCAGCTCAGCCGCAAAATCACAGATCGTTTTCAGTGCAGTAGCAAAACGTTCATCATCAATTGTCATCGCGACGCGGATATGACCCGCAGCAGCTTTCCCAAAGCTTTCGCCTGGCATGACAGCTATCGCATGCGTATCCAGTAACGCGTTTGCAAAGGCCTCTCCGCTCAGGCCGGTGGCGCGCATGTCCAGCATTAGGTACATGGCACCTTGTGCCGGTACCAAATGGACGGTGTTTTGCGCCTTTAATATGTCGACCGCCAAACTGCGACGCCTTCGAAACGGGGCAGCTATTTCCGCCTCAAGAGTATCGCCGGACGTCAAAGCAAACGCGGCAGCATCCTGAATGAAACCCGGAACGCCATAAGTTGTGTGCGTCGCCAAGTTGATCATATGGTCGATCACTTCTTCGGGGCCAACTACCCATCCACACCGGGAACCGGTCATGGCGTGAGATTTCGACATTGAGCCGATAACCAAAGTGCGCTCGACCATGCCGGGCAACGCCCGGGGCGAAAAATGCTCACCTTCCCAGACCTGTGTGTCATAAACTTCATCTGAAATAAGCCACAGGTCTCGATTGCGGCACAGACTGGCGATGTCGGTTAGGGTTGCTTTGGAGTACACAACGCCGGTCGGGTTATTCGGTGTATTGATCAGCAACGAAACAGCATCTTGAGCGGCCGCATCTATCCGCGAAGCGCGTGGTTGGAAATCATCTTCGGCTGCTGTCTGTACTGCGCGCGCGGTCGCGCCCGCACCGCGGATTGTTCCGGGATAGGTGGCGTAGTAAGGATCGAGGTACAGCCCCACATCCCCCGGGTTGCAGACAGCGACGTGTGCCGCAAACAGAGCGGACTGCCCACCCGGTGTGATCAGGACGTTGTTCCGAGTGGTTGGAACCCCCGTGCGCGCCTGCACGCGTGCAGCGACAGTATCCCGCAACAGGTCGGTTCCCGGAACCATTGCATAGCCCGTATGCCCTTGACGTGCGGACAGATCCATCGCGTCAAGGATAACCGGCGCAGTTCTGATATCGTGCTCGCCGATGGTTAACTCGGTAATCGCATGACCTTCGCTGATCATGCGACGCGCACGATAGAACACGTCCCATCCGTCGCTGCCGCCTTCGGTCAGATGAGTGATGCGTTGCGACAATTTCATGGTGTTCTCCGCGTGGGTCTTGCGCCGACAGGGCCAGAGCGGTTTGCTTTTGTCAATCGGCTTGCGTTGTGAACGTGAGGGCTTGGCGTAGGGACGCAGCCGTGGTAGCCATCTGCCTATGAAACACGTGACACGCATCATTATTACGTGCTGCATTCCCTGCTGATCTTTCACGCGGGCCGGTTTCTTTCGTTTTCTTCCCTGAGACAAGTTGCTAAGCCCGCGTCAACGCGAGACGCCAAGCTGTTCTTAGGAGCGAACCGATGACGACGATCAAACTGCACAACACGCGGACGCGGACGAAAGAGGATTTCGTCCCGATCAGTGCTGATAATGTGCGGATGTATGTCTGCGGACCCACCGTTTACGATCGCGCGCATCTGGGTAACGCTCGGCCTGTGGTGGTGTTCGATGTTTTGTACCGGCTTTTGCGTCACACTTATGGGCCGCAACACGTAACTTATGTCCGCAATTTCACGGATGTAGACGATAAGATTAACGCGACCGCCTTGGCGCGGCAGAAGGCGGGTGCCGTCGGAACACTAGAGCAGCTTGTTCAGGAACGGTCAGATGAGACAATCGGATGGTACCTGCATGATATGGGCGCATTGGGCGCGCTTGAACCCAATCAGATGCCAAGGGCGACGCAGTACATCGAACAGATGGTCACGATGATCCAAGACCTGATCGAGAAAGGGCACGCCTATGCCGCAGAGGGGCATGTTCTTTTTGCGGTCGATAGCTGGAAGGACCAATACGGCGCTTTGTCTGGCCGGTCGGTTGATGACATGATCGCAGGCGCACGCGTCGAGGTGGCGCCGTATAAGAAAAATCCGATGGATTTCGTCCTGTGGAAGCCATCGACGGACGAGCTACCAGGGTGGGACAGTCCCTGGGGTCGCGGGCGTCCCGGTTGGCATATCGAATGCTCAGCCATGAGTTATGAGTTGCTAGGTGAGAGTTTTGACATACACGGCGGCGGCAATGACCTGATGTTCCCGCACCATGAAAACGAAATCGCTCAAAGCCGGTGCGCCCATCCGCATGGAGAATTCGCGCGTGTGTGGTTGCACAACGAGATGCTACAGGTCGAGGGTAAGAAAATGTCCAAGTCGTTGGGCAATTTCTTTACCGTGCATGACCTACTGGAACAGGGCGTGCCAGGAGAGGTCATCCGGTTTGTATTCTTGCAAACCCACTATCGCAAACCGATGGATTGGACGGAGAAAAAGGCTCGAGAGGCAGAAGCGACCTTGCGCAAGTGGCGGGCGCTGACAGCGGGCATCGAGCCCGCCGCCAGCGCGGCACCCTCGGTTATTGCTGCGCTCAGTGATGACCTGAACACTGCGGGTGCCTTGGCTGAACTCTACCGTTTGGCCTCGGATGGTGATGCTCAGGGGTTATTGGCCAGTGCTCAATTGCTGGGCCTGTTGCTGCCGGAAATGGGGGCGTGGGCCGACACAGCCTCTGTTGATTTGGCAGCGCATGCTCAGAAACTGGCAGCCGCAAGGGCAGCCGCGATGGAAACGAAAGACTTTGCCGAAGTGGATCGCCTGAAATCGGCGTATCTGGCAGCCGGTCTCGAGGTTCGGATGAGCAAAGATGGGGTAGAGCTGGTGCCTGGCGCCGGATTTGATGCCGCAAAGCTGGAAGGTGTGTGATGACAAAGGAACGTCTTTTTCTTTACGACACCACCTTGCGGGATGGGCAGCAAACGCAGGGCGTGCAGTTTTCAACGGCTGAAAAAGTGCAGATCGCGCAAGCACTGGATGCTTTGGGCGTAGATTATATCGAAGGTGGATGGCCTGGTGCGAACCCAACTGACAGCGCTTTTTTTGAAGCGGCACCGAAAACAAAGGCATGCCTGACGGCATTTGGCATGACAAAAAGGGCCGGGCGCTCAGCCGAGAATGACGATGTTCTGGCGGCTGTAATGAACGCCGGCACACAGGCCGTTTGTCTTGTAGGAAAGTCGCATGACTATCACGTCACCCATGCGCTTGGGCTGACGCTTGAGGAAAATCTGGAAAACGTTCGTGCCTCGGTCGCTCATATCGTTGCGCAGGGGCGCGAGGCGCTTTTTGACGCCGAACATTTCTTTGATGGGTACAAAGATAACCCGGACTATGCGGTTGCGGTATGTCGTGCCGCACTGGAAGCCGGTGCGCGCTGGATCGTTTTGTGTGACACGAATGGTGGCGCGTTGCCGGCTGAGGTATCCCGGATCGTTTCGAAGGTTATCGCCGCAGGCTTGCCGGGCGATCGCTTGGGCATTCATACGCATAACGACACCGAAAATGCGGTAGCCTGTTCGCTGGCTGCTGTGGACGCTGGCGCGCGCCAAATTCAGGGTACATTGAACGGATTGGGGGAGCGCTGCGGAAACGCCAATCTGACCGCGCTAATCCCGACCTTGCTGTTGAAAGAACCCTATGCCTCTCAGTTTGATATCGGTGTCAGCGGGCAGGCCTTGGCCGGTTTAACACGTGTCAGTCGAATGCTAGACGATATCCTAAACCGTGTTCCCAGCAAACAATCCGCCTATGTCGGGGCGTCGGCCTTTGCGCATAAGGCGGGGCTGCACGCAAGTGCGATCCTCAAGGATCCAACGACATACGAGCATATTGATCCGCAGGCCGTGGGTAACGACCGGATCATTCCCATGTCGAACCAGGCTGGACAATCGAATCTGCGCAAGCGCCTGACCGAAGCAGGCCTGAAAGTCGATGCGGGCGATCCTGCTTTGGGGCGGATTTTGGATGGGATCAAACTGCGCGAGGCAGACGGGTATTCCTACGACACGGCGCAGGCCAGTTTCGAGCTGCTGGCGCGAGAAGAGCTGGGGCAGCTACCGGAGTTCTTTGAAGTAAAGCGATACAAGGTCACCGTTGAGCGGCGTAAAAACAAATACAACAAGATGGTCAGCCTGTCCGAAGCGGTCGTGGTTGTAAAAGTCGATGGGGAAAAGAAACTGTCGGTCAGTGAATCCCTTGACGAAGATGGCAGCGATCGGGGGCCGGTGAACGCGCTGGCGAAAGCGTTGTCCAAGGACTTGGGCCGGTATTCCCGCATTTTGGACGATATGCATCTTGTGGACTTCAAGGTTCGCATAACGCAAGGCGGGACCGAGGCTGTTACGCGGGTTATCATTGACAGCGAGGACGGGCAGGGACGTCGGTGGTCGACAGTCGGCGTCAGTGCAAACATAGTTGATGCCTCTTTCGAAGCATTGTTGGACGCGATCCAGTGGAAGCTGGTGCGAGATTGTAACCCCCAGGCGGCGGTGGCCGAGTGAGCGTCGCTTTCGACGAAGACGTAAAGGCTTGTGCCGCGCTCGTGCATCGCGCTGATCCCGACCGGTTCATGGCGGCAATGGCGGCACCGGTTGCCGCCCGAGCCGTTTTATTTCCAATTTATGCGTTAAATGTTGAAGTATCTCGTGCGCCGTGGGTGACGCAGGAAACGATGATTGCTGAAATGCGGCTGCAGTGGTGGCGTGATGCGCTGGATGAGATTGCCCAAGGCAAGACGGTGCGCAAGCATGAGGTCGTTACGCCATTGTCTCGGGTTTTGTCGGCGGAACTTGCCGGGGTTTTGGATGAGTATGTGGCTGTAAGGCGCTGGGACATATACAAAGACCCGTTCGAAGATCAGGCCCATTTTGATGCGTATATAGACAAAAGCGCGGGTTCACTTTTGGTTGCATCTGCCCAATCACTGGGTACAGCAGACGAAACTGTGTTGCGTGATTTTGGCTATGCAACCGGAGTTGCCAACTGGCTGCGGGCCATCCCGCAACTGGAGGAGAGAGGCCGTATTCCGCTGTTGGACGGAACTCCGGATGGGGTTCGAACCCTTGCGCAAACGGCGTTGGACAGGTTGCTGCGGGCTCGGACGCAACGCGACGCAGTCTCTCAAGAAGCCGTGCCAGCATTATACGCGGGTTGGCAGGCTGAATGGGTTCTGTCACAGGCAGTCGCGCGCCCGGATCGCGTGGCCGCCGGTCAACTGTCGCAAGGCGAAATCAAACGAAGACTGTCACTGATGTGGAAAGTTTCCCAGGGGCGCTGGTAACGATCAGGCTGTTTCCGGCTCATTGGGGCGCAACACTAGCCAGAGCAGCGCGCCACCGGCAAGGGTGAGCAGGGGGATCATGGCAAGGTTTACGGCTGTCCACCCCTCAACCGGCGAGCCACCCGAGCAGTTCATCAAGCCGCCAGACGACAAGGACGCGAGCGTTACGCCCCCGAATACGAGCAAGTCGTTCAAGCCTTGCATACGGCCGCGTTCACTGACGCTGTGCGACTCGGCCAACATCGTTGTGGCGCCAATAAAGCCAAAGTTCCAACCGATACCCAGCAGGATCAAAGCGACAAAGAAATTCTCAAGCTCAACGCCTTGCAACGCGACGACGCCAGCACCGGCCAGGATTGCCAGCCCCAGGGCTACAATTTTTTCAACACCGAACCGGGCGATCAATTGCCCGGTGAAAAAGCTGGGAACGTACATCGCCAGCACATGTCCTGTGACAACATCAGCCGCTTCATTGGCGGTATACCCGCAGCCCACGACAGCCAGCGGAGTCGATGTCATCACAAGGTTCATCAAAGCGTACGAGACCATTGCACAGATGATTGCCACCGCAATCCGCGGTGTTTTCAGCATTTCGATCCGTGTTCGGCCTTGAGGTGATCCTTCCTGCGCCTTGGGTGGCGTCGGGATGTCCAAAAAGAAGAACAGGGCCGAGCCAAATACATTCATCGCGATCACGGCCAGATAAGTGCCGAGGAAGGGGATGACGTAGGCCGTTGAGGTCAGTTTGACGATCTGAGGGCCAATGATGGCTGCGGCCAGCCCGCCCGCCATGACATATGAAATCGCTTTGGGGCGAAACTCGTCCGAGGCTGTATCGGCCGCGGCAAAGCGATAGAACCCGTGCGCGCTCATGTAGACGCCGGTCAGCAGGCTGCCCAGCAGAAAGACAGGAAACGAGCCTAGAAACAGGCCATATGCTCCGACCAGACCGCCACATGCGCCTGCGGTCGCGCCGACCAGAAAACCTACGCGCCGCCCCCAGCGTTGCATGATCGCCGAGATCGGAGTCGCGGCAAGCATAGAACCCAAAACGATCAGTGATATCGGTAATGTTGCAAGGCATGCGTTTGTCGCCAGCGACTGTCCCGCCAATCCGCCGACGATAAAGATCATCGGCATCTGGGCACCCAGAACAGCCTGAGCAGCCACCAACACGGCGACATTCCGTTTGGCCTGACTGTTGTCTGGTGCACTTGCGGTCATGGTCATACGCCAATGGGTATCGGTGAATTGCGACACGCACAAGCGGGTTGCATCTGCGACAAACCACCCTAACGTGCACGTGACCAAAAGCCGGAGCGTAAATGTCTGTCGGACGTATCATCGAAACCCCAGACTGTGTCGCCGAGGGGGCAGCGTGGCTGGCGGATGCGTGCCCACGCATGGCTTATGCGATGGAGCAGACTGGCCCATTACCATTGCGGCGTCGACCGGACGGTTTTGCCCAGCTTCTGAGTGCGATCGTCAGTCAACAGGTGAGCGTCGCGTCGGCGAATGCAATCTGGAAACGGCTGCAGGATGCAAAACTGACTGGGCCGCGGAAAATAATGTGGGCGTCGGACGACGACCTGCGCGCAGCTGGCTTGAGTCGGCAGAAGATGCGCTATGCGCGTGCACTTGCAGAGGCGCGCATTGATTACAAAGCGTTGCGAGACGTTCCTGACGCAGAGGTTGTGTCCACATTGACCGAAGTTCCGGGCATTGGTGTCTGGACGGCCGAGATTTACGCCATGTTTTCACTGGGCCGGGCTGATGTGATCGCGCCCGGAGACCTCGCGCTCCAAGAAGCCGCGCGTATCCTCTATGACCTGCCGAAACGTCCGACCGACAAACAGCTTCGTCAAATGGCCGAAGCCTGGACGCCGTGGCGGTCTGTTGCGGCTCGGGTGTTGTGGGCCTATTACCGAGTGGCCAAAGAACGAGAAGGGATCAGATGACACGGGTATTGAATGCGCTCCGAAAAGAGCCAGTTTCGGGCGACACACGATCGGTTGTGGTGTTTGTGCATGGCTACGGGGCCAACGGAGCCGATCTTTTGGGTCTTGCGGATCCGCTGGCCGAGCATCTGCCGGACACTTTGTTTGTTTCGCCCGATGCGCCCGAACAAATTCCCGGAATGCCCAACGGGTTTCAGTGGTTTCCTATCCCTTGGATCGACGGATCATCTGAGGAAGAAGCACGCCGTGGCATGGAGATGGCGGTTGAGGACTTCAACGCCTTTCTCGACGCCCTGATGGTGGACGAAGACGTGTTGCCCGAGCAGGTGGTGCTGTTTGGATTTTCCCAAGGCACGATGATGAGCCTTCATGTCGCCCCTCGACGAGAGGACCCGGTGGCAGGGATCGTCGCATTTTCTGGTCGGTTGCTGGAACCGGACCTGCTGCCAGACGAGGCGGTAAGCCGGATGCCCGTGTTGTTGGTGCACGGCGATGCAGACGACGTGGTCCCACCTCAATCGTTGCCTGAGGCAGCCGAAGCCTTGCAATCGGCTGGATTTAAAGAGGTCTATGCCCACGTGATGAAAGGGACAGGCCACGGAATCGCGCCCGACGGCTTAAGCGTTGCGCTGGCGTTTATGCGCGACAAACTGAGTCTCTGACCATGATCATAGTCCGCCCAATGATGCGAGAGGATGTGGCAGCAGCCTGTCAAATCCTGAACCAGATCATTGAAACCGGGGGGACGACCGCCTTTGAGACGCCATTCTCTGAAGCATTGTTTGCGCAGAGTTATCTGAACGGTGCGGATAAGATCTGTTGTCACGTCGCGCTCGACCCACAAGGGGAAGTGGTTGGGTTTCAGTGGTTGGTAACAAATGAGGCTTTGCCCGAAGATTGCGCCGATATCGCAACCTTCACCCGGCGAGATCCTGTGCTGAAGGGGGCCGGGCGCGCATTGTTCGTCGAGACATCAAAATACGCAGTCGCGGTTGGGCTTACGTCGTTGAATGCAACCATACGTGCGGACAATAGAACAGGTCTTAGCTATTACGAGAAAATGGGTTTTCGCGATTTTTCAGTCTCTTACGGAGTGCCCCTAAAGAACGGCACGCCGGTAGACAGAATTTCAAAGCGACTTCATCTGAGGAAGGAAGCAGGATGCTAGTAGTAACTGGAACGGTTGAAGTTGCACCAGAAGGCGTTGGAAACGCCATCAAAGCGGCTCAGGAAATGGTTGCAGAGACGGTGAAGGAAAATGGCTGTATCGTTTATGAGTTCAGCCAAGTTCTTGGAAAAGAAAACCTATTTCGTGTTTACGAAGAATGGGAAGACCAAGCCGCCTTAGAAGCGCATTTTGCGACGGAACACATGGCCAGATTCCAATCGGCGTTGGGTGAGGTCGGCGTGATCGCCCGTGATGTCTATCGGGTTGTCGGTGGTGAAAAGCACCCGCTGAGATAACCTTAGCCCCAAAGTTTGGGTTCAGCGAACTCTACCGAGTTTCCGGCGGGGTCGCGCACATAGACGGACTTTGCGCCATTGGGCCAATCGAACTCGGCGTCGATGGGAACATTCCAGTCGATCAGATGTTTGCGCATCACCTCGATTTTGGCCCGGTCCATTGAAAAACAGACGTGCCCCGCACCGCGTGCGCCATGAGGTGGCACCGGCAAGTCCGGGTTTCCGGGCGGCTGTTCTGTTTCATCGGGGTTAAAGATCAGCAGAACGGATGCGCCGACGCGGTAAAACACGTGCCGATTTTCGACGCGTAGAATTTTGTCCAGCGCCAGAATCTCTCCGTAAAACTGTTCGGCCGCGTCAAGATCGTCGACGTATAGTGCAGCTTCCAGAATGCCTTCCGGCGAAGGTATGCCCGGTGTGACTTTCATGGGGTAACCCTATCACAAAAGGGCGTTTTTGTCACCTGTGCTGGCGGCGATCCCGCTTGCGTGAGGGTGGGTTGTTCAGCGCAGGTTCCGGAAGGCTGTCCCAGTGTCCAGGCTCCAGTCCATCCAGTGACCATTCCCCTATACGAACGCGTATCAGGCGCAGGGTCGGATGGCCGACAGCGGCGGTCATGCGGCGTACCTGCCGGTTGCGTCCTTCGCGTAGCGTCAGTTCAATCCAACTGTCCGGAACGGTTTGGCGTACGCGGATCGGGGGTGTGCGCGGCCAAAGACCGTCAGGTTCGTCGATCAAACGGGCTTTGGCGGGGCGCGTCAGGCCATCCTTCAGCTCGATGCCATCGCGCAGCGCCTTTAGTGCGGCTGCATCCGGCAGACCTTCGACCTGAACCCAATAGGTCTTGGACATCTTATGTTTGGGGTCTGAAATCTGCGCTTGCAGCCGCCCATTGTCGGTCAACAGCATCAGGCCTTCACTGTCCCGGTCCAGTCGACCGGCCGGGTAAACGTTAGGCAGATCTATAAAGTCCGAGAGTGTACGGCGCGGCGAATCGGCGTTCGCGCGTTCCGTGAATTGCGGCAGCACATCGAAAGGTTTGTTGAATCGGATAAACCAGCCCATGCCTCGCCATAGCCCGAGGGACACGGTGTGTGCAACCTGTGGATAACTGTCACGATGCTGTTACGGATTCGGCTTAACCAATCCCGAGATATTGTGGAAACTCAGGGCTTGTCAGAGTTTTAACACGATATATAGTTAAGTGAAGGCCGGGGCGGGTGTTCCCCGCTCTGGTGTCATAACGGGCAGAGCAGAGCGAGGAGCGATTCAGATATGGATGGAGACTTCAGGACCGAATTTGTCAGGGAACCCGGTGCGCTAAAGCATCATCCGGCATTGGTTTTGAACGCTGATTATCGTCCCTTGTCTTACTATCCTTTGTCCCTGTGGCCGTGGCAGGAAGCGATAAAGGCGGCCTGGCTGGACAGGGTGGATATCGTGGCTGAATACGACGAGGTCGTCCGAAGCCCGAGTACCGAGATCCGAATACCTTCGGTCGTTGTACTCAAGGATTACGTAAAACCCAGAAAGCGCGTGGCCTTCACGCGCTTTAATTTATTTCTGAGGGACGAGTTCCGCTGTCAGTATTGCGGCAGCCGTGGTGATCTGACGTTTGATCATGTTGTACCCCGTGCTGCGGGTGGCGTGACAAGTTGGCAGAATGTTGTGGCAGCGTGTAGCCCCTGCAACCTGCGCAAAGGGTCCAAGTCGCTTCGGCAAGCAGGAATGACACTACGCAAGCCTCCTCGCCAGCCTGCCGCTGAAGCATTGCGCAACATTGGGCGTAAATTCCCACCAAACCATCTGCACGACAGTTGGATTGATTTTCTGTACTGGGATGCAGAGCTCGACGAATTTTAACGGCTCGCCCGCCACGCGGCGAGCCAAATCAAGCACAGAACGCCCGAAATTACGGCGTTCCAGCCAGCCATTGAAAGGCCCAGCATTTCCCAAGGGATGTCGTCGCAGCGGACCAATGGGGCAGACATGATCTGATCCATTAGTTCTTGTGTGGACAGCCCGCCAATGCCACCGGATGTGCAGCTTGTCGGTCCCTCCCACCACTTTTGCTCAACGCCTGCGTGGAACACTCCTATGGTAGCGGTTGCCAAAGCTGCGGCGGCCCCCAACAGGGGCAGCAAGTTTACGCGCGGCAGGGCGAGCGCGGCAGCACCTATCAAAACCGCCGCGCCGTGAGGGTAGCGTTGCCAGATGCACATCTTACACGGTGCCAGCCCGCCGATATACTGAAAGCCCCAGGCACCCAGTAGCAATGCCGTTGAGCCTCCGGCCGCCAGCAATATCAAAGTGTTGCGTGTCATAAGTACTTCACCGCCACGAAGCCACCAAACAGCAGGATGATGAACAGGGTGAACATCAGCCCCAGTCGTTTTTCGATAAAGTCACGGATAGGCTCGCCGAACTTCCATAGCAACCCGGCCACCAGAAAGAACCGCAGTGCGCGGGCCAGAATAGACGTTGCGATGAAAGTTCCCAGCGGCATGCCTGTCCAACCGGACATGATGGTGATCACCTTGTAGGGGAAGGGCGTTACACCCGCCGCCAAAACGGCCCAGAACCCGAAATCGTTGAAACGGGTGTTGAATTCTTCCATGGCATGCGCCTTGCCCATCGACTCCAGAATGGGCTGGCCGATGCTTTCATAAAAGAATGCTCCGATGGCGTAGCCAAACAGACCACCCAGCACCGAAGCCACCAAGGCAACCATCGCAATCAACCACGCGCGAGACGGCCGGGCGAGAATCATGGGAATCATCAGCACATCAGGAGGAATCGGAAAAAACGAGCTTTCGATAAAAGCCACAATGGCGAGCGCCCAAAGCGCGTGCGGATGTTCAGCCAGACGGATGGTCCAGTCATAAAGCGATCGCAACATAAAGCGTTTTTTCCTAATCTCTGACCGTTCCAGCCAAACCATGCGCCTGATGAGGCGTCAACCGCTCCAACCAAAACAAACTGGAATTAGGTTGGTTTTTGCCTCTGGACGTTCCCGGCTGTCGGCGCTAATCCAGTGTTCGTGGCCCAAGTGGCGGAATGGTAGACGCAGGGGATTCAAAATCCCCCGCCTTCACGGGCGTGAGAGTTCGAGTCTCTCCTTGGGCACCACATCAAGCTTTTCTACTATCTTAGATAGATCCAAACCTCTGTATCGTGAGTTTTGGGATTTCGTTCGGAAACAAAGAGCAATCCGGATTCTGCTGTCAAAACTCAGTTGGTGTTCCCTGTGTGGCCAACCGGTTTGCCTACGGGGAAACTTCGCAAAACACCATCAGATGTGAGGAACCGGCGCGTTCGATCCGGTGCGGGGGTTGACAAGTCGAGTATCTGAATGAAACGTCGAATGAGTTGGGAGATTTTTTAAATTCAAATGCTTGATCCTGTTGCATGACAGGCAGGCTTGCCGTACCGGCAAGGTCCCAGTTGAGGGGCCTGCAAAAGGTCTCTCATCCACAAAAAAAGTTTGGGAGTTCTCAAAAATGAAAAACAGCAGCAAGCTTAGCCTTGGCGCGGTAGTGACCGCAGCTCTGATGGCTCCGGCAGCGTATGCGGAAGAATTCATCACAATTGGTACCGGCGGCGTAACCGGCGTGTACTACCCGACAGGTGGCGCGATTTGCCGTCTGGTGAATAAGGGCCGCAAAGAGCACGGCGTGCGTTGCTCGGTCGAATCGACGGGCGGTTCTGTCTACAACATCAACACAATTCGCGAAGGCGAGCTGGAGTTTGGTGTCGCTCAGTCCGACTGGCAGTACCATGCATATAACGGCACCTCGAAGTTCGAGGATGCGGGCGCGTTTGACAAGCTGCGCGCGGTGTTCTCGGTCCACCCCGAGCCCTTTACCGTAGTGGCCCGTGCGGATTCGGGCATTTCCACCTTTGAGGACCTCAAGGGCAAACGCGTGAATATCGGCAACCCTGGCTCTGGTCAGCGCGGCACCATGGACGTTGTTCTGGAAGCGATGGGTTGGACGCTCGACGACTTTGAACTGGCGTCCGAGCTGAAAGCGGCCGAGCAGTCGGCGGCGCTGTGCGACAACCAGATTGACGCGATGATCTACACCGTCGGTCACCCGTCGGGTTCCATCCAAGAGGCAACCACTGCCTGCGATTCCGTTCTGGTTAACGTAACCGGGGACGCTATCGACGGTCTGATCGACGGCAATTCGTACTACCGCACCGCCACAATTCCCGGCGGCATGTACCGTGGGTCGGATGGTGAAACCACGACATTCGGCGTTGGTGCAACCTTTGTGACATCGGCGGATGTGTCGGATGACGCTGTTTATGCTGTGGTCAGCTCGGTCTTCGAAAACTTCGACGACTTCAAAAAGCTGCACCCTGCATTTGCAAACCTCAAACCCGAAGAAATGATTGCGGACGGCCTGTCGGCACCGCTGCATCCGGGTGCCGAGAAGTACTACAAAGAAAAAGGCTGGGTGCAATAAGCCAGACCTGATGCAGGGCGCCTTTGGGCGCCCTGTCACTTAAGCCCGATTTGAACGGGTGCTGAATAAGGCCGCAAAGGCCAAAAAACGGGGAGACATTCCGATGAGTTCCGACACACAATCCAATCGACCGTTATCCGAAGAAGAGCTGCAGGACCTTGTCGCGTCTTCCGATGCAGGTGGGCGAAACCCTGTTGGCAGTGTTGGGATCTTTCTGGCCGTCGTGGCAGCGATCTGGTCTATTTTTCAAGTCGTTCTAGCGTCTCCGATCTCAAATGTCGTGCTGCCGGGCAGTGTGGTTAATAACTCGCGCCAGATTCACTTGGCGTTTGCGATGTTCTTGGCCTTTGCGGCCTATCCTGCGCTGAAATCCAGCCCGCGTGACTACATTCCGATTCAGGACTGGATCATGGGGGCGCTTGGGGCCTTCGTGGCGCTGTATGGGTATTTTTTCTACACCAAAATTGTGAACGCAGGCGGTCTGGCTGACGATACGGATAAATGGATCGCGCTGGGTGGCTTGTTGTTGCTGTTTGAGGCCGCGCGCCGCGCGCTTGGCCCCGCTATGGCGATTATTGCTACGATCTTTTTGGGCTATGTGTTCTTCGGGTCCTCAGAGTGGGTGCCAGAAGTCATTCGTTGGAAAGGTGCCAGCCTTAAAAAGGCGATGAGCCATATGTGGATTACATCCGAGGGCGTTTTTGGCATCGCTCTGGGTGTTTCGACCAAGTTTGTGTTCTTGTTCGTGCTGTTCGGTGCACTGCTGGATAAGGCCGGGGCCGGGAATTACTTTATCAAGATGGCCTTTGGTGCGTTGGGCCACTTGCGGGGTGGACCGGCCAAGGCTGCGGTTGTGGGTTCGGCGGCGACTGGGCTTATCTCAGGCTCTTCCATCGCGAATGTTGTAACCACCGGGACGTTTACCATCCCGTTGATGAAACGCGTGGGCTTTTCCAGCGAACAGGCCGGATCGGTCGAGGTCGCAAGCTCTGTAAACGGTCAGATCATGCCGCCGGTCATGGGGGCCGCGGCGTTCCTGATGGTGGAATATGTGGGTATCTCGTATGTTGAGGTTATCACCCACGCTTTCCTGCCCGCAGCGATTTCTTATATTGCGCTGGTCTATATCGTGCACCTCGAAGCGGTGAAGCGGAACATGCCCACATTGGGTGATCGCGACGTGCATCTGGCGCGAACTGTCCTGGGCATGCTGTCTTTCTTCCTTGTCTTTGCCGGGCTCTGCTACAGCTCGCAATTTCCGGTCGAAGCAGTGACGAATTGGGCACCATCGGCTGCAGGTATGATCCTGAGCCTGATCGTTTGCGCCGTATACGTCGGATTGCTGTATCTGGCGTCTCAGGTGCCTGACCTTGAACCCGATGATCCGAACGCGAAAGAGGTTACGCTGCCTGTCATCGCGGATATCTACAAGGCAGGTCTGCACTATTTGCTGCCGATCATCGTGCTGGTCTATTTCCTGATGATCGAACAGAAATCGCCGGGTTTGTCTGCTTTCTGGGCGACGGCGCTGTTGTTTGTCATTCTGGTCACGCAAAAACCCCTTAAGGCTTTGTTCCGCGGTCAAAGCAACCTGTACGACAACTTCATCGATGGTGTCGCGGACCTTTGGCAAGGATTGATCGACGGCGCGCGCAACATGATCGGTATTGCGCTGGCGACGGCGACTGCTGGCGTGATCGTGGGCACGGTAACTTTGACCGGCGTAGGGCAGGTGATGGCTGACCTTGTCGAATTCCTGTCCGGCGGCAACTTGATCCTTATGCTGGTTATGGTCGGGCTGCTCAGCCTGATTTTGGGCATGGGCCTGCCGACCACTGCGAACTACATCGTCGTCAGCTCTCTGATGGCCGGTGTTGTGGTCGAGTTGGGTGCGCAAAGCGGATTGATTGTGCCGCTGATCGCCGTACACCTGTTTGTCTTTTACTTTGGGATCATGGCCGACGTGACCCCACCAGTGGGGTTGGCCAGTTTCGCCGCCGCTGCGGTGTCTGGTGGCGACGCGATCAAGACAGGGTTCACGGCGTTTTTCTATAGTCTGCGGACCGTTGCGCTGCCGTTTGTGTTCATTTTCAACACCGATCTGCTGTTGATCGATGTCACCTGGGTCGAAGGCATAATAGTGGCGGTCTTTGCAACGATAGCGATCCTTGTCTTTACCGCAGGCACAATGGGGTATTTCCTCACACACAGCCGCATTTATGAAAGCGTCGCGCTCATCGCTGTCGCGTTTGCGCTGTTCCGACCAGATTTCTTCATGGATCGGATTTCACCGCCATTTACGTCGGTTGAACCCGCAGCGCTCGTCGAAACGATCGGACAAACGCCACCGGGGACCGAGGTTCGAATGGTCGTGGCGGGGCCTGATTTCGACACACTCGAGATGACAGACACAACCATCGTTGTGCCGGTCGGAAGCGAAGAAGGAGGCGAAGCGCGCCTTGAGGCTTTGGGCCTGTTGCTGCTGGAAGAAGACGGTCTGGTCAAACTCGAAGAGCCATTCCCGGGAACTCCGGTGTCCGGCGATCTGGATATATTCGACTATTACGGGGATGACGCGGTGCGTCTGACCTCGGTCAGCTTGCCAGTAAGCCAGCCTCCGAAACAACTGGTCTATATCCCGGCCTTGATATTGCTGGGTCTGATCGCCTTCCTGCAACGCGGCCGCGCCGCCAGACAAGAGGTGCTCGCATGACAAATTCCGTACTTTGCGCCGTAGATATCAGCAACGGTCGTCTGGACGTACATGTGCTTGAGAAAGCCGCTGCATTGGCCGACTTAGAGAATGCGCAACTAGATGTTGTAACTGTCCTGCCGGATTTCGGTGAGAGCTGGGTATCGGGTTTCTTTGAGACGGACTTTCACGATAAAGCCCTTGAGAAAGCACAGACCGAGCTTTCTGAGCTATGCATGTCTACCTTGGGACCCGAGCGTAACGAGAAAATCCGACATGTTGTTGCGACAGGAACTGCGTATCAGGAGATTCTGAAAACGGCGGAAAGTGCAGGATCGGATCTGATCGTGATCGGCGCGCACAAGCCGGATCTAAAGGACTATCTGCTGGGGCCGAATGCGGCGCGGGTTGTACGGCACTCGAACGTTTCCGTTTACGTTGTGCGATAAACGCGGTTAGTAGCCTGTCATCTCAAGGTAGCCGCGCCCAGTGTGGCTGCCCGATACAATGACGGGTCCTTCCCAGTATTCAAAGCGTGTCGCCATCCAAGCATCTGGGGTTAGGGCTGAAACCTCAACATCCACGTTGTGTTCCGGAAGAGTGACCTGCCAATGAACAGGAACCTCTCGCCCGGCGACTGGAGCCGTGTCCAGGGGCGCAATGCGCACAGAACCATCGGGCAGGGCGGTGGTTGTTCCGTCGGCGTTGATCCAGGTTGCGGCGGTAAAGTCCTGACGGTCCCCGCGCAACCGGAACGCCATCATTTTGTCGCCGTTCTCAAAGCTAAGCGAGAACCAATCCCAACCGTTTTGATCCGCTGCCAGAGGTTGTGAAGACCATTCGCGATCCAGCCACCCTTGTCCCGAAACAGAAACCTCGCCGCCGGGCAGACGAAGCGTTCCAGTCACTTCAAAAAACGGTTGAGAATAGTAATAGCTGGCCTGCCCATCGGCGGATTTGACCGAATAACCTTCATCACCGTGAAACACCAAGGGACCGTTGGCGTTCAACGTCACCTGGTACCCAAAATCGTCGCCATTGGCGCGCAAGTCTAACTGATCGAAATCCGGGCCGCGCATGTACCAATCATCGATCCACGCCTCAAACGGTTCGGCGTTGACACCCGCCTGACCGATCCCCCCGCGCGACAACCGTTCTGCAAAATAATGTGCTTCGGGCGTTGTGACCGCCGCGTGTCCCATCCATAGCTGAGGGCTTTGCCACCCGTCCGACTCGTTGGGTTTGAGTGCAGAACGAAAAAGCGTCCACTGCAGACCATAGGATCGCCCATCATCGCCCGTTAGATTTGACGTCAGGTACCACCACTCGATCCGATAGGCCGGATGTGGGCCGTGATCTTGTGGAAATTGGAATTCATACCCTGCCTGCGGCACGTTGAAACCTTCGGCCGATCCTCCCAATCCGGCATAGCCTTGCGCCAAGCCGAGGTCCGGAAACATCAGAAAAAACGAAAGGACCAGCGATCTAACGTTCATTGGCAAACACTCTCAGCAAATCGGCAGGTGGAAGTCGAAGTAACCGAAGGGCGGGAATGGCAGCCGCGGCAACCCCCGCCAACAAAGTCAGGACAAACAGATACACCCAGTCCGTCGGAAACAGATACATCGGCAAGCGCCAGCCAAACGCCTCGACGTTGATAACCGCCAGCAAGGTCCACGCCAAAACAAGGCCAAGGGGTAGGGCAAATACTGCCGTCAGAGCGGCCAATAGAACGCTGCGCAGTAGCTCGAGCCGCGCCAGCTGCGCGCGGGTCAACCCCAAGGCCCAAACCGGCGCAATCTGTGGCAAACGCTGGGTCCACAACGTCAAAAGGCTGGTTAGGATGGCAAACGCTGCAACGCCAAGGGTCAGAACGTTCAGGGCGGATGTCACAACAAAGGTTTTCTCAAACACGGCTTTGGACTGCGCTTTCATTGCCGCCTGTTGGATCACGGAACCGGGGGGAAGGCCGAATTCCTCCCGCAGGGCCTGCGCAAGTTCAGTGGCGCGGTTTGGATCGACCCGGACGCCAAAGCGTCGGGCCTCGGCCCCCGGTGCGATCGTATCCAGCTTTGCCATCGAAACAATCGCTTGCCCCGTGGGGTTGCCATAATCGGAATAGACGCCGGCAATGGGCAAGGTTTCATTGCTGGTAACGGTCAGGGTGTCACCGGGCCAAAGATCGGCGCGGCGTGCCAGTTGTTCGTTGATCAGAATAGCGGTACCACTCATGACCTGATCCCAGACATCCGGCGCGGCAGCGATCAACGGCCAATAGTCCCGGTAGGTTTGATCATCCACAATGCCGTATAAGAACAGCGGCCCGGTGTCGTGGCTTAGTTCGATACTACGAATGGGCAGTACCGCATCTGCGCGTGGGGTCAGCCATTGGGTGATCTCGCGGCCTTGCTGCTCGTCACGGGCCGTCAGGTAAAGCTCGGAGGTCAGGCGCTGGTCCAGCCAACCGGTGAAGGTCAGCCGAAAGCTGGAAACCATTGTGCCGACGCCGATATTCGCGGCCAAGGCAAGCAGCAGAGCCATCATGGCCAGCGACAGGCCCGGCAATTGAGCGCGCATGTCGGACCAAATCCATTGCGCGACCACACCTTTGGCGCGGCGTTGCAAGAACCTGAGGGCGTATGACAACAACACGGGCAGCAACAAGGCTCCTCCGATCAGCAGGCCCGCCAGCATTGCGAACCCGGCGATCAAACCTCCGAACAAGATTTGCGCCAAAGCTCCGACGATGATTGCGCCAACCCCGAGGATCGGAGTAAGCAATCTTTCCGACGCCGCACCGCGCCATGCCTGAACGCCCGCGCCAGCTAACAAGGGCATTCGTGAAAGTCGAAACAGTGCATGTCCGCTGGCCAGCAGCGTTCCGCTCAATGCCATCGCTAGCCCTGCTGCAATCCATTTACCTTGTAAGGCGAGTTGCCCGCTAATTGATGCCCCGTACAGGCCGCGCAGGGTTGCTGCGACGTCCGGCAGCAGAGCGCCAGCGATGAAGTATCCCAGAACAAGGCCCAACATGCCTCCGATCAGGGCGAACACTGTCAACTCGGCCATGATCATCCAGACGAGGTGGCGCATAGATACGCCCAGCGCCCGTAACGTCCGGATCATCCCGCGCCGCTGCGCAAATGCCAGACCGACTGTGCCGTGCACTATGAACAAACCGACGGCAAAGGACAGCAGACCGAAAGCCGTCAGGTTCAAATGAAAGCTGTCTGTAAGTTGCGCCGTGTCCAGTTGCGAGGATGCGGCGACCCGTGTGAGCGAAGGGGTAACATCCTGCAGTTCCGGCAGGTTCGCGGGCTGGCTCGGCAATATGATCAACCGAGACACTTGCCCGGGATGGTTGAGTAGTGTTTCAGCGACGCCGATATCGGTCAAAACAAGGTCCGGAGGCAGATTATCGGTTTCCAATACCGGTGGCAGACCTTCGACGCCGTTTAATACTTGCGCCAAAGCCGGGGTCGTCAGCAACCGACCCGGCGCGGTCAGGATATCCGCAGGCTCCAGAGGTGTCTCTGCTTGCTCGGCCTGAGTTACGGCGGGCAGGGCGGGGTAGGTGAGCATATCGATCCCCATCACCCGTACTGTTTGATTGCCGATGCGCAATGGACCTTCGAGAACCGCTGCGACCTGCCAACCGGCCCTGCGCAATGCAACGTATTGCTCGACCGGGAACAAACCGGAAGGATCGCGAAGCTCATCGTATTGTCCCAAGGCAAGCTGGTCATTTGCACGTTGATAGCTGGCGCGCGCCTCGGCGTTGATGGCCTGCACGGCGGACCAAAGTGCTGTGGCCAGTGCAAGGCCGATCAACAGCGTCGCCAATTGCAGCCGATGCGATCGCCAATGGGACCACAGCGCCTGAATGATCGCCCGTGTCATGAGATCAGACCGCCTGTCAGATGCAGGCGGCGGTCTAGTCGGGCCGCAATGTCTCGTGAGTGGGTCACCAACAACAAAGCGGTTCCAGATTCCTCGACCAAAGACAGCATCAGGTCCAGAACGTTTTTGCTGGCCGTTTCGTCCAGATTTCCGGTTGGCTCATCCGCCAGCAACAGTTTCGGGCGCGACGCAAGCGCACGACCTATGGCGACGCGTTGTTGTTGTCCGCCCGACAGATTTTCTGGATATCGGTCCGTTAGCTCTGAAAGTCCCAGCCTAGCCGAAAGATGTGCATTCCAGGCTTCGTCGTCCTGTCCGGCCAAACGTGCATGAAAAGATATGTTCTGAGCCACCGTCAAAGATGGGATCAGATTAAATTGCTGAAAAACGATCGAAATAGTGTGGCGACGCAGCTTTGCCCTGCCCGGATCATCCAACCCGGACAGTTTTGTCCCGTCCAGAGTAATCTCACCTTCGTCAAAGCTGTCCAGCGCGGCAGCAAGGTTTAGAAGGGTGCTTTTGCCACTGCCGCTTTCACCGGTCAGGGCCAGTGTCTGCCCCTGATCCAGGTTGAACGAGACCCCGTTCAAAACGGGGCGTCCGCCGGGATAGGATTTGCGGACGTCTTCAATATTCAGCAGCATGCACAAGCCTCTTACCGTGTCCGCAACAATGTGTGTTCCGGGCATTCGGTGTCCAGTGCAGACGCGAATTCGTTTCCATTCGTCGCAGTGCATATGACGGGGTTGTAGCGCCGTACCTAACCAGTCATTGTTGAAGGGATTTTTGCAAAAAGTGGCAGCTGACCGATGACCTTACTCGAGCAAATTCTATGGGGCAGTATCTACCTTGGTATCTGTTTTGTGCTCGAAATTGCGCTTTTGACGTGGTGCACGCAAACGATCCGCGGGTTGTCGCTGCGTCTGGAAAACAGCAAGCGGTTCATCACGATTGCCACGCCCCTTTGTGTTGCGCTGTTCTTTATCGTGGCCATCCACACGTTTCAGGTTTGGTTATGGGCCGTGGTCTGGGTTTTGGGGGATGTTTTGCCTGACTGGAACTCGGCTTTGTATTTCTCGCTCGTGACGTTCACGACGCTCGGCTACGGCGACATCGTTCTGGGTGAGCAGCTGCGCATCTTTGGCGCGTTTGCATCGGTGACCGGTTTGCTGGCGTTTGGGTTGTCGACCGCGTTTATGGTGGCCTTGATGACGCAAGTCTTCAAGGAAGAGCTGATGAATTAAAGGATGGGCGCAAACAGCCGCGCGATCGGCGATCCAAAGCGGATGTACACCGGCTGTTCCGGCAGTTTTTTGTTCAACTCGTAGCAATCTTCGAAATCAGCCTCCAACATCTGGGCGACCGCGTCAGCCGCGCGTTTATCAAAGAGCAGGGCCATCGCTTCAAAATTCAGACGGAAGGATCGGTTGTCCAGATTAGTCGTACCAACCCCTGCAAGTGTATCGTCGACCACAAATACCTTTTGGTGCATGAAGCCGTCGGTATAGCGAAAGACACGCGCGCCGCAGTCCCGGATTTCATCAAAATATGCAAACGCGGCCAGCCATGGCAGGCGATGGTCAATCACCTCGGGCACCATAATTCGCACGTCAACACCCCGAAGGGCTGCGTGTTGCAACGCCGTCATGATATCGATGTCGGGCACAAAATAAGGCGAGGCGATCCAAAGGCGTTCTTTTGCCTCGGTAATCGCGGCAAAGAACATCATGGCTCCGGTTTCTGTTTCGTCGCCGGGGCCTGTTGCGACCAATAGGGCATTCATGTCCTGATCGGATTCAGTGCCTGCCCAGTCCAATTGGTCGATCAGATCTTCTTCGTGGGCCCAATGCCAGTCTTCTGTGAATATCAGTTGTAACTGGCGGACGATATGGCCGGTCATGCGGACATGCGTGTCCCGCCAATGACCGAAGTATTTACTCTGTCCCAGGTACTCGACCCCGACATTGTGGCCGCCGATAAAACCGGTTTCACCATCTATGATCACGGTTTTTCTGTGGTTTCGATAATTCAGTTGGAACCTGTATTGAGGACCACGGCGATCACGGGGATTTGCAATCTCGATCCCCGCTGCGCGCAGGGTGTCGAGATAGGTCGTTGGTAGACCATAGCTTCCAACCGAGTCCGTCATGAAACGTACACTCACACCCCGCTTAGCAGCAGCAATAAGTTTTTGCTGTAGCTTTTGACCAAGCGCATCGTCCCGAACGATGTAGAATTGGATCAGAATGTAGTTTCGTGCGCCGTCGATGGCCTCGAATATCGCATCAAATGTGGCCTGCCCGTCGATCAGAAGGCTTACGCCGTTACCGCGCGAAACCGGCAAGTGGGCAAGCGCTTCGAACGGGCGAGGGTTAATCAGCATTGAATCCGGGTCGGGTTTGGAAAAGTCGGCGAAGGTTTTGATCCCTTCAACCACGGTCTCGCTTTGCTTGCGCGCTATGCGGTAACCGCGAAACCGGTGGTGGCCCAGAAACAGGTACAGGGGCACTCCAAATACCGGCGCTGATATCAGGAAAACCACCCAGCCAACTGCACCCTGTGGTGTTCGTGCGGTCTGTGCTGCCCGTATCGCAAAGAGAACCGCCGCCACGTAAAGAAAAAAGATGGCGGCGGAAACAAAGACTGTCCACATGGGGTTAGATGTCCCGATCTTTCTATTCGGACCCAGTGTAGACGCGTTTCCAATCCTCGGCCATATCGACGATGACCCAGCCCATGTCAGGACCTTTGTCCAGCCCGTCGACTAGTTTTCCAATCGGGCTTTCCCTGTCATAAGCCCATTCCCGATCACTGTCCGTATGGTGTACCAAAATGCCCAATCGGGGCCCGTCACCGGCTGTGGTCCACTCGAGCATGGCAAAGTCCCCGTCCGAGTTGCCCCCGGCCAAAATCGGACGCCGACCAATCGTACGTTCGATGTTAATCGGCTTGCCTTCCTTGTCGTCTATGAAAGCAATTCCCGGCGCTTTCACGATTGTGGGGGTTCCGTCGCTGGTTTCGTATGTTGAATCGCCATAAGTGCCCAACACTTGTTCGGGTGGAATCCCATATGCCTCTTCCGCAAAAACACGCATGAAGTGCAGACCGCCCCCGGAAACGATGTACGTGCGAAAATCTTCATCCCTCAGATAGCGCAGTAGTTCGACCATCGGCTGATACGTCATTTGGTCATACGGAAGCTCGGTTTTCGGGTGACGTGCCGTCATAAGCCAATCCGCGACTGAGACTTGAAAAGCTTCCACGCTCATACCCGAGTGGGAGGCGTTGATAACCTCTATCAAGGCGTCATGTCCTCCATCCACAATTGCCTGAACGTCACCCTTGGCGGCGGCTTCAAGGGTCGGTGAACTAAGGATAGAGGGGTCCGCTTCTGCAAGCTCGGCCAGCCGTTCCATCGCAAAGATCAATTGAAAATAGACCGGCTGTTCGGCCCACAACGTACCATCGTTGTCGAATACGGCGATCCGCTCAGCCGGCGTTACGTAGTCCATGTTGTTGGGGTCGGTGACGCTGCCGACAAAGTCCATGATCCGCGATTTGGATTCAACATCCTGCCAGCTGGGTAGGGGATCGGCGCAGACGGTGGCAGCAGTAATAGACAAAAGCCCTGAGAGTAGTGCGGCTTTCATATCAAATTCCTTTTGACTTAATGATGAAAAGGGCCGCGGTTTTGCGGCCCTTTGTCTTTTTCTTAGTTGTTGGTCGGGGTCGCCAGCTTTTCCATAACCTGATCCAGGTTGAAGCTTGCAGCCTTTTGACGCGGTGGGAATTCCTGGAAGGTCGCCAGGAAGTTACCGACATATTGCTGCGCGGGCACCAGGAAATACGCACGGTCCAGCAGCCAATCATAATAGGTGTTGGATGTACGATAGGCACGCTCATAGGGATCGCGTCTTAGGTTGACGATCAGCGGGATACGCAGCTCTGTCCAAGGTTCCATCCAGGCACGCAGGGTTGCCCAAGCCTTCTGCTCAAGGAAGATCAGCTTCCAATCGTCGAACCGCAGCGCCGTCAGGTCGCCATCGTCCGAGAAATAAAAGATTTCGCGGCGTGGGCCTTCTGTGGCTTCGCCGGTCAGAAGGGGCAGGATGTTGTAGCCGTCCAGATGCACCTTATAGTCGCGGCCCATTCCGGACGAGCTGTACCCGGCTTTCAGCTTTTCTTTGATGTCTGCATCACCGGCGACGGCCAGATAGGTGGGCAGCCAGTCCATGTGGTGCACGATCTCATTGGTGACCGATCCAGCTTCGATCTTGCCCGGCCAACGCACCATCGACGGGACGCGCCATCCGCCTTCCCAGTTGGTATTTTTCTCACCCCAGAAAGGAGTCGACGCGGCGTCGGGCCAAGTGTTCATGTGCGGGCCGTTGTCTGTCGAATAATGCACGATCGTGTTGTCCGCGATGCCAAGCTCATCCAGCAGGTCCAGCAATTGACCGACATGCATATCATGTTCGATCATGCCCGCTGTATATTCATCGGCCACACCACCAAAGATTTCGTTGGCCTGTGCGCGCATTTCGTCTTTGACGTGGGTGCGGAAGTGCATCCGGGTGCCATTCCACCAGACATAAAACGGTTGCCCCTGCTCATGCGCACGCTTGATGAAATCGATTGCGGCGGCAACTGTTTCTTCATCCACCGTTTCCATGCGCTTTTTGGTCAGTGGGCCGGTGTCTTCAATCGTGCCGTCGGCCTTGGACTTGATCACACCGCGTGGGCCGTAAGCTTCGCGGAAGGTCCGACCGTCGGCCAGAACCGCATCGCCCGGGTAGTCTTCGTTCTCAGGCTCTTCTTCAGCGTTGAGGTGGTAAAGGTTTCCGAAGAATTCGTCAAAACCGTGGTTTGTCGGCAGGTGTTCATCTTTGTCGCCCAGGTGGTTCTTGCCGAACTGACCGGTGACATAGCCGTGGTCTTTCAGAAGGCCAGCAATCGTTGGGTCCTCGACCTGCATACCAAGATCGGCACCCGGCAGACCAACTTTTGACAAGCCGGTGCGGAAAACCGACTGTCCCATGATGTAGGACGAGCGACCGGCGGTGCAGGATTGTTCGCCGTAATAGTCGGTGAAAATCATGCCTTCTTTGGCGACACGGTCGATGTTCGGTGTCTGATATCCCATCAGGCCCATTGTGTAGGCCGAGATATTGGATTGACCGATATCGTCCCCCCAAATGACCAGAATGTTGGGCTTCTGATCTTGCGCCCAAGCCGGAAGCGCAAGCGCAACGGCGAATGTAGCCACGGCAACCTGACGTAATTTATTACGCCAGCCGTCTGTCCTCAAACGTGGTGGTGACATTGTGTTCTCCTGATCTAGTTCAGCCGAAACGGCCCTAAGATGTATTTGAAAGAAAAAGACGGTAAGTCGTTGAAATACCGCTTTTTTGAATGCATTCGATCAGGGCAGAAACTAAGTTCAGGCCGTAGAATCGAACTCTGCCAGTCTAAGATACGAGGTGGAATTTGAATCTATCATATGATTATATTGGAAAGTACTAATGTTAGATAAAACCAATAATTCTAAGCTGTTGCAGAATACGGCTTGGTTCTCGAACCGATCTGAGCGGTTTCAGAACGATTTATTGTCATGCGGTATGGCCAAAGCGTTCAAATGCGGAGAGCCGTTGTATCACTACGGCGATCCTGTGGACGGCGTGTACGCTGTTTTGTCCGGGGGTATTCAAGTGTCCGCGCCAGCGGATGATGGTCAGGAATTTGTGGTCCACCGGGCGGGTGCCGGTTTCTGGATTGGAGACTTAGCCCTGTTCGCCGAAGAGCTCAGGCTGGTCAGCGTCGTCGCGACTGAGGACACCGAAACGCTGTTCTTTCCAATTGCACGGATAAACCGACTGGTTCAGGACCATCCGGAGTACATTCGCGATTTTTACGAGATGTCTCACCTCAACATGCGGACAGCCCTGCGCATTATTGCCAACCTTGTGGTTACTGGCGCAGAAAAACGGCTGGCGCTGCGGTTGCTGCATCTTGACGAAGGAACATGCAAGCAAGACGGTTGGATTATCGTCTCTCAGGACGAACTGGCAGAAATGGTTGCCGTGTCGCGTCCGACCTTGCACAGAAACCTTCATCGCCTGGCGGATATGGGCCTGATTGACATTGGTTACGGGCGTATCTTGATCAAGGATCGACTGGCGTTGATCTCAAGCTGCCAAACTTGAATTCTAGGGATTGAGCGGGGGAAGCTCCCGAACCGTTCGTCGGGGACGCGTTGTCAGTTTCTCGAGCGCTGCAATCGCACCGGGCCAGTCGGGCTCGGCCTCAGGAGGTTTGGCAGCGTATTTCGCAGCGCCGATCTTTGCGAGATGGGCTCCAAACGGCTCCAAATCGGTGGAACTTTCCATGCGTGATTTCCAGGTTTCCAGCGCCGAATAGGTGTCGGACAAACTGTGATCGGAGAGTGCTTTTTTAAGCTGCGCCAGCGCATAATCCGGAGACGCACGATAGGCGTTCGCGCGTTCAAAACGCCAACTTTTGTATCTGGGCAAGACTAGCTTATATGTCGCGAAACTTAGCAGTCCCAAAAGAACAATATAGGGCAGGGCGTTCAGCATTTCGCGTGGTTGAAATGCCTCCGGCGTGGGGCCGGTTAGCTGTAAATCCACCGCAGGAATGGTAATTTCTTCAACACTATTTGTGTTCAAATTGAACCAGCGCGCGGTAATCTCTGGCAGTGATGTCTGCCCTCCAGCTTGGGCAAGGTAAGTCGTTTCGTCGACGCGTTTGCCGGATAAAACACCACGGTCTTCGGACTCTGAGAACCGTGGTTCCTTGGGATAGGCGCGTAGCAAAGGATCACCCGCGTCCGGCAGCAGCGGGGGTATCAGAATGGGGCTGGTTCCCGAAATGCTTGCTGTCAGTCGACGTGTGATGGCATCTCCTGCCGTTAATTCAGTCGCGCCTTCGATCTCTTGCGTCAGTTCGAACCCGGTTGCGATGATCAGCGGATCAAGGTCGCGCGCGGCATCGGGAATGGTGGCCGTGAGGGAAATGGCCGGTATCGGTATGGATGCCTCAAGCGGGTCGTTTGTCTCTGGGTCAGCGTAAGTCACAGACACAGTTTGAGGTGCAAATTCCACAAGGCCGGGCGACAGTGGGTAGAGGCGGTAACTGCGTTGCACGCCGGACCATGTCTGCCCATCCAGAACTTCGCTTACAGGACCCGAGGCTCGTTCAGGTAAACGCACCAAAAGGTCTTCTTGCTCCAGTGTCGGAAACACTGGAGGGTTTGGCATGTAAGTCGGTACAAGAACCTTGATACGGACAATGACAGGCTGTCCAACGATGACGGTTTCCTCGACTACATCGACCGAGACGACCGGCGTTGCATCGGTCTGTGCAAACAGACAATTCGGCAAGGTGAGCAGGATCAATAAAACCGCGTATCTCATTGCGCTTGCTCCTGATTTTCCAACAAAAACCGGTTTCTCAGAAAATCCTGCATGTCTGTGTCAATTGCGCTGATCCACTGATCGGCCGAGAGAGGCTTTGCACCATCTTGTGGGGCCTGCACTGTCGTGTCGTTGCCCCGTGCTGCATCGTTGTCAAAAACGATGTCGTCGGCACCGATCCCAGCTTCTTCGCCAGTATCGGATTGTTCGCGCGTAACTTCGACATACTCCAGAATGGCTTTGGAAACCTCAAGATTATGCTGGGCCTCTGGCCATCCCGGACGGCGTTCCAATGCGGTCTCAAAAGCTGTAATCGCTGGGCGGTACTCTCTGTTTCGAATGCGTGCCATACCTTCCGCAAAAGCGGCCTCCGGAGTTGTTAGCTCTGCCAGCAAGGCGGCAGCGTCCGGGTATTTTCCAGCTTTCAACAAAGCGTAACCCCGATGATAAGGGTCTTGGAACAAGCCTACCGCACGTGCGTATTGCTTGCGGTTCATCGCGATTTGACCTTGTTGATCAGGCGTTAGAAACCAATCCTGCCAACCATCCGCCCGCGCAGGTGCTGCCGGGGACATGATTATTGCGGCCAGAAAGAGCCAGCGGATCACCCAACCTTGCCTGAACCACAGCAGTGTTAGCAAAGCTGCAGGCCAGGCCAGTATCCAGCCCCGGTCTTGCCATTCAACTCGTTCGTCATCATCAAGCGCGTTGCCGTAAGCTGTCTGGATGCTTTGGACCAGTCGATCCACGTCCTGATCGCCGTTCGAGAATGGCACGACGGTTGCATTGCTTAGCTTGTTCAACTGTAAGATCTCGGCACCATTTGGGAGCATCGTCAGAAAGAAGAGCTGCGCTGCATTAGTGTTCATAGCTTCGATTTCTGACGGGGCTATGTCATCCAGAACGAATAGGATGGAACCCGGTGCTTGGCTGGTTTCCAGTACGTCCAATCCGACCGCCAACGCATCGGCCGCGGCATCCCCGGGTTTTGGCATTACAGCAGGGGTCAGGCCTTCTAACAAAGGTTGAAGGATGTTCGCATCTTCTGTCAACGGTGCCACGCGATGCGGTGTTCCGGCGTAAGCAATCAACGCAGTTTGAGCACCTGCGCGCGCATTGATTAGGTCCGCTATCTTGAATTTCGCGCGTTCAAGTCGGGATGGCACCAAATCCGCGGTTTCCATGCTCTCAGTGACTTTGAGGGCGATAACCAGAGGGGCGGCGTCCGCCAGCAATGGATTTGGTGCGCGCGACCAAGTTGGGCCAGCGGCTGCCAGCGTAAGTAGGGCTGCCACTAACATCGAGACATCTGCTGGTGTGACCCGGCGCGCGCCATTGCTGCCGACTTGCAAAGCCTGTGCCAGATGCGGTGCAATACCGGCTTGCAAAGCCGACTGCCTAGTTGGTTTTGGTCTCATGACCCACCAAAGAAGGGCAATGGGTATCAACAGCAACAGCCATGACGGGCGGATAAAGTGAAATTCGGCAAGCGTTCCGATCATTGGACGCTCCTGCGGTGCTGGTTCACGTGCAGTGCCGAGGCGGTCAGTAGAACAAGGATCACGGCTGCCAAAAGCGGGTATTGGCCGAGGTTCTCGCGGGGGCGATAGCTTTGGGTCTCAACCACACGCGGGTTTTGTGCATCGATCTGCTGGTAAATTTGGGCAAGTGCGGCCTGATCATTGGCGAAGAAATACTGCCCGCCTGTGCGCGCGGCGATGTCCTGTAGCGCCTGTAGGTCGACACGGTCTTCGCCACTTGCATTCGGGTCTCCGACGCCAATTGTGTTTATGACAACCCCCTTGTCAGCAGCCACCGCAGCGGCGTTGACGGGCGTCATACGGCTGGACGTATCGGCACCGTCACTAAGGACGATCATCAGGCGTTGATCCACCTCGCTGGAGTCGAAGGTTCGTATCCCCAGCCCGATTGCATCGCCCAACGCGGTGTTGGCGCCTGCCATCCCAACAGCCGTCTGATCAAGAAAACCATTCAGGCTGTTTAGGTCTTCAGTAAATGGGGCCTGAACAAAGGCGCGTGTTCCAAAAATGATCAGAGCCATCCGATCACCATCGCGCGCGGCAATGAAGTCACGCAGGACGTCCTTGACGGCCTCTAAACGCTGCGTCGGAGCGCCATCGGTCGCCGCAAAATCCCTTTGATCCATAGAACCGGAAATATCGAGCGCAAGAACAACGTCGCGGGCGGATTTTTCCACGATGATCGGATCCGCCAGTCTTTCTGGTCGCGCAAGGGCCGTTACCAGTAGGCACCAGACCAAAACTACAACGGCAGTCGCAAAACCCGATCGCGACCGGATCATGGAACCGGACTGCGGCTCAATCCCGCTGGCTTGCGCGACATGGCGAAAGAACGGAATTCTGATTGCGGAAGTTTGCTCGCGGTAGGGGGGTGCCAACCAGTAGATCAAAACCGGTAAGGGCAGCATCAAGAACGACCATGGTGCAGCAAAGGAAATCAATTGGGTATTCCTTGCACTTGGTGGGTTCTGACCCAGACTTGGGCAGCTTGCACAACCTCTGTATTGGATACGGACTTTTTATAGGGTGCTTCTGTCAGCGATTGCCCGGCCGCTGCGCTGAAAGACGCCTTGGACGTGCTGTTCAGAAAGTTCACCCAGTCCGGGCCATACAGACCGGCCACGCGCGCACGCGGGTAAGCGGCCAGCGCGGTGCGGCGCAGGATTTCCGCGATTTTACCGACGTCGCCATTAGCCTCTTCGATCTGCCTAAGAGCGTGATGTCGATAGGCATTTCTGTTGCGATGTCGCCTGAGTAAGACAAAGGCAGCGGCTAGGGCACCCAATAGTAATACCAATACCACAAGCCACCCTACCGTTTGAGGTGTCATAGGAATTGGTACAGGCGGCGGAGCGGGTTCGAGCATATCCAAAAGCTCGACAAGGGTTTTGCCTTCCACGTCGACACTCATGTTCGTCCCCTGCGGTGACCAAAGAGCCGTAAGAGTTGATCTAGCGCCGGTTCTTCGGTGTTTAGCGGAACGATCGGAAACCCATATCGCTTGGACCAAACAGACAGGTTTGACAGTCTGCTGTGCAGGGCAGATTCGATGCGGCTTGTTAATTGAGGGTCATTGCCGTCGATTTCGATTTGTCGCGCGCCGTCTGACACGGTGAACTTCGCCCCCTGAGGCACGGCCTGAGCGCTCGGGTCTGATATATTAAATAATATCAGATCGTTGGAACGCGAAATTCGGCTCAATAGCCTCTCAGAATCCTCGTTTAGACCATCGAAATCCGAGAACACGCAGACAAGACCGTTGGTATGCGCGAGACGTGCGGCTTGCTGCAGGACATTGTTGAGTGTCACTGTTGGGGCCGTGCGCATCTTGGCATTCAGGCTGCAGTTCATCGCACCTATCGAGGTCAAAAACTGCATCAGGGCTTTGTTACGCCTTTGCGGGCGATGTTCGGCAAGGGTTGAATCCCCGAAAACTATACCGCCAACCCGGTCCCCTTGTCCCAGAACACGGTGGGCGGCAATGGCCGCAGCCTCGGCGGCGATTACCGATTTCATGTACACCTTGGTTCCAAAGAACATCGACACACGCTGGTCCACCAGTAAAAGCGCAGGACGGTCGCGTTCCTCGGTGTAAACGCGGACGTGGGGCTCGCCTGTGCGCGCTGTGACCTTCCAATCAATCGTGCGAATGTCGTCGCCGGGTAAATACGCGCGAAGTTCTTCGAAATTCAATCCGCGTCCGCGCAGGCGCGAGGCATGGCGGCCGTTTAGGATCGAGCGGGCCGGCTGATGCGGTAAAAGGGTAATAGCCCTGGATTTGGACCCTAGTCGCAGCAGATGTGTCGCATCCACATGGATGCGTCGGTCATCAGAGTATGCGGCGATTTGGGCCACTCAGCTGGTTCCTTAAGTTTAAGGTAACGCGACGAGGCGTAGGATTTCGGCGATGACATCATCAGGTGTTTTTCCGTCCCCCTGTGCCTCAAAGCTCAGGGTGATGCGGTGGCGGAAAACATCGTGCGCGATGGCGCGGATGTCTGCTGGATCAACATAGTCCCGCCCACTTAACCAGGCATGAGCGCGACCGCATTTGTCTAACGCCAGCGAGGCGCGTGGGCTCGCACCAATCTCGATCCAACGACCGAGGTTTTCATCAAGCTTGTCGGGCGTACGTGTCGCTTGGACAAGGTCAGCCATGTACAGGTCCATCGCATCCGAGACGTGTATTTGCCCAATCTCGGAACGGGCGGTGAAGACAACCTCCTGAGGTATGGCGGCAGGCGCTTCAGAAGACGTCGAGGTGTTAGCCGCAATTTCTTCGCCGCGGACAAGGCGAATGACCTCGACTTCATCCTCGACCGGCGGGTAGGTGATCTGGACATGCATCAAGAACCGGTCCATTTGCGCCTCGGGCAGAGGGTAGGTGCCTTCTTGCTCAATCGGGTTCTGGGTGGCCAGCACTATGAACAGCGGCTCCATTTTGTGCGTTGTGCCCGAAACAGTGACCTGTCTTTCCTCCATCGCTTCGAGCAGAGCAGCTTGTACTTTAGCCGGTGCCCGGTTGATTTCGTCAGCCAGCACGATGTTCGCGAAAATCGGCCCATGTTCAAATCGAAAGCTGCCACCGGATTCTGTCTGTTGATAGACCTCAGTCCCGGTCACGTCAGACGGCAACAGATCGGGCGTAAACTGAATACGGCTAAAGCTGGCATCTAGATTCCGTGCCATCGCCTTAACCGCACGGGTTTTCGCCAGCCCCGGCAAGCCCTCGATCAAAAGGTTACCATTTGCCAGCAAGCCAATGATCAACCGGTCAATCACATCGGTCTGGCCGATAATCGCCTGTCCCATTCGCGATTTAAGATCAACTATCTGATTATGTGCATTCATTTTTCGATCCAAACCGTGTTAGTGGGCAAGTAGTGACGTCTTGCTGAGGATTTTCTGTTGCTTAGCCGAAGGTTAGCAGGTTTGTCAAAATCGATCTACCGTCGTATGCGCTCTTTCAATTGACCCAAATCCTCTCGCAGACGTGGTCGGATTTCGCCGTGGTTGGGAAAGTCGCGCAGCGTCGTCAGCCAATTGTCCGGCGGTGCTTTTCCGGCTTTTCGGTACCACGTGAGGTCGCGTAAAACGGCCTGTGCGTCCGGTCCCAACGCATCAGGAATCTCAATCCCATTCAGCGTGGCCCAGACACCGGTCCAAAGCCGAGCGACAGACCATGGGTTATAACCGCCACCGCCCAGCACAAGGAACCGCGATGTCAGGTCTTTCAACTGACGAACAGCGTACCAGTGCGCGTTGTTGGATAAAGCCAATCTGGATAGGGGATCTTCGGCTACTGCATCTGCGCCACATTGCAGAACTATCGCTTGCGGCTCAAAGGTTTCGGTGGCTGGTATGATCAACTCGTCCAAAATTGCGTAGAACTCATCATCGTTCAAGTTACGCGGAACCGGCAAGTTAAACGCGGCTCCATCCGCGTCATCACCCAGCAAACCGGTAAAGGGCCAGCGACGTTCTTCGTGGATCGAAACCATCCGGACTTGTTGTGAGCCCCGGAACGCGACCTCGACACCGTCACAATGATGCGCGTCGATGTCGATATATACGATCCGCTCTAACCCTGAATTCAATAGGGTAAGGATTGCCAAAACCGGATCATTTAAGAAACAAAACCCATTGGCCCGGTCCGGCATGCCATGATGAGTACCACCTGCCGGGCTGTAGACGACGCCACCATCACGGATAAGTTCAGCCGCCAGCATCGAACCGCCAGCGGAGGTCGCGGGGCGCCGGTACATCTCAGCGAATACCGGGTTGGACAGAGTGCCCAGCGCGTATTTTTGTCGTGTATCTTCGGTGACAGACTGTTGAGCCTCAGCCTGTTGCAACGCATCTATATAGTCTGGGGCATGAAACGCGTGCAGTGCAGCGGGTTTTGCGCGCGGGCTTACACGGAAATTTCCGGCATCCAGCCAGCCAAGCGTTCGGCACAAATCCATAACCGTTGAAACCCTTGGAATGGCCAGAGGGTGCTTTGAGCCAAAGGTCGAGTTTCGATAAATCTCGGAACCGATGAAAATGGGGCGCTGCATTTCTTAGTTTATAGATCGCGGACTTTGGTCTTCACCCAATTTGCCGTCCAGCGACATCAATATCGCGATGGGACGCAGTGCAGGGATATGGCTGAACACGATCAGGATGCAGACAGTGAGGGGAACGCTCAGGAAAGCTCCGATCATGCCCCAGACGGTGGTCCAGAACATCAGCGCCAGAATAACCAAAAAGGTCGACATGTTCAGCGATCGGCCCAGCATTGCCGGGTCCACAAAGTTGCCAATCAGGAACTGAATGGTTCCGCATCCCAAGACGATGATCAAAAATGGCCCGATGGTTTCAAACTGCACAAGTGCGATCATCGCAGGAAACACCACGGCGATGATTGAGCCGATCGAAGGGATGAAGTTCAAAGCAAAGGTAAGAACCGCCCATGTCTCGGCATATTCCAGGCCAAGTAGCCGAAACACCGAATAGCTGATGCCAGCCGTGATCAGGCTGATAAACGTCTTTACCCCAACATAACGTTGCAAGCTGTATGAGATCGCTTCGATCACTGTTGCGAACTCAGCCCCGGTTTGCGGGTTTCCAGCGGCAAGCCGGATTTTCTTTCGAAAGGCCAGTCGCTCGGCCATCAGGAAGGCGACGTACAGGCTGATCAGAAAAAAGTGGTTGAGCAGCGACGTGGCGCTGCCCAGCATGATGCGCGCCACATAAGACATATCAATGTTGATCAGGTTATCGCGGATAAAGTTGGTAACATCATTGCCCACAAGGCCAGTTATCCGGTTTACGGCCCCGTCAAATTGGCTTTCGTAAGTGCTGATCGACCGGGCAAATTGTGTCGCCTGACTGCCGAGGATGTACATGATCATGAACAATCCGGCCAAAACGACTGTAACGCCGGCGATATTTGCCAGCCAAACAGGGGCGCGGGTGACTGAAATGACCCGGTCGCTCAGCGCCATAATCAGAACATTTATCAAAAGCGCCATGGTCAGCGGGATCAGGAATGCTGCTCCGGCATAGAGGGCAAGCACAATGAGTGTTGCGACAATCGCCGCGTCTCGTACGACCGACAGCCTCAGCCGGGGTCGAGATGCGGTTTCGTTTGGGTCAATGGTCATCAACTAGCCTGTCGCAAAACGGGTGCGGAAACGGTGCCTGAGTGCCTTGATCCTGCACAGCCTGCTGAATTATGCAATGCGTCCAACTATTTGACCAAGTTAATTTGCAGCCAGTGGGGTTTTGACGGTTCTGTGATCGCGACGGTCAGGTTAGGCTTACCCCATGAATTCCAGTGTGATTCCTTCTCTGTGGCGACCATTGCAGGCGTTGTGGTTGGCGCTTGGGCGCTTTGGTGCCAAAAACGGCTTGGTGATGAGCAGCCACGTTGCGATGTCTTTGATGATGGCGCTGTTTCCTTTTGTGCTGTTCACGGTGGCGTTGGCGGGAGCGCTGTCACAAGGCTATGTGACCGAAGAACTGATCGAATTGATTTTTGGCGCCTGGCCACGAGATGTGGCCGAGCCGATCGTCGCCGAATTGCGGGCGGTTTTGCAGCAATCAGGCTCGGGCGTCATTACACTGGGCGGGTTGTTGGCGATCTTCTTTGCTTCGAATGGCGTCGTTGCTGTGCGGGCGGCTATGAACCAAGCTTATCATGACCACGATAGCTGGCCGTTTTGGAAAACAAGACTGCTGTGCCTTGGATTGGTGATCGTGGGGGGGGCTACAATTCTGGCCATTGCGGCCGTTGAAGTCGTCTTGCCGTTTTATACCAAACTGGTCTCGGAAAGAACGGATGTGAACGTTTCCCAGTGGCTGTCAGTAGATCGGCTGAGGTGGACATTCACGGTGGCCGTTCCGGCGGGCACCGTGCTGCTTGCCCATTTGATTTTACCGACCCGACGACACTCAATACTGCAAATTTTGCCCGGCGTTATCCTGACCCTTGCGCTTTGGGCTGCAGGCGGTTGGGGGTTTTCAATTTATATAAGTCAATTCGCATCATACAGCACAACATACGCAGGTTTGGCAGGGGCAATGGCGGCTTTGATCTTCCTGTATCTCTGCGCAGCTATCCTGATCCTTGGGGCCGAGTTCAACGGCGCGTTGATGGATTTACAAAATACCGATAGTGGGATTTCGTTTTGAGGCTGCTTTGGCTCGTATTAGGCTTGGTCACGCCTGCTCTGGCGTTTGCTCAAACCCCTTCGTATATCGGATCGGATCAATGTTCTGACTGCCACGAGGCCGAGGCATCAGCTTGGGCGCAATCGCACCACGCTTTGGCTTGGACGCAATCACACAGCGGAAGTCTTGAGGCTGATTTTGACTCAACGCGGTTCGACCATGATGGGATGTCCGTCACCTTCAATAACGATGATGGTTTACGCGCAAAGGTGACAGAAAAGGACGGGGTGACAACCGAATACAGTGTTCACTCTGTCGTAGGAATTGCACCGCTTCAGCAATACCTTTTCGAAACCGAACCCGGACGTTTGCAAAGCTTTGACGTCGTTTGGGACACGGAAGAAAAGCGCTGGTTTCATTTGTATCCGGATCAGGATTTACCACCGGATGACGGATTGCACTGGACAGGACCGTATAAAAACTGGAATGCGCGCTGCGCCGAGTGCCATGCGACTGGCTTTGAAAAGAAATATGATCCTGTGTCGCGATCGTACAGTTCGCTGCAATCTGAAATCGGCGTGGGCTGCGAAGCTTGTCATGGCCCCGGTTCTGCGCATGTCGATTGGACAAAAGGTCAGTCTGTCGTTGACGGCTTGACCGAATATGGCTTTACGATGGAATGGGGGCAGGGACAGACCGAAGCCGAAATCCAGCAATGCGCCGGTTGTCATTCACGTCGCGAAGAACACGGAGACGGCAATCCGGTACCGGGAACGCCTTTCCACGATGCCTACAACCTCGCCGTGCTGCGACCAGGGCTGTATCACCCGGACGGACAGATCCTGGACGAAGTTTATGTTTATGGCTCTTTTCTGCAATCCAAGATGTACGCGCAAGGCGTCGGTTGCATGGATTGTCACGAGCCGCACAGCGCGACGCTCAGGGCGGACGGAAACGGCGTCTGTACCCAATGCCATTCGCCTGCGGGAAACCCACGGTTCCCGACGTTGGCAGCCAAGGAATACGACACAGCTGCGCATCACCATCATCCCGAAGACAGCGAGGGCGCGCAGTGTAAGTCCTGCCACATGATCCAGCGTGTCTATATGGGGGTTGATGGTCGTCGGGATCACAGTTTTCGCATACCGCGTCCTGATCTGGCACTGGGCGAAGATGCATGCACCGATTGCCATCGTGATCAAGGGCAGGCATGGGCTGCAGCGCAGTTGGAAGAATGGTTCCCCGAGTCCGTGGAACGGAAGCCGCACTACGGAACTGTCTTTAACCAGTTTTTGACCGGAGCAACCACCGATCCGGCGGCGCTTTTGGACGTGGCTATGGACACCAATCGGGCAGGAATAGTACGGGCAACCGCTGCTTATTTGCTGCAGGAGTTCGGGTCGCCGGAAATCGCCGCGCAAACCACCGGTCTTTTGTCTGATGAGGACCCGCTTGTGCGTGCGAACGCCGTTGTTTTGCAACGGTTCGCGTCGGTGCCAGAGCAGGTGCAAAGACTTACGCCATTATTGTCGGACCCTATGCGAAACGTGCGTATTTCGGCCGCCAAAGAGTTTCTGACCATCCCCCCGCAAGCGATGAGCGCGCAACAACAAGAGGCGTCTGGACAAGCAATGTCCGAGTGGCAGGGCGCATTGTCCAACCGCCTCGACTTTCCGGAAACCCATATGGTTTTGGGGGGGATGGCGCTGACATTTCGGAACGCAGAAGCGGCCGAGCGTGCCTTTAGCGAGGTTGTCCTGCTGGACCCGCAGCGCGCAGAGGCTTGGCCGATCCTGGTCCAGCTTGTACAGCTTAACAAAGGAACAGGCGCCGCGCTTAACGTGTTGCAGCAAGGGTTGTCGCGGGTCCCTGACCACCCTGGTTTGTTGCAGTTGCAAGACCAGTTGAGCCGCTGAAACGGCATGGCAACGCCTGTTTTCAGCCATTTTCAGGGCAAAATTCACCTTTAACACATATGGCAGGGCGCAATGCCCGTCTTGTTCAAAGGTGACCCATGTTCGACAAACCGGTACATTCCTCGCAGCTCCAGCGACCCTTATCCTTGTCGCAACGGATCGAGGATTTGCGGACCCGCCAACCCGAATACCTCAATCACGGCGAGGCTTTGCTGATGCAGGGAATTGCGTCCGCATCCCTTCGTGAGCAGGTTCTGGCAGGTGATCAGATCTCGCTTGAAGATTAAGTCAGCCGCGGAACCCTGTCGCGACCACGAACTTTTCGGAACTGTCGGAGCGTGAGGCCGGGGGCTTCACGTTCGAAACCTTGTTGAACTTCTGCTTCAACAGCTTCTGCAGGTCACCTTCTGCACCGCCAGCAAGGACCTTGGCGACAAATGTGCCGCCTTCCTCAAGCACATCGAAAGCGAAGTAGGCTGCTGTTTCACACAAAGCCATGATCCTCAGGTGATCCGTTTGCTTGTGCCCAGAAGAGGCAGCGGCCATGTCGGACATGACAACATCCGCCTTACCGCCCAGCCACTCTTTTACCTTGGCGTCGGCATCGTCTTCCATGAAATCAAGCTGGTGCACTTCGGCACCTGCAACAGGTTCAACCTCTTGCAGGTCTACGCCCAATACGGTTCCGATCCGCTTGCCACTTTTCTCACCCAGCGCGTTCACACGCTTAACAGCGACCTGAAGCCAGCCGCCGGGTGCACAACCAAGGTCGACGACGCGCGCGCCGGGGACTAAAAAGCGAAACTTGTCGTCCAACTCCAGTATCTTATAGGCAGCGCGCCCGCGATACCCGTCGGCTTGTGCGCGTTTGACATACGGGTCGTTCAATTGACGCTCCAGCCAGCGCGTAGAGCTAAGCTTGCGACCACGTGCGGTTTTTACCTTTACCTTCAGGTCGCGCTGCCCGCGGCCAGAGGTGTTTTTGCCACTGGGTTTTTTGGCCATGAAATCGGTCTCCTGAAGGCTGGAGCGCCCTTAGCGGTTCACCTCGTCGGTATCAAGGCATTGGCGCGGCATATCTTTCAATAACAGATCGGGCCAAGGGGAAGAAACACCAAAGGCCAGCCATCCCAACCCATTCAGGGCTTTGTAGCGAATTGTATCCGGGTCAGTCTGTGGCGCAGAAAAACTATGTAGCAATGTCAGCGCGTCTGTTGCCTGAGGGTCCGGGACGGCGATAGCAATGCCACCAATGCCAAGCGCGTAATGCGGCAGGGTATTTGCGACATGAAACCCGGGGCAGAAAACATCAAAGCCGGCAGATTCCAGAGCGCAGATCGCGGTCGCGGCAGTAGAGGTCCGGTATGCGATGGCAACGGTTGTCAGGGGCATGCCGGACCAGGCCTCAGAATGGTCCGTCTTCCAACACACCATCCGCGCTCATTTGCGCGTAAAGAAGGCCTTCCCTTAGCCCTCGGTCTGCGACGGAAAGACGATCGGTGGGCCAGCACCGCAACAGCGCCTGCAAAATAGCCGAACCCGACATGATCAGGGCCTGTCTGTCGTCCCCGATGCGCGGATCGCGACGGCGTCCCTGTGGGCCAAGCTCGAGGTAGCCGCGGATCACCTTGTCAATCTGATCGCTGGTCATACGCAGGCCATCGACCTTGGTCCGGTCATAGCGTTTGAGCCCCAGATGGGATGCGGCGACAGTCGTGACAGTTCCACTGGTGCCAACGATCTGAAAGCCTTCTCGGGCCTGTTCGTCCTTGTAGGGGGCGAAATCAGCCAGATTTTCCTCGAAAAACCAGCTCATCAATGCAAAACGCGCCGAGTCGTCCTCGACATCGTTGAACTGGTCGCGCAGCGTTGCGACGCCCAGCGGAACGCTGATCCAGTCCACAACTTTGGCGGCAGGGAAGGGGCTTTCTGCGGCGTGAAATCCATGGTGCAGACGCATGATCGCTGCGGGTCGGTCACGACGCGGAACGGATGAGATGTCTATCCAAACCAGCTCGGTCGAGCCGCCACCGATGTCCACGACAAGCAGCTGCTCGGTTTTGGTCGATACCAAAGGCGCGCAGGATATGACGGCAAGGCGCGCCTCTTCCTCAGTCTGGATGATTTCCAGGTTCAGCCCCGTCTCGCGTTTGACCTGGCGGATGAATTCGCGCGAGTTTTTGGCACGCCGACAAGCCTCGGTCGCGACCAGGCGCATCCGTTTGACTTTGTTGCGTTTTAGCTTTTGCTGACAGATGCGCAAAGCCTGAATGGTGCGCGCCATCGAAGACCGAGACAAACGTCCCGTCCTTTCCAAGCCAGCGCCCAACTGGACCGACTTGGAGAAACTGTCGACCACATGAAATCCACTGCCCTTGGGTTGGGCAATCAACATGCGGCAGCTATTTGTTCCCAAATCCAGTGCCGCATACAACGCGTCTGGATCGGGCCTTGCCGGCGCGGGGCTTTCGACCGCCTTCGGGAACGCGCCCGCACCTTTGGGACGCTTGGGCGCCATCTTTAACGCCCTCCGATTTTCGAGTTACCCCGACCATAGGTCGCGCACCTGAATCGCGCAAGACGCTCATTAAAGTGATGAGAATTTTGATGTGGGTGTTTGCACATAGTTCGTTACAAGGTTGGTATTCCATTGTCGGCAAAAAGGTCGCTTGAAATACCCCGTGTGTCGAAAATCGACCGACGCTTGCCCATATAGATGTTTAGAACCAGCCCATCTGGTTAGGAGGAATCAAAGGCGATGCCTGACGTCACCATTGTTTATTGGCGCGACATTCCCGCTCAAGTCATCGTCGGCAAAGGCCGTCGCGGTGCGAAACGGCAGTTGGAAGAACGGTTTGAACAAGCAATCGACCGTGCAGCCATGAAGGTGAATGCCAAGGACAGCGATGCCTACCTGGCCGAATGGCGCAAGGCCGAACCCTTTGCCGTCGAGGGCGATCCGTCCGAGATAGCCGAGGCAGAAGCGACGCGCCTCGAAACGGAATATGATCAGGACCGGATAAAGGCGCTGATCGCAAATGACGGTTGGGCATGAGCCCTAAATCTTTATGGGAGGCCGCGATGGCTTTGCTGAACTTCAAGAAACGTGATGCAGTAGAAAACACCCCGGTAAACCCGACTGTCGAAGCCTTTTTGCAGGGCTATTCGATCGAGGTGATGCCGCGCACCGCCGAAAAGGTCGAAGATTTCCGCGTCCTGCTGCCCGAAGGCACCCGCGTATACATCGCCCATATCGAAGGTACTCCTATCGAAGACATGGTCAAAACGGCCAAGCGTCTTGCCGCCGACGGATACCCTGTTATGCCGCATTTCCCTGCGCGGATCATCAAGGATGCCGCGACGCTGGAAAACTGGATTTCCATGTATCAAGGCGAAGCAGGTGTGGATCAAGCATTGTTGCTGGCTGGTGGCGTGGACAAGCCGCATGGTGATTTCGACAGCTCGATGCAGTTGCTTGAAAGCGGTCTGTTCGACAAAGCTGGCTTCAAACGTCTGCACGTCGCGGGCCATCCTGAGGGCAACAAAGACATCGACCCGGACGGCTCGACCAAGAATGTCGACGATGCGCTGCGTTGGAAGCAGAAATTCTCTGAGACTACCGATGCCGAAATGGCACTGGCAACACAGTTCGCATTTGACGCCAAGCCGATCATCGAATGGGCAGATGGTTTGAAGGCCGCAGGCATCGACCTGCCAATCCATATCGGTATCGCGGGTCCGGCCAAGCTGCAGACACTGATCAAGTTCGCAATCGCTTGTGGTGTTGGGCCATCGCTGAAGGTCCTGCAAAAACGTGCGATGGACGTATCCAAACTGTTGCTGCCCTATGAGCCGACAGACGTTCTGACCGAGTTGGCAAACCACAAGGCGGCGAACCCGGACTTCAACATCACAAACGTGCACTTCTTCCCGCTTGGCGGCATCAAGACCAACGCCAACTGGGCAATTAACAACGGCGGCGCCTCGGCAAAGCCTGCAAACTCCTAAGGAACGGACATGACCCGTACAGTCGTAGAATCAAAAACAAAAACCGCCGTTCTGGGCTTTGACGAACCGTTCTGTGTGATCGGCGAGCGGATCAACCCGACCGGGCGCAAGAAACTGGCGGCAGAACTGGAAGCGGGCGATTTCTCGACCGTAGAAAAAGACGCGCTGGCACAGGTCGCAGCAGGCGCTACCGTTCTGGATATCAACGCGGGTGTTGTATACAACTCGAACCCCAACCCCAATGAAACCGAGCCTCCGCTCATGACCAAGATCGTCGATCTGGTTCAGGGTCTGGTCGATGTACCGCTGTGCATCGACTCGTCGGTACCGGGCGCACTGGAAGCGGGATTGCAGACTGCCGAAGGACGTCCGCTGCTGAACTCGGTCACCGGTGAAGAAGAGCGGCTTGAGCAGATCCTGCCGCTGGTCAAAAAATACAACGTTCCAGTCGTTGCGATTTCGAACGATGACACCGGTATCTCGGAAGACCCCGATGTTCGTTTCGAAGTGGCCAAGAAGATCGTAGAGCGCGCTGCCGATTTCGGCATTCCTGCGCATGACATCGTGGTCGACCCGCTGGTTATGCCAATTGGTGCTATGGCAACCGCTGGTCAGCAGGTGTTTGCTTTGGTCCGTCGTCTGCGCGAAGAGCTGGGCGTAAACACGACCTGTGGTGCGTCCAACATCTCGTTCGGTCTGCCGAACCGTCATGGCATCAACAACGCGTTCCTGCCGATGGCAATGGGCGCAGGTATGACCTCGGCGATCATGAACCCGGTTGCGCTGCCGGTCGGCCCCAAGAAATTGGCCGAGAAAAAAGCAGAGGTCGAGGCCAAGGGTATCGTTCTGCCTGCGGACATGGATGACGAAACGTTCTGCCAGTTGTTCGGACTAGGGTCGACCAAACCGCGCGCGGGTAAGGAAATGGAAGCCATCCGTGCGGCCAACCTGCTGACGAACAACGACCCTCATGGTGGTGAGTGGATCAAGTTCAACAAAAGCCCGGATGAAGCAGGTGCAGCTGGTGCTGCAGGGGGCCGTCGGGGTGGTGGTCGTCGCCGCCGCGCTTAAGCGATCTGACAGTTGCGATTTTAAGGCCGGGCATATTGCCCGGTCTTTTTTGTTTGATACCGATCAATGCCGGAAGCTGCGGCATAAGGGACACTCGGTCTTTATTCACCATCGCAACCGAGTTTTTCATGAGCGCACACCATTCCCCGAAACTTGCCGATGCAGACCTGACAAAGCGGTTGGGAAAGAAAGCGTATTTTGAAAAGCTTGTTTCGCTACAGGCGCAATTGGCCTTGATCCAACAGGCGTTTTTGTTTCACGGCCTCAAAGGCGTTCTGGTGTTCGAAGGCTGGGATGCCGCAGGCAAGGGCGGCACGATACGCCGTATCAGTCAGGCACTGGACCCACGCAGCTTTAAGGTTTGGCCGATTGGCGCGCCCCGAAACTACTATCTGAACCGGCATTACCTGTTGCGGTTTTGGGAACGGCTGCCGCCTGGGGGCGCGATCTCGGCCTTTGACCGCAGCTGGTATGGCCGGGTCTTGGTTGAGCGTTTGGAAAAGTTCACACCGGAACACCGCTGGCGGGCTGGATATCGCGAAATCAATGAATTTGAACGAATGCTGGTGGATGATGGCACCCGCATCGTGAAACTGTTTTTCCATATCTCGGAAGACGAGCAAATGGCACGGTTCACGGAACGCCTTCAGAACCCGATGAAACGTTGGAAACTGACCTATGAAGATTTCAGAAACCGAGAACGCTGGGCTGCGGCCGAAGTAGCGGTGGATGAAATGCTCGCACGGACTTCGACTGAAATTGCGCCGTGGCATGTCATACCATCGAACAACAAGAAATATGCGCGGATCACTGCAATGCGGGCGATCGTCGACGCTTTCTCGGAAGGTGTCGACCTAAGTCCGCAGCATCTGGATCAGCGTACGTTGGATGCGGCATCCGAGGCGTTGGATGTCGAACAATCATTGATCGACAGTCTGCGCGCCCGAACAGAATAAACCAAGCTAGAATCAGGGAAAGGCGCTTGAAGTTCCGCAGCTCGAAATGCTATTTCCAGCAGCAGCGCGGGTATGGTGAAAAGGTATCACACGAGCTTCCCAAGCTCTTGTTACGGGTTCGATTCCCGTTACCCGCTCCAGCTACTGGGAACGACGCGCCTGAAACAGGTTGATGACCGCTGGAATTTCTACGTCGTCGCCCTGCACATAGGGACTGAACTGCCCGGCTACGGCTTGGCGGATAGCCGCGATATCGTCCTGTGTGCCATCGAAATGTGCGATGACGCGCGCGGCGGGGCCAATGCGCGTGCAAAGCGCTGCGCATTCATCGATTGTTCCGTGAACCGGCAAAGACAAGGGCACGGCGTCAATCTGAATTTGGGTCAGTTCGGCCTGTTCAAGCAAACCGCAAACCCGATCCCGGTCGTGAAATGCCAACGGTCCGGGGGCGTTTCTGTCCATTTTGGGCGGTGTTCCAAGACGTTCGGTCGCCGCGATATGGGGCAGGCGGAACCAAGGATTGTCCGACAACGGCCCCCAAGCAGCAAAAGTCATCCGCCCACCTGGTTTGAGCGCTTTGGCCATGTTGGCAAATGCGGCAACGGTGTCTTCGAAAAACATGACACCAAAACGCGAGATCATCGCGTCCCGGTCGCCTTCAGGAAACGGATAGGTTTGGGCGTCAGCGTATTGAAAAGTGATGTTGCTTTGCCCGGCGTCGGATGCCCGTTGTGCCGCCCGATCCAAAAACGGTTGCGAAAAGTCCGCGGCCAGAACGTGACCGTCGGGCCCGACAGCCTGTGCCGCCAGAACAGAGCTTGCCCCCGTGCCGCACCCGATATCCAATACACGTTGTCCGGGGGCAAGCGAGGCGCGCTGCATGACCAAATCAAGAACCGGGGCCAGAAGGGTGTCCATCTGGCCCTCATAGGTCAGCCACTTTGCGCCCGAAGGTGATTTACCCCAAAACTCGGCCTGTTCTTCGTTCGCTAATGACATGACGCCTCCGTTCGTTACGGTGACTATGACCTTCTGCGGCGACGACGACCAGATTTTTCCTCATCTCCGCCGCCCGTGTTGAAGGACGGTGAGGGCAGGGTGACCACTTGCGCCAACTCTGGGAAAGGATCCGTTTTGTGGGGGATCGCGTTTGCGGCCACGAAGTGATCTTGGAATTTGGGCTCGATCGCGGTTTCAACTTTGGTGATTTCGCGCACAACCCGTTCGATCTCGGCACGCGACCCGATATTGCACAGCGCGATACGCGCGCCGGTTCCTGCGGCGTTACCTGCGCTGGACACTTTTTCCAAAGTCGCATCCGGGATCATACCCAGCACCATTGCGTGTTTGGTCGAGATATGCGCACCAAACGCGCCGGCCAGAACGATCCGATCCACCGTGTCGACATTCATTTCGTCCATCAACAGGCGGGCACCGGCGTAGAGCGCTGATTTCGCAAGTTGAATCGCGCGGATATCGCCTTGGGTCACTGTAATGCGTGGACCGCCATCGGCACTTGCATCGTGGATCAGGTAAGCGTGGGTGCGGCCTTCGGGTATGCAGCGCGCTGTACCAGTTTGCTCGGCCGAACCGATAAGGCCGCTTTCGTCCAAGAGGCCCGCAATGCGCATTTCGGCCACGGCTTCGATAATGCCCGACCCGCATATGCCTGAAATGCCCGTTGTCGCGACATCCTGGTCAAAGCCGTCTTCGTCCGACCATTTGTCCGAGCCGATGACGCGAAAGCGCGGCTCTTTGGTCAAGGGGTCGATCTCAATCCGTTCGATCGCACCGGGGGCAGCACGCTGACCCGAGCTGATTTGCGCGCCTTCAAAAGCAGGGCCGGTGGGAGACGAGCACGCAAGAACGCGGCTGGTATTGCCCAGCAGGATTTCGGCGTTGGTGCCCACGTCCACAATCAGAACAAGGTCTTCGGATTTGCCGGGTTCCTCGGACAGCGCAACGGCGGCACAGTCGGCACCGACATGACCCGCAATGCAGGGCAAGATGTAGATCTGCGCGCGCGGGTTCATTTTGGTCAGATCCATTTCGCGCGCGGGCAGGGACATGCTTTCAGAAGTAGCCAGCGCAAATGGCGCTTGCCCCAGTTCAACCGGGTCGAGGCCCAGCAGCAGGTGGTGCATCACCGGGTTGCACACAAAAACAGTCTCGACGATCAGCGCGGCGTCAATTCCGGCCTCATCCGCGATCGAAGTGGTCAGATCATTTATCGCCTCGCGCACGGCCTTCGTCATTTCTTGATCGCCACCGGGGTTCATCATGGCGTAGGAAACCCGGCTCATCAGGTCTTCGCCAAAACGAATCTGTGGGTTCATAAGTCCCGATGACGCTTTGACTTCACCGGTTTCCAAATCGGTCAGGTGAGCCGCGATAGTTGTCGAGCCGAGGTCGATTGCCAGGCCGTACAAGCCGTTTTCGTGCAGGCCGGGCCAGATTTCGACGATACGGCCTACGGTGTCTTTGTGACCCTTGTGGACGGCGACCGTAACCTCCCATTTGCCTTTGCGCAGAACAGGTTGCAATTTGGACATTAAAGAAAGGTCTGCTGTCACCGCGTCGATGTTCCATTGCTGACGCAAGGCGCGTTCCAACCGCTCGAGGTCACCTGTGGGTGAATGCATGTCTGGCTCTTCCACCACCACGAAATACAGGCGCGTGGCCGGATCCATGGTAATAGCGCGGGCAGCTGCAGCTTTGCGAACCACTTGACGGTGCACTTGGCTTTCTGGCGGTACGTCGATGACGACGTCACCCTGCACCGATGCCTGACATCCCAGGCGACGGCCCGGTTTCAGGCCGCGCTTGTCGTCATAACGCTGTTCGACCGCGTTCCATTCGCTCAGGGCATTCTCAGCCACCGTAACGCCATGCTTTGGAAACTCGCCATAGCTGGGTGTGATCTGACATTTCGAGCAGATCCCACGCCCACCGCAGACCGAGTCCAGATCGACGCCCAATTGCCGGGCTGCCGTTAGAATCGGAGTGCCAATGGGAAAATGCCCTCGTTTGCCGGATGGGGTAAAGACGACAAGTGGTTCGGTGGTCATCAGGGACATACCTTTTTGTATTCGCGCGTATGCGGTGCAAGATATGAGTTTAGGCTCAAAGGGAAAGGGCATTTAGCGGCACGATTTGCACGGCGAGCGTCGTTTTCTGCCGCGGGATTGGCGCGCTGGGGCAGTCTCGGTTTGGAAGGGGCTTTCCCTTCTGGTCAATCCATGCAATAGGGTCACCGCCAAACGGGCTTTTGCATGGGGTTAGTAGATGCAGATTCGTGAGGCACTCACCTTTGACGACGTTCTTCTGGTTCCGGGCGCATCTTCTGTGCTGCCCGCAACGGCAGATACAACCACGCGCGTGACGCGTGAAATCACCATGAACATCCCGCTGCTAAGCTCGGCCATGGATACGGTGACCGAGGCGCGCATGGCCATCGCCATGGCACAGGCAGGTGGGATCGGTGTAATCCACAAGAACCTCTCGACCGAGGAACAGGCCCGCGAAGTACGCAGGGTCAAGCGGTTTGAATCCGGTATTGTCTATAATCCGGTCACATTGCGGGCGGATCAGACGCTGGCTGACGCTAAGGCTTTGGTCGAACGGTATAACTTTACCGGTTTTCCCGTCGTAGACCCCGAGGGACGCGTCGTAGGGATCGTGACCAACCGCGACATGCGGTTTGCGACCTCGGATGACCAGCCGATCAAAGCAATGATGACGACCGAAAATCTGGCGATGCTTCAGGAACCTGCTGATCTGGAAGAGGCAAAAAGCCTCATGAAAGCGCGCAGGATCGAAAAGCTGCTGGTTGTTGACGGGTCGGGCAAGCTGACCGGGTTGTTGACCCTGAAAGACACTGAGCAGGCTGTTTTGAACCCGACTGCATGTAAGGACCGACTGGGGCGCCTGCGGGTCGCTGCAGCAACCTCGGTCGGCGATGCAGGTTTCGAACGGTCCGAGCAGTTGGTGGATTCCGGTGTGGATATCATTGTTGTCGATACCGCGCATGGCCATTCGCAAGGCGTTCTGGATGCGGTTAAGCGGGTCAAGACACTGTCCAACGAAGTGCAAATCATCGCGGGTAACGTCGCCACGGGCGAAGCCACCAAGGCGCTGATCGACGCTGGTGCCGATGCGATCAAAGTTGGGATCGGACCGGGTTCGATTTGTACAACGCGGATGGTCGCGGGGGTCGGAGTACCTCAGTTGACGGCGATCATGGATTGCGCGTCTGCTGCCGGAGATGTGCCGGTTATCGCAGATGGTGGCATCAAGTTCTCAGGCGATTTTGCTAAGGCGATCGCCGCTGGTGCATCCTGCGCCATGGTTGGGTCGATGATCGCTGGTACGGATGAAAGCCCCGGCGAAGTTATCTTGTATCAGGGTCGGTCATTCAAATCTTACCGTGGAATGGGCAGCCTTGGCGCTATGGCACGCGGTTCTGCTGATCGGTACTTTCAAAAAGACGCAGCGAATGACAAGCTTGTGCCAGAAGGCATCGAAGGGCAGGTGCCCTACAAGGGTTCAGCCAGCGCAGTTGTTCACCAGTTGGTCGGCGGGCTTCGCGCAGCAATGGGATACACCGGTTGCGCGACTGTGGAAGAGATGCGGCGCAACTGTAGCTTTGTCAAAATCACCGGCGCTGGCCTGAAAGAGAGCCACGTGCATGATGTTCAGATCACGCGCGAAAGCCCGAATTACCGGATTATGTGATACCTGACACGTCTGGAGCGGCGCCCTTATTGTATGGGCGCCGTTTTTGCTTTCTTAGCCGCATCCGAAACGGATCTTTCCATGACACCCGCCGCACGCGTACAAGCCTCAATCGAAATTCTTGATGAGATCCTGAACGGCGCGCCCGTAGAAAAAGCCCTGACGGGATGGGCCAGGCGCAGCCGGTTTGCCGGATCCAAGGATAGGGCAGCCGTCAGGGACCACGTGTTTGATGCGATCAGGTGTCGACGCTCGTTCGCCGCGCTGGGTGGGGGTGAAACCGGGCGTGGGTTGATGATCGGATCATTGCGCGCCGCCGAGATTGAGCCCGGCGACTTCTTTACTGGTGAGCGTCATACGCCAGCGCCAGTAAAGCCTGAAGAAGTCGGTTCAGAATTCACGTCAGATGCCGCGCGATACGATATTCCTGAATGGCTGTGGCCCCTGTTCAGTGACTCTCTTGGTGACGAAACCATTCCGGTTGCTCGCGCCTTGCAAAATCGGGCCCCTGTGCATTTGCGGGTCAATCTTCTCAAGGCGGGAAGGGCAGATGCGATTGATGCCTTGCAGGCAGACGGCATAGCTGCGCAGCCGCACCCGGCATGTGAAACTGCGCTGGAGGTTGTCGAGGGCGCGCGCAAAATCGCGCGCAGCGCTGCTTATCTGGACGGTTTAGTCGAGCTTCAGGATGCGGCCAGTCAAGCCGTTGTTGAAAAACTTGACCTACGTCCAGGGTTTCGCGTTCTGGACTATTGTGCAGGTGGCGGGGGCAAGTCGCTTGCCTTGGCCGCGCATAAGGATGTGCACGTATACGCTCATGACGCGAACGTCGCCCGGATGCAGGACTTGCCTGCGCGGGCTGAAAGGGCAGGAGCACAAGTAACGATTCTTGAGCCGGGTACACTACAGCACCAAGCACCCTTTGATGTTGTTTTAGTCGATGCGCCCTGTTCGGGCAGCGGTTCGTGGCGGCGTGCGCCTGCGGGTAAATGGGCCCTGACCCAAGATCGGCTGGATGAACTGTGTGCCTTACAATTGCAAATCCTGGAACAGGCCGCCCAAATGGTACGCGAAGGCGGGGTTTTAGCCTATGCCACGTGCTCGATGCTGAACCCGGAAAACGCGGGCGTCATAGACGCGTTCACGACATCATTTCCCGAATGGCGCGAAACGTTCCGAAAAACGTGGCTTGTTTCGCACGGAACGGATGGCTTTTTCTCTTCACACTTGACGCGGTAATGGGTCAAAAATTAACAACCTTAGGTATATTTTTCCGCGTAAACTTAAGCGGTCATTAACCAAATTTGGGCTCAGTACCAGAAAGCCCGATGACCTGAGTTGTTATGCCCGAGACTACTGAATTCTATCCTTATCCATCATTTCGAAAATTTCCTGACTTGGCTCGCTTGGCGTCCACAACCGTTTTGGGAATACTCCTCCTTTTGGCCGCCTACACGGGTGCAATTCCATTAGGATGGGTGCCGGAATTTACAGTCGCAGCGATCTCGTTGCTATGCGCCTGCATTTTGCTTGCCCTTAAGGGGTGGTTGTCAGAATGGTCTGCGGCACGCGAAGTCAGGGTAATGGCGATCTTTGCGGAACAAGATTCGTTTCCCTGCTTGCTTGCTGATGCAGACGGTCGGATTTTGTCGGCAAATTCCGAGGCTCAAAACCGGTTTCAAGCTCGCTCTGGGTCAAGTTTGAATACGTGTTTGAAAACAACAATCGCCAATCCGGCTGCTGTGCTTCTCCGTTTGCAGTCTTTGGCAGAGATTCACGGCAGGGCGAGTGAAGAGATCGTGAGCGTCGGAGCTTCTATTCCCGTCTCTGTCTTTGCCGTTGGTCAAAATGTGTTCTGTTGGCGGTTTCATCTGGACGCTCAAAGTCAATGGACCGGCATGTCGGCCCCGGTTTTGACTCTTGGAAGAAATGGAACGGTGCTGCGCGCCAACGCAATGGCTGAACACGTTCTGGGCTGCCAAGTGGTCGGTGAAAAACATGCGTTAGCAGAAAATCCTCCGTCATCCGGAGAAATCGCTCAGATCAAAACGGCACAGGGCACAACGTCGGTCGTTTTTTACGAATTATCCCGAGCAGGAGCGGCCAGAGATGTTCTCATTCTGCCGCTATCCGGGGCGGACAAGCCTACGTCAGGGACCCCATTCGCTGAACTGCCCGTGCCCGTTATGTGCCTGTCACCCGAAGGTTTAGTGTTGGATGCCAACAAGTTGGCGACCAAATTGGTGGGAGGGGTAACACCTTACGAAACCAACGTTGCCGACGTCATGCAGGGTTTGGGTTATCCGATCCATGACTGGCTGATACGCGCGGCTTCGGAGAATGCTGTGGCTGGCTCGGAATTCTTGCGGCTGTCCAGACAGGACAAAGAGGTATTTGTACAGGTCACGCTAAACCGAATTGTCAACGATGGGCAGGTGTCTTTGATCGCTGTTCTGAACGACGCGACCGAATTAAAGACGCTCGAGGCGCAATTCGTGCAGGGACAGAAAATGCAAGCAGTCGGGCAACTTGCGGGCGGTGTTGCACATGATTTTAACAACTTGCTCACCGCCATTTCGGGGCACTGCGATCTCTTGCTGCTAAGACACGACCAGAATGACCCAAATTACAGTGATCTTGTTCAGATCAATCAAAACGCAAATCGTGCGGCGGCCTTGGTTAGCCAGTTGCTGGCATTTTCCCGAAAACAAACCCTTCAGCCCGAAGTTCTGGACCTGCGCGATACGATTTCTGACCTGATCCATTTGCTGAACCGACTGGTTGGAGAAAAGGTAAGGTTAACGCTGAGCCACGATCCTGTACTCAAACCAGTGCGCGCTGACAAACGGCAGCTTGAACAAGTATTCATGAACCTTGTGGTGAATGCCCGCGATGCCATGCCAGATGGTGGCGAGGTGCGGATCGAGACCGAGGTTGTCACATTAACCCAACCGCTTCGGCGGGACCGTGCCGCCGTTCAGCCGGGTGAATACGTGACTGTCAAAGTAATCGACAGCGGCACCGGTATACCTGCCGACAAACTGCAAAAAGTGTTTGAGCCTTTTTATACGACCAAAAGAACGGGTGAGGGCACGGGGCTCGGCCTGTCCACCGTATACGGCATTGTCAAACAGACAGGCGGTTTCATCTTTGTCGATAGCATCGTGGGGAGGGGTACCGAATTCACGGTATTCTTGCCGGTGTCGACCCAGCCGCAAACTGTGGAAGTGCCACATGACACGCCGCATGCTGCGCAAACGGGTCGGCAGGGTGAGGGTGTCGTTTTATTGGTCGAAGACGAGGCTCCGGTCCGTGCTTTCGCCACCCGCGCGCTGCGGCTAAAGGGGTACACGGTTCTGGAAGCCGACTCGGGTGAAGAGGCATTGCGCCTATTAGAAGACAGCTCTCTGCATGTGGATGTTTTCGTTACAGACGTCGTTATGCCCGGTCTAGATGGCCCAACTTGGGTGCGCCAGGCGTTGGCGAACCGCCCGGATGTTCAGGTTATTTTCATGTCGGGTTACACCGAAGGCGCGTTTGGTGATTCCGGGCCTGAGGTCGCCAATTCTGCGTTTTTGCCCAAACCGTTTTCGTTGACACAGCTAACAGAAACCGTTTTTCGCCAGCTGAATTGATCCGCTATAGTGCGGCTTCGTGACAGGAAAACTCTGCCGCATATTGTTGGTGGAATTTTTGCTTGGTGTGGTCGCTCAAGAACATATCCCGTTTCGGAGAAACATTTTCCTGAGCGAGTGAGATTTTCATTTCCAGGCGGTTTTCAAGAAATTCCAGTATTTTGCTCTGGTTTTCATATTTGAACACGTGATCGGCCCCACGGCCGTTGCTGCGTGTTCGGAAGAATTGGCTTTGGCTGCCAACGTCGGCAAACTCGGGTCTTGGGTTTTGCATGTAAGCCAGAACAAAATCATCAAAGCTCATGTCATGGGTCGAATGAGGGTGGCCGATGCGTGCGTCCCGACCGCGAAACCTGTACCAGCTTCCCAGCCAATCAACCGGTTCCCGCACCACTGCCATGACCTCAAGCTCGGTGTCATACATTTTTCGAAAAATATTCTGAAAAAATCGGTCAAACCGTCGAACCGGCGCATGTTTCAGATCGGGCGGGCCTGAAATGACGAAATCAGCCCGATCCTTTAGAGCTGTGTGATAGGCTGTGCTGCCCGTTTTGGGAACAGCCAGAAACGCAAGGCGTTCCTTATAGAAAACAAGCATTTACCCACCCGTTCTGGACATATTTGACCGTGACAGATTGGCGTAAACGACTCTTTAACACAATTGCCCAACAGTAAGTATTGTAAGTTTTAGTTGAAATGTTCTCTTTTTGGTCCCATAAGGAACAAGAGGCGAACAAAGCAGTGATTGCCGCCCGTTCAAGGGTGTGACACAAGAGAAGGCGACAGGACAATGGCGGATCTTCTGACAATGAACGACAAGAAAAGCGCGGATAAGCAAAAGGCGTTGGATAGCGCATTGGCGCAGATCGAACGGCAGTTCGGTAAGGGCTCGATCATGAAGCTGGGCGAAGACGCCAAGCAGGACATCGATGCCAGCTCGACCGGATCTCTGGGTCTGGATATTGCGCTAGGAATTGGTGGCTTGCCGATGGGCCGGATTGTCGAGATCTACGGCCCTGAAAGCTCGGGTAAAACCACGCTGACGCTGCATTGTATTGCAGAACAGCAGAAACGCGGCGGTGTTTGCGCGTTCGTGGATGCGGAACACGCGCTGGATCCGCAATATGCACGCAAGCTGGGCGTTGATCTGGATGAGCTGCTGATCTCACAACCTGACACCGGCGAACAGGCGCTTGAGATCACCGATACTCTGGTGCGGTCGGGTGCGGTGAACATGGTTGTGGTCGACTCGGTTGCAGCGCTGACGCCGAAATCAGAGCTTGAAGGCGACATGGGCGACAGCAATGTCGGCGTACAGGCCCGCTTGATGAGCCAGGCTATGCGTAAACTAACCGGCTCGATCAGCCGCTCGAACTGCATGGTCATCTTTATCAACCAGATTCGGATGAAGATTGGCGTTATGTTCGGCAGCCCGGAAACCACTACTGGTGGTAACGCACTCAAATTCTACAGCTCGGTCCGTCTGGATATCCGTCGTATCGGCGCGATCAAGGACCGTGACGAGGTTGTAGGCAACCAGACCCGTGTGAAAGTCGTCAAAAACAAGGTGGCCCCGCCGTTCAAACAGGTGGAATTCGACATCATGTATGGCGAAGGTATTTCAAAAATGGGTGAGCTTTTGGACCTAGGCGTAAAAGCTGGTGTGGTCGAAAAATCGGGCTCATGGTTCAGCTACGGCGACGAACGGATCGGGCAGGGGCGTGAGAACGCCAAGCAATATCTGCGCGACAATAGCCGCGTCGCGCTTGAGATTGAGGATAAAATCAGGGCTGCACACGGTTTGGACTTTGATATGCCGCCGCAAACCGAGGATGACGATATCTTGGAAGCATGAAGCGCGGCTGAAGGGAACAACTGAAAACTGTGCCGGATAGACGGCGTTAAAAATTCTGTAACAAGGCGGTCCATTGGGCTGCCTTGTTTCGTTCTGTGGTGCCTGACCTGTGGACACTTCCCGGGCGCAGGGCTAAACCTTTGCAAACCCAAACGACTGCGCGCTGAGAGAGCCTGATGCCCACGCTGAACGATATACGATCGACCTTTCTGAAATACTTTTCCAAGCAGGGGCACGAGGTGGTTGCGTCCAGCCCATTGGTTCCACGCAACGATCCGACGCTTATGTTCGTCAATTCCGGAATGGTGCAGTTCAAAAACCTGTTCACCGGCCTCGAAACGCGGGACTATTCGCGCGCAACCACGGCACAGAAATGTGTACGTGCTGGCGGTAAGCACAACGACTTGGACAACGTGGGCTACACTGCACGCCACCACACATTCTTTGAAATGCTGGGGAACTTCTCATTTGGGGATTACTTCAAGCACGAAGCCATCCCCTTTGCATGGGAGCTGATCACCAAAGAATTCGGGATTGATAAAACGCGTTTGCTAACGACCGTTTACCATACCGATGACGAGGCATTCGAGATCTGGAAAAAAGTTGGTGTTCCTGAGGATAGGATCATTCGCATCGCAACCAATGACAATTTCTGGCAGATGGGGCCAACAGGGCCTTGTGGTCCATGCACAGAAATTTTCTACGATCACGGTGACCATATTTGGGGAGGCCCTCCGGGTTCAGCCGAAGAGGATGGCGATCGTTTCATCGAAATTTGGAACGTCGTTTTCATGCAAAACGAGCAGTTCGAAGACGGCTCGATGGTGGAGCTCGACATGCAGTCGATCGACACAGGCATGGGTTTGGAACGCATTGGTGCGCTGCTTCAGGGCAGCCACGACAACTATGACACCGATCTGTTCAAGACTCTGATCGAGGCGTCGGCGGATGTGACCAATGTTGATCCTTACGGCGATCAGAACGTGCATCACCGTGTGATTGCGGATCACCTGCGCTCGACCTCGTTCCTGATCGCCGATGGTGTAATGCCCAGCAATGACGGACGTGGATATGTTTTGCGCCGGATTATGCGGCGCGCCATGCGTCATGCGCACCTACTGGGGGCCAAAGATCCGGTTATGCACCGCCTGGTTCCGACGCTGGTTCAACAGATGGGCGCACATTACGCAGAGCTAGGCCAAGCTCAGTCACTGATCGAAGAGACTCTGTTGCTCGAAGAGACCCGGTTCAAACAGACTCTGGATCGGGGTCTCAAACTGTTGGACGACGAAGTCGCTGGTTTGGCGGATGGGGCCGCATTGCCCGGTGATGCTGCGTTCAAACTTTATGACACTTATGGGTTTCCGCTGGATTTGACGCAGGATGCTCTGCGCGAAAAAGGGCGGACCGTGGATGTGGATGGTTTCGATGCAGCCATGGCGGAACAAAAGGCCAAGGCCCGCGCTGCTTGGGCGGGATCCGGAGAGGCCGCCGATCAGGCCGTCTGGTTCGATGTTCTCGATGCAGCGGGTGCGACAGACTTCCTTGGTTATGAAACTGAGAAAGCTGAAGGACAAATCGCTGCGCTGGTTGTTGACGGTGCTTTGGTCAACACGATTGAGGAAGGCGGCACCGGTTGGGTCGTAGTGAACCAGACACCGTTCTATGCCGAAGCAGGCGGGCAGGTCGGTGACTCGGGCGAACTTCGCCGCCTGGAAGAGCGCAACGATGTTTCACGCGTCGAAGACACGCGTAAATTTGCCGAAGGCAAGGTGTATGCCCATAAGGTAACGGTCGATAAAGGGAGCCTGTCCAAAGGGGACGCGGTCGAGCTTGAGGTTGATCATGCCCGCCGTTCTTCGATCCGGGCGAACCACTCGGCAACACACCTGTTGCACGAAGCATTGCGGGAAACGCTGGGTGACCATGTTGCGCAACGCGGTTCGCTGAACGCTTCTGACAGGCTGCGCTTCGACTTCAGTCATTCAAAGGCTTTGACTACTGAGCAAATTCAGACGGTCGAGCAAGAAGTCAACGCGTTCATCCGCCAGAACTCAGTGGTTGAGACCCGGATTATGACCCCGGACGACGCGCGTGCCCTTGGTGCGCAAGCGCTGTTTGGTGAGAAATACGGCGATGAGGTCCGTGTTGTTTCGATGGGCAAGTCTCCGACAGGCAAAGGTCAGGATGGAGAAACTTGGTCGATTGAACTGTGCGGAGGAACCCATGTCCGTCAGACTGGCGATATTGGAACCTTTGTTGTGCTGGGTGACAGCGCAAGTAGCGCGGGTGTGCGCCGGATCGAAGCTTTGACCGGTGACGAAGCTTTCCGGCATTTGTCTGCACAGGATCAACGGCTGGGCCAACTCGCGGCTGAGTTAAAAGCGCAACCAGATGACGTGGTAAGCCGAGTGAAATCCTTGTTGGATGAGCGCAAGTCGCTTCAGAACGAGGTGGCGCAGTTGCGCCGTGATCTGGCGATGGCTGGTGGTTCCGGTCAGGGGAGTGTTGAGGCCAAGGATGTAAACGGAGTTCCGTTCCTTGCGCAGGCGCTGACAGGCGTTTCAGGCAAGGACTTGCCCGCCTTGATTGATGAACACAAATCCCGCCTCGGATCAGGTGCTGTTCTTTTGATCGCGGATGCTGGCGGAAAGGCCGCCGTGGCTGCAGGCGTGACGACCGATCTGACTGACAAGGTCTCAGCGGTTGATCTTGTTCGGGCCGCAGTTGCAGAGCTTGGCGGCAAAGGCGGCGGTGGACGTCCGGACATGGCGCAAGGTGGCGGCAAGGACGCTTCGAATTCGGATGCGGCGATCAAAGCCGCAGAACAAGTGTTGGAGGGGTAAAATGGCTGCACTTTGGATTGCTCATGTCACGGTAACAGACACAGAAGCCTACGGAAAATATGCCGAACTGGCCGGACCAGCTATTGCCAAGCACGGGGGTGAGTTCATCGCGCGCGCGGCAAGATATGTGCAGTTGGAAGGAAAGGAGCGCCCTAGAAACGTCGTGGCGCGCTTCCCTTCTGTTGAAGCGGCCGTGGAATGCTATAATTCCGACGACTACCAAAAGGCATTGGATTTTGCCCGCGGCGCCAGTGAGCGCGAATTGGTGGTTGTGGAAATTACCGAGTAGAATCATTCGTTTTGCCCGAGCGGTGACGGTCGGGCACAACATCAGATGGGCGGATTTCGGCCAAGTTCAAAATTGTGAATTGTGGCCGAATCCACTGAGATGCCTGTAGATTGAAATTCTATTTAAATCAAAGCCTTATATTCTTGGGTTCAGCTGACTCTTCGTAAGCCGGGCCGCAAATGTGGCTATCGTCCCATAATTCCTGCGCGAAATGGTCATATTGAGTGACGAATTTCCGCCTTTTTTCCCACGCATCGTTTCCTCAGATTGCGCTGCCGCACCCGTTTACCGATAGTTTCCTAAATGGGGATACGGTCCGGCCTGTTGGCAATCGCACACAGAGGCTAGGATCGAGGGACAGGCATGAATCCGGTTGAAGGCGTACTAAGAACTGTCATTGGGCATGCGTTCCCAATTTCAGGGAAGATTGCGAGCGTTACGGCTATTGTTTTTGCTGGCTTTTTGGCGGGAACAAACGCCCAAGCAAGCGAAGGCAACTTTATCGAAAGTGTGGTGTCTACCCCGCCTCCGGCCGGGGCTCGTCAACTTTGCCATAAGTATTCATGGGCATGTTCAACTGGCGCTTCGGTCGTTTTGACCAGCCACCAGGAAATGCAGATTGTTAAGCGCGTGAACCGCAAGATCAATCGGACAACGCGCGAGGTTACTGACCAGTCACAGTATCGCACGATTGAACGGTGGGCCTTGCCCACCCGTCGCGGCGGCGATTGCGAAGATTTTGCGCTGCTAAAGAAACGAGACCTTATCCGAGCGGGCATTGACCCGAGCAAGCTGCTGATCGCGACTGTGCTCGACACAAGACGAAATGCGCATGCCGTATTGGTCTATCGGTCAGCAGCCGGTGACTTGGTTTTGGACAATCTTACCAACTCGATCAAACCTTGGTCCGATACACGTTATCTTTTCCTTCGTATGCAGGATCCAAGACAGCCCGAAAATTGGGTAGGCGTCTATCGTAAGAGCTGATTTTCCAGTGTTCATTTTGCCAACGCAACGCTAAAAAAGGGCGCCGTAAAGGGCGCCCTTATGTTTTTGAAACGTTGGATGATGGTCAGATCACGTGTTTCATGAGGTAGGTGTATAGACGACCGTTGCGTTAGTTAATCGTCCCGCCTTTTCCACCTTTGCCGCCACCGACGCCGCCGGAATTTCCACCGTTTCCGGAGCCACCGTTACCGTTTCCATTTCCGTTATTGCTGCCGCCGTTGCCAGAACCTTGACCGGATCCGCTGGTGTTTCCACCGCCGTTCCCAGAGTTAGGACTGTTGCCGTTGCCGTTTCCGGGGCCGCCATTGTTGCCGCCGTTACCGTTTCCGCCTTGGCCGCCATTACCTCCGTTACTGCCACCGTTGCCGGAACCGCCGCCGCCGTTTCCGTTACCGTTGTTTCCGCCACCGTTGCCAGTTCCTGGTCCTGAGCCGCCAGTGTTGCCGCCGCCATTGCCAGGGTTGCCACCGTTTCCGTTGCCATTCCCAGGGCCGCCGTTGCTGCCACCGTTTCCGCCGCCGCCAGTTCCACCACCGCCGGTTCCGCCACCGCCGGTTCCGCCGCCGCCAGTTCCACCACCGCCGGTTCCGCCACCGCCGGTTCCACCACCGCCGTTTCCGCCGCCGCCAGTTCCACCACCGCCGGTTCCACCACCGCCAGTTCCGCCGCCGCCAGTTCCACCACCGCCAGTTCCACCACCGCCGGTTCCACCACCGCCGGTTCCACCACCGCCAGTTCCGCCGCCGCCAGTTCCACCACCGCCGGTTCCGCCGCCGCCAGTTCCACCACCGCCGGTTCCACCACCGCCGGCTGTACCGGCACTATTCTCATCAGCACCTTCCCCCGTTCTCTGAGAGGCCGAGATAGTTGCCGTCGGGATATCCGTCAGTACTGCAGCGAAAGCGGGACAGCTATCCAGTGTTCTTGCCAGAATATCTTCAAAATCTGGTCTGCGCTGGATGTAGCGCAACATCCGAGCGTCAACGACCTTACAATCACAGAGTGTTTCGGTCGAAACAGATTGGCGGGCAGTTTTAACGGTACATTTTTCCGCAGCGTTTGCCGCTCCGGTTGTGACTAACGGAAAGGTTGCAGAAACAAATACAATAGTTAACAAATGGGACTTAACGCGCATCTTAACGCTCCTTAGTACTCTTTAACTCAGGCTTCTTAAGCACGTTGGTGCCATACTTTGGACATAAATACATCCATTCTTCGCCTTATTTTCAAGCTGTGCGAGCATGGGAATTTTTCAGAAAATTCCCGTAGAAATGGAAAAGTGTTAAAAAACAAAAAGAACACGTGCCGGTTCAGCGCGCGTTCTTTTTATTGCAATTGCGACAATGTACGCAAAAATGTCACAAGTGGCTCAATGTTTCCGAAGTGTGAACGATATCACTGTAGGGACTAGGCAGATTTGGCCATCCGTTTGCGCTCGTGTGGGTCCAAAAACCGTTTCCGCAGACGTACAGCGTTTGGCGTTACTTCAACCAATTCGTCATCGTCGATATACGCGATCGCCTCTTCCAGCGAAAACTGGATATGAGGTGTTAGTCGAACTGCGTCGTCTGAACCACTTGCGCGAACGTTCGTGAGTTTCTTTCCCTTCAGTGGGTTCACTTCGAGATCGTTGTCTCGCGAATGTTCACCAATCACCATGCCTTGATACACGTCGGCCTGTGGCCCGACGAACATGCGGCCGCGCTCCTCAAGGTTCCAAAGTGCATAGGCAACGGCTTGACCGTTTTCCATGGAAATCAGAACGCCTGCACGACGCCCGGGGATTGGGCCCTTGTGCGGAGCCCAGCCGTGGAACACCCGGTTCAACACGCCGGTGCCGCGCGTATCGGTCAGGAATTCCCCATGATAACCGATTAGGCCCCGTGAGGGGACATAGGCGATAATGCGGGTCTTTCCGACGCCGGCCGGACGCATTTCTGCCAATTCGCCTTTACGTGCTCCGGTGATTTTTTCGATAACGGCGCCCGAAAACTCATCATCGACGTCGATGGTGACCTCTTCAATGGGCTCCATGCGCTGACCGTTTTCTTCCTGAAACAGCACTTGGGGGCGCGAAATGCTCAGCTCGAAACCCTCGCGGCGCATGTTTTCGATCAGCACGCCCATTTGCAATTCGCCACGACCCGCGACTTCAAAGGCTTCGCCGCCAGGGGTGTCGGTGATGCGAATGGCGACATTTGATTCCGCCTCTTTCATCAAGCGGTCGCGGATCACGCGGGACTGCACCTTTTTGCCGTCACGCCCCGCAAGCGGCGAGTCGTTAATGCCAAAGGTGACGGTGATGGTGGGCGGGTCGATTGGCTGTGCGGGAAGCGCCTCTTCGACCTGAGGTGCAACCAGTGAGTCGGCCACTGTCGCTTTGCTCATGCCCGCGATGGTGACAATGTCGCCGGCCTCAGCCACGTCAATCGGCTGTTGTGCCAACCCGCGGAAGGCCAGGATCTTTGAGGCGCGGAAGTTTTCGATTTGCGTTCCATCGCGGCTGAGCGCCTTGAGGGTGTCACCAGCCTTTAACGTACCGCTTTCTACGCGACCGGTCAGGATGCGACCGATGAAAGGATCGCTGCCCAAAGTGGTTGCCAGCATGCGGAAAGGCTCATCTTTCCGGTCAGCTTGCTTGGGAGCAGGAACGTGATCCACGATCAAGTCGAAAAGGGCGGTGAGGTCCTTGCGAGGGCCGTCCAGCTCCATATCCGCCCAACCTGAGCGGCCTGAGGCGTACATGGCTGGGAAATCAAGTTGGTCGTCATCCGCGCCAAGGTTAGCGAACAGGTCAAAGCATTCATCCAGTGCGCGGTCAGGCTCGGCATCGGGTTTATCGACCTTGTTCAGGACTACAATCGGGCGCAGGCCCAGCGCCAGCGCTTTGGAGGTGACAAACTTAGTCTGCGGCATCGGACCTTCGGCGGCATCAACCAGCAGGACAACGCCGTCGACCATCGACAGGATGCGTTCGACCTCGCCGCCGAAATCGGCGTGGCCGGGGGTGTCGACGATGTTGATGCGCGTGCCTTTCCATTCAACGCTGGTGGCTTTGGCAAGGATGGTGATCCCGCGCTCGCGCTCCAGATCGTTGCTGTCCATGGCGCGTTCGGCCACGGCCTGATTTTCCCGGAACGCGCCGGATTGTTTTAGCAGCTCGTCCACCAGGGTCGTTTTGCCGTGGTCCACGTGAGCGATGATTGCGATATTGCGCAGGTCCATGAGAGGTCAGCCTTTGAACGGGAAGTTGCCGCGCGCATAACCCGGTTTGACCAAATAGACCAGCCCTAACCGGTGCTCAGTGGCCTGCAGTCTTGGAAAACAGGTGGATGATCAGGATTCCTGCCAAAATCATGCCCAAACCAATGACGGCTGGCCAATCCAGACGTTGTCCAAAAACGAGAAAGCCGATGATTGCGATCAGGACGATGCCCATTCCCGACCAGATCGCATAGACGATTCCAACCGGCATGTATTTCAAGGTGAGACCGAGAAAGTAAAACGCGACTCCGTATGAGATGACGACCAACACGCTTGGCCAAAAACGGGTAAATTGTTGGCTGGCCTGCAGTGCTGTGGTGCCGATGGTTTCGGCTGTGACGGCCAGCAAGAGAATAAGATAGGCTTTTGGCAAGGCACACCCCTTCAAGGAAGCTGTTTTGCGGGTTGAGCACTATTCCTGGGCCTGTGGCAAGCGCAATTTTTCACACGAGTTATGTTGATGAAGGTTACTTTATAAAAAATATGTAAGCTATTGTATAAGAGTTGAAAAACGAGTTTTTCCGGTTCGAAAAGTGCTGAGCCGGCATATGCAACTTTCACGCGGGCATGTTTTCTGCGAAATACGTTTCCAATTGAGGTCGTAACCACGCCCAAAGCTGTGGTGCGCCACGTGTGATTGGTGCGCCTACGCGGTCCTCAATCTGTTGCAGCGTAACCTTGTAGTCGACCCAAGACCCGCCACCGGTTGCCAGATTTCCGATTGGAGTTTGGAAACGATCAATGGCCTTCGCAAAACGGGCGTCTGGGCTTTCGGCTGTCTCGAACTCCTGCCAAATTGCGCGGAATTCATCTTTTTGATCCGCCGGAAGCATACCAAACAAGCGATCTGCGGCTGCTTGTTCCTCGGCCTCTTGCGCTGCGTGGTCCACCTGCCCGTGGATCGGGTGATCACCCGCGTCGATCTCGACAATATCGTGCAATAACAACATTTTGAGAACGCGGTTTAATGAGACCTCAGGTGCTGCATATTCAGACAGAACCCACGCATATAGCATAATATGCCATGAATGTTCTGCCGAGTTTTCAAAGCGACCTCCGGACAAAAGCCGCGAGGCTCGGTTCACGGATTTCAGTTTGTCACTTTCAGCAAGAAAGGGAATGCGGTCCGAAAAACCTGATTGTGTATGGTCTTGTCTTTCCAACCACGCGACCGCAAGGGCATATGCATCCGGTAATGCTTGTTCCAAATACGCAGCGCGCCCACCGTTCAGGTTTTCACGTACCACAGTCAAGTGGTCGGGGTTTGGAGCCGGGGCGCAGAGCACCTGAAAAAGCGGCTGGCAACGATCCAGACACTTGGCGAATTTTGCGTCAGGTGTCGCGTCAGCCTCGAATTCTCGCCACAGCGATAGAAACTCGTTCGTTTGGTCACTAGGGAGCATGGCGAAAAGTTCGGTAGCCGCTTGATGCTCGGCCTGTTCTACAGCTTGCCAATCGGTTTCCAGATGAATCGGGTGGTCGCCGACTATGATCTCGACAAGGTCGTGCAGCAAAAGCATGCGAATGACGCGGTCGATATTAACTGAGCTATCCGCATAGGGGGCCATAACCAGAGCCCATAAAGCCAATTGCCAGCTATGCTCGGCCGAGTTTTCCCGACGGGATTGGTCCAGTAGGGTATTCGCGCGTTCAACCGATTTTAATGAGTCCGCGCGGCTAAGAAATTCGATTTGCGCCGGCAGCCGTTCGGTCATTGCTTTTCGATCGCCTTAACTTTTTGTCTGTGCTTCGCCAACCTTTGGATCACGAACTGGCGGGCTTTCCGCTCTGCCAGTCGAACCCGAATTTCGGTCAGGAATGCTTCTTCCAGGGTTTGAGAAGATGCACCCAGAAGCTCACCAACCTCGACGTAAAAGCGATCGTCACCGGTTTCATCCATGACTTTGACCGTGTCTTCGGCCAGCTTCGCCGCGAGGGTGGAAAGCGTTTCTGACATCAGCGTGTGGTCTCGGTTAGGCGGCGTTTCACGTAATCGCTGACGTCGGTAATCAGCGTGTCCATATGGCGATCCTGGAAAAAGTGATCAGCGCCTTCGACTTCGTTATGCGTGATGGTGATACCTTTTTGCTCGTGCAGCTTGTTCACCAAAGCGGTCGTATCAGACGGCGGAGCAACCCGGTCGGACGATCCGTTGATGATCAGGCCAGACGAAGGGCAGGGTGCCAAGAACGAAAAGTCGTACATATTCGCAGGGGGCGAGACACTGATAAATCCGGTGATTTCAGGTCGACGCATCAACAATTGCATCCCGATCCACGCGCCGAAGGAGAAGCCTGCGACCCAGCAGTGTTTCGAATTGTTGTTCATCGACTGCAGGTAATCCAGTGCCGATGCCGCATCGCTGAGTTCGCCCACGCCCTGATCGTATTCACCCTGGCTGCGACCCACGCCGCGAAAATTGAACCGCAACACGGTGAAGCCCATGTTGTAGAACGCATAGTGCAGGTTATAGACCACCTTATTATTCATGGTCCCGCCGAACTGAGGATGCGGGTGCAGCACGATGGCGATCGGTGCGTCTTTTTCCTTTTGCGGGTGGTAGCGGCCTTCCAGGCGGCCTTCGGGTCCGGGAAAAATCACCTCGGGCATGTGTGCGTCGGTCCTGTCTTTACGTCTTTGGGCCCGTAAATACTTGACGATAATCGTCGGGCACCTTAGAACGGTTCTAATTGTGTTGCTAAGCGCTTTTGCGCTGTCAGTCGGAGATACGCACTGGCGGCGACGGCGTCAATGATTTCGCGCGTAAACTGCCATGAGGGAATGACAATGAAGCTTTCGACTAAAGGTCGTTATGCGATGGTGGCCTTGGCCGATATCGCCCTTCAGCCTTCCGATGGCTTGGTGACGTTAAGCGAAATCTCCGATCGCCAGGACATCTCTCTGCCGTATCTTGAGCAGTTGTTTGTTAAGCTGCGTCGGGCTGAGCTTGTCGCCTCGGTTCGCGGGCCTGGTGGTGGATACCGTCTTGCGCGTCCACCGTCGGAAATTCGGGTCGTTGAGATTCTGTCTGCGGTGGATGAAACGGTTGATGCTTTGCAGAAAGGTGCAGGTGCGTCAGGAGCATCTTCGGGAAGTCGAGCTCAGTCTTTGACCAATCGTTTGTGGGAAGGGCTAAGCGCCCATGTTTATGTGTTTTTGCACCAGACGCGCTTGTCTGACGTGATCAAAAACGATCTGGCACCTTGCCCGGCGGTCCCAAGCCTGTTCGCGGTCGTGGACGAGTGACATGAAAACAGGAAGCCTGCATTTTTCTACACGTGGCCGGGTCGCGAATAAGGTGCATCCATGACTCGTGTTTACCTTGATCACAACGCGACTGCGCCGCTTCGACCTGAGGCGCGAGAAGCGATGATCGCGGCAATGGATGTGTGCGGCAACCCGTCTTCGGTACACGCCGAGGGGCGCGCTGCAAAGGCACTGGTCGAACGTGCCCGAGCTCAGATTGCGTCTGCTTTTGGCGCGGATGGTGCAGACATCGTATTTACTTCGGGCTCGACCGAGGGGGCTGCATTAGCGCTTGAAGGGCGGGAAATTCACGGCGCAGCAGTTGAACACGATGCGGTAAGAGCATGGACTATAGAAGATTTACAGGTGTCGGAGAGAGGGCATGTGTCTGTGCCAGACCCGAGTCTTTCAACGTTGCAAATTGCGAACTCAGAGACGGGTATTGTTCAGCAGTTACCCTCCGGCTTGGCTGTGACAGATGCCACGCAGGCGTTCGGTAAGTTGCCGCTGGCTTTTAACTGGCTGGACGTTCAGATGGCGTTGGTTTCTGCACATAAATTGGGCGGGCCTAAGGGCATCGGCGCTGTTGTGATGAAGCGCGGCACGGATCTGGCTGCACGTATCAAGGGCGGTGGTCAGGAAATGGGTCGTCGCTCTGGCACGGAAAACGTGTTTGGAATCGCGGGGTTCGGTGCCGCAGCTGAAGCAGCGGCTCGTGATTTGGCTAATGGAGTTTGGGACCAAATCAAAGAATTTAGAAATATTCTAGAAAAGGCCCTTGAGGCTGGTTCTAAATCTACTATTTTTGTCGGGAAAGACGAGGAACGACTGCCAAACACGCTGTGTTTTGCCACGCCCGGTTGGAAAGGTGAGACGCAGGTTATGCAGATGGATTTGTCGGGTTTTGCGGTAAGTGCGGGCTCTGCCTGTTCCAGCGGCAAGGTTCGCGCCAGCGCAGTCTTGACTGCGATGGGCTACGACGAGGTCACAGCAGCCAGCGCGATACGCGTTTCGCTGGGTCCTTTGACAACGGAAGAAGATGTGCTGCGTTTCGCCGAAACGTGGCTGGAAAAAGAGAAAAAGCATCGCGCGCGTGCAGCGTGATCTGACGGAGGGTGTGTTAATGGCCGCTTTGGACCAGACCCAAGTAAAAGAAGGTGTCGATCAGGAAACCGTGGACGCGGTGCGAGAAGTCGGCACTTACAAATATGGGTGGGAGACTGATATCGAGATGGAATACGCACCGAAAGGTGTGAATCCCGATATCGTCCGTCTGATCTCGGAGAAAAACGAAGAACCGGAGTGGATGACCGAATGGCGTCTGGCCGCGTTCGAGCGCTGGACCAAAATGGATGAGCCGAACTGGGCAATGGTCAGCTATCCCAAGATCGACTTTCAGGATCAGTACTACTATGCGCGCCCCAAATCGATGGAAGAAAAGCCAAAGTCGCTGGATGATGTCGATCCCAAGCTTCTGGCTACATACGAAAAGCTGGGTATCCCCCTGAAAGAGCAGATGATTCTTGCCGGTGTTGAAGGCGCAGAGAATATGCCAGCCGAAGGCCGTAAGGTCGCGGTCGATGCTGTTTTCGACTCGGTTTCTGTTGGGACGACCTTCCAGGAAGAGCTGAAGAAAGCCGGTGTTATCTTCTGTTCGATTTCTGAAGCGATCAAAGAGCATCCGGAATTGGTTAAGAAATACTTGGGCTCGGTCGTGCCCGTTTCGGACAACTTTTATGCGACGCTGAATTCTGCGGTCTTTTCGGACGGCTCGTTCGTCTACATCCCGCCGGGTGTGCGTTGCCCGATGGAGCTGAGCACATATTTCCGTATCAACGCCGAAAACACAGGACAGTTTGAGCGGACTTTGATCATCGCGGACAAAGGCTCGTATGTCTCCTACCTGGAGGGATGCACGGCTCCGCAGCGCGACACGGCGCAATTGCATGCCGCTGTTGTCGAGATCATCATCGAAGAAGACGCCGAGGTTAAATACTCGACCGTTCAGAACTGGTTCCCCGGCGATGAGAACGGCAAAGGCGGTATCTACAACTTCGTAACCAAACGCGCAGATTGCCGGGGCGACCGCTCCAAGGTGATGTGGACGCAGGTCGAAACAGGGTCCGCTGTGACATGGAAATATCCGTCCTGCATCCTGCGTGGTAACGAAAGCCAGGGCGAATTTTACTCGATCGCCATCGCAAACAACTATCAGCAGGCCGACACGGGCACCAAGATGGTCCACTTGGGTAAAAACACCAAGTCGCGGATCGTGTCCAAAGGGATCAGCGCAGGGAAAGCCCAAAACACGTATCGTGGGTTGGTTTCCATGCATCAAAAGGCCAAAGACAGCCGGAACTACACACAATGTGACAGCTTGCTGATCGGCGATAAATGTGGTGCCCACACCGTGCCCTATATCGAGGTCAAGAATAACTCCAGCCGCGTCGAACACGAAGCGACAACGTCTAAGGTCGATGACGATCAACTGTTCTACTGCCGTCAGCGCGGTATGGACGAAGAAGAGGCCGTGGCGCTGGTCGTCAACGGGTTCTGCAAGGACGTTTTGCAGGCACTCCCGATGGAATTTGCGATGGAAGCCCAACAGCTTGTGGCGATCTCGCTAGAAGGTTCCGTGGGCTGATCCATGCCCGCTCCCATCGACCCAAAGATCGAAGCCGAGGTGTTTCGACAAAACGCCAGCGAAGGCGCTCGTGCTGTGGGTGTCGTCTGGGCGACGCGGCGGGTCGTGCTTCCATTATTGAGCGCTTTCGCGGCGGTCATATTGGCGGCGTTTTTAATGAATGGCCCTATTGCGGGGTTCATCAGCTTATTTTTGTTGGGCGGACTTTCCCTTTTGGTCTTTGGTACATGGAAAGGCCAACTGCAGAAAGTCCGAGCCTACTGGAGCGGGTGAATTTTGGGACTATTGGTGGCTGTGATTGAACGGGATCTACAGCCTTAGAAGGATAAACCGGGCCACGCGCCCTTGCGATGCGCAAAAGGAAAAAACATGCTGGAAATCAAAAACCTGCACGTCAAACTCGAAGAAGAAGAAAAGCAGATCCTTAAGGGCGTCGATCTGGCGGTCGAAGCCGGAAAGGTGCATGCGATCATGGGGCCGAATGGCTCGGGCAAGTCGACCCTCAGCTATGTGCTGTCAGGGCGGGACGGATATGATGTCACCGAAGGTTCGGCCACACTGGATGGCGAAGACTTGCTTGAGATGGAGCCTGAAGAACGCGCTGCGGCAGGGATCTTTCTTGCGTTCCAATACCCGGTCGAGATTCCGGGTGTTGGCAATATGACCTTCCTTCGCACAGCGGTGAACGCTCAGCGCAAGGCGCGTGGCGAAGAAGAACTGTCGGCGGCCGATTTCCTGAAAGTTGTGCGGGCAAAGGCGAAATCCCTGAAGATTGATGCCGACATGCTAAAGCGCCCGGTGAATGTCGGTTTCTCTGGTGGTGAGAAAAAGCGGAACGAAATTCTGCAAATGGCCATGCTGGAACCCAAGATGTGCATCTTGGACGAGACGGACTCGGGGCTGGATGTCGACGCCATGAAGCTGGTGGCCGAGGGTGTGAATGCCCTGCGTGACGAAGGCAGGGGTTTCCTGGTTATCACCCATTATCAACGTCTTCTGGACCATATTAAACCTGATGTCGTTCACATCATGGCGGATGGGAAAATCGTCAAAACCGGTGGCCCCGATCTGGCGCTGGAAGTCGAAAACAACGGCTATGCCGATATTCTGGCCGAGGTGAACTGATGGCTTTGCCCGAAGTAAAACAAACCGCAACCGAGGCGCGTCTCGCCAATCTGGTGATGCCCGATGCCAGCTGCACACGCGCTGCGCGTGAGGATGCGTTGGCACGTGTGCAGGAAATGGGCCTGCCGGGCCGGCGGGATGAATATTGGAAATACACCCAACCAGATACCCTGATCTCACCCGAAGCGCCTAAAGCCGCACTGTTTAACGCGGATGAGGCGATGCTGTTCAGCGATCTGGACCGGTTGAAGATCGTTTTCGTGGATGGTGTTTTCAGCCCCGAAGAATCCGACGATCTGTCCTTGGAAGGTGTCACGATCGACCGCATCGAGGACATTTGCTTCAAGGATATTCACTGGGCCAAAGAGTTGTATGGCGTTCTTGAAGCACGGGGTCAGGTACCCGTTCAGCGCCCGTTGGCTGCGCTGAACACGGCCTTTGCTGCAGACGGAATTGCAATTCATGTGACGGGCAAACCGTCCAAGCCGATCAGCTTTGTATATAGGCATGCTTCTGAGACATCGGATGCGATGTTGCACCATATTATCCGTGTCGAAAGCGGGGCCGAGGTTACGATCCTCGAAAATGGTCCGGCAGCTTCGCGGTTTAACAAGTGCATGGAGATTGACATCGCTGACGAGGGCACGCTGCATCATGTGCGCGCGCAAGGTCGCGATCATGAGCGCAGGGCTGCCACGCATATGTTCACACGTTTGGGTAAGGAGTCTGTCTACAAGTCTTTCACCTTAACAGTGAATGGTGTTCTGACACGCAACGAACAGGTCGTGGAACTGACCGGAGATGACGCCGTCGCTCATGTCGCCGGTGCCTGTGTCGGCGATGGTGATTTTCACCATGATGATACGGTTTTTGTGACCCATGACGCGGTGAACTGCGAAAGTCGCCAGGTGTTCAAGAAGGTTCTGCGCAACGGTGCCACCGGGGTTTTCCAAGGCAAGATCCTTGTTAAGGAAGGCGCCCAGAAAACCGATGGCTATCAGATCAGCCAGTCATTGTTGTTGGATGATGACAGCCAGTTTCTTGCCAAGCCTGAGCTGGAAATCTACGCGGACGATGTTGCGTGTTCACACGGCTCAACGTCAGGTGCGATTGATGAAACGGCTTTGTTTTACCTGCGCTCTCGCGGGGTTCCGACCAAGGATGCCACGAATATGTTGACGCTGGCGTTTCTGGCAGAAGCCGTTGACGAGATCGAGGATGATACCTTGGCTCAGGCGATTGTTGATCGCCTTGAAGGCTGGTTGTCGCGTCACAGCTGATGCCGGTGACGTCGGATATAGTTGCTACCTATCGGGGGCCGGGGCGCGTGGTGCGCCGGCTTCTTGATTTGGGTCAGCGAGAAGACCGCGCTTTGGTTTTCGTGATGGCCTTTTGCGTCGTTGCCTTTATCGCGCAACTGCCCAGCCTGTCGCGTCGTGCCCATCTTGAAGGTCTGGAGCTGAACATGCTCATGGGCGGTGCGCTTTTGGGCACGGTCATTATCCTGCCTCTGTTCTTTTACGCCCTGGCGTTTGTGTCCTATGGGGCCGCTCGGATGGTCGGCGGCAAGGGGACGGCCTATGGCGCGCGGGTTGCTTTGTTCTGGGCGCTGTTATCTTCGACGCCCTTACTGCTTCTGAACGGATTGGTAGCGGGTTTCATAGGACCGGGCCCAACCCTGACAATTGTCGGTTTGGTTTGGTGCGCTTTCTTCCTGTGGTTCTGGCTGTCGGGCCTCAGGCAGGTGCAAAGGTATCCGGAATGAATGCTCAGGCCCTGATCAATCTGGTGGTCTTGACCTTGACCAACCCCGCCGCGGCGGCCCGTCAATTGCTGGAATTTCGGCCCGGGCGCGAGGCGCTTTGGCTGGCGTTTTTCTTGGCCGTTGTTCTGAATGGTCTGGTTCAGGTCGGAATAGACCAACTGATGCCGGTACCGGAGGGTGAACCTATAACTCCGGCCGAGCCTGTCTTGATTGGTCTTATTCGATCGGCTGGCACTATGATGCTGAGTATTTTTGCCTTTTTGATCATCGGACGGCTGATGGGGGGAGTTGCCAGGTTTCCGGACATCATGATCCTTTCGGTCTGGCTGCAGTTTCTTCAGGTTGCCGCTCTGTTGGTTACTCTGCTCGTTTCCCTTGTTGTGCCGTTCCTGATGGTGATGCTTTTGTTGGGGACAGCAATTGTCAGCCTTTACGTCACGCTGCATTTCATTAATGAAGCGCATAAATTCGGGTCTATCCTGAAGTCTTTTGGGGTCATCGCCCTATCTGCTTTGGTTGCGGTGCCCTTTGTCCTCGCCTTAACTCCAGCCGGCCCGGTATAGGAAAGAAAACACCATGTATGACGTGCAGAAAATCCGTGCGGACTTTCCGATCCTGTCTCGAGAGGTCAATGGTAAGCCGCTGACGTATCTTGATAACGGAGCTTCGGCCCAAAAGCCGCAGGTTGTCATCGACGCTGTGACGCGCGCCTATGCCGAAGAATATGCAAACGTTCATCGGGGACTGCATTATCTCTCAAACCTGGCGACTGAAAAATACGAGTCCGTTCGTGGCACGATCGCCCGGTTTTTGGGGGCTTCGAATGAGAATGAAATTGTCCTGAACTCGGGGACGACCGAAGGGATCAACCTTGTCGCTTATGGATGGGCAATGCCGCGCCTTCAGGCAGGGGATGAGATCGTTCTCAGCGTGATGGAGCATCACGCCAATATCGTCCCGTGGCACTTCCTGCGCGAACGGCAAGGTGTTGTGTTGAAATGGATCGACGTGGACGCGAACGGTGGCCTTGATCCCCAGGCCGTTATCGACGCGATTGGCTCAAAAACAAAGCTGGTTGCCGTAACGCATTGCTCAAACGTTTTGGGCACCGTTGTTGACGTCAAGACCATAACAGAAGGCGCGCATGCCAAAGGCGTGCCGGTTCTGGTCGACGGAAGCCAGGGCGCGGTGCACATGCCGGTGAATGTCGAGGATATCGGGTGCGATTTCTACGCGATCACCGGTCACAAACTATATGGCCCTTCCGGATCAGGGGCGATCTATATCAAGTCCGAACGGATGGCTGAGATGCGCCCCTTTATTGGCGGCGGCGATATGATCAAGGAGGTCAGCAAAGACGAAGTGACTTACAACGATCCACCGATGAAATTCGAAGCTGGCACACCTGGTATCGTTCAGACAATCGGGCTGGGTGTTGCTTTGGAGTACATGATGGATCTGGGGATGGACAACATCGCCGCACACGAGGCCGGAGTGCGCGACTATGCGGTACAAAAGCTGTCAGGTCTGAACTGGTTGCAGGTCCAAGGGACACAGCCCGACAAGGCGGCCATTTTCAGTTTTACTCTGGATGGGGCAGGGCATGCACATGATGTCTCTACCATTTTGGACAAAAAAGGCGTGGCTGTTCGGGCCGGTCATCACTGTGCGGGCCCCCTGATGGATTTCTTTGGGGTCGCTGCAACGTGCCGGGCCAGCTTTGGCCTGTACAACACGACAGACGAGGTTGATACGCTGGTCGACGCGCTGGAATTAGCGCATGATTTGTTTGCCTGATCACATCCTGATCCGGGTCGATTTCCAGTTGCACCCGGATCGGAACAAGGTTAGCTAACGTCCAAGGCACCTGTAGCTCAGCTGGATAGAGCGCTGCCCTCCGAAGGCAGAGGCCAGAGGTTCGAATCCTCTCAGGTGCGCCATTTTCTCGTAGTTGTAGGGTGCCACAGGCTTTTGTCTTGGAAGCAGCAGACGCTGTTCGCCAATGGGAAAGATGCCTTGTCTACTTGAGGTTAGCGGGTTGTGCCGTTCACACTCGTAACAACGACTGGCGTTCGTTCAGAGTTGTTTGTTGCAACAGATTATCTGGGTTTGTTTCGCTTGGATACTCTCGGAACAGAAACTCAAACAGCTCAGAAAAAACTGCGCTTAGGTATCCAGCGAGCCGTGATCAAATAAGAACTAAAAACAGAACAAGCGCGATCAAATCGATCGCGCCACCTGGTCTAAATAAACCTAGTAACGGGTAAGCGTTATCCGCCCCAAGAACGGACGTCACCGCAATCCATGTGCACGAAGTTCGAGCGGTAGTACTTCCCGACGCCGCCCGCACGGCAAGACATCGCCGCCTTGGCCACCTGAGAAACAGAGCGCGAAGACAGGCGCAGGTCAGCCGCCTGACCCTTCATGTGCAACGAGTTCTTGGCAACACGACGCGAGCGGGACCGAAGCATCGCGTTTGTCTGAGGTGAGCGGTATCCTGACAGCAGCGTGTAAGGCTCGCTAACGTCCAGCAGGTTGTGAGAGGCCGCCATGATGTCGATTGTGCGAAGATCCATGTCCTTGACCTGATCCGTCCGCCAGTCGCGCATAAAGTTGTTCACTTCTTTGACAGCATCCTTGATGTATTTGCCGTCGACCCAATATATCATATCGATACGTTCGCCAGTGCGACCGGAATACATACGAATACGGCGAATATCACCGCCGCCGCGAAGAAAACCTGCTGCATTGGAATATGTCGGTGCTGCAACAACTGCGGTTGCGGCGAATGCGCCCAAAAGGGCCCGCCGGGTCAAGCCCGAGGAACTGCTCGTAGTCATTTTTGTTTCGTCCCGTACTGTTCCTGCCTGCACACGATGTTACGCGCGCGTTCTTAATTTTTTCCCATCCCAGATGGCGTTTTTATGGCATAGACCTAAAAGACCGCCAAGAAGTCTTTCAAAATCACCTTTTCAAGGGGGAATTTTCGGCAGTTTTTTGCGCAGATGACGATTTTTCGTCTAAACTTGAGGCAAAATTGCCCAGATCGCCAGTGGCGATGCAAACGCGCATCACGCCGAAACATAAGCGCTGAATTGATGCATTTGTGAATAGACAATGGTGTCGGGCAATAACCATATTTGTTCGACGCGCTCATGTAAGCGCTTAAGTCTTTGTATATTCAGGGTATCCGATGCGAGCATTCTTTCGTGCGTCTTCTTCCTTAGCGGTGGCCGCCTTTTTGGGGGCAACAGCAGCTTTTGCAACCACGCAAGAGGTGCCCTCGACCGGGTTTCAAATGGCTGTTGCGGAATTTGCGCCTTCGGGAACACAGGTCGCCGAGTTTTATCGCGAAAACGGCTTTGCACCGATTTGGGTCGGATCGACACCACAACATCAGGCACGTCGGGCTAGGCTGATTCAGGCGCTGTCGTCTGCTCATATGCACGGGTTACCCAAACAGACCTACGATGTTGAAGGGTTGGTTGCCCTTATGTCTGATGCGCGTTCGCTGCGGGATTTAGGCGCTGCGGAAATCGCGTTGAGCCGGGCGTTCGTCGCCTACGCAAACGATCTGTATTCGGGCGCATTGCGACCGTCGACTATTGACGAAGGGCTGGTTCGAAAGGTCGAGCGAAAATCGGAAAAAGAACACCTGAAAGGTCTGTTGGATTGGGATGTTGCCTATTTCGATCAGCTCGCCCCGCAAACGGCGCAGTACCGCGCGCTGATGAAGCAAAAAGTCGCTCTGCAAAAGCTTGTGGACCAAGGCGGTTGGGGCGCGGGTGTTCCTGTCGACAAACTGGAATACGGCGACAGCGGCAAAAACGTAATCAAACTGCGCAATCGTTTGGTTTCTATGGGGTACCTCAAACCCACTGCGAGTCCGACATTCGATGACGCGATGCTGGCCGCAGTGAAAGAGTTTCAAACTTCGCATGGTCTGGCGGCCGATGGTGTGGCAGGCCAAGGCACAATTACCGAACTAAACCGCAGCGCGGCCGAGCGGCTCAAGGCTGTTTATGTTGCGCTGGAGCGGGAACGATGGTTGCCACGTGAACGGGGTGAGCGGCATATCCTGGTCAATCAGGCTGATTTCTCGGCCAAGATTGTCGATGATGGTTTGGTGACATTTGAAACGCGGGCGGTCATCGGAAAGAACGTCCATGATCGTCGGAGCCCCGAGTTCTCGGACGAAATGGAGCATATGGTCATTAACCCAAGCTGGTATGTCCCACGCTCGATCATCACCAAGGAATATCTGCCGCAACTGCAATCCGACCCAAATGCGGTTGGCCATATACACATCACGGACCGGAGTGGGCGTCAGATTGACAGGGGGGCGGTGGATTTCACTCAGTTCACTGCCCGCAATTTCCCGTTTGCCATGCGCCAACCGCCTAGCCAAAGCAACGCGTTGGGTCTTGTGAAGTTCATGTTCCCGAATAAGTACAATATCTATCTGCATGATACTCCACAGAAAAGTTTGTTCGCAAGGGAAACGCGGGCCTTTTCACATGGATGCATCCGATTGGCGCAGCCTTTCGAGTTTGCCTATGCTCTTCTGGCCAAACAGAAAGAAGACCCCAAAGCATTTTTCCAGCGTATCCTTGCCACTGGTAAGGAAACGACAGTTCCATTGGAGAAGCATGTACCTGTGCACCTGATTTATCGTACGGCATATATTGGCCCTAAGGGGGATGCTCAGTACCGGCGGGATGTCTATGGCCGAGACCAGAAAATCTGGGACGCATTGCAAAAAGCAGGGGTGGCCCTGCCGGACGTTCAGGGGTAAGCACCGGGGTGAACCCTAAGATCCGGGAAGCCCGACATGCAATATACTGTTCAGGAAATCGCCGAAGCGCTGGGTGCTGAATGCCAGGGCGACCTTGACCTTGTCATCAGTGGTGCTGCCGAGCCCGCAGATGCTGGGCCAGAACAGTTGGCGATGGCAATGTCTCCCAAATATGCCGAAGCTCTCACGGCAGGGGCTGCTCGGGTAGCTGTGTTGTGGGAAGGGGCTGATTGGCAGTCTTTTGGGTTGGACGCCGCTATTTTTGTTGCCCGGCCGCGTATGGCGATGGCCGGAATAACTGCGAGACTGGACAAAGGGCAGGGCGTCGAAGCAGGCATTCACCCTTCTGCCGTTGTCGACCCTTCAGCAGTGCTGGGAGAGGACGTTTCGATCGGTCCACTGACGGTCGTCGGCCCTCGCGCTCGCATCGGAGCAGGGGCTGTCATAGGCCCGCATTGCACGATTGGGATGGATGCTGTTATTGGCGAAAACGCTGTTTTGCGCGAAATGGTTAGCATTGGCGCGCGCGCGCAGATTGGTGATCGTTTCATGGCGCAACCGGGTGCCCGCATTGGTGGTGATGGCTTCAGCTATGTGACACCCGAAGTGTCCGATGTTGAGAATGTTCGTAAGACAATGGGCGACAAAGGTGATGCTCGGGCTCAAAGCTGGTTGCGCATTCATTCTTTGGGCGCGGTCGAGATCGGGGATGACGTCGAGGTTGGTGCCAATAGTACCGTCGACAACGGCACGATCCGGAACACCCGGATCGGAAATGGGTCCAAGTTGGATAACCTGGTTCATGTGGGACACAACACGCGCGTGGGCAACGATTGCCTGCTGTGCGGACAAACGGGCGTATCGGGATCGGTCGAAATCGGGAATAACGTTGTTCTCGGTGGGCAGACCGGTGTTGTCGATAACATCTTTATCGGAGATGGCGTAATCTCGGGCGGGGGAACCAAAATCCTGTCGAACGTACCGGCTGGGCGCGTGATTATGGGATATCCCGGAATTAAGATGGAAACGCATACTGACATTTACAAAGCCCAGCGCCGCTTGCCCCGGTTGGCGCGTGACGTCGAGGCGCTGAAAAAGGCTGTTTCCAAACAGTCGTCGAGCGATTAAATCATCCTCAACGTGATAATCAGAGGATCGACATGAGCATCACAGACCGCGTCATTGCCATCATTGCCGAACAGGCCGTGCTGGAGCCTTCGGACGTGACGCCCGAAAGTACGCTCGAGGATCTGGGCATTGATAGCCTTGGGCTGGTCGAGAGTATCTTTGCGATAGAGGAAGAATTCGACATCTCTGTGCCGTTCAATGCCAATGAACCCACGGCAAGTGATTTCGATATCTCTAACGTTGCGGCGATTATCGCTGGGATAGAAAAACTTGTGTCGGAAAAGGTCTGACGCGCGGCCATGAAACGCGTTGTTATTACTGGTGCCGGGACAATCAACTCGTTAGGCCACTCGGTTCCCGCGACGCTTGAGGCGATGCGTGAGGGGCGTTGCGGAATTTCCGCGCTCGAGTTCCGCGATGTCGAACGCTTGGCCATCAAGATCGGTGGTCAGGTTCGTGGGTTCGAGGCTGAGGGACGCTTTAACCGCCAGCAGATGAGCCTTTACGACCGGTTCACACAGTTCACGCTGACAGCCGCCAAAGAGGCGATCGATCAATCTGGCATCGAATTCCATGGCGAACTGGCGGCCAGATCGGGTGTGGTCTTAGGCACTGCGGGCGGTGGTGTTTCGACATGGGACGATAACTACCGCTCTGTCTACGAAGACGGAAAAAACCGGGTGCATCCCTTCGTCGTGCCCAAGCTTATGAACAATGCGGCGGCCAGCCACGTTTCGATGGAGCATAATCTGAAGGGGCCCAGCTTTACCGTCTCGACAGCGTGCGCGTCTTCAAACCATGCAATGGCGCAGGCTTTTCAGATGGTGCGCAGCGGTATGGCTCCGGCCATGTTGACGGGCGGCTCTGAATCCATGCTGTGTTTTGGTGGCGTAAAGGCGTGGGAGGGGCTGCGTGTGATGTCCAAAGACGCCTGCCGCCCATTCAGTGCGAACCGTAACGGGATGGTTCAAGGCGAAGGCGCCGGGGTTTTTGTCTTTGAAGAGTTCGAGCATGCGCGCGCGCGCAGCGCCGATATTTTGTGTGAGGTCGTTGGCTTCGCAATGTCTTCCGACGCGGCCGACATAGTGATGCCAAGTAAACAAGGCGCTTCTCGGGCTATGTCCGGGGCGTTGGCTGACGCGCAACTGAACGCAGATCAGGTTGGCTACATCAACGCCCATGGCACCGGAACAGCGGCAAACGACAAAACGGAATGCGCTGCTGTGGCAGATGTTTTCGGGCCGCATGCGGATGATTTGATGATTTCTTCCACGAAATCCATGCATGGCCATTTGATTGGCGGCACCGGTGCGGTCGAACTGTTGGCCTGTATCATGGCTTTGCGCGATGGGGTAATCGCGCCGACCATCGGCTATGAAGAACCAGACCCGGAATGCGCGTTGGACGTGGTGCCAAACGACGCTCGGGACGCCAAGGTCGAGATTGCCCTGAGCAATGCTTTTGCTTTTGGCGGCTTGAACGCTGTACTTGCGATGAAAAAAGTCTGACGGGCGCATCTTAGCGGGCGGCTATTTTACCCAGCCACCCGCAATTGATTTCAAACTTCAGTTTTCGTTGATTTCCAGCCCGTCAAAACCTGCGGTGAAACCTGCCAGCGAGATTTCAAGCTGCAACAGCTGAGAAGGTGCAACCAACGGCACCATCGACAATGTTCCCTTAGAGCCGCTTTTCATCGCAGCAACGTCTTCGGCTGTAAAGCCCAACTGCGCAAGGCAGCCCACGGGATTGCAGTGATGGAAGTTGTAGCGCTTACCGGGCGCGCCGTCGATTGACAGGGCCAGTTGTGCCTGTAGCAGAACCTCAAGTGGCACGATGACCGTAGCGCCTGCTGCGGCCGGGGCAGTTTCGGGAAGCTTTTCAACCGTGATTTCGGCGATAGGCTGACCTTGGTTGCCCACAAGGATTTGCCGCATGGCGCATGGGTCTGCATCGGTGTCGGTCTTGATGCACATGATTGCCCAATCACCCACCTCTTCCTTGAGGTATTGCTCACCCACGCGGGGTCCTGTCTCACCAAGGTCCAGGTCGGTTTGGGCTGGTGGGGTTTCCGTTTCTTCGGATGCTTCTTGTGCGAATGACACGCCACACCATAGGGCCGTCGCAACAAGGCTGAAGGATAGTGTTTTCTTGATCATGTATGCCTCGGCAATGTGATTGAGCTTTTTGCTCGGTCTAACACTCTTATGAGAAGGTGTCAGTCCTTAAGCGGCCGATATCAAGGGTGTGATCAGATTTTTGCCATTCGCGGGCGCGCTAGAGCGAGTTCTGACATTGAAAAAGGGAGCCGGTGGAGCGGCTCCCTTTCGTATAATTTTCTCCCCGTCGGACTGGCCGACTTAGTTATGCGCAGACGTTACGAAAGGGGAGGCCACCGGTCAACTGCTAACGTCAAAAATTAATGTCAAAGCCCCATTTCTGCGAAAAAAACCGCGCCCGAAGGCGCGGCCAGTCGACAGGGAGGAAGTTTGCCGCCCAAACCACGCTAGGCTGAGGCGGCAAATAGACTATCGCAGGCAATTATTAAATTTGTATGGTGGTCCCAGATCGGTGGAAATCAGGGCGTTAAAGCAATGGGAAATAATATCTTTCTGGGTGGTGGTGGTAAAGACTATGCGCAGCCGCAAACTCTGAGCTTGGAATACGCCAACCGACATGGCCTGATCGCTGGCGCGACAGGGACCGGCAAAACAGTCACCTTGCAAATTCTGGCCGAGGGGTTTTCTAAAGCGGGCGTTCCGGTTTTTCTGTCTGATGTGAAAGGTGATCTTTCCGGATTGGCCAAGGCCGGGAGTGAATCGCACAAACTGCACGGGGCATTTCGTGATCGCGCGGAACGGATAGGGTTTTCTGATTATGCGTACGCTGCATGCCCTGTAACCTTCTGGGATTTGTTCGGTGAGCAGGGACATCCGGTCCGCACGACCGTAACCGAGATGGGACCGCTGCTGCTATCACGCCTGATGGACCTGAGCGAAGCGCAGGAAGGCATTCTGAACATCGCCTTTCGGGTAGCGGATGATGAGGGGATGCCCCTTTTGGATCTCAAGGACCTGCAGTCGTTGCTTGTTTGGATCGGTGAAAACCGAACCCAGTTGTCCCTCAGGTTCGGAAACGTGTCGACGGCTTCGATTGGTGCCATCCAACGTCGTCTGCTGGTGCTGGAAAACCAAGGCGGGAACAACCTGTTTGGTGAGCCGGCGTTGGAACTTAGTGATCTAATGCAAACGGACCAAAATGGACATGGTGCGGTCAACATCCTTGCGTCTGACAAGTTGATGGGGTCGCCGCGACTGTATGCAACGTTTCTTTTGTGGTTGCTCAGCGAACTTTTCGAAGAATTGCCAGAGGTTGGAGACCCGGATAAACCGAAACTGGTCTTCTTTTTTGACGAGGCGCATCTTCTGTTTGACGACGCGCCCAAAATACTTGTCGACAAGGTCGAACAGGTGGCACGTTTGATCCGATCCAAAGGCGTTGGTGTCTATTTCATTTCGCAAAATCCGGCCGACATACCCGAGGATATTCTTGGACAGTTGGGAAATCGCGTACAGCACGCGTTGCGTGCCTTTACCGCGAGGGACCGCAAGAACCTGCGCCTTGCCGCTGAGACCTATCGCGAGAATCCGGCCTTTGACACAGAATCCGCAATCCGAGAAGTCGGTGTTGGCGAGGCCGTGACGTCGATGCTGCAAAAGAAGGGCGTACCGGGGATGGTTGAACGAACCCTTATCAGACCGCCGGGATCACAACTGGGGCCGATAAGCTCGGCTGAACGTCAGTCGATAGTAAAAGCTTCGCCCATGCAGGTGAAATACGGGACTTTGAAAGACAGGCGATCTGCATTTGAAATTCTTCAGGCTCGGGCCGACGCTGCAGCGAAAGAAGCCGCCGAAGCCGAAGAACAGATAGAGTCGCAATCCGTCGCGGAACGAGAATTTGCGACCGCAAGGCGATATTCCGGAGGCAGAGTCGGGCGGTCGTCTTCGCGGGTTGTGCGAAAAAAGGATACGTTCGCCACCGCCATGAGTGAAGCCGTCATCAAAGAGCTAAAGGGCACCACGGGCAGACGGATTGTACGCGGTATTCTGGGTGGGCTGTTCAAAAACAGATAACCGACGCGGTGGGGAGGGCTCAAACCCTCCCGCTTTGTGTGTCAGCCTTTCAGGCGGCGCTGACCTTCTTGCTTGCAGTAGGCATCAGCCTCTGGAACGGTCATTTCGGTCGCAGGGAAATCGATGGCGCGGTCCCAACTCACGCGATCCTGACGATACAGCTGACAGGTCACTTCGCCTTTGGGGGTCTGGACTTTTACCGGAGTGGACTCAAAGTCTTCCGGGCTGGGAACACAGCCAGCAAGCCCAACGAGCAATGGCAGAAGGATAAGTGGTTTGGTCAGCATCGGCGTCATGTGAACTCTTTGTTCTATTAAAGTTTATCGCACTATTGGCTTAACAAGATAAATTCCCGTAAACGCCAAAAGGTTGGTTCAAGGACCACTGGAAACCGTCTAAACGCCCTGCGGATCTAAATCAAGAAACCGCGCCCATGATCAGGCGCGGTCTGTTTTCTTTTAGCATCTAATGCCTATTTCTCGGGAATAAGCCCGCGTGGACTGAACCTGAGCACAATCAGCAATATCAGCCCCATCGTGAACAAGCGCATATGTGCGGCGCTTTCCACCAGGTGAGTTTTCAGGGCACTTCCGTCCGTCATGCCAGAGGTGATCAGGTTCATGAGCCACAGCCCAATCGGTTCGACCTGAACCCACAGAAACCAGATCAGAAAGGCACCCAGAACGGCCCCAAAGTTGTTACCCGAGCCGCCGACGATGACCATAACCCAGACCAGAAACGTGAAGCGCAGCGGATTATATGTGCCCGGAGTCAACTGACCGTCCAGCGTGGTCATCATTGCACCTGCAATGCCACATATGGCGGATCCCAGTACAAAGATCTGCAAGTGGCGGCGGGTTACATCCTTACCCATCGCCTCAGCCGCGACTTCATTGTCACGGATCGCGCGCATCATACGGCCCCACGGGCTTTTCAACGCCATTTGCGCCATCCACAAAAGCGCAAGCAGAACGATCATGAACAACAGGGAATAGCCCAACTTAACCGACAGCGTAGACGCGATGACCGGGTCAATCCCCAGCCAGTCTGCGCGCGCGATAAAACCGGGATCCTGTTGAAGATCGACCTCATACCCAACCACCGGGGCAGGGCGTGGGATGCCGTATACATTCTTGACCCCGCGTGCCAGCCAGTCTTCGTTCTTCATAATCGCGATAATGATCTCGGCAATTCCGAGCGTCGCAATAGCAAGATAATCCGATCGTAAACCCAAAGCAGTCTTGCCAATCAACCAGGCCGCGCCCGCAGCCAGTAAACCACCTGCGGGCCAGGCCAGCAAAACCGGAAGGTTCAGCCCGCCGATATTGCCCGCGACGGCGGGGTCAATCGCCTCAATCGCGGCAACATTCGGGTCAAAGATCGCGCGGTATATGAAAAAGCCCACGATCAGAATTCCGATGATCGCAAGCGTTTGTGTCCGCCCTTTTGGCATTTTCTTGGCGATCATCACTGCCGCAACCACGGTCGCTGCCCCCAGCAGTAGCGCGAGGATGACACCGAACCCACCGCTGGACCACGCGCCGGGCGTGGGCGGGGTCGACACCAGCACAACGGCCAGCCCGCCCAGCGCGACGAACCCCATCACGCCCACGTTGAAAAGCCCCGCAAAACCCCATTGCAGGTTCACCCCAATCGACATGATCGCCGAGATCAGGCCCATGTTCAGGATCAGGATTGCCGCGTTCCAGCTCTGCGTAAAACCGGTCAAAAGGATCAGGCCTGCGACCAAAACGAAAAGCAGTGTGTTTTTGACTGGCTCGCTCATACCGCTTTCCCCTTGAACAGACCCGTGGGCTTAAACAGCAGTACAATCAGCAAGATAGCAAAACTGACGGCGAACTTGTAATCGGTGGACAGGAATTGAACCAAGCCCGAAGGCTCCAGGCTTTCCGGTGCAAGATATGTCAGCACCTTTTTCCACGCATAGGTGATGGTCACCTCAGAGAAGGCGATAATAAATCCACCTGCGATCGCACCCAGCGGATTGCCGAGCCCACCTACGATGGCCGAGGCAAAAATGGGCAACAGAAGCTGGAAGTAGACGAAGGGTTTGAAGCTTTTGTCGAGGCCGTAAAGCACGCCCGCCGTGGTTGCCAGAGCTGCCACAATAATCCACGTGATCATCACCACGCGCTCGGGATTGATACCGGACAGCAGTGCCAGATCTTCGTTATCCGAATACGCGCGCATCGATTTGCCGGTACGGGTTTTGTTCAGGAACCAGAACAGCAGCGCAACCGCTACAACGGCCACGATAACAGTGATGCCCTGCGAGGTCTTGATCGCCAGCCCCTCACGCAGCCCGGTCATCGCCTTGAAATCACGGGCCGAGATAATGAAGCGCGCTCCGTCCGAGAAGCGTTGGTCATCTGGTCCGATGATGAACCGCACGAGACCGTTCATGATGAACATCACGCCCATCGACACGATCACCAGAATAACCGGCTTGGCCTTTTGTTCGCGGTAGAATTTGTAAACCAGCCGGTCCGTGACCAGCACCAGAACGATACAGCCCAGAATAGCAAAGGGCAGGGCGAGCAGAGCGGTCGGCAGCGGCCCGAAACTGACACCCGCCGCTTGCAGTCCCCATGTGACCAGCACAGCAATCATCGCGCCAAAGGCCATCGTGTCGCCATGGGCAAAGTTCGAGAACCGCAGGATTCCATAGATCAGCGTCACCCCCAGAGCGCCCAGCGCCAACTGGCTGCCATAAGCGATTGCGGGAACAAGAACGAAGTTGGAGAGCGCTACAAAAGCGTTGAGGAAGTCCATTAGTACAGCCCATCTCCAATAGCGCTACAAATAAATTTCGTGATCCGATTAGACATGACAACACGGTCTCTACGATGAACTAGTGGGATTAAGTTCAGGCCAAATGCATCGGCGATTTCATTGTTTGGTATCACGATGGTCGAAAAATCAGGTCTAGGGTTTTCGCTAAGGTAACGTGCTGCATTGACCGGCTCTGCGAAAAACCCGAGTTTTCGACGCTCGTTCGCTTTGCCTAACAGAAAGTACGAATCTCCTTCACGGATCAGAGTAAGAGAGTAAAGAGGCACTGTTGCACGCACACAAACTTCGTTCTCGCACGCGGAATAAACAGTGCAATTTGCAGGATATCCTGTTTGATCCCAGGCGGCCCAAAGAACGGACGCTTGGAGTAACCAAAACAGCGGCACTGTGAAAAAAAAATTCATCCTCAGCCCCCCAAGAAACTCTTGCGCACTTCAGGATCTGCCAGCAGTTCTTTGCCCGTGCCGGTATAAGCGTTGCGACCCTGAACTAACACATATCCTTTGTCCGCGATCTCCAACGCCTGACGGGCGTTCTGTTCGACCATCAGGATCGGCAACCCGGTGCGAGAGACCTCGATGATCCGGTCGAACAGCTCATCCATCACGATGGGCGAGACACCGGCGGTCGGTTCGTCCAGCATCAGCACCTTCGGCTGAGTCATCAGCGCGCGGCCCACGGCGACCTGTTGGCGTTGACCGCCCGACAGCTCTCCGGCTGCTTGGTTGCGCTTGTCGCGCAGGATCGGGAAGAGGTCATAGACCTGCTCCATCGTCTCAGAAATATCGTCGCGACGGATGAAGGCACCCATCTCAAGGTTCTCTTCTACCGTCATCGAGGTAAAGATATTCGACGTCTGAGGCACAAAGCCCATCCCGCGCATCACCCGATCCTGAGGGGTCAGCGCGGTGATATCCTCACCATCCAACCGAACCGCGCCCGAGCGCACATCCAGCATTCCGAACACGGCCTTCATCGCGGTGGACTTACCCGCACCGTTGGGGCCGACGATCACAGCAATCTCACCCTTGTCGACGGCAATGGTGCAGTCGTGCAGGATGTCGGGTCCCTTGCCATACCCGCCGGTCATGGTGTCACCGATCAGGAAGGGACCGCCATCAACCTTATGCGTCTCACCGCTTTTGCGGTGGGCGGGGGTCATGGTGCCCGCGCCATGTGGGTTGGTGATCGACGCGTCTTTGTTGCCCTTGTCGTCGTGATAAGGGTTGTCGCTCATGCCCCGGCCTCCAGCTTGTCTTTGTTCTTGAGGCCGGTGCCCAGATAGGCTTCGATCACCTGCTCATTGGCTTTGATCTCGTCCAGCGTACCTTCGGCCAGCACCTTGCCCTCAGCCATACAGATGACCGGATCGCAGATCTTGCCGATGAAATCCATGTCATGCTCGATGACGACGAAGGTATAGCCGCGCTCCTTGTTCAGGCGCAGGATCGTGTCGGCGATGGTCATCAACAGGGTGCGGTTCACGCCCGCGCCGACCTCGTCCAGAAACACGATCTTGGCGTCGACCATCATGGTGCGGCCAAGTTCCAGCAGTTTCTTTTGCCCGCCCGAGACCTGACCGGCCTTGTGATCGGCCAGATGTTCGATGGTCAGGAACTCAAGCACTTCGTCAGCCTTGGCTTGAAGCGCGCGTTCTTCATCGGCGATCCGCTTGCGCCCGAACCATGTGTTCCAAAGCGATTCACCTGATTGCGCGCCCGGCACCATCATCAGGTTCTCGCGGCAGGACATTGAGGAAAACTCGTGCGCGATCTGGAAGGTGCGCAACAGGCCCTTGTGAAACAGCTCATGCGGGGGCAGGCCGGTGATATCCTCACCATCCATGAAAACCTTGCCGCTGGTCGGCGGCAACACGCCCGCGATCACGTTGAACAGAGTGGTTTTTCCGGCACCGTTCGGCCCGATCAGACCGGTGATCGAGCCCTTTTGGATTTCCAGCGATGCCCCGTCCACCGCATGAAACCCGCCGAAATGCTTGTGCACGTCTTCGACGACGATCATCTTTTCCCCTAGCCGCCGTTTTCGGCGTTCTTGTCCCACCCCCGGTGTCCGAGGTGCGGCCTTTTTTCATTGAAACAGCCCGGACACAAGGCCCGGGCTGCTTGTTTTTATGACTGTTAACGTCGGATCAACGGAAGCTGACGGTCTTGTTTTCGCCGTCGGTGACTTCGATCTCGCGATACGAGCCTGCGCTTTCACCAGGGCCGATCAGCTCAACACCCGACGCGCCGACATAGTCGATCTCTTGCCCTGCAGCCAGTAATTCCAGACCCTTGGCCAGTTCACCGGGATAGATTTTCTCACCCGGGGCGTTGGCAACGTCCATGATCTTGGCACCGTACTCGGCCGGGTTGGTCGACCCTGCGGCTTGCATCGCCAGCATGAACAGCGCAGCCGCGTCATAGCTTTCTGGTGAATAAGGCGACGAGCCGTCAAAGCCCGCGGCTTCGGCCATGGCAAAGTACTTTTCAGCACCTTCACCGCCAGAACCGGCGATCTGACCGAACGAGCCATTCAGGTCAGGGCCAACGTTTGCAGGCAGCGAGTCACCGATCATGCCGCCCGGCAGACCGAAGGTGTCAAACGCGCCGCTGTCCAGCGCGGACTGGATGATGCCCAGACCGCCTTGGTCCAGATAGCCCGCAACAACCAGAATGTCGCCACCGGCCGAAGCCAGCGCGCCCACTTCGGCCGAGTAGTCGGCTTTGCCGTCTTCGTGCGCGGCAACGATGGTCACTTCACCACCCGACGCCTCGAACGAGGATTGGATCGCGTCTGCCAGACCCTTGCCATAGTCGTTGTTGGTGTAGGTCAGAGCGATCGAGCTGATGCCGCGATCGTTCAGGATATCGGCCATCACCTGACCTTCGCGCGCATCCGACGGTGCGGTGCGGAAAAACAGGCCGTTATCTTCCATGGTCGACAGACCGGGCGAGGTAGCCGATGGCGAGATCATCACCATGCCATTCGGAATCGCGACGTTCTGAAGGATCGCGCCGGTGACGCCAGAGCAGTCGCCGCCGATAATGCCGGCAACTCCGTCGCCGATCATGCGCTCACCGTTTGAGGTCGCCAGACCGTTATCAATGCATCCCGTGTCGGCGCGTGACGCGGTCACCTTGGTGCCATCCAGAAGCTTTCCGGATTCGGTAACTTCGGCCATCGCCATTTCCGCACCCGAACCCATAGCTGGGGCGAGGGATTCAATCGGTCCGGTAAAGCCAAACAGAACGCCAAGCGTTACGTCTTCGGCCATAGCTGTGCCCGAAAGCAGAGCGGTTGCTGCAGTTGCTGTAAGCAGCTTTTTCATATGGTTACTCCCTATTGTGAACGTATTCGTTCTGGCCAAGACCCTAGGCAAGCTGTCCGGAAAAGAAAAGTCCTAACGCAAACGTGTCTTTGCGTCTGGGAATTCTATTTATCCTCATAGGCGTAGTGCGTCGTGTCAGAGGTTGAGAACATGAAATTCAGTGCATTTGCGATTCTGGTTCTTTTGCTGAGCATGGGCCTTGCTCGGGCCGAGGTGCTGGCTACTTCGCAAGGGTCGGTGCGTGTGGATGCCATGGTAACGGGGCTGGATACACCGTGGGCCGTGGGTGTGCTGCCGGACGGCGGGTTTCTGGTCACAGAGCGTGATGGCGACCTGTTGTTCGTTTCTGAAGGAAAAGCCAAAAAACTACGTGGTGTTCCAAAGGTCGCGGCGAATGGGCAAGGCGGTTTGCTGGACATCACCGTGGCAAAGGATTTTCGGATCAGCCGCGAGGTTTTCCTGACCTACTCGAAACCTCAGGGTAGTAAGGCTGGAACGGCTGTCGCTGTGGCTCGATTGTCCGATGACGGTAGTCGTCTGAATGATCTGCGCGTGTTATTCGAAGCGGTCCCGGGCGGGTCAGGTGGTCGACACTTTGGGTCGCGCGTGGTTGAAGCGGATGATGGCACGCTTTTCGTGACGATCGGCGACCGTGGGGATCGTCCGCAAGCGCAGGACAAATCAAACCATATTGGTTCGATCATCCGGATCAATCGAAATGGGTCAGTGCCGTCTGATAACCCGTTCGTCGGGCAATCGGATATTCGGCCAGAGATTTGGTCCTACGGTCATCGAAATCCGCAGGGTGCAGGTTTGGATGGCAAAGGCCAATTATGGACATCCGAGCATGGCGCGCGCGGTGGGGATGAAGTAAATCTGGTCAAGCCAGGGCGCAACTATGGGTGGCCCGTCATCTCCTATGGGAGACATTATTCGGGAAAAGCAATCGGAGAGGGAAGCTTTAAACCGGGCATGGAACAACCCCAATACTATTGGGATCCTTCGATAGCGCCTTCTGGTTTGATGGTTTATTCCGGCAAGCTCTGGCCGCGTTGGGCGGGTGATATCTTTGTGGGTTCCCTCAAGTTTGACTATATCGCCCGTCTTGAGGGTTCTCCTCTGACCGAAGTCGAACAGATCGAAGGCCCCGAGACAGAGCGCGTTCGTGATATCGTCGAAGCTCCCGATGGTTCGATCTGGTTCGTTTCAGTTGGGCAGGGCGCGGTTTACCGCATGACCCCTAACTAGACCGACAACCGCCCGCTCTGGGCCCCACGCTCACGGTATGGGGTCGTGTTGTAGTGGGCGCGGTAGCATTTTGAGAAATGCGAGGGGCTGGCGAAACCGCAGGCAAGCGCCACGTTGATGACACTCATATCCGTTTGCATCAGAAGGTTGCGTGCCTTGTGCAGCCGAAGTTCCATGTAATAGCGCTTGGGTGACCGGCTAAGATAGCGGCGGAACAACCGTTCCAGTTGGCGTGTGGACATGCCCACATCCTTGGCCAAAATCGAGGGCGAGATCGGCTCTTCGATGTTCTTTTCCATCATCATGATGACCTGACTCAGCTTCGGGTGGCGCACGCCAATACGGGTCGGTGTCGACAACCGCTGAGTGTCCTGGTCAGTGCGGATCGACGAGTAGATCATCTGGTCGGCCACGGCATTCGCCAGATCTTCACCATAGTCATCCGCAATGAGCTTGAGCATCAGGTCAATCGAAGAGGTTCCCCCGGCGGTGGTCATCCGGTTGCCGTCAATCTGGAATACTGATTTTGTCAGTTCGACCTCATCGAACTCTTCGATGAAACTGTCTGCGTTTTCCCAGTGGATTGTGGCGCGCTTGCCATCCAGCAATCCGGCTTTGGCAAGGGAGTAGGCCGCGGTGCACAAACCACCGATACGTAACCCGCGCCGCGCTTCGCGGCGCACCCAGTTGAGAACTTTCTTTGTGGTTGCCGTTTGAACATCGACACCACCACAGATCATGATCACATCATCGCGCTGCAGTTCCGCCAGATCAGTGTCCAGCTTGAACTCAGTTCCGGCCGAGCATTTCACTGTTTCGCCGCCTTCGCCCGCAACAGTCCAGGAATAAAGCTCTCTATCCGCCATGCGGTTTGCAATGCGCAGGCTGTCTAACGCTGAGGCAAACGAGAGTAATGAGAACTTGTCCAACAGTACAAACACGAAATTCCGCGGGTTGGCCGCAGTGTCTTCCACCGTGACAACTTGGCGTTGCTCTTGCATGGCGAGGGTTCCTTGATTCGGCGCCCGGCGGCTGTAGGCCCAGCGACAGATTTGGCAGCCACCATGATCAAAGCTTGTTTACGACGTCAAGGGGCGCAAATCGGATATGGTCACTCTTCGCTGCATTTTGTATAGAGACGACCTGAATACTTCAGCGGAGATCAAAGCTATGACCGAATGGCAAAAAACGAACTGGCGCAACAAGCCCCGGGTTCAGATGCCAGATTATACCGACGCGGCCGCACTGGCCAAGGTCGAGGCCCAGCTTTCACAGTATCCCCCGCTGGTCTTTGCAGGTGAGGCGCGGCGTCTGAAACAGCATCTGGGTGCCGCCGGCCGTGGCGAAGCTTTCCTGTTACAGGGCGGGGATTGTGCTGAAAGCTTTGAACAATTCAGCGCGGATGCGATCCGTGACACGTTCAAGGTAATGCTGCAGATGGCTATGGTCCTGACCTATGGCGCCAAGGTACCGGTCGTCAAAGTCGGTCGTATGGCGGGTCAATTTGCCAAGCCGCGCAGCGCGCCGACCGAGGTGGTCGATGGTGTTGAGCTGCCTAGCTACCGCGGCGACATTATCAACGAACTGGCGTTCACACCCGAAGCGCGCATTCCGAATCCGGCGAAGATGCTGCAAGCGTATACGCAGGCGGCGGCAACCCTGAACCTGCTGCGGGCCTTCTCGACTGGTGGTTTCGCGGATATGAGCCGCGTGCACTCGTGGACCCTGGGCTTCACGGATGAGCAGGACGTTCAGAAATACTCCGAGATCGCGGACCGCATTCAGGACACGATCGACTTTATGGATGCGGCCGGAATCACAGCCGACACCACGCACGAGTTCTCGACCGTCGAATTCTACACCAGCCACGAAGGGCTGTTGCTGGAATACGAAGAGGCACTGACCCGTCTGGACTCGACCTCGGGCAACTGGCTTGCAGGCTCTGGTCACATGATCTGGATCGGCGACCGCACCCGTCAGCCCGACGGTGCACATGTCGAGTTCTGCCGTGGTGTTCAAAACCCGATCGGTTTGAAATGTGGCCCGACCACTACCGCCGAAGACCTCAAGGTTCTGATGTCCAAGTTGAACCCCGAAAACGAAGAAGGGCGCTTGACCCTAATCGCCCGGTTCGGTGCAGGTAAAGCGGGTGAGCATCTGCCACGTCTGATCAAAGCCGTCAAAGAAGAGGGTGCCACTGTAACTTGGGTCTGTGATCCGATGCACGGCAACACGATCAAATCGGCGACGGGTTACAAGACACGTCCGTTCGACTCGGTCCTGCACGAAGTGCGGGACTTCTTTGGCGTGCATCAGGCCGAAGGCACTGTACCCGGCGGCGTGCACTTTGAGATGACAGGTTTGGATGTCACCGAATGCACTGGTGGTATTCGTGCGGTGACCGAAGAAGATCTTTCTGACCGCTACCATACAGCGTGTGATCCTCGCCTGAATGCGTCGCAGTCGCTGGAACTGGCGTTCCTGGTTGCAGAGGAGCTGACGAACCTGCGTCGCGATCGCTCCAAACGCGCCGTCAGCTAAGGCTAATAGTAACCATGAAAGGCGGGTCGCATGGCCCGCCTTTTTCATTTTGGCTATCATTCATCGCGCGAGACAACCAACCGCAGGTGCGAGCCCGCGTGCTTGAAATCTGTGGGGTCTTCCGCAAAACCAGCCGACGCGTGTTTTTGTGCGGGTTGAGGTGTCTGAATGTCTGAGACTTTTCTCAGCGAGTGGTCTTTGACTTCAAAACGTCTGGGAGTCGCGCCGACAGCACCGTCGCTGATCATCACTCCGAGTACACGGCTGATGTCGCCCAGATCGCTTTTCAGCGGCAGCAAGATCATGCGCCCCTCTAGACGCGTGCGGCCAAGTTTTCCGTGCGACTCAAGCTTCAATTCAGCAACTGCAGGTGACGCAAACACCTGTTCTAAAACATTCGTAACGGAAGCTCTGGCGTTAGCTTCGAAAAAGGCGGTCAGTGGCATGCCGCGAACTTCCATACCGGCCAGTTTGTTCAGGTGGCTTCCGGCTAGCCGAAAACGCGCAAGTCCAGGAGCGATGCGCTCCAGGATAAAGGTATATTCCAGAATGCTTTCCAGCCCACGCGGATCGATTTGCGACCGCATCGGAACGCTGTTGCCGGTTAGTAACGCTGTCCAATAGGCCTCGGCCTGTCGGATGGGCGACAGGCTGCGACCACTGTCAAATCGGTCCATAGCGACGATCTTTCCAAAGCTTGACCCGGATCCATTCCCGAAAAAGGATTTCATTTCATTACCCTAGCAACGTTTGACCACGATTTTCCTAAAATGCCAGATACCGGGGGCACCCCAAGGAGACCAGCGCTGACAACAGCCAAATTGACACGGGTTTATTCAATTTTGGATGAATTCTTTAATGAATGGTTAACTTGAGCGCTGAATAGACAAACTCAGCTAACTCTTGCCCTGTACGCAGCAATACCATTAGGTGCGCTCAGAACGTGAAGACACGCAGCGACGGAAAGGGCCCGCATGATCAGATCCATGACCGCATTCGCATCTGGGAAAGGTGAGCTTGGGCCACATAACTGGACGTGGGAGCTGCGCAGTGTGAATGGCAAAGGGCTGGACCTGCGACTGCGCATGCCGGACTGGCTTACGGGTCTCGAGGCCGCTTTGCGTGCGACGTTATCTAAGTCCCTACATCGTGGAAACGTAACGCTGTCGCTACGGCTCAGCAGGGACGAATCTGTACCGGATATCGTTCTGAACGAGGCGGCCATGACGGCCGTACTCACTGCATTGTCACGCGCACAAGAGATGGCAACCGAGCAGAACGTAACGCTGGCTCCATCTTCCGCAGCCGATCTTCTATCGCTCAAGGGTATGATCGACGGTGGCAGTGACGTGGATGATCCCGCACCCTTGGTCGAGCAGTTGAAAACCGAATTTTCGGACGTTCTGGCCGACTTTATCAGCATGCGCGAAAGCGAGGGTCAGGCTCTGGCCGCGATTCTGGGTGGTCAGCTGGAAGAGGTCGCCGAATTGACCGGGCGCGCCGCAGAGCTGGCCGAACTGCGCAAAGATAAAATGACCGAAACGCTGAAAGAAAATCTTGCGCGGGTGCTGGACAATGCACAGGGGGTTGAACCTGATCGTCTGGCACAGGAACTCGCGCTGATCGCCGTCAAATCGGACGTTACAGAAGAAATCGACCGGTTGAAGGCGCATGTCGCTGCAGCACACGACCTGCTGCAACAGGATGCTGCGGTCGGACGCAAGCTGGATTTCCTGATGCAGGAATTCAATCGAGAGGCAAATACACTTTGCTCCAAGGCGCAAAGCGCAGATCTGACCGCAGTTGGGCTTGAGTTGAAGGCCGTAATAGACCAGATGCGCGAGCAAGTGCAGAACGTGGAATAAAGACAGGAGCGCCCAAATGGCGGATCGACGCGGCCTACTTATCATTTTGTCTTCACCGTCGGGGGCAGGGAAGTCGACCCTGGCCAAGCGGTTGATGAAATGGGATACCGATCTGGAGTTCTCGGTCTCGGCCACAACGCGTGCCCCTCGTACCGGTGAAGAACACGGTCGTGAGTACTTCTTCCTGAGCGAGGATGAATTCCGCCAGCAAGTGGCCGAAGGGCAAATGCTTGAGCACGCGCATGTCTTTGGCAACTTCTATGGCTCACCTGCAGGCCCTGTGCGTCAGTCGATCAATGGCGGCAAAGACGTTCTGTTTGACGTGGACTGGCAGGGTGAGGTGCAGATACGGAATTCGGACCTTGGTAAACATGCGCTGTCCATTTTCATCCTGCCGCCTTCGATCCCTGAGCTGCGTCGCCGGTTGGAAAGCCGCGGTCAGGACAGCGAAGACGTGATCGCCAAACGTATGATGAAAAGCTGGGATGAGATCAGTCACTGGGGGTACTACGACTATGTGCTGATCAACGATGATCTTGATGCAACCGAGGAAAAGCTGAAAACCATCGTCAGCGCCGAAAGAATGCGACGCATTCAACAGCCCAAGTTGCAAAACCACGTTCGCACCCTGCAAAGCGAATTCGAGGGACAATCATGACCATATACGCATTAGGTGACCTCACGCCGCAACTCCACGCTGATACTTGGGTTGCGCCGGATGCCAATCTGATTGGGAAGGTTGTTCTGGACGAGGGGGCCTCGGTCTGGTTTTGCAGCACGCTTCGGGCCGATCACGAAGAGATTCGCGTAGGCGAAGGGTCGAACGTACAGGAAAACTGCGTGATGCATGTTGATCCCGGGTACCCTTTGACCATCGGGAAAAACTGCACGATTGGCCACAAGGTCATGCTGCACGGTTGTACGATCGGCGAAAACTCGTTGATCGGGATGGGCGCCATTGTCTTGAACGGTGCAAAGATCGGCAAGAATTGCTTGATCGGAGCGGGTGCGTTGATCACCGAAGGAAAGGAAATCCCAGATAATTCGCTAGTGATGGGATCACCGGGCAAGGTCGTGCGGCAGCTTGATGAAGCATCGGCAAAAAAGCTGACGCTGAGCGCGCAACACTACCAGAACAATATGCGTAGGTTCCGGGAAAATCTGAAACCTGTCTGAAGTCCTCGGAAAGAAAGAAAAATGCCAGAAGCGCAGCTTAGCGAGATCGTCTCGGCCATTCCCTTGCCATCATTACTGGTGGACCAGACCGAAAGGATAATTGCAGCGAACACCGACGCCAAAACACTGCTGGGTCAAAACATAGAAACCCGGCATTTTGCGACAATCCTTCGACAGCCCCAAGTTATTGAGGCGATGGAACAGAGCCTTCGCACCAAAGGCCCGGCCAAGACCCGGCACCTATCTAACGATGGCGCGCAGGACACCACTTTTGAAGTTGAATTTCGTTATATGAATGGTGTCGGGGCCGTCTCTGGTGGGGCGGTGCTGGCCGTTTTCCAGGATGTCACACATCTGGAGCAGGCGGGACAGATGAGGCGTGACTTTGTGGCCAATGTCAGCCACGAGCTTAGGACGCCTTTGACCGCTCTGATGGGCTTTATCGAGACATTGCGTGGTCCGGCCCGTGATGACAGTGCTGCGCGCGACAGGTTCCTTCAGATCATGACAGATGAAGCCAGCCGTATGAATCGGCTGGTCGATGACCTGCTGTCGCTGAACCGCGTCGAAAGCGAAGAGCGCGTGCGCCCGAAACAGCAGGTCCAGCTTACCGGTTTGTTGCGGTCAACGATCCTGAGTCTTCGGCCTCTGGCTGAAAGTGCCGGTGTGGAACTTGGTTTAAATGAGGGGCAGGAGCCGATTTCGATTGCCGGGGACAGCGATCAGTTGCGGCAGGTTTTCACCAATCTGATCGAAAACGGGATTAAGTACGGCAGCAAGGGCGGACGCGTCGATGTCAGCATCTTCGCCTCTGATCGGGATACGGCGATGCGCGGGCCAGCGGTACGTGTTCAGGTCGCCGACAATGGCCCTGGAATCGATGCTGTTCACCTGCCGCGTCTGACAGAGCGATTCTACCGAGCCGACAGTCACAGGTCGCGACAATTGGGCGGAACAGGTCTTGGACTGGCAATTGTAAAACACATCGTAAATCGCCACCGAGGGCGCCTGCGGGTTGAAAGTGATTTGGGTAAAGGTTCTGTTTTTACAGTCATTTTGCCGATGTGAATGGCCTTTTAGGTCGCCCATGAGGTAGTGGGCCGCGACAAAACATCCCGCGATTTTCATGTGAACAAATTCGGTTGTCATAAAACCGTTACAAACCTGTCACAAAAGGCTTACGCGCGGCTCTTAGGGGTGCGGCAAGATCATCATGGGGGTGATCATTATCCATCTTTCTCAAGGAGACTGAGATGTCCTTTGTAAAACTGTCGGCTTCGGCTCTGACTATCGCTGCCGTTTCGGCTACTGCTGCTGCTGCGCGCGACCAGGTACAGGTTGCTGGTTCTTCGACTGTTCTGCCTTACGCTTCGATCGTAGCGGAAGCCTTCGGTGAAAACTTTGATTTCCCGACACCGGTTGTTGAATCGGGTGGTTCTTCGGCTGGCCTGAAGCGTTTCTGTGAAGGTGTTGGCGAAAACACCATCGACGTTGCAAACGCATCGCGCGCCATCCGCGAAAAAGAAATCAAAGCATGTGCCGAAAACGGCGTAACCGACATCATCGAAGTTCAGATCGGTTATGACGGCATCGTTTTCGCATCCGACATCAACGGCAACTCGTTCGAGTTCACGCCGGAAGACTGGTACAAAGCGCTGGCCGCGAAAATCGTCGTAGACGGCGAGGTTGTCGACAACCCCAACAAGACCTGGGCCGACGTGAACCCGGACTTCCCGGCGCAGCCGATCGCAACCTTCATCCCGGGCACCAAGCACGGCACCCGTGAAGTGTTCGAAGACAAGGTTATCCTGGCAGGGTGTGAGCACCTGGGCGATTTCGAAGTCTTCAAAGCAGCAGCCGGCGACGACAAGAAAGCCGCTGAAAAGCAGTGCATCGCGATCCGCACCGACGGCGTTTCGGTCGACATCGACGGCGACTACACTGAAACTCTGGCCCGTATCGACAGCAACAAAGACGGCATTGGCGTCTTTGGTCTGGCGTTCTATGAGAACAACACCGACAAGCTGCAGGTTGCGACCATGTCCGGTATCGTTCCGTCGACCGAGTCGATCGCAACCGGCGAATATCCGGTCTCGCGTCCGCTGTTCTTCTACGTCAAGAAAGCCCACATCGGCGTGATCCCCGGCCTGAAAGAATATGCTGAGTTCTTCGTCGCAGACGAGATCGCTGGCCCCGATGGCCCGTTGGCCGAGTACGGTCTGGTTTCGGACCCTGAGCTGGTAAAAGTTCAGGAAGCAGTTGCGAACGAAACCGTTCTGGGCGGCGGTTCCTAATACCCCTTGCTTATGGAACCGGGGCGGTCTAAGCGCGCCCCGGTTCTTTTTGACTCTGCCACTGCCATCCCAATGGGGCTAAAATGTCGTTATCTTGGCTGCTGCTCATCCTGCTTGCTCTGGCAGTGATTGGTTTTTTCACAGGACGTTCGCGGGCCTTGGCTACCGCTGGCGGTGATGCGCGCGACTTGCATTCTTTGCCATCCTACTACGGGTACAATGTTGCCTTGACCGCGATAGTGCCCGCTTTGGGGCTATTGATCGTTTGGTTGTTGGCCCAGCCTTTGGTCATAAACAACACGATCTCGGGCATGATTCCGGACACGGTCATCGCCGAGGGCTCTGATCGTGGATTGGTGCTGAGCGAAGTACGCCGTGTTGCAGACGGGTTGGACGGAGCCGTCGGCCTGGGTGCAATAAGCGAGGCTCAGGCAAGGAACGTTGACGCAGATATTGAAACGATTACCCAGCAACTAAAAGATGCAGGGCAGGTCCTCACACAGGACATAACCAAACCCATCCTGAACGCGGCGCAGAAATATCGCAGCATGACCGCAACGGGAACGGTTGCGATGCAGGTGATTGTGCTTTTTGTAGCGCTTCTGGGTGGTGCCTTCTCGTACATACGTACTCATAAAGAGTTTCGTGCGCGCAATGTGGTTGAGCAGGGCGTTCTGGCGTTGCTGCTTCTGGCGGCCTCAATCGCCATTCTGACCACGGTCGGCATTGTTCTTTCGATGTTCTTCGAAACGCTCAATTTCTTTAAGCTGCACGACTGGAAAGACTTTTTCTTTGGCAGCACATGGGCCCCGAACTTTCGCGGTGGCAGTGAGCTATCTATTTTGCCGCTCTTGTGGGGCACGCTGTATATCTCGCTGATCGCGCTGTTGGTTGCGGTGCCGATCGGTCTTTTCGCGGCAATCTACTTGTCGGAATACGCGTCGGGAGCAGTACGCTCTGCAGCCAAACCTTTGCTTGAGATCCTGGCGGGGATTCCCACCATCGTCTACGGCTTGTTTGCTTTGCTGACAGTCGGCCCTGCGCTTGTTTCCCTGTTCGGGGACGGCGGAGCGCTTGGGGTTGGATGGATGGCCAGTTCCAATGCCGTGCTCACGGCCGGTCTGGTAATGGGCATCATGTTGATCCCGTTTGTGTCGTCGCTGTCGGACGACATCATCAACGCGGTACCGCAATCGATGCGCGATGGCTCTTTGGGTCTTGGCGCGACCAAATCAGAAACCGTGCGTCAGGTGGTTCTGCCCGCCGCGCTGCCGGGGATCGTTGGTGCGATCTTGCTGGCTGCCAGCCGTGCCATCGGTGAGACGATGATCGTTGTGATGGCCGCTGGTGCTATTGCCAAATTCTCGGGCAACCCGTTTGAGGCGATGACCACGATCACCACGCGGATCGTCAGCCAGTTGACCGGCGATACCGACTTTGCCAGCGCGGAAACACTGGTGGCCTTTGCACTGGGTCTGACCCTGTTCATCATCACACTGGGGCTGAATATCTTTGCCCTCTACATCGTACGCAAATACCGGGAGCAGTACGAATGACCGACATTTCCCAAACACCCGCCGCTGCTCCGGCTGCAAAGCCCAAGGGCGGTTCGCTGTTCGAGCAGGACACGCGCACCAAACGTCGCAACGCTGCCGAAACCCGGTTCAAAATGTACGGTATCGCGGCCATCGCGCTTGGCTTGTTGATGCTGATTGTTCTGGTCACCAACATTGTGACCGCCGGGACCGGTGCCTTCCAGCAGAGCTTTCTTGAGCTGAATGTCGAGCTGAAGGAAGACAAGCTGGACAAGAACGGCAACCGCAATATCGATGAGATCAAGAAGGTCTCGACCTTTGGCTATGCGCCACTGATCGCCTCGGCGATTGAGGCCGAAGTGCAAGAGCTGGGCATCCAGACAGACCTTAGCCCAAAGGAAATGGGCGGTATCCTGTCCAAGGCTGCTCAGGCCGAGTTGCGGAACTTTGTCATCGCTAATCCCGATGAGATCGGCAAAACCGTCAGCTTCCGCTTTTTGGTCAACAGCCGCGTTGATGGCTACATGAAGGGCCGCGTCACACGCGACTCCATCGCCAATGACAAAAGCATCACGGTCGCTCAGCTGGATTTCGTCGATCAACTGCGGGATGCGGGCGTTCTGTACAAGGCGTTCAACCCGGATTTCATCTTAGGCTCGGACGCGTCCGACCAACGGCCCGAGGCTGCGGGGATCGGTGTCTCGATGCTGGGGTCGCTGTTCATGATGTTCGTGGTGCTGGCGCTGGCGCTGCCGATTGGGGTTGCCGCCTCGATCTATCTTGAGGAATTTGCGCCGCAGAACCGGCTGACAGATATCATCGAGGTTAACATCTCGAACCTGGCCGCTGTGCCGTCGATTGTGTTCGGTATTCTGGGTTTGGCCGTGTTCATCAACTACATGCACCTGCCAACCTCAGCCCCGCTGGTGGGTGGTCTGGTGCTGACGCTGATGACACTGCCGACGATCATCATCTCGACGCGCGCGTCTCTGAAAGCCGTGCCGCCTTCGATCCGGGACGCGGCTTTGGGGGTAGGGGCCTCGAAAATGCAGGCGGTGTTCCACCATGTTCTGCCGCTGGCCGCACCCGGCATCCTGACTGGTACGATCATCGGTCTGGCGCAAGCGCTTGGCGAAACCGCGCCGCTGCTGCTGATCGGGATGGTGGGCTTTATCGCCTCGAACCCGCCGGACGGTCTGGTGGCGGGCTTCCTGTCTCCGAACTCGGCTATGCCAGCGCAGATCTACGAATGGTCCAAACGCGCCGACCCGGCCTTTTACGAACGCGCATGGGGGGGCATCATCATCCTGTTGATCTTCCTTGTGACAATGAACACCATCGCGGTCATCCTGCGCCGCCGCTTTGAACGCCGCTGGTAAGGGGCTTATTATGAACGACATGACACGAGTGGAGAGAGCCGTGGACTCCAAAGCCATTAAAATCGCCGCGAACAAGGTTCAGGTCTATTACGGCGACACTCACGCCATCAAGGACGTGGATGTTCAGATCGAAGACAAGACCGTGACCGCCTTTATCGGTCCGTCGGGCTGCGGCAAGTCCACGTTCCTGCGTTGTCTGAACCGGATGAACGACACGATCGACATCTGCCGGGTCGAGGGCGATATCCTGTTGGATGGCGAGGATATCTATGACAAGCGCGTCGACCCGGTGCAGCTGCGCGCCAAGGTGGGCATGGTGTTTCAGAAACCCAACCCGTTCCCCAAATCGATCTATGACAACGTGGCCTATGGCCCGCGAATCCACGGCCTTGCCAAGAACAAGGCGGAACTGGATGAGATCGTTGAGAAATCCCTGCGCCGCGGCGCGATTTGGGATGAGGTCAAGGATCGTCTGGACGCCCCTGGAACCGGCCTGTCCGGCGGTCAGCAGCAGCGCCTATGTATCGCCCGCGCCGTCGCGACCGAGCCCGAGGTTCTGTTGATGGACGAGCCATGCTCGGCCTTGGACCCAATTGCAACCGCGCAGGTCGAAGAACTGATCGACGAACTGCGCTCGCGCTATTCGGTGGTGATCGTGACCCACTCGATGCAGCAGGCCGCGCGGGTTAGCCAAAAGACGGCGTTCTTCCACCTGGGCAACCTTGTCGAGTTTGGCGAGACGGGGCAAATCTTCACCAACCCCGAAGATCCCCGCACCGAAAGCTACATCACCGGCCGGATCGGCTGAGTACAGGTATTTGAGCATGACCGAACAACATATTGCATCCGCTTTCGACCGCGACCTCGAAGCAATTCAGGCCCACATCATGAAGATGGGCGGCCTGGTCGAAGCGGCCATCATGAGCGCGGCCAGGTCCCTGGAAACCCGCGACGAGGAACTGGCCCAGCAGGTCCGTCAGGGCGACAAAGCCATCGACGCGTTGGAAGAGCTGATCGATGAGGAAACCGCGCGCTTGATCGCGCTGCGCGCGCCCACCGCCAGCGATTTGCGTCTGGTTCTGTCAGTGCTGAAAGTGGCCGGCAACCTTGAACGTATTGGCGATTATTCAAAAAACATCGCAAAACGAACCACTGTTCTTGTCAATGCAGGCGAGATCAACGGCAGCGCATCAGCTCTTCGCCGCATGGCACGCGAGGTTGAGGTGATGCTGCGTGATGCGCTGGATGCCTATATTCAGCGAGACGCCGAATTGGCCACCGATGTCATCAACCGTGACGAAGAAGTGGACCAGATGTATAACGGTCTGTTCCGCGAATTCCTGACCTTCATGGCTGAGGATCCGCGTAACATTTCCTCGTGTATGCATCTGCATTTCATCGCCAAGAATATCGAGCGTATGGGCGACCACGTGACCGCTATTGCCGAGCAGGTCGTGTATCTGGTGACCGGCGAGCGTCCGCCAGAGGCGCGCCCGAAGGCCGATATAACATCGCACACCCCGCAGGAGGTCTGATTGATGTCTGCTGATCAGCCAACAGTTCTGGTCGTTGAAGACGAACCGGCGCAACGCGAAGTGCTTGCCTATAACCTCGAGGCCGAAGGGTTTCGCGTTTCCAAAGCTGCCAGCGGTGACGAGGCGATGCTACTGGTTGACGAAGAGCATCCGGACATTGTCGTGCTGGATTGGATGATGCCGAACCTGAGCGGCATTGAGGTATGCCGCCGCCTAAAATCCCGACCCGACACCCGGTCCATCCCAATCATCATGCTGTCGGCCCGCACAGAAGAGGTCGACAAGGTACGTGGATTGGAAACGGGTGCGGATGACTATGTTGTAAAACCCTATTCGATCGTTGAGTTGATGGCGCGTGTCCGGACTCAGCTACGCCGCGTACGCCCAGCAACAGTAGGAATACGCCTGGAGTTCGATGACATCATTCTGGACTCTGAGACACATAAGGTCAGCCGTGATAGCAAACCGTTGAAACTGGGCCCAACCGAGTTTCGCCTGTTAAGCACATTCATGGAAAAGCCGGGTCGTGTCTGGAGCCGTGAACAGTTGCTTGACCGGGTTTGGGGGCGTGACATCTATGTGGATACGCGCACTGTAGACGTCCACATTGGGCGTTTGCGCAAGGCGCTGACACAGCATGGTGGCGAAGATCCGGTGCGGACAGTTCGGGGTGCCGGATACGCATTGGGCTGACAAACGGGGCAGGGGCATCGCACGAACTTATGAGTTTTGCTCATGGGTAGATGCGAAACTCTGACTGTTTTTTGCCGCGTCACTGGGTTAGCTTGCGCTCAAGTTGATGACCCGGAGAACTGCCATGAACGCTCATGATACAAAACCCGCCTTGCGTGCCAAGGATGCGCCTGATCTGGGGCAGTTCACGTGGGACGATCCGTTCCGCTTGTCGGACCAACTGACCGAAGACGAGCGTATGATTGCAGCGTCCGCACAAGCTTATGCGCAAGAAAAGCTGCAACCACGCGTGACCGAAGCATTCCAGAAGGAAGAAACCGATCCGGAAATCTTCCGTGAAATGGGCGAAATGGGCCTTTTGGGCACCACGATCCCAGAGGAATACGGCGGGCTAGGCGGCGGCTACGTGTCATACGGCCTCGTTGCACGCGAGGTTGAGCGTGTCGACTCTGGGTATCGCTCGATGATGTCGGTTCAAAGCTCGTTGGTTATGTACCCGATTTATGCCTATGGCAGCGAAGAACAGCGCCAAAAGTATCTGCCAAAACTTGCCAGCGGAGAATGGATTGGCTGCTTTGGCTTGACCGAGGCTGACGCGGGTTCCGACCCAGCTGGGATGAAAACACGGGCTGAGAAAATCGACGGTGGCTACCGCTTGACGGGCAGCAAGATGTGGATTTCCAACGCACCAATTGCGGATGTCTTTGTTGTTTGGGCAAAGTCCGACGCGCATGGTGGCACGATACGTGGGTTTGTGCTGGAAAAAGGCCTCAAAGGTCTGAGTGCGCCAAAGATACAAAACAAATTGAGTCTTCGCGCCTCAATCACCGGTGAAATTGTTCTGGACGGAGTCGAAGTCGACGAGAGCGCATTGCTGCCGCACGTTCAGGGTTTGAAGGGACCCTTTGGATGTCTAAACCGCGCGCGCTACGGCATTAGCTGGGGTGTGATGGGTGCAGCCGAATGCTGCTGGCATGCGGCACGTCAATATGGGCTGGACCGAAAGCAGTTTGATAAGCCGCTGGCTCAAACTCAGTTGTTCCAACGCAAGTTGGCGGACATGCAAACCGAAATCGCGTTGGGTTTGCAGGCAAGTTTGCAGGTTGGTCGCTTGATGGATGATGCGAAAGCCGCGCCAGAGATGATCTCGATCGTCAAAAGAAACAACTGCGGGAAAGCGCTGGATATCGCAAGGATGTCACGCGACATGCATGGTGGGAACGGGATCTCACTTGAGTTTCAGGTGATCCGGCACATGGTGAATTTAGAGACTGTAAACACGTATGAAGGCACGCATGATGTCCACGCATTGATCCTAGGACGAGCGCAGACGGGGCTACAGGCGTTTTATTAGGTAAAACGTATAATCGGTATTATGGTAAATAAATAAGTAGCCCGGATCCGTTCTTTTCATTTGCAGCCAAAGGCCTACGATCCTCCTGTAAACACAGCGCTGGGATGATAAATGGATTTGAACGGAAAAACGGTCGTAGTCACAGGTGCTGCTGGCGGTATCGGCAAAGGTCTAGCACTGCGCTTTGCGAATGAAGGCGCGCGGGTTGTTTGTGCCGATATCGACTATGACGGAGCCGAAAGCGTTGCGCGACAGATTTCCGGCTTTGCGTTTAAATGTGATGTATCAAAAGAAAGCGATACTGAAGCGCTGATCAATAGCGTCGAGCAAGACATTGGACTAATTGATCTTTTCTGTGCGAATGCCGGTATTCTGACACTTGGTGGTCTGGAAGTGCCCGATGAAGCTTGGGACCGTATCTGGAAGATCAATGTTATGTCACATATCTGGACCGCTCGGCATCTTGTTCCGCGCATGGTTGAACGTGGCGGCGGATATATTATGACCACGGCCTCGGCGGCCGGATTGCTGAATCAGCCCGGCGCTGCACCGTATGGCGTTTCCAAACATGCCGCGGTCGGGTTCGCCGAGTGGCTGTCATTGACCTACGGAAATAAAGGTTTGCGGGTCTCTGTTCTGTGCCCACAGGCCGTGCGTTCGGAAATGACCCGCGGACACGAGGATTCGGTGGCTGCCATAGACGGAATGTTAGAACCGGACGAAGTTGCCTCAGCCTGTGTAAAAGCGATCGCTGAGGAAAAGTTCCTGATACTGCCACATCCTCAAGTCTTGGATTATATACGGCATAAAACTGAGGACTACGATCGTTGGCTGGGCGGAATGCGTAAGTTAAATCAGATATTTGTAGAAAATAATTAAACTCATCTTTTTACCCTGCGCATAAGGCCTTCCTGTGCAACCGAAGCGACCAGTGTTCCATTCTCGGCGTAGATCGAGCCGCGATTGAAGCTACGTCCCTGCCCGCCCCATGGCGAGTCCATTGCGTAAAGATGCCAGTTTTGAAAACGGACGGGTGCGTGAAACCAAAGCGCGTGATCCAAGCTTGCGCTGTTCACTTCTCCGGTAAACCAGCTCAGCCCGTGCGGACGCATCCCGGAACTCATCAGGTACATGTCGGATGCATATGTCAGCAGTAATTGTTGCGTTATTTCATCCTGTTCTGTGGCTGATTTCATTCGAAACCACACCTGGTTCCGATCATCAGATTTCTCGGGGTCAAACGGATTCAAATGGCTGACTTCGCGGACTTCAATCGGTCTTTCGCGTAAAAGTTCACCACGTAGTTTTTGCGGAACGATATCCGTGTAACGCTGCCGTAAGTCTGTTCTCGCGGGGTAATTCTCCGGAGCGTCCATAGCGGGCATGGGATGTTGATGTTCCCAACCTTCGTCGCGGATGTGGAATGACGCGGAAAGGTTAAGTATTTGTTTTCCGTGCTGAATGGCCACAACGCGCCTGGTTGTGAAGGAACCTCCGTCTCGGGCTCTATCAACTTGATAAACAACGGGAATAGAGGGATCGCCTGGACGGATGAAATAGGCGTGTAAAGAGTGACACAGCCGATCTTCGACTGTTCTGTAGGCGGCGGCCAGTGCTTGGGCAACAACCTGCCCGCCAAAAATTCGAGTTGGTGTTTCTCCGCCAGAGCCGACGCCGCGGTACAAATCAACTTCAAGCCGCTCAACATTCAACAGATCAAGAAGAATTCGTTCTGCTTCGGTCATCTTGACCCTCCAATTCACTTTGTTAGTCGGAGTATCAAGCTAGGAATGCTCAAGCAATCATTGCCCCAAGGACAAGCGCTTTGAGTTCGGCCCGTGACGGGTATGAACTGGATGGCGACAACTGAGTGAAGAACACAGCCGTTGTGTCGTTTTGGCGATCGACCCAAAAGAAAGTGGATGCCATGCCACCCCAGCTGAAGTCGCCCACGGAACCCGGAGTTTTTGTTCTGGCCGGGTTGATAATGACAGCGCCCCCTAGTCCGAAACCCATGCCTTCCATCGGTTGTTCAGCGAAACTCTGAGGACCCATTGATGCAATGTCGCCCGGCAAGTGGTTGGAAAGCATGTAATCTACCGTTTTAGGCCCTAGAATACGGCCTTGTTCAAAGGAACCGCGGTTTCTGAGCATGTCAGCGAACTTGGCATAATCGTCTATTGTACCAACCAGCCCTCCTCCACCTGAGAACAAGGTGGCTCGTTCAAATGGCGAGTTTCCGGCTTCGTCGACCAAACGTAGAGAGTCGCCTCCGCTCTCGGCAGAGTTCAAAGCCATCGCGTCACCGGCCAACGGAGTGTAAAGAGAGGCGAAGCGATCCCCTGCCCCGTTTGGCACTGAAAAACCTGTGTCGGTCATTCCCAAGGGTGCGAGGACATTTTCCGCAAGGAATTGGTCCAGGGGCTGCCCAGAGACGATTTCGATCACCCGGCCCAGCACGTCAATCGCAACGGAATATTCCCACCGTGTCCCGGGTTGAAATGCCAACGGTAGTTTAGCCAGTTCGGCCACACGGTCCTTCAGTGGACCCTGAGCCGGTGAAAAGATAAGGTCGAGCTCATCCATAGCCTTGGGCACAATGCCTGGGTTAAAGGGATAGCTGAGGCCGCTGGTGTGCGTCAGAAGATGGTGCAGGGTTATCGGCGACGCGGGCTCTGTCTGATCCAGCCTTCCTGCTTGGGGGATCAGCGTGTGAATATCGCGAAACTCGGGAATAAAATCCGACAGTTGCGCGTCTAAGTGAAACAAGCCACGTTCAACCAACATCATAAGTGCAACCGAAGTTATCGGTTTTGTCATGGAATAGATTCTTGCAACCGTATCCCGTTCAAAAGGCAAGCCACGCTCGACGCTGCGTTGACCGGTCGAGTGGAAAAAAACCTCATCACCGCCTCGGTGCAGCAGAAAGGAACAGCCGGCGTATTTTCGGTCGTCGACATATCTTTGCATCCAGTCCCGGATGCGGGTCAGTCGTTGTGCATCAAATGAAATCTGTTGGTTCATCGGTTCTCAAAACTCCTGACCGGCGCAAGCGTTACCTTGCTCAAAAGAAGGGTCAATTAACAGGAAAAACCAGCTTTTCTTATTTTCCTCTGGGTTTGTCAGGCAAGTGGTACACTCAGGTTGTTACAGATTCGAGTTGTTGTGGGTTTCGCTGTAATTCTTCGGTACGGGAGAGGAAAATGACCCAAGCTATCGATTTTATGTATGATTTCTGCAGTCCAAACGCTTATCTGGCCCATAAGATTCTGCCGGATATCGCGGCACGGCACAGGGTTGGTGTGAACATGGTGCCTGTTCTACTGTCCATCGTGTTCAAGGCGACGAATAACCAAAGCCCGTTTCACGCGTTTTCTGAAAATCGCCAAAAGACGGCTTACCTAACACACGATCTGCATCGTTTTGCACGGCGGCGCGGGATTAGTTTCCACATGAGTCCGCATTTCCCGCTCAATACAAAATTCGCCATGCGTGGGGCTATGTATGCGCAGGGAAAATCATGGGAAAGCAGTTATATAAGTGCGATATTTGATGCGATTTGGGTGCACGGCCAAAAGGCAGATGACTTGACCATTTTGACGGATATTTTGCGCGAGAACGACCTGCCCGTTCGAAAATTGCGGGAAGCGATGACCCGTCCTGATATTAAGCAACGTCTCAAGGATCAGTCCAAGGCGGCCGTGAAAAAGGGCGTATTTGGTGTACCCGCCATGTTCTTAGAAAATGAGATGTTCTTTGGCAAAAACAGTTTACCCAATCTGGAAGTTGAGCTTAATCAGCACCTTTCCCTTGGTTGACGGCCGCGAGCCCGTGCTGGGCAAACATCGGTACGTAAGCCCCCAGTTTTTGGGCACGTATTGGGTCTGATGCATTCCCATCAAGCGCCCGCTTGTACACGCCTTGCAGAATCCCTGCCATGCGGAAAAAGTTGAACCCTAAATAAAAGCCGAAATTGTCGATCGAGGATATCCCACGACGGCGGCAATAGCTTTCTATGAATTTGTGATCGGACGGTATGCCGAGTTTTCCTCGGTCAATTCCAGCCAATCCGCGCCCTTCTTTACCCGGTGGCATTTGCCATTGCATGATGACAGCGGCCAAGTCGGCAAAAGGATGGCCGATTGTCGAAAGCTCCCAATCCAAAAGACCGACGCACCGGGATCCACTGACTTCGAAAAGCATATTATCGATCCTGTAGTCACCGTGCACCAGCGTACGCTGTCCGTCGTCTTCAGGCATCGCACTGTCTAGGCGCGTGATGAGCTCGTCCATTTCAGCGATCGTTTCTGTTTCGCTGGCTCGGTATTGCTTTGTCCAACGAGAGATCTGACGCTCAAAGTAGTTTCCGGGCGGACCGTAATCCGACAGACCGACTTCCTCGATTTCTACTCCGTGCAACGCCGCCAGAACCCTGTTCATTTCGTCAAAGACGCCTTGCCGGGTTTCATTGTCTTCGCCATCCATCGTTGGTTCAAGAAAACCGCGCCCCTGAAGGTGTTCCATGACGTAGAAAGACGAGCCGATAACGCTCTCATCCTCGCAGAGCAGGTACATTTTGGGGACAGGCACGTCTGTCGCGGCAAGCGCTTGCTGAACACGGAATTCACGTTCGACTGCATGGGCGGATTTCAGCAGCATTCCCGGTGGTTTGCGGCGTAAAACGTAAGTAGCTGACGGCGTTCGCAGTTCAAATGTCGGGTTGGATTGGCCGACAGCGAACTTGGTCGCCTCTAACGGACCCTGATAGCCCGCCAGGTGCTGTTTTAGGTATTGGTCGACAGCCGTGAGGTCCAACGTGGTGTTCTGTGTCATATCCGCTCCTTCCGCGGTGCCATGCTACAGCGCTTCGGCAAAGATATTGCCAGCCGTCACAACATTGATACCGCCTGAGACGGGGATCACGGCACCGGTCACATAGCTGCCGCCGCGCCCGCACAAAAACAGCATACAACCCGCGATGTCGTCCTCGGACCCTACGCGCCCTAAAGGAACAGATTTGCCGACGCGCGCACGTGTATCCTCATCAGCGGTCGCAAAAGCCGTCATGCGCGAGACAAAGGGCCCGGGTGCCAATGCGTTCACGGTTATATGGTACGGGGACATCTCTTTGGCGAGAATCTTTGTCAGGTGCAGAACGGCGGCCTTGGACGCCGAATAACTATATGCCCCGTCTCCCATGGGCACTTCGCCCATGACAGAGCCGACATTCACGACGCGGGCTGGATCGTCTGGCGTTGCGGACTGCATGAGCATCGGCAAAAGCTTTTGGGTCAGGTCAAAGATACCAGCGACGTTTACGGACATGACCTTGTCCCACGCCTCATAAGGAAACTGACCCATTGGCGCCCCCCACGATACACCTGCGTTATTCATAAGTATATCAAGTTTATCCGTTCGTTTCTTAACCTCGGAAACCATCTCCTCGATGCCTTCCTTGGTGCTGACGTCACCACCAAAGCCTTCGGCAGTGCCCGAAGCATCAAGTTCGTTCAGCTCTGCCGCAACAGCCTCGCAAGCATCTCCTTTACGGGAAGCAATCAGCACGCGTGCACCCGCCCTGACCAAGGCTTCGGCGGCCATACGACCGATCCCTGTGGCGCCGCCGGTCACAAAGGCGGTTTTACCCTGCAGTGAGAATAGTTTTTCGGGGGTCATGTCCTGCTCCTTCGTTCGTCTAGGGCAACTTGGTTGGCTGCGATGTTAGCGACGTTTGCACCTTGACGGTTTCTTGACAACACCGGCGTCTGCACCAAAGTTCGTGGTAACTGAATAACAAGGACAATAGGGTCAACATGCAAGCTTTACTCAGCGTCGCCCCGGGTGGGCCCGAAACACTAGAGCTCACCACCCTGCCCGACCCGGTACCCGGAAAAGGCGAGCTGTTGATCGGCATTAAGGCCGCGGGAGTGAACTTTCCCGATACCTTGATGATTCAGGACCTTTACCAGATAAAACCGCCCCGACCTTACGCTCCCGGTGGGGAAGTCGCGGGTGAGGTTTTGGCCGTCGGCGAAGGCGTCAACGGGTTTAGTAAAGGCGACCGCGTCCTTGCCCTGACGGGCCACGGTGGGTTTGCAACTCATTTGACGATCAAAGCGTCAACGGCGATTAAATTCCCGGAATCCATGCCTTTTCAAGAGGCTGCGTGTTTTATCTTTACCTACGGAACCTCCTATCATGCGCTGAAGGATCGGGCGGGCCTAACTGCTGGTGAAACCGTGCTGATACTTGGTGCCGCAGGTGGGGTTGGAACGGCTGCCATTGAACTTGCCAAGGCAACCGGTGCAAGGGTGATCGCTGCGGTTTCTTCCGACGAGAAAGCAGAGTTTTGCAAACAGATCGGTGCGGATGAAACCATCGTCTATTCAAGGCAAATGGATCGGGATGCGCAAAAAGCGTTCTCCGCCGAAATCAAGAGGTTGGCGGGGCCAAACGGTGTAGACGTTGTCTATGATGCCGTCGGTGGCGATTATGCAGAACCCGCCTTGCGAAGCATGGCATGGAACGGTCGATATCTGGTCGTCGGTTTCCCTGCAGGCATTCCGAAGATACCCCTTAACCTGCCCCTGCTAAAGGGATGTCAGATTGTTGGCGTGTTCTGGGGCGCGTCTGTTTTTCGCGATCCAGTCGGTCATTCCAAAAATGTTGGGGAGCTTTTTGGACTGTATAACGCAGGCAAAATAAGACCGCGTATCAGTGCAATGTTCCCGCTGGAACAGGCCCAGGATGCGTTGGTGCAAATATCCGATCGGTCCGCTCTCGGTAAGATTGTAATTACAATGCCCTGACTTTGGTTTGTTGCCTCTTCAAACCACAGCAATAGTTGTTGTTTCGACGCATCCTACTATCGCGATAAGTGCACAGGCGGTGGACACACCCACCCGTTCGCGTTTATGAACCCAGTAAATGGGAACAGTGAGACCATGCACAAAGCTCTGATTTTGAACGGGCCTAACCTTAATCTGCTGGGAACACGGCAACCAGAGGTTTACGGTCATACAACACTGAAGATGGTTGAGGATTTGTGCCTTAACCACGGAAAATCCATCGGAATCGAGGTTGCGCACCTACAGTCCAACCACGAAGGCGTGCTTATTGACGCAATTCATGCGGCCAAGGGCACGCAGGATGGTATTGTTCTGAATGCTGGCGCCTATACCCATACGTCCATAGCGCTGATGGATGCCATTGCGTCGGTCGAGCTTCCTGTTGTCGAAGTTCATCTGTCCAACATCCACGCCCGCGAACCATTCCGGCATCAGTCATTTATTTCGAAAGTTGCACTGGGTCAGATCTGTGGGTTCGGCCCCCAAGGCTATGTCCTGGCATTAGATGCGCTGTTGGCACACCTCGAAGGTGGAGGTCGTGTATGAAGCTGGGTGAGTACCTGTATTTTCTCAGCTACACGAAAACGCTGGAAGAGCTTTGGGATGCCCATTGTCGGCAAATGGCCGAATTTGGGTTTGACCGGCTGCTGTACGGTTATACCCGGTACAAGACGGAAACGTCCCTGGGGGATCCTGAGGATTTTACAATTCTCACCAACCACGGCAAAGACTACTTGGATGGTTTCTTGCGTCGGGGCCTCTATTTCCATGCGCCGATGCTGAAATGGGCGCTCGAGCATGAGGGCGCAGCCAGCTGGCAAATGACGCAGGACATGATGCTGGAAGGTACGCTGTCCCCGAAAGAGCAGCAGGTTATCGACTTTAACCGATCTCAGGGTGTTGTCGCGGGCTATACCGTCAGCTTCAACTCAGTGTCCGTTCGTTCCAAGGGGGCTATTTCGCTGTCGGCGTCTGGCGGTCGTTCACAGCAAGAGGTCGACGCGATATGGGCCGAGCATGGTGAAGACATTTTGCTGATGAACAATGTCGCACATCTCAAGATTCTCACCCTGCCCTACAATGCCCCAAACCGCGCGTTGACCAAGCGGCAGCGAGAAGCTTTGGAATGGGTGGGCGACGGCAAAACCACGCAAGATATCGCGTTGTTGATGGGCCTCACTTCGGCCACCGTGGAAAAGCATCTGCGCCTTGCGCGTGAGTCGCTGGCGGTTGAGACCACCGCACAAGCGGTGCTAAAAGCATCACTACAGAACCAGATGTTCATTATGGAGGCATAAGGCTTCGGATTTGACGCTTTTGGGCGTCAATTTACGTAGGGTAAGGAAATCATGACTTTCCGAATCCGGGGCCAAAATTGCAAACTGATACTGTTCCGTGAGTGGTGGCTTTAGCCTGGGAACATTTGGTCGGATCTTTGTAATTTCAGGGCTCTCCGACCGCTCTGGCAAAGGGGCGTTTATTTATCCGCGTACCAATGCCGGAAATTTGGGGGGCCTCGACCATCCCCATCATGCGGGGCCCCTCATCCTATCCTTACAGTTGCGGCGCTTCGGCGCCTTTTTTGTTGCCTGGTTTCTTGGAAACAAAAAACCGGCCACGCTATGCATGACCGGTTTCTAACGTCTTGTTCCGGACCTCTGACGAAGCCCGGAGATTTTTCTTAGCCCTGAGCGGCCTTGGCAACTTCGGCTGCGAAGTCTTCTTTTTCGACCACGATGCCTTCGCCAACTTCCAAACGGATAAAGCCGGTGATGGTTGCGCCCGCTTCCTTGGCCGCTGCTTCAACGGTCAGGTCAGGGTTCACCACGAACTGCTGGTTCAGGAGGGTCGACTCTGCCACGAACTTCTTCATGCGGCCTTCGATCATTTTTTCGATCACCTGCTCCGGTTTGCCGGATTCGCGAGCGATGTCCATCTGAACCTGCTTTTCCTTCTCGACAACAGCCGGGTCCATGTCGGCCTCGGACAGAGCGGCGGGGTTCACAGCTGCGATGTGCATCGCAACCTGCTTGCCGATCGCTTCGTCGCCACCGGTCAGTGCAACCAGAACGCCGATTTTACCCATACCGTTGGTGGCTGCGTTGTGGACGTAGGACACAACAGTGTCGCCCGACAGTTTCGCCATACGACGCACCGACATGTTCTCACCAATGGTGGCGATCTTGTCGGTCAGAGTGTCGGCAACGGATTTGCCGCCCAGATCGGCTGCCAGCAGAGCCTCGACATTGTCGACGCCTTCGGCTGCATAGGCGATCTTGCCGACCATTTCCTGGAACTCAGCGTTTTTCGCAACGAAGTCGGTTTCCGAGTTCACCTCGACAGCAACACCGTTGCCGCCATTGACGTGAACAGCAACCAGACCTTCTGCTGCGGTACGGCCCGATTTCTTGGCCGCTTTGGCCAGACCTTTGGTCCGCAGCCAATCGACGGCTTCGTCCATGTTGCCGCCGGTTTCGGTCAGCGCTTTTTTCGCGTCCATCATGCCTGCGCCGGTCGAGTCGCGCAGTTCTTTCACCATTGCTGCTGTGATTGCCATCTTTGGCTCTCCTCAATTCAAACGGAATTGGGGCAGGTCATACCCTGCCTCATATGTCATTTACGTGACGGGCAGCTTACGCTTCGGCAGGAGCTTCAGGTGCAGCTTCTGCGTCAGCGGCTTCCTCGGCGACAACCTCTTCAACTGGTGCTTCTTCGAATGCACCCAGGTCAACGCCTGCAGCACCCATCTGAGCGGTCATACCGTCCAGAGCGGCACGAGCGGCCAGGTCACAGTACAGGCCAATGGCGCGCGCTGCGTCGTCGTTGCCGGGGATAATGTAATCCACACCATCGGGCGAGCAGTTGGTGTCGACAACAGCCACAACCGGGATACCCAGCTTGTTGGCTTCGGCGATGGCCAGTGCTTCTTTCTTGACGTCGATGACGAACAGCAGGTCAGGAACGCCGCCCATCTCGCGGATACCGCCCAGCGACGCCTGCAGCTTCTGCTGGTCACGCTCCATGCCCAGACGCTCTTTCTTGGTCAGGCCTTCGGCACCCGATTCCATTGCTTCGTCGATCTGGTTCAGACGGTTGATCGACTGGGAAACGGTTTTCCAGTTGGTCAGCGTGCCGCCCAGCCAGCGGTGGTTCATGTAGTACTGAGCCGACTTTTCAGCGGCTTCTGCGATCGGGCCGGCAGCCTGACGCTTGGTACCAACGAACAGAACGCGGCCACCTTTTGCAACGGTGTCACGAACGGCCTGCAGAGCCTGATCCAGCATAGGAACGGTCTGGGTCAGGTCCATGATGTGGATGCCATTGCGCGAGCCGTAGATGAACGGGCCCATGCGGGGATTCCAACGCTGTGTCTGGTGACCAAAGTGAACGCCAGCTTCCAACAGCTGACGCATGGTGAACTCGGGAAGAGCCATGCTATTTCCTTTTCCGGTTTACGCCTTGGCGGGGGTGAAAGAAGCGGATGCTCCAACCGGCGGTCTTGATGAGGATGTCTCCCTCAAAAAGCCCAAACCCCGCCTGCGGGTTTGAATGGCGCGCGTATACGGCAGGTTTTAATGCAGCGCAAGGGCCAATTGCCCTTATTTTTCAAGTCTCGCAAACGCGTGGGCGTGCCGCACTGCCGCTTCGCAATGGGCAGCCAGCGCCTTGCGGTTTTCGAAATCGCTGACTTTGGCGGGTGTATGATAGATCAGTTCGACCGAGCCCTGTCTGCGGGCGCCCAATGTCTTTAACAGATGCGGGCCAAAATCCATGTCGCCCCACCAACCATAATAGCGGTTCGGCTGCCCGTTTGGGGCATGATAGATGACGGTCACGGGTTGCACATACATGAAGTCGCGCAGCTCATCTGTGAAGAAAGCAGCGAAAAGTGTTGTTTTGAAAGGTAAAACGCGCAACCCATCGGTCGAGGTGCCCTCGGGGAAGAACAACAGTTTGTGCCCGGCAGTCAGACGTTCCTGAAACAGCAGCGTTTGCTCGCGCGCCTTTTTGCGGTTTCTCTCGATAAAAACGGTTCCAGTTGCGCGCGCTAACCAGCCTATTCCCGGCCACTTGGCAACCTCGGCCTTGGACACGAAATAGACCCTTTTACGGGCATTCAGGGCAAAGATATCCAGCCACGAGGAATGATTGGCGACAACCGCCCCGCGTTGCGTCATCAGAGCACCCGACGCGCTAAAGCCCATACCAAGGATTCGGAATGCGTTGCGACAAACGAATTGCGTTATGAACGGCGTGATTGGGCGGTGTACTCCAAAAAACGGACGTTCGATCAAACGAACAATCAACAAAATGACGAGGCCGCCAAAAACCAGCACGGCGAGCGGTAGTCCTCGTAATAGCACCAGCCCCCATCCTAAAACGCCCAACTCAAATGGGTCAGGCGCTTCTTCGCTTTGCCAGGACGCATCACTCACGAATTTAGGCTCCGCCATAGATACGCCGCTGACGATCATTCATCCGGGCAGTGTCGAGTATCAGACATACATCAGTGGTGTTGAAGGCATGGTCGATGAATGCCCCCTCGCCCACGAATCCGCCCAGACGCAGATACGCTTTGATCAGTGCCGGAACTTGCACCATAGCTGCGCGGCGATCCAACGCGTCAGGTGCGACCAGATCCATTGACTGGAATACCTCGGGCTGTGCCCGGACCCTTAAATCGACGGGCGCCAGATGGTTGTGATGCAACATAGACAAAGGTTGCTCAAGGGCAGAGACATCGGTTCCGTGGAAGCTGGCGACGCCAAAAAGAACTTCGATCTCTCTTTTGTTTACATAGTCGGCCAAGCCGTTCCAAAGGTGGTACATGGCTGTTCCACCCCTGTAATCCCTGTGCAGGCACGACCGCCCCAACTCCAGAAGCTTGCGACCGCTGTTCTTGAGAACGGTCAGATCGTATTCATCCTCAGAGTAGAACTGGCCCAATTCTGCAGCACGTTCGCCCGGTAACAGTCTGTAAACGCCTACAGTTTCGCCTGACTGGTCGTCAATTGCCAGCATGTGATCGAAATAGGGATCAAAACGGTCCTGCTCGAGTTTATTGTCGTGGTCGACCATCTCACCACCGCCGCCGAGTTCGCGGACGAAAACGTCGTAACGCAAGCGTTGTGCCGCGCGCAGTTCGCCCTCGTTTTCAGCAAGTTTGACAGTGAAGGATGGGCCTGTTTCCGGCATCAGTGCTTCCGTTTGGTTTCAGCGCTGATACCGCAGGTTTTGGGGGAATGGCAACACGAGGCAAACCCTTTATGCGTTAACCTTTCCTAAACCAGTTTCATGGATCAAAGACCGGCATAAGGGCGATGCGCGTTCCGTCAATCACCACCTTCCCCTGCTCGCGGAAGTTTACGGTGATCTTGCCTCCGATATTGGATTGAACCTGTCCAATGCCCCAATCGGGAAAATCGGGGTGGCGGACAAACATCCCCGGTGCGAGAATGGCATTTAGGTCTGACATGACTGGGCTCCGGGTCCGGCGGCAGATACAGCAGGAGGTACGCATGAGTGCGTCAGACGTCAACCTGGCCGAACTGATTGGTTCGCGGATCTGTCACGACCTGATCAGCCCGATCGGGGCAATCACCAATGGTCTTGAGTTGCTTGAAATGGTCGGCGCTGTCCAAGGCCCTGAGATGGAATTGATCGCAGGCAGTGTTGGAAGCGCAGGCGCGCGCATCCGGTTCTTTCGGGTGGCATTTGGATCGGCCAGCGACCAACCCCTGGGACGCGCCGAGGTTAACGAACTGCTGCGCGATGTCGAACGTGCTGGCCGAGTGCGGGTCAATTGGCACGTGACCGAACCTGTGCCGCGCAACCAGGTCAAGCTCGCGTTTTTGGCGCTTATGTGCTGCGAAAGCGCGATGCCTTTCGGTGGCGAGGTGACTGTTCGCTGTGAAGGCAATGCGTGGGTCGTCGCTGGGGTCGCCGATAAACTGAATATCGACAGCACCCTTTGGAACAATATGCCCAAGGGTAATTTTCCTGGCAAAGTCACGCCGGCGCAGGTCCAGTTTGCTTTGTTGCCAGATACAGCAGCCGCAATGGGGCGACGTGTCACCGTTGAGACGACGGCGACACGTGTTGCGATCCGCTTTTAAGACCGGACCGTGCCGCTTCCGCGTACGAGATACTGAAAGCTCGTCAATTGCGCAGCGCCGACTGGACCGCGGGCATGCATTTTGCCCGTTGCTATGCCGATTTCGGCGCCCATGCCAAATTCTCCGCCATCGGCGAACTGGGTCGAGGCATTGTGCATCAGGATTGCGCTGTCGAGACGCTCAAAGAAACGAGCGGCGGCCGAGGAATCCTCGGTCATGATGCAGTCCGTATGATTGGAACCAAACTGGCGGATATGGGCAATGGCCTCATCGATGTCAGCAACCGGTTTCGCAGCAATAATGCTGTCGAGGAACTCTTTCCCCCAATCCTCCACTGATGCCGCGACTGTGCCATTCGCGGCCAACACGCCTTCGGCATGCACTTCTACACCAGCAGCCAGCAAAGCGGCGATCACGTCCTGGCCCAAAGTTTCAGCGATGTCTTGGTGGATTAGCAGGCATTCAGCGGCGCCGCAGATACCTGTGCGGCGGGTTTTGGCATTCAGCACAACGTCCAGAGTTTTTTGCGGGTCTGCAGCCTTGTCGATGTAGATATGGACGATCCCTTCAAGATGCGCGAAGACCGGCACCCGCGCTTCGCGCTGCACCAAGCCAACCAGACCTTTTCCGCCACGCGGAACGATGACATCGACGTAATCCGTCATCGTCAACAATTCCTGCACGGCGGCGCGATCCCGGGTCGGGACAAGCTGAATTGCGTCCTCAGGCAGGTTCGCGGCTTTCAGCCCCTCGACCAAACAGGCGTGTATTGCCCCTGACGAATGGAAGCTTTCAGAACCGCCACGTAGGATCACAGCATTACCAGACTTCAGACAAAGCGCACCTGCATCCGCCGTCACGTTGGGTCGGCTTTCGTAGATAACGCCAATCACACCCAAAGGCGTGCGAACCCTTTGGATGTGAAGGCCCGAGGGCATATCCCACTCGGTCATGACCTCACCCACCGGATCGGTCTGCTCGGCCACAGTACGTAAGCCGTCGACCATGCCTTGAATGCGCGCCTCATCCAGCATCAAACGGTCCATCATAGCTGGGCTCAGACCTTTTTCACGGCCAAACTCAAGGTCTTTTTTGTTGGCGTCGACGATCTGTGCCCGGTTCAACCAAACCGCATCGGCCGCCGCGATCAAAGCAGCGTGCTTGCGCTCGGCCGAGGCAAAGGCCAATTCGGCAGCCGCAGCCTTGGCCTTTGTTCCGAGGTCAGCCATCAGCGCGGGAATGCTGTCGAAGTCCTTCATCTTGGGTGCCTTTCAGTGAAACTATGAGTTACAGCGCCAAATCGTCCCGATGGATCAGAACGGCCCGACCGGGATAGCCAAGTGTCAGTTCAATCTCAGAGGACTTGCGCCCTTTGATCGCGTCGGCCTCTTGCGCGGTGTAGCGGCTGAGCCCCTGCGCAAGCCGCCGGGATTGGGGATCCATAATAGCAACCGGATCACCGCGGCCAAAATCACCAGTCACTTCGACTATACCCGCAGGCAGAAGGCTTTTGCCATTTTCAAGCGCGCGCGCCGCGCCAGAGTCCACTACGATTTCCCCGCGTGGTTTCATCGCCGAAATCCAACGCTTGCGGGCCGCGTGAGGATCGACCGTCGCCGTGAACCACGTGCAATTTGCACCGTTCTCAAGCGTTTTCAAAGGGTTCAGCGGTGATCCTTCGGTAATGGCCATTGTGCAGCCTGCAGCAGTTGCCATTTTAGCCGCCAACAATTTGGTCTTCATGCCCCCTTTAGACAAACCGGACCCGGCATCACCCGCCATCTCTTCAATTTCCGGGGTAATATTCTCGATCACGTCGAACCGCGTGGCCGTGGCATCCTCAGACGGGTTGCCTGAATAAAACCCGTCAACGTCAGAAAGAAGGATCAACTGATCCCCACCGACAGTGACTGCGATCTGAGCCGCCAGTCGGTCATTGTCGCCATATCTGATTTCGTCTGTGGCGACCGTGTCGTTTTCGTTGACAATGGGGACAACACCCAAGCCCAACAGGGTTTCAAGCGTCGCGCGCGAATTCAGGTAACGACGGCGATCTTCACTGTCTTCCAGCGTTACAAGAACCTGCGCTGTCGTGATGTCGTAGGGTGTCAAAGCTTCTTCATAGGCGCGGGCAAGGCGGATCTGCCCAACCGCTGCTGCAGCCTGAGATTGTTCCAACGGCAAGTCCTGCACCGCGAGACCCAGAACACCCCGACCCAACGCGATCGAGCCTGAGGACACGAGGATCACATCTGTGCCCTGCCCTTTGAGCCACGCCACGTCCTGCGCGAGGGAGTGCAGCCATTGCGACCGCAAAAGACCTGTTGTCCGATCGACAAGCAGCGCCGACCCGATTTTGACAACAAGACGTTTTGCGGCCTTCAGGGTTGCCAAGGCTGCGCCTCCTCAACGGGCTTTTGACGCACCCGATTGTCATCTATTTGGCCGCGCAAGGCGCGAAGAACTTCTGTCACACCCAGATGAGCCACTCCGGACATTGTCATGACAGGACCGCCGACCGCATTCTGCAATTCGGCCAAAGCCTCATCGCGTTCTTCATCATCTAGAGCGTCGATCTTGTTAAGCACGGTGATGCGGGGTTTCTCGGCCAGCTCACCGCCATAGGCTTCAAGTTCGTGAATGATGGTGCGGTAGTCTTCGGCGACAGTTTCCGATGTACCATCAACCAGATGCAGCAACACGGCACACCGTTCGACATGGCCGAGGAAACGGTCTCCAATCCCGCGCCCCTCATGGGCACCTTCGATCAGGCCGGGGATATCAGCGACAACGAATTCCACGTTGTCCACGCCCACGACGCCCAGATTGGGGTGCAGGGTCGTGAACGGGTAATCGGCAATCTTGGGCCGCGCGTTCGAGGTCGCTGCCAGAAACGTCGACTTACCTGCGTTGGGCATTCCCAGCAGACCCACATCAGCAATCAGCTTGAGCCGCAGCCAGATGGTGCGGTCGATCCCCGCCTGCCCCGGATTGGCGCGGCGCGGAGCCTGGTTGGTGGCCGATTTGAAATGCAGGTTGCCAAAGCCGCCGTTGCCACCCTTGGCCAACAGCACACGCTGACCCACCTCGGTCAGGTCACAGATGACGGTCTCTTCGTCCTCGTCCAGAATCTCGGTCCCGACAGGTACGCGCAGCACGATGTCATCGCCATCCTTGCCGGTCCGTTGTTGGCCGCGGCCGGGCTGGCCGTTCTTGGCAAAGAAATGCTGCTGATAGCGGAAGTCGATCAGCGTGTTCAGGCTGTCCACGACCTCAACCCAGACGGAGCCGCCCTTGCCGCCATCGCCGCCATCAGGGCCGCCATATTCGATGTATTTTTCGCGCCGAAAGCTGACGCAGCCGCCCCCACCGGCCCCGGACCGGATGTAGACCTTTGCAAGATCGAGAAATTTCATGACTGTCCCCTACTGCAAAGGCCCCATCGGCCACAAGTCACAGTTTCTTAGTGTATGTCCAGGTGGGCACGTTCGCGTCGCGCGCCACCGAATAGCTTTCTGCATCGCCCAAATATTCGAACCCGCAATGTGTCAGTACCCGCGCCGAAGCCGGGTTATCCTGAAACACGCTGGCGAACATATTTGCGTTCTCAAGAGGGTTGGCGTTAACCAGAGCTTCGACGGCCAGCGAGGCAATGCCGGTATTCCAGTAGATCGGTGCAACCCAATAGCCGACCTCGGACTGGTTGCGGTCCAGACGCGTTAACGAGATCAGGCCGATAAGTTCGGGCCCGCCATCTTTGGTTGCGTCCATGGCCCAGACATCTTCATCCCGCTCTTCGGACATAGCGCGTGTCACAAAGGCTTCGGTCGAACCCGGAGGTAATGGATGCGGAATTGTCGTGGTCATACGCGCGACCCGTTCGTCGCCTGCGTAATGCTCAATGAGACCCATATCCGACCGACGCAATGGGCGCAGGTCGAACCGCTCGGTTTCTATGACCGGCTGATTTATGATTGCCTCAAGTTTCATGAGTGCGTTCCTCCTCCGAACAACACGTAAATTGCAGACGCAACAGCAAAACCAATTAACGTCCACATCAGATATTTGCGGCCCAGACGATCTTCAACCGCATGGGCAATACGTCCCTGAAACAGGGGCGGTATGGTGCTTGCTGCGTTTGTCATCGGGCTCATATTTCAAAACTGTGTTAAAAACGAGAAAGGGGACCGGCATTTTCTGCCGGTCCCCCATTTATTTCTAAACCTTTAGGGTTTCGGCTTACTCTGCGGCCTCCGCCACTGGCAGGACCGAAATAAAGGTGCGGTTTTTGAGTCCCTTGTGGAACTTCACGGCGCCATCAACAGTTGCAAAGATGGTGTGATCTTTGCCCATGCCCACGCCTTCGCCCGGCCAGAACTTGGTGCCGCGCTGACGCACGATGATGTTGCCTGCGATGGCCGCCTGACCACCATACAGTTTTACGCCAAGGCGGCGACCAGCTGAGTCGCGACCGTTACGGGAGGAACCGCCAGCTTTTTTATGTGCCATTCTCTCTCTCCTTAGCCTTGAGCCAGCTCTTTGGCTTGCTCAACCCATTCGGGTTTCACTTTGATGGTGTCGATAGCAGCAATCTGCTCGTCCGACAAGGCGGCCAGAGCGGCAAAGCTCTCGATACCAGCGTCGTTCAGCTTTTTGGCAGCGGCAGGGCCGACACCGTTCAGCTTGGTCAGATCGTCGGCAGCAGCCGCAGCGGCGGGTGCCTCTGCTTTGGCTTCAGCTTTCTTGGCAGGCTTTGCAGCAGGTGCCGCTTCGCCAGCCGGTGCCGAACCGGTTGCAGCTTTGATGCCCGACTTGTCAGCGCCCGACGACAGGATGTCGGTGATTTTGACCAGGGTCAGTTTCTGACGGTGGCCAACGGTACGCTTCGAGCTGTGCTTACGACGGCGCTTGACGAATTTGATGACCTTGTCACCTTTGATCTGTTCGATCACTTCGGCCTGTACGCCTGCGCCTTCAACGAAAGGTGCACCAACAACCGGAGCGTCGCCGCCCAGCATCAGAACATCGTTGAATTGAACTTTTTCACCTGCGTCGGCAGCCAGCTTTTCAACGCGGAGGATATCACCCGCCTGAACCTTGTACTGCTTGCCGCCAGTCTTGAGGACCGCAAACATGCGTCTTTCCTTTTCCAAACCGCGTTCTGTGGTCCCCGTTTGGGTGTTGCTGGCTTTCGCCACCTCGAACAGCGCGCCCTTTTCGGGCTGTGTGACGACCCGTGGGCGATGCCCTATGGGTCAATAATAACGAGACCCGGCGCGGAAGAACCGGCCGGGATGCGCGCTTATTCACGGAATGGGATGGAAAGTCAACATCAAAAGCGGGGTTAAAGATCTGAACCCCTTAGGGCCTGCGAAACGGCCAGTCCAAGTCGGTAATATATCTGATCATACATCCGGTCGAAACTGTCAAAAAACGCCTTGTTTACGGCGCGCCCCGTCTGCGTTCGCGAAAAGGCTATGTTCTCGCGCATCTCGCTTTCATCCAATGGCTGGTATGCCATCAACAGAAACGAAAAAAGCCAGGTTTCGGTTTCTCTGGCGATGTTGTCTTTTTCAGCGAGCAACTGGGCCAACAGCTCCGCGTCATCTCCGCCGACATCTTCGTTCAGACCCCGGAAAAAGTTGAAATCTGCACTGATCGCGCTTTGAACGTTTTGATCGACCAGATCATTCACCTCGATGTATTCGTCAACAAGCTGAAAAAGCGCGTTGTCCTCATCGCTGTTAAAGTAGCTGTCCTTTGCCATTTCCAGGATGGCGTCATCCTGTATCGCCGACCGGGCCGAGTTTTCGAGCGAGATCACAGCCTGCCCCAGATCGCTTTCAAAGAACACGATTGCGCGGTCCAATTCGGACTCGGTCAAGCTGTCTGCGAAGACGCTGGATATTTGGTCGTGCATCCAGTCTTTGTTGTAAATGCTATCCAGCTGATCGTTGAAATAAGCGCCGCCCGCATTCCCCAGAAGAGTTTCATTCAGATCATGCGCGTGCACGTGACCTTCGTCTCGTAGAATGCTGATCACCTGATCCAGCCTGATGGCCGACATCAGACGGTCAACCTTTTCGTCCGCAATTCCCTGAGCGGCCCAAAAGGTCAAAATCAAAAAGGTGATCAGCCCGCGCATCAGATATCCTGCGCCGGATGCAAGTCCGCCATTCTCGCGGCCAGAACCTCGAATTTCATGGCCATGATTTCATATTGGATCGCGTTCAACAGTTCATAGACTTCTTGCATCAGCGGCTGTTCCAGAGCGTCGGCATAAGCAATGACCTCGTCATCGGAGAAATCCTGGTATGTGTAAGCGGCCCCCGCCAGTGCAGAAAGCTGCAAGGCCTGTCGCATCCCGGCCTCGTTCTGTTTCATCAGCGCGCGCAGGTCGTCTGCTCCCATCTGCAGGTCAATGACACCCGAGGCGCTGGCCGCCAACAGGAACCTAACTTGTATTTCTTGCAAGGCACGCAAAGCGGTGCCGCTGGAGTCAATGGCACTATTCATGCGCTTTAGTTCTTCGACACGTTGAGAGCCCTGCTGAATCAGCCCCGATACTATCTCTTGGCCTTCGCGATCCTTGGCGTCATCATCTTCCACCAAATGTGATGCGTTTTCAGCTTCGACCAGTCTTTGGCCGAGGTCTGAGGCATAGAATTCCACCGCGTGGTTCAAAGCATCGTCACTCAGCGTTTGCTCAAGGATTGAGACCGCCGTTTCATGCATGTCCTCGGTGTCAAACACTTCTTCGGTCAACCTCGACCAATCTGAGCCGAACCCGTCAGGGTCTATACCCAGCATTCGCGGTGCCGATGCAGAGGCAAGCGCAATGCTTTCAAGGGCGACATCAAATCCAGTCGTGGTTAAAAAAGCCTCTATCCGGTCACGTTCGGCTGCCATAGCGGACAGTGGAAAAGCGAAAAGCGTGAGCAAAAGCAGACAGAGCGGTAAAACGGTGGTGCGATAGAAGTGTCTCATGCCAACAGAGCCTAGGTGTTTTATGGCGTCTGGCAATGGAAAATCCCGTCATAGTGAATTTGGGGAATTTTATGCTTGCACCCCTGCGCGTTCCTCACTAAATCCCCCCCTCACAGACCCCCGCGGAGAGGTGCCGGAGTGGTCGAACGGGGCGGTCTCGAAAACCGTTGTGGGTGCAAGCCCACCCAGGGTTCGAATCCCTGTCTCTCCGCCACTATCCCTTTTCAAATGTGCGTTGTGGCCATTTTCGTTAAATTTCGGGTGTTTTGAAGCGAACAGGTTTAGGCGCCCGCCCTATGCGTATGTAACGAGCGGGACGAATAAGGCTGCAGCCGCGCTGAGAAAACGTAAAACTGCCATCAAGCCTGAATGGGTCGATGACAGTTTGGTTTCGTGCTGAAACACTTTGAGGGATCAAAGTCCGGTAGACGGCTCAAAGCTGTGCAGTTCGAAGGTTCTTTTTCCCTCAGCGCTGAATTTATGTACGGCATCGCCCACGCGCAGAACTGTCATGCAACGGTAACGGCCATTGTCCGCCGCCATTGATACGCAAACGCGGTCGGTATCGGTAATGGCAAAGCTTCCGGCACCGCTCCAACCGCCATTCGTCAACTCTCCGGTAATGACGTTATTGGGGTCATAAAAGAAGCGAAATGTCTTTTCTCCGGCAGTTGCGGTGACCGTGTTGCCAATCAAGAGTTCGGCAATCTGATCAGCATTCAGACGTTCGCCGCCCTCGCCTAGTGCCTTTTCTAAATCTGTTTCTGCAAATGCCCCGCTGCTTGCGAAAATAAGGGCTGTTGCCGCGCAAAATGTTGAAAACCGTTTCATGTCCTGTCTCCTGTGTCGCTGGGGGCGTTAAAGGGAGGATGCGCCCCATCAGAAGGCTATTTCCACTTGATTGGACAGGCTTGATCGAAAGCTGATTTTTTCTGACATCCATATGACAATTCGCAAACTTCGTTGAGCGAGAGGCATTTCGGTGTGTAAATTGCAGTATGTATCGTTTTTTGGATTTCCAGCTTGATCCCACACAAGGGTTGAGCCGCCTTGGTGAACCGGTCGCTTTAGAGCCACAAGCCCTTCAGCTGCTGGAGCTATTGGTCAAAAACCGCGAGCGGATTGTCAGCAAGCAGGACATTATCGACGAGATTTGGGATGGGGCTGCTATCACGGATGCCGCCCTGAACACACGTATTCGGTCCGTGCGCAAAGCGTTGGGCGACTCTGCCGCAAGCGCTGAGTATATAAAAACCTACCCAAAACGCGGATTTCAGTTCGTAGCCCCTGTTGCCGTGGGCGAAGAACTGCAGGAACCCGCCCCGAAAATACAAAGCCGTGGCGTTCTTATCGCCGGGGCTTTGCTGGTTCTGGCTATAGTCCTGATGTCGTTCTCCATATTCGCGGATCGACAGAGGTTGCCCGACACAGGGAAGCCAGCCTTGGCCGTCGTACGGTTTGACAACATTGGTGAGGGAAAAACCGGTCAGTATTTTGTCGATGGCCTTACGGATGATCTGATTGCGCATCTTTCGCGAAACCGGGACCTGTTCGTCGTCTCAAGTGCGACCATGTTGTCTTACGCCGAAGACCAATCCAACCCGATTGAGATCGCCCGCGATCTTGGCGTCGGCTACGTTGTACGTGGAAGCGTTCGACGCGCGGATGACCAGCTTCGCGTCAGCGGTGAACTTGTCGATGTAGACAGCGCCGAGACCATCTGGGCTGAGGTGTTCGATCGGCAATTGACCGATGTCTTTGACGTTCAGGACGAAATCAGTCAGGCAATCGCAGGGCAGTTATTGCCCGAGATCATCCAGTCAGATCAGGCAAGATCACAGAAAAAGCCCACCGAGGATATGGATGCCTGGGATCTTTATCTCCGCGGTCGGGCGCAACAGTCCGTATTCTCGCAAGACGCGCAGCGGGAAGCAGTGGAGTTCGCGCAAGAGGCCATCGCGGCTGATCCGGGCTTTGCGGCGGCATACAGCCTTTTGGCCCGCGCTTTGGGGACCATTTTCTTCTTTCAGTGGTCAGAATCTCCTCAGGACACGCTGATTGCCGCGACCGAAGCGGCAAAACGCGCAATTGAGTTAGACGATCAGGATGCGCAGGCCCACGCCGCACTGGGCTATATCTACCGTTTTACCGGCGAGGCTGATCCGGCCATTGCGAATCTTGAACGTGCTGTCGCTCTGAACCCCAACGATGCCCGCATTCGGTTAGAGATGGCGCATACATACGATTGGTTTCGCATGCAGGAAAAGGCCCTGCCCGAGATTGAGATGGCGATCAGGTTAAGCCCGCGCGATCCCATGTTGCAGAACATGTTTTTCTATAAGGGTCATATCCTGTTCCACCTCGGGCGTTACGAAGAAGCGTTGGAAGCCTCACGCCAACTCGGTGCGGTTGCGACCAGCAAAACATGGCGTCTGTTTCACCACCTTCTCAGTGCCGCGAACCTGGCAGAACTCGGCAAGACCGAAGAGGCGCAAAAAGCCGTCAACGACGCGTTGGAGATTAACCCAAAGCTCTCTATTTCTGCGATGCGACGGCAATTTGCGGGTTCCAAGAACCACCCTGAGAACAGAAGAATTTGGTTGGCCAGTTTGCAAAGTGCCGGCGTGCCTGAGTAAGCCCCCAACAGCAAAGCCTCCAAACAAATAAGCCGCAGGGACTAAATTCTTTTGGCGGGGTCAAAACGTCGTTGATCCCAGCTCATTTCCCAACCGTTTTATGACGCAGCGTTCGACAATGGCGTGTTCTTGCCAAACGTTTTTCCCGGATAGGCGTAGTGCAGCCCATTTCCCTATTGTGCCGCGAACCCGAGGGATTTCCCCTTTGTTTGTCAATAACCTTGGAACACCTCAAAGCTGTGCATTTTTAGCAGGAGACACGCATGTCGCGCACAATTGTCCTAGGTGTTATCGTCGCCGGTCTCGGAGCCGGTCTCTATTATTACCTGACCAAACCCGAGCCCACGCCAGCCGAACAGATTCAATCGGCGGCGCAGGATACAGGCGACGCAGTAGGTGATGCGGTCGACTCGGTGGTTGAACAGGCCTCTGAGGCGAGTGAGCAAGCTGGTCAAGCAGCCACCGAATTGGCAGATCAAGCCGCTGACGAAGTCGCGTCCTTGGCAAATCAAGGACAGGATCTGTTGAATTCGTGGATCGAGGACGGCTCGCTTGCGGTTCAGAACTTCGATTATGAAACCTTGATGACCTCGGTGCAGGAGAGTGAACTGACCGAAAGTCTTAAAACCCAGGCTTTGGCAATCCTGGAGGAGATCAAGGCCTCACCAGAGACTATTTCCGAAAAGCTTTTGGAACTTCGGGCGCTGTTGTCCCAGCAATGAACACGTGGCGGCCGTCACCAAGGTGGCGGCCGCTACTTCGGTGCGGAATTCCCATGTCCCCACGTCACAACGCATCCACGTTGACCTTCCTTTTAGCATTTGTTTGGCTGAACGTATTCAGAAACCGAGCAGTTTTCGCGTGGTACACAGTGTTTGTGCTTCGCTTGAACGCGATCGGTTCAAGTAAATAAGGACGCAAAATGACCACGCTACCTTCAACAATGCGCGCCATTATTCAAACACATGACGGCTATTCCGGTAATGCGACGGGTCCATCTATCGAAAACGCAGCAGACTGGTTGGCTGAAGAAACGATCCCCGTGCCGACACCTGGCCCCGGTCAAGTCCTGATCAGAATGCGGGCTGCGTCTGTGAACCCGTCTGACCTGCACTTCGTTAAGGGCGAATATGGGCAACCCCGCGTCAAAGGCGCACCTGCCGGTTTTGAGGGGTGCGGAGATGTCGTCGCAACCGGTTCAGGGGCCGAGGCGCTGCAAGGTCAACGCGTGGCTTTTGTGGTTGCTGGTTCCGGTGCATGGGCCGAGTATGTTGTGACGCAAGCCCTGATGTGCATACCTCTTCGTCCCGACATTTCGGACGAGGATGGGGCTGCTCAGATTGTCAATCCAATGACAGCGATGGCAATGGTCGATATCGCCAAAGGCGCAGGCGATGCGTTTATCGTTTCTGCGGCGACCAGTCAGTTGGGTAAGCTGATGTGCAGCCTTGGGCGTGATATGGGATTGAAACCTATCGCTCTGGTGCGGCGCGCGAGCGCGGTCGAAAACCTGAAAGACCACGGAGCCCACTCCGTACTGGACACGTCAGACCCTGACATGCTGTCCAATTTCCGTGCGCTCAGCACCCAGTTGAAACCACGTGTTTTCCTTGATGCGGTCGCGGACCAGATTTCGGAACAGATATTCTGCGCTATGCCGAACGAGGCGCGCTGGATTTGTTATGGCAAGTTAAGCCCCGAATTGCCGACACTGACGCAAACAGGCCAGTTGATTTTCATGGGCAAAAGGATCGAAGGCTTTTGGCTAACTAAGTGGATGATGTCGACACCACCGAATGACCAGATGCGTGTTGTGGGCGAGGTGCAAGCTCGGTTCTCCGATGGACGATGGAAAACTGATGTTTCGGAACGACTTACTTTGAAAAATATAATCTCAGATTTGGCTGACGCGCTGAAAAAGAGTGACGGAAAGGTGATTATCACGCCATAGTGAGGAACAGGCGGAGGGTGATTTAAGCCCCCGGTTCCAAGCAAGTCGGGAAAACCGGCATTGGGAGGTGAATTTGGATAATGCGCAGCTGCTGATCAGCGGGCTGGCAAATGGCTGTGTCTATGGCTTGATCGCGCTTGGTTTTGTTCTGATCTACAAGGCGACCGAGGCTGTGAACTTTGCGCAGGGCGATTTCATGATGCTCGGCGCCTTTGTGACGATTGGGCTGACGAATACCGAATATATGGGATTGCCATTCTGGCTGGCCTTGCCGGTATCTCTGTCGATTATGGGCGCTTTGGGGTATCTGCTGGACAGGTTGATTATCCGACAGCTGTTCGGGCAAAGTCAGACCGCGGTTGTGATACTGACCATTGCTTTGGGCTTCGTTATCCGTTTTGTCGCTGGCCTGATATGGGGGCACGAGCCGCAAACCTTGCAAAACCCGCTGGCCGGTAAGGACGTGCGATTTGGCGGCCTCGTCTTGGGGATGGAGGACGTCGCGGTCATTATTGTCACCGTCCTGCTTACTTGGGGTTTGTACGTCTTTTTCAGCCGCACCAAACTTGGATTGGCAATGCAGGGTGCATCGCAAAACCAACTTGCGGCATACTACATGGGCATTCCGGTCAAGCGTGTTCAGGGGTTCATTTGGGCGCTGGCCGGGGTGGTTGCCGGAATTGCTGGGATCTTGTTTGCGGCGAAAGGATCAGTCGATCCAACAACTGGCCTACTGGGTATCAAAGCGTTCGCCGCCGCTGTGATTGGCGGCTTTGGCAGCCTGCCCGGAGCGCTGGCCGGAGGGTTAATAGTCGGCGTCATCGAACCCTTTGCCAGCCGGTATATTGCGGCCGGCTACAGTCAGGTTGCCCCCTACGCACTGCTGCTTGCCGTTTTGATCTTTCGCCCGAACGGGCTGTTCAGCCAGGTTCGGGTCAAGAAAGTTTAACCACATGCGGATTATCTTCAAAACCAGTTACATGCAGGATATCCGCCCTTGGAAAGACGGGTACCAGCTAACGCTTTACCTTGTTTTATTGGCAATTGTTGCAGCCGCACCGTGGTGGTTGGATGACTTTTATCTGGGTGAGCTAACAAACGTTCTGATATGGGCAATCGCTGGATTGGGGTTAATGATCCTGACGGGCCACACGGGTCAGGTCAGTCTTGGGCATGCCGCTTTTCTGGCTTTCGGCTGTTACGCAAATGTCATTCTGATCGAGGCTGGCGTACCCTTTTTGATCGCCTTTCCACTGGCTGGCATCTTGACCGGTATTGCTGGCGTCACGGTGGCCGTCCCTGCCCTTCGGTTGCACGGTATTTATCTAGCGATCTTTACAATGGCCCTGTCGATCCTGATGGACGATGTGATTGTGTTGGCTGAACCGATTACCGGAGGCGTGGCTGGCAAATTCATGGGTGGTGTCGAGATCTTTGGCACTCTGGTTGATCGCTGGGGAACGCCTCGACAGTTCTTTTGGCTTGTATTGGCTGTCGCTGTCTTGGTGACGCTTGGCTATATCAATCTACTACGCGCACCGCTGGGGCGTAGTTTTATCGCCGTTCGCGATTCTGAGGTGTCGGCGCAGGCGATGGGTGTGGATATTGCACGAACCAAGATGATCTCATTTGCGCTGTCTTGCGCCGTTACTGGCTGGGCGGGTGCGCTGATGGGAATGTACGCCGGTGCATTCAACAACGAAACCTTCAGCGTCGTCATTTCAATTCAGCTGCTTATGATGATCGTAATCGGAGGATTGGGCTCGATCCACGGCGCATTTCTGGGGGCCATTGTCATCGGGTTTCTGCCTCAGTTCTTATCCATTTCGAAAGAGTATGTGGGCGCTGTATTTGGTGGCAATACTGTTGCTATTCCGGGGTTGGAGTTTGGTATGTTCGGAATGATCCTGATCGCCTTCATCCTGTTTGAACCGATGGGAATGTACGGTCGCTGGCTCAAAATCCGCATCTGGTTCGAGCTCTTCCCGTTCTACCGCAAAGACATGTTCAAGCGTCAAAAGTCCTACCTCAAGACGGACCGCCTGCGATGAGCTTGCTGGATTTTGAAAACGTCACCCTCAGGTTCGGCGGGTTAACGGCGGTGAATGACCTGTCATTCTCGGTTCAGGCCGGTGAGGTTTTTGCCATTGTCGGGCCCAACGGCGCCGGGAAATCCACGGTCTTTAATCTTATCTCCCGGTTTTACGACCCGGCTGCAGGCTCTATCCGCTTTGACGGGCACAACCTGTTGCAGGTTAAACCTTCGGCGGTTGCCGCGTTTGGCGTGGCGCGTACATTCCAAAACATCGAATTGTTCGAGCATGCAACCGTCTTGCAAAACCTGCTGGTTGGACGGCATCGCCACCGGAAAACCAACCTGTTCTCCGAAGTACTATTCCTGCCATCGGTAAGACGGCAAGAGATCGAAAGTCGCGAAAAAGTCGAGGAAATTATCGACTTTCTCGACCTGCAGCCCTACCGCGACAAGATGATCTCGGGCTTGCCTTACGGCGTCCGAAAGGTGGTCGAAGTCGCGCGCGCGCTGGCGACCGAGCCAAAGCTTTTGTTGTTGGACGAACCAGCTTCGGGCCTTTCTGTTGAAGAGACGACGGACATGCGCTGGTGGATTGACGATATTCGGCGGCAAATGGGCATCACCGTGCTGATGGTCGAACACGACATGGGCCTTGTCTCAGGCGTGTCAGATCGCGTTCTGGCCATGGCCGACGGTGCGATGCTGGCGCTTGGAACACCCGCTGAGGTTCAGTCTCATCCAGCCGTGGTCGAGGCCTATCTTGGGAAAGCATCATGAGCGAGCCCATTTTGACCATTCGAAACATCGAAAGCTTTTATGGTCCGATCATGGCCATTCGCGGCGTGTCACTTGACGTTCGTCCCGGGCAGATAGTGTCAATCCTTGGTGCCAATGGTGCAGGCAAGACGACCCTGATGAAGACCGTGTCAGGCGTTATGGACCCCGAAAAAGGGAAAATCGTCTTTGAAGGTGTGGAAATTCAGGGTTCGGAACCTCACCGAGTTGTTCAGAAAGGGATCGTCCACGTCCCCGAAGGGCGCGAAATGTTCCCGCTGCTGACCGTGGATGAAAATCTAAGCCTTGGGGCCTATACCTCGAACGATAAGGGTCAGATTGACCATGATCGGGATCTTGTGTTCTCGTACTTTCCAATCCTGAAAGAGCGGCGGAACCAAGAAGCAGGGACGCTTTCGGGCGGTCAGCAGCAGATGCTGGCAATTGGCCGGGGACTGATGGCAAACCCAAAGATCATGCTGTTGGATGAACCATCGCTGGGATTGTCCCCCCTTCTTGTTCAAGAGATCTTTGGTATTCTCAAACGTCTGAATGACGAGCAGAATATGACCATGATGCTGGTCGAACAAAACGCCAATGCCGCGTTACAACTGGCGCACCATGGCTATGTGATGGAGGTCGGACGCATTGTAATGGATGGTGCCGCCGATGTTCTGATGCAGTCTGAGGACATCCAGAATTTTTACCTAGGTGTTCAGGAGGAAGGATCCCGAGAAAACCGCCGCTGGAAACGTAAGAAGACGTGGAGGTGAGTTTTTGAACATCAGCACCCTGCACCCTCAGAAAAAAATCAATGGCGTTCAGTTTAACGCAACGCCGGGACAGCGGCCGGTACTGGTTGATGAATGTGCTACGATCGGCCAGCTTTTTCAAAAGCGCTGCGCAGAGCTTGGGCGTCGAACCGCGCATCGTGAAAAGGACTTCGGCATATGGAAGTCCTATTCGTGGGCCGACTATTGGCAACACGCCCAGTGGATCGGTCTGGCCCTTCGTAAGCTGGGGTTGCAACGGGGCGAAGTCGTCTCAATCCTGTCCGAGGACCGCAAGGAATGGGCGTGGTTTGACATGGGCATTCAGTGCGTCGGCGGCATCGCGTCGGGCGTGTACACCACGGATTCCGCAAGCCAGCTTCGATATCTCATCAATGACAGCGACAGCCGTTTTCTTGTGGTCGAAAACGAAGAGCAACTGGACAAGTTCTTCGAGATCGAAGGCGAAGTACCGGGGCTGTTGGGCGTTATAATTCTTGAAGACGAAGGGTTGCACGATCTGAAACACGACCGCTGTATGATGATCGAAGCGCTCTATGATATCGGACGGCAGGCCCAAGCCGAGGAACCCAACAGGTTCGAGGCCGAGATCGCACTGACATCGCCGCAGGATACAGCCCTTTTGGTCTATACCTCTGGTACAACCGGAATGCCCAAGGGAGCGATGCTGAGCAATGAGAATATTCTGGCGGGGATCGAAGCCGGCGCACATTCCCTCCCGACGTTTGAAACAGACGAGCAACTTTGTTTTCTGCCCCTCTGTCATATTCTGGAACGCGACGTTTCCGTCTATTTCCCGCTAGCCGGAAAATGCACGGTGAATTTCGCCGAAAGCCCGGAAACAGTGTTTTCCAATCTGCAGGAAGTTTCACCAACAACATTCACTGCGGTGCCGAGGGTCTGGGAAAAGATCTATTCCCAGGTACAGATCATGCTGCAGGACGCCACTTCGACCGGTCGAGCTGCCTTTGAAATGGCGTTGAAAGCCGGTTTTGCGCGGGCAGAATACATCAACGAAGGCAAACCCGTGCCTGCAGCCGCTGCGGCGCAGTTCTGGCTGTGGGATCGGTTGGTTTTGCGCAACCTGCGGCGGATGCTGGGAATGGATAAATTGCGTCGCGGAGGAACTGGCGCAGCCCCGATTTCGACCGAGTTGCTGAAATGGTATTGGGCCATTGGGGTGCCTTTAATCGAAGGTTTCGGGATGACCGAGACGTCCGGCCTTGCGACGCTGAACACCATCGAAAACAACCGTATAGGCTCAATCGGGCGCGCAGTTGCCGGAACCGAGGTGCGGATTTCTGATGAGGGCGAAATCCAGATCAAGGGTCTGAACGTGTTTCAGGGGTATTGGCGCAATAACGCGAAAACCGCCGAGACCTTTACGGCAGATGGATGGCTTCGCACCGGCGATATGGGCCAAATCGACGACGAAGGTTTCGTCACGATCACCGGGCGCTTGAAGGATGTGATCATCACAGCGGGCGGAAAAAACATAACCCCGGCCGAGATCGAAAGCCGCCTTAAGTTTAGTCAGTATATCTCGGACGCTATACTAATCGGTGATAAACGCAAGTTCCTTACGGCGTTGATTATGATAGATCAGGAAAATGTCGAAAAATTCGCGCAGGACAGAAAGATACCGTTTTCGAATTTTGCGTCCTTGTGTGCTGCGCACGAAATCCGAACTCTGATCGAAGCAGAGGTTGGGACGGTCAACAAAGACTTCGCACGTGTTGAGCAGATCAAAGACTTTCGCCTGATCGACGTTCTTTTGACAGCGGACGACGACGAACTGACCGCCACAATGAAACTGAAGCGCAGCTTTGTCGAAAACAAGCACGGACATCTTATTGAAGACATGTACAAATAGTTAGGGGCTTACCCAAAGGGAGGAAAAAATGAGGACTTTGATCAAACGCTTGGCCGCAGCGACAGCCTTGACCGCGACGGCGACACTGGCCAGTGCCCAGACGCAGGGCGTGTCTGATGATGAAATCGTTATCGGTTCAGTCAATGATCTAAGCGGTATTTTTGCTGCTGTCGGAGTCCCCGCGACTAAGGGTGCAAACGTCGTGTTTGACCGCGTTAACGCCGAAGGCGGCGTACATGGGCGCACCATTCGCTTTGTTGTGGAAGATAACGGCTATCAAATGCCGCGCGCCATGCAGGGCTATAACAAGCTACTGAACCGCGACAAAGTTTTTGCGATGATGCAATCCTTGGGTACGCCGATGAACCTGGCCGGGTTCAAGTTACTGGACCCGAAGGGCATTCCGAACGTCGCTCCACTGACCGCTGCACGTCAGATGCTGCAAGAGCCGATGAACAACAAGTTCACATCGTTCTCGACCTACTACGATCAAAGCCGGGTTGGAGTGAAATATCTGGCTGACCAATTCGGTTCGCAAAAAGTCTGCACAATGTATCTGCCCACTGACTTCGGGGAAGAAATTCTGGAAGGCAGCAAGGCCGGTGCGGAAGAGGCTGGGATCGAATTTACGGCTGAAACTACCCACAAACCCGATGAGACCGACTTTGTGGGCTCACTCAGTAAGCTCAAAGAAGAAGGGTGCGATATCGTCACGATGGCGCTGGGAGTACGCCAGGCCATAACCGTTGTCGGAACGGCCAAGAAAATGGGTTTGGAAGACATGAAGTTTCTGGGCACTTCGGCCAGTTTCCTGACCGTAGTCGCGCAAGTACCCGGTGGTGTTACCGACGGCTTTTACGCGGCAGCCTCGTGGCAAGACCTTTGGGCGCGCGCGGATGAACCTGCTCCTGCTGCGTTCATCGAAGAATACAAAGCGGCAACGGGCGAAGACCCGGTGGGCTTCGCGATGTTGGGATATTCGGCGGCTGAGATGATGGTCAAAGCGCTAGAGGCCGCAGGCCCGGACCTGACACATGAAAACTTTATCGCTGCGATGGAGTCGTTGGACTATCAAGATGAACTGGTCGGCAACCACATTACTTACGGGCCGGATGACCATCAGGGCGCAGACTCAGTATATGTAAGCGTCGTGGAAAATGGCGGTTGGAAGATCGTCTACGAAGAGTGAATTGCAAATAGGAGGGGCGATTGCGTGATCGCTCCTCCTTAAACCGCTTCTATTTCGCCAACTTCTTTTGACTTCCAGCGCGTTTTACATTCGCAAAGTAAACGGTTCCCGACTTAATATTCCTCACTCCCGCCGTGCAACATAAGTAAATGCCAAAATCAAAATGGTTCATTTTTGCTTTTTCGTGCGCGTCATTTACAGGAACGTTCAAAGTTGGGCCATTGTAATTTGCGACCCTTTTACCGTCTAAATACACGATAATTTGCCCATCCGGCTGATCGGTCCATTTGGCAAATATTCGGAAGTTTCGCCATTGACCTTTGAACTGGTTCATTTTCATCAGAGGAATTTCTGCAGTTACTTTGCAGTCATGATTTGATGGGTCACCAACAGGTTTTTCTAGCCGCAAATAGATCGTTCCATTTTCTCCTTTGCGCGTTGAATGGGATATTGACGCGTGGGAACAACGATATCCTTTCCACCCAACGAATGTGTATTGTCCGTATGTCTGCGTGCCAAGAGTTGGAAAAGTCTCCGGGATCAACATGTCCCAGCCATACCAGGCTTCGGTTGGTTGCGGGAAAACCCAGCGGCCATCACTTTTGGATTCCCTAAGCCAAGAGCGGACAGACCCGTACGAGCAATCGCCCTTGACCGTACCGTCCCCATAGCTGGGAGAAGCACATTCTCCCCCGTAGATCGAAAAGGCGTGGATACGCTTTGCTTTGATGCCTTCGATCTTGCGCAAACGCTGATAGGACTTAGGGAGGGTCGAAGCATCTATTTCAAACCGCCCGAAACCCAAACGGTCGGCTGACGCGGTATTCGTGAGGCAAATAGTAACAATTATCGAAAACAGAAACTTGGCCAAAGTGGTTTTAGTCATTTTAATCTGTCCTTAAATTGCATCCTGTGCCGCCCGTTTGGCTAAGCGGTCGTCCCGTGATGAAAGGCTATTTCTTGCCAATCAGAGGGTCAACGATAAGAAAAACATAAATGTCCAAATGAAAAAGGGCCCGCAAATGCGAGCCCTTTCCAATTTGGTTTTCGCAGCGATTAACGCTTAGCTAACCGTCATGTCTATTATTTAATTTAATATCAAGTGTTTATGTGTAGTAAATGTACCTGCTAATAAACTGCTAACTCATCAACTCTGCTCAAGTTTCGTTGCGTAAATCAACGCTCTCATCTCTCGCGTTATAACGCTCAGAAAACTCGTATATGCAGCGCCAAAACTGCCTCTCTGTTCAACCACATCACTCCGCGTTCCCATCATAGCATTAGCTACTGCAGTACTTTCGTCCAAGCATAGCACTTCCACAATCAATCCAGCACCTTCATCCACGCTAACAACTACCCTAGCAACATTCGCAGCGTGCTCTTCCGCGCAGTCGTATAGAGCGCGCCACTCTGCCTCTTCGCCAACTGCCGCCATAGCGCTAAGCAACCACAACACAGTTGCCAGTCGCGTCCTTCCAAAGCATTCTGTCGCCATCACAGTCTTCCCTCATAAATAATTTATTGTTTATTTACAACACTTTAAGTTCTTCGTCTAGTTACCGTGTCCGCTACCACTAATCCTTTGCCCCCAAAGCATAAATAACTTTGGAGGCAGACAAATGAACGACATTGGCATGTTGCAGAGACAGCTTGAGCTAGCGTTTGCGGAATACATGCAGCTTGATGAGGGCGGGCAGCAGGCTGCGATGGACATGACAGTTTTGATGCTACGACAGATGTTGCGTGAGCAAAGCGGAAGGCAGCAGCGGCTGACTGAACTGAAGGACAGCGCCAAAAAGCGTGGCACAAGCTCAAAAGCTGAAAAAGCACGCAACAAACTTGCGCGCAAGTCCAGCGCGGCAAGCCCTCAAGCGCCTATCAAACCAGTGCAAGTAACGAAGAAAAATGAACTACGCAGATAATATAGCATGGCAGCAGCTACAGTTTTGGATTGAACAGCAAGGCTTTACTGTTTTTGGGACACTGAAATTTATTGATGGCAGTGCAACGAACGAAACGCGGGGCGAACAAACTGTACGTAACTGTTTGAGCGCGCTTGATAGAGCATACTACGGCAAAGCGGTTGAAAATGTTGGGATGCGACACAAGCGGCTTGTTTTTAAGCACTTGGGGACCAGCGGCACAAACCTTCACTTCCATTTCCTAGCCAAGCCAAACAGCGACCCAAAGCTGTATGCAGAACTGGCGAGGCTGAAGTGGGCAAAGATGAACAGGTGGACAATGAGTGCTGAAGAAACACAGATTGAGGCTGTGCGCTGCAACAAAGCTGCATCTGCCTACGTGCTGCATGAATATGGAAGGCTAGGCGCTGACAGCATTTGCTTGTCAGCGTCATCGCTCCATCCTCCAAAACACAATCCCCTAAGCTATCGCAACTTGGCACAACTGCGCAGGTTGCTGAGATTGCACAGTTGGGGGGCAGATGAATTTGGCTGCAGTGCGAATGATTGCGCTGCACTGGGACTTACATAGCAGACGGGTACTGCACGCGCTGAAACACGGCAAAGCTTGATGATGCGCAAAGGGCGAAAACGCTTAAAGTTACAAACGATGTTTGTAGCTAATCCCTAATTTTTGCCAAATCTAAACATTTCAAAACAAACGAAGATTTCGAGCAAAGGTAAACAGACATGAAATTGATGAACTACACATACATGAAGCTAGTTGAGATTGACGAGATTGAAACGGCAGAAGAGCTAAGCAGGACTTGGTGCAGGAAGAACAGGAACTGGTTTGCTTGGCAAAAACACGCGGGACAGGACTTTAGCGTTGACGCTGCGATTAACTGCTTGGCGCATACGCGGGCAAGACTCGCTGAGCGTGGCGACAGTAGAGGCAAGCGGGGGCTGGAAGAAGTGGAGCGGCTGTTGAGCGACTACTTACTACACAAGCACAAGATTTCTGAAATTGCGTAAGCGGTTAAAAAATTCGGTTTTGTTATAAACTTCATAATATCAAACATTTTCACTGAACCGCATTTGAAAACAAAGGTTTAATACCTCTGCATTTTTCAATCGCTTTGCAAAATGTGCGAATTTACAATGACTTGTGGCAACAACACACATTTTTGGTGAGACATGAAACAAGCAAAGCTACTGACGCAGGCAGAACAGAAACGCTTATACGCTATCATTGACGCACATCGCTACAGCGCAAGAAATCATGCAATTTTTGCTTTCAGCTTTTTTGCTGGTTTACGCGCTTGCGAAATTGCAGCGTTGAAAGTTGGTGACGTGTATGACGAGCAAGGCAACGTGCGCAACACTGTGTACTTGGCGGCTACGCAAACAAAAGGCGATGAGGCTGGAACGGTGCTTGTGAGCAAGCGGCTGAACAAGGCACTCGCAACATTTGCGTCCACCTATCCACGTCACGTCAGCAATCTTACCGCCCCGCTGTTTTTCAGCGCGAAACGCGGCGGCTTTAGCGCACAAACGATAGTCAACTTGTTTGCCAGGTTTTACGAGCTTGCCAGCGTAAAAGGCGCAAGCAGCCACAGTGGTCGCAGGCAGTTTTTAACGGAGCTTGCGGACAAAGGCGTAAATGTGCGCGTGATACAGGCGCTGGCTCGACACAAGGACATAAGCACAACGCAGAGGTACATTGACTACAACGAAAACAAGCTGCGGAATGCTATTGAGCTTGTCACGTAGCAGCTGGTTGGTTGCGTACAAAGGGTACAGGGATGGCTTTATGGACAAAAGATTTAGGCGACTACTAGCAGCGGTCGCGAAACAGGGCGAAATAAGCGTTGAAGAAGCTGCAAGTGTACTGAGCAAAGAGCCAGTGTCGCACACTGAAATGTACCCGCTTACTATGCTTATAGAAGAAGGTTACTTAGGAATTTCGTTCAACCATACGCCAGTCGCTGGCGCTGAAAACATGCGTGAACACTCGTTGGCAGTCACTTTGCACATGCTGCGACTGCCACAAAATGACAAAGGCGAAGTTGAATACAACGGAATAAAGTCCACTGGCTCAATGAACGCAAACGATGAGCGTGTGTTTATGAAGGCAAAAGGACAGCTTTACTTGGAGGAAATTGCACGAAAGTGGGAAGAACGATTTGTATACGTTTTGCTTGGCGCATTTGGCGCGGTTGGCACACAATGGCTGTTAGGAATGCTGAATTTGGGTTAGACAAGTGACAACTATAAGCACTGCACGAGAGTTTTTCGACGAAGTCGTTGGCTACAACCTGCAACAGTACAAGCAGCAGCCAAACCACTTGCCGTCTGCATTCAATCTCGCCATCTCACTTTTTAGTATGCATGAATGGCTTTGGGACGGGCACGAGGCGCAACTGAAAGCGCACTTCAACACAAGCTTCAAAAACAAAGGTGCCTTTTGCGGGTACGTACAAAAGCACTGCAATGCCTTCATGTACATACGTGATTTAGCCAATGCTTCTAAGCACGTATCCCTCACCAGCGCCTCAACCAAAGCAACCCACATCACACACACTAGCGGACAAGAAAGCGTTATTGGCAAGGGATTTATTGGCGCGGCAAAAATTGGCGGCAGAGGCGTAGTATCTATTGCAGACAGTGACTTACGGGTAGATTTTGAGTTTTGTGCGGACGAAGTGCAAGACTATTGGGAAAGCTTGTTAGCGGCACTTGGGCTGTAACGACTACTTTAATGTGGGGGCTACATGATGAAGGCTATTGGCACAGCGCAAGAATACTTTGATCATGTTGTTGCTTACAACTTGCAGCAGTACAAATCTCAGCCCTCCAGCCTGCCAGCTGCTTACAACTTGGCGGGCTCACTGTTTAGTATGCACGAATGGATGTGGCACACATACGGGAACAAGATGGGCGGTAGCTTGTGCAGCGCTAATGACTTCAACGCCCACGTCCAAAACGCATGCCCAGCGTTCAAATATATGCGCGACCTAGCTAACGCTTCCAAGCATGTGTTGCTGTCGTCACCATCAACTCAAGCAACGCACATAACGGACACCACAGCAATTGAGAGCAAGTGGGGTGAGGCAGTTTGGGGTGTAAGCAAATACGGTCGCGGAGTTGTTGTTATTGATGACGGCGGAACGAAGGTAGACTTTGAGAACACTGCGGACGAAGTGCTGGAATATTGGAAAGATATGCTTGAAAAGCTGAGCTAAGTCGCAAAATTATGCCTACCATTCTATTTTTCATCTTCCTCCTGCTGCTCTATTCTAAAAACGTCTTGCTGCGCTGCTAGAATACTACTCAGCGCCCTTTGCAATTGCCAAAAATGCTTTCTCGCTAATTTCACCAGCTTTGTATTGTCGTAAAACCTCCGCCAGTGTCTCATTAATTTCGTCAGCCATGTCAGCCCTAGCGCTCACACTCTTACTTCTGTTTGTTTTAGTAATCTGCTGCCTGCGCTGTTTTGAAACTACGTGGCTGTAATGGGATTCAATCTGCTTGACCTTGCAGCCCATGTTCAGCGCCAAGTCGTAAACGCTCACATCGCCCTTCTCCAAGCGCAGCGTCGCGTATGTGTGCCGCAAGCTATACAAGCTGCGTCTGTCGCCGTCCCTGTTCAACAGTAAGCCGTCTTTTCTACCATCAAAGTCAATCGCGCGTAGATACTGCTGGAAGCTTTTATTGAGATCGCCAATCTGCTGTGCCTTGCCATGCGCGTCTCGCTTCTGCCCAAACCACACCCAATCGTTTCGCTCTTTGTACGGCGTGATTTCAAACCAATCTTTGAGTGCTTTGTTTGCGCTTGGCTGTGTCTGCACGTAGCGCACTTCGTTCTTCTTCGTCGCCTTGCTCACACGCACTTCCGCAATGCACTCTTCTTCGCCGTCTACTTCTTCGTCCAGCTTCACATCGCTCCACTTCATCTCTCGCGCCTCGCCCACACGTAAACCGCTGTGCAGCAGGAACATGATGAAGTGGGATAGCTGTGCACGCTGCATCTTGTGCCAGGCGTTCAAGCCTGTACTCGCAAACCGCCCAACGCAATCCCTGTAGCTACGCAGGTTGCGAACAAGCACTGCATACTCTTTGCCAGTATCAAAGCCAGCACGCCTGTTTGGTGTTTGCCCGCGCTCTGCAACACGCAGTTTGAACACCTGCTGTGTACGTCCGCGTTCAAATGCGTCGTAGAAGATCTGATTAAGCGCACTTTGCTCCATCTGCAGCGTCTTAATCGCTGGCAACTCCTTCGCGTTCGCAGTGCCGTTTGTCTTGTTGCTGCGTCTTTTTGGATTGTAGTCACGCAGCTTAACGCCCTTGTCAGTTAGCCAGTAAGCTCTACGCCAATCCCAATACCCATGCGCGCATTGCGGCGTGATATCATTGAGCAGCATTGATGTGCTGTCTGCGTGCGAGAAGTACTCTTTGAAATAGCGGTTGAAGTAGCGCTTGTGCCAAAGCGCGCGTTGCTCTTTCCAGGTACCACTACGAAGGTTGCGCTCGTACCAATCGTTCCAGTGCTGCTCAAACGTATACTCGTCCAAGCTATGCCCAAGCCGCGCCGCCTGCTGCAATCGCAAAAACTCAGCCTGCGCATAAACAAACGCTTCTTCGTACTTCGCAAGTTTTGTGCTGCGCGTGATGTAGCCTTTGTGTCCAGCAATCTTAAGCCGCATATACCAGTTTGCAGCGCGATGTGTTTTGGAGTTTGGCACTGCGACAGACAGGTTACGCCTAAATAACAAAAGAGCTCCACCGTAGTGCTCATGTCTGTCTTCGTAAAATGCCAACCGCTGCCTGCCAAAAAGATGCTGTAACTGCTACGGTTATGCTAAAATCGCTAAACTTAAACGTCAATGACTTCAATATTCTGCTAACAAACTGCTACCAAACAAAAACGCCCACTTTTGCAAGTGAGCGTTTGATTTTGTTGAATTTTTTGTCGTTCTGCGTTAGCGCTTCGAGAACTGGAACGAACGACGCGCTTTGCGCTTACCGTATTTCTTACGTTCCACAACGCGGCTGTCGCGGGTCAGGAAGCCAGCGGCTTTCAGTGCACCGCGCAAGCTGGGATCGTACAGCTGCAGCGCTTTCGAGATGCCGTGTTTGACCGCACCGGCTTGACCGGTCAGGCCACCGCCTTTGACGGTTGCAACAACGTCGAACTCACCTTCTACACCGGCAACCTGGAACGGCTGGCGCAGGATCAGCTGCAGAACGGGACGCGCAAAGTACTTGTCCTGATCTTTGCCGTTCACGGTGACCTTGCCGGAACCCGGCTTGATCCAAACGCGGGCAACAGCGTCTTTACGTTTGCCGGTGGCGTAGGAGCGGCCCAGCTCGTCACGAACGGGCTCGCGTGCGATGACTTCTTCAGCCACGGTTTCAACGCCTGCGACGGCGCTCAGCTCTTCGAGAGTATTGATCTGATCAGCCATCGGTCATTAGCTCCGGGTGTTTTTCTTGTTCATGGACTTCACGTCCAGAACTTCGGGCGCTTGCGCCTCGTGGGGATGCTCGGCACCAGCGTAAACGCGCAGGTTGGTCATCTGCTTGCGCGCCAGACGGTTGCCCGGCAGCATGCGCTTGACCGCTTGGGTTACGACGCGCTCGGGGTGGGCACCTTCCAGGATTTGCTGTTTGGTGCGGGATTTGATGCCGCCCGGGTGGCCAGTGTGCCAGTAGAAGTTTTCTTCGCGCTTCTTGCCGGTCATCTGGATTTTGTCAGCGTTGATCACGATGACGTTGTCGCCCATGTCCATGTTCGGGGTGAACGACGCTTTGTGCTTGCCACGCAGGCGCATGGCGACGATCGAGGCAAGACGGCCCAGAACAACGCCCTCGGCGTCGATCAGGATCCATTTCTTGTCGATGTCTGCAGGTGTTGCAGAAAAGGTTTTCATGGCAGGATAGTCCTGTTTGATGTGAAAGACCGCCCCCGTGCGGAGCGGCCCGAATTCGATGGAGCGTATTTAGAGGCGTGCGCAGCGCGCGTCAACAACCCTAATGTCTTTTAAATGTATTAAAAACAACAGCTTAAAAAATAGGTATTATTTTACCCCAACTTTATACGCTTATTTGTTCAGGAGGATTGTCCAACAACCTGCGCAGCTTTTGCATCGCATCCTCGAACCGTTCAAGCGACACATGCCCATTCATCGCTATGCGAACCGCATTTGGGGCACGTCCGTCCCGCAAAGCGAACTCATCAGCCGAGCGCAGTTGAATGCCCTCGCGCTCGGCAGCCCGGCTGAACGCAGCGGCGCGCCAGCCCGACGGAAGGTTCAGCCACACAAAGGGTACGTCCGGTGCCCAATTCAGATCAAAGCCACCCAACGCGTTAACTGTCACGCGGACATAATCGCCCATACGCTCGCGCACATCCCGCGCGATCTGGCGCGTTCTGGGGTCGGATAAAATCAACCGCGTCAGCTCGGCCAACGGTTGCGCGAGACCGAAGTACCCGTATTCGGCGGAACGGCGCAGGTCTCCGCTACGTTCGCGAGGGGCGATGGCAAATCCGACACGCAAGGCAGGCGTCAGTGTTTTCGAGATCGACGAGACATGCCATCCCCGTTCCGGTGCCAGGGCACGATAACTGGGTTCGCGCGCGTCCCCTATGCGATAACAATCGTCTTCGATGATTTGCAGATCAAAGCGGCGGGCCACGTCCACCACTTCTTTTCTGCGTTCCAACGGTGTGTGCGCCCCCGTCGGGTTCTGCACCTCGGGTGAGACACAGACCGCCTGGGCGGGCGTTTGACGCAGCACATGCTCCATCGCCTTGGGGTCAATGCCCCACTTGTCCATCTTTACGCCAACAACATCCGCACGCATCAGTTCCCCTGCCCGTCTGAACCCTGCATAAGACAGGTCTTCGACCAGCACGACCGGTTTCGATCCGCGCAGGATTGTTTGGAATACAAGGCACAGTCCGTTCTGGCCTCCGTGTGTCAGAACCACGTCATCGTGAGACACCGCACCCAACGGCAGATTTGACAACCAATCCACCACGGCCTGACGCATCGGTTTGTATGCATCCCGGGTCGGATAATTCAGAAACAGTCCCGGATCAGCTTGTGAGACCTTTTGCAGACACTCCCGGATCAAAGACACCTGCCCCATATCCGCCAGACGCGGACTGAAGAGACTGACATTGGCGTTGTACTTGTCATCGCGCAAATGCAATTGTCGTGCCCAAACATCATCCAGAATGGGCGATTTGGGGGGCGCAACAAATGTACCACGCCCGACCTCGGCCTGTAGCAAACCTTCGTCAGTTAGAATCGTGTAGGCCCGCGCAACTGTCCCCGGTGTGATTTGTAGCCGATACGCCAATTCTCTTACCGGAGGCAGCTTGGTCCCAACCTCCAGTAATTTGTTATCAATGGCTTTTCGGATTGTGTCAGCCACCAATGTGTACTTGGGACCCTTGGATTTTGGCAGCGAGTCCGGCCAAATTGTATCCATTACAATTCTTCCTTTGATTTTGACACAATCCTGAATGTATCAAACACGTGTACCGAACATTTATACTTTGTGTCAATACAATTTGAAAGGATACCCATCATGACACGCCCAATGCACACACCCGCCCTCATGTTGCTGAACGACAGCCCACGGCTGCCGCTGATCGCATCGCTGGCCGTGCGTTTTGCGGCGACAGTCACAAAATGGGAACGCCAGCGACGCAGTCGTGTGAATTTGTCAAAACTGGAAGATCGTTTACTGCGGGATGTCGGGTTGACCCGATATCAGGCCAATCGCGAAGTAAATCGGCCGTTCTGGCACGAATAAGAAATCCCCAGTCCCATTCGGGACCTCTTCCTGGGCCGGGCTTGTCCCGGCCACTTTTTTATCCAAAAGCAGCAGCCGCTGACCCTTCGGGCGGCAATGAGTATGTCATAGTCGCGCGCGCCACGGGCTTGTCCGATCCGTCCGAATACATAAGAACGTCGCCAACCGCGAGCGACTTGCCCAGTTTCAAAAGCCTGCATTGTGCAATCATGTCTCGATCGCCATCCGGTTTGCGCATGAAATCCATCGAACATCCCGTGGTGACCGCAAGGGATTGCCGACCTTTCCGCGCCAGAATGATCGCGTAAACGCAGACATCAGCCAGTCCGAACATCGAGGGGCCAGAAACTGTTCCACCGGGGCGAAGATGCCTGTCTTCGACCACAAGCCGCATCGTTATGGTGTCTTCGCTCAGCTCTTCGACGACAAAGTCGCGATGGACCTGTGGGAACACTTGTTTCAGGTAGTCCGTCAACTCTTGGCGGTTCAACGCTAATGACATACTTCCCCTCCTCGATCTGCCGACCTAGAGTTGGCCCACATCAGATCGGAGGGCAAGATGGGAATTCTGGAACGTAGCGACGCAAACGCGGTCGCCAGGATCAAGATGAACGCGCCGGATCGTCTGAATGCCCTAAGCGATGAAATGCTGGCAGCGTTGCAGGCCGAATTCGATGCTTTGCGCGATGATCCTTCGGTCCGTGCCGTTATCCTTTCCGGCGAAGGCAAAGCGTTTTGTGCGGGCCACGACCTGAAACAGATGACGGCCGGACGACAAAGCGAGGATGGCGGCAAAGCTTATTTCCAAGATTTGTTTGCACGCTGCGCCAAAATGATGCTGTCGATCCAGTCCCTGCCCCAACCTGTCATCGCGCAGGTGCATGGGATCGCGACCGCCGCTGGCTGTCAATTGGTCGCCACATGTGATCTGGCTGTCGCAGCCGAGGGGACAAGGTTCGGCGTAAACGGTGTAAATATTGGCCTGTTCTGTTCTACGCCGATGGTAGCCCTAAGTCGCAACATCCCCCGCAAGCAGGCGTTCGAAATGCTGACGACGGGGGATTTTATTTCGGCCGAGCGCGCGTCTGAACTTGGGTTGGTTAATCGGGTCGTCCCCGAGATGCTGCTGGAACACGAAACACAGGCGCTTGCAGATCAGTTGGCCAAAAAGCTTGGGTCTGCAGTCAAAATTGGCAAACAGGCGTTCTATCAACAGCTGGATATGCCCATCGAACAAGCCTACGCCTATACCGGAGAGGTTATGGCGCAGAACATGCTGCATCGGGATACAGAGGAAGGGATTTCGGCGTTTATCGAAAAACGACCCCCAAATTGGCAGCAATAGCTCAAATGTAATGTGTTTTTTTCGCCACTGTTCGTATTTTGGACTTTCCAAAAGGGCAACACTGTGGCAATGCTGAGACAAGGCTAAGGCCTTGGATACTCTTTTGGGTCGCCGTGGGCGGAAGGTCCCTCCAGCTGGTTTCTCTCACCGGCGTCGACATTCCCGCAGCGGCGACCCCAAAATTCCCTAAAATTCAAAAGAACCAGACGCATTGGTTTGCGTTGCGCTTTCCTGTGCCCTATGTGGCAGCGCATGACACAGAAATTGCATATCGTGGGCGGCGGCATGGCCGGGTCCGAGGCAGCCTGGCAGGCGGCGGAAATGGGTGTGGATGTGGTGATCCACGAAATGAGGCCCCAAGTAGGCACCTTTGCGCACCAAACAGGAAACCTGGCCGAGATGGTATGTTCGAACTCGTTCCGCTCGGACGATGACGAACAAAACGCCGTGGGCTTGTTGCATTGGGAAATGCGCGCAGCCAATGGCTTGATTATGACCACAGCCGATGCCCACCGTTTGCCTGCCGGTGGCGCGCTTGCCGTCGACCGTGATCCTTTTGCGGAATCCGTCACCGCAAAGCTGCGCGCGCACCCACGTGTCGAGATTACGGGCGAAGAGGTTACGACCCTGCCGGAAGAGGGTCACTGGATCATTGCGACCGGGCCGCTGACATCCTCCGCCTTGGGTGAAGCTATTCGCGCTGAAACCGGCGCGGACGCCTTAGCCTTTTTCGATGCCATCGCGCCGATTGTATATGCCGAAAGCATCGACATGAGCCAAGCATGGATGCAGTCGCGCTATGACAAAGGCGAAACCGAAGAGGAACGCACGGCCTATCTGAACTGTCCTATGGATCGTGATCAATACGAAGCGTTTATTGACGCGCTGTTGGCTGCAGACAAGACAGAGTTCCACGAGGGTGAAACCGCAGGCTACTTCGACGGGTGTCTACCGATCGAGGTTATGTCCGAGCGAGGGCGTGAGACCTTGCGCCATGGCCCCATGAAACCTGTTGGGTTAACCAACCCGCATCAGCCAGACGTGAAACCCTATGCCGTGGTTCAGCTGCGGCGGGACAATGCATTGGGAACATTGTTCAATATTGTTGGTTTCCAGACCAAGATGAAATACGGCGCTCAGACCGAAGTGTTCCGCATGATCCCCGGTTTGGAGAATGCCAGTTTCGCCCGTCTTGGGGGCATTCACCGCAATACCTTTATCAACTCCCCTACTCTGCTGGACGCGCAGATGCGCCTGAAGTCGAAGCCAAATATCCGGTTCGCAGGTCAGATCATAGGTGTTGAGGGGTATGTTGAAAGCGCTGCCATGGGCTTGCTTGCTGGGCGTCTGGCAGCCGCGGAAATCTTGGGGCTTACGTTGCCTGAGGTTCCGCAGGACAGTGCGATGGGTGCCCTAATCCACCACATTACCGGCGGTGCAGAAGCCAAAACGTTTCAGCCGATGAACGTGAACTTCGGCCTGTTCCGTCCGGTCGATGGTTTGAAAGGCGGACGTCGTGGCCGAAAAGACCGGTACAAAGCCTATACGGACCGTGCAAAATCCGAGTGGAATAACTGGTTAACGCATTGCTGACTGGACGCAGACAGGGCCAGCGGCTTAACATCGGTGCATGACAGATAAATTTCTCGACGATGTCTACAAGCTGAGCACACCCGAAGCCACCCGCGAACACTTTCGAAAATGGGCCGCCTCTTACGACTCTGAGGTGGGATCTAATGGATACGTCACGCCCACCCGTGTCGCCGATGCACTATGGTCCAAGCTACCGCAGCCTACAAAGCCTATTCTTGATTATGGATGCGGTACCGGATTGTCGGGCGAAGCCCTGAGGGCGGCTGGGTTTCAGGTGATCGACGGGATGGACCCGACCCAGGAAATGCTGGATGGCGCCGCGACCAAAGGGATTTATCGGGACCTGATCCTGTTTGATCTGGAAAACAAAACCCCAGTGAAACAAGGCGCATATGATGTAATTGCAGCGGTCGGTGTGATCGGTGCCGGGGCTGCTCCGCCAGAGGTGTTTGACATGCTGATGCATGCGTTGCCCAAGAGCGGGATTCTGGCTTTCTCGTTTAACGATCATACACTTAAGGATCACTCGTATACGACCCGTCTGAATGATTGGCTTGATATGGGCGCAGCGCGGCTGCTATTTCGGGAATACGGTCCTCACCTGCCGGGTGCGGGACTTAATTCCGACGTCTATATTGTTGAAAAAGCGTGACATTCACCACAAGGTTCGCTCCATCTCCGACCGGTCCGCTGCATCTGGGGCATGCGTATTCCGCCATGCTTGCCAGCGATATGGCAGCGGCCAATAACGGCTCTTTCCTGCTCAGGATCGAAGATATCGACCAGTCACGGTCTCGCCTGAAGTGGGAGGAAGAGATCTACAGTGATCTGGAATGGCTTGGCCTGACTTGGCCGCGCCCCGTGATGCGCCAATCTGAAAGGCTGGCCGCATACGACGAAGCGTTGCAGCGGCTTTGGGCGCAAGAATTGCTGTACCCATGCACTTGCAATCGACGAGATATCGCCGCAGCGATCAGCGCCCCGCAGGAAGGCGCGCCATTACATGGCCCTGACGGATTAATTTACCCCGGCACATGCCGCCACAAGACAGCCCGGATCGGCCCTATGCCGCAGAATATCCCGCTGCGGCTTGATATTGAAGCGGCCATTGACCAAGCGGATCACCTGTTTGGCCAGCATGCCAGAAACAAAGCCGGCTTTACTGAAACAGGAATGGGCCCTGAGGGAGAATCCGGTTGGATTTCCTTCAGTTCCTCGGAGCTTCAGACCACAATAGGTGATGTCGTCCTGTGTAGGCGCGGCATGGGAACGTCCTATCACCTTTCCGTTGTGTTGGATGACGCGCAGCAGGAAATCACTCACGTAGTTCGTGGTCAGGATTTGTTTGAGGCAACGCGCATCCATGTACTGCTGCAAGCGCTGCTCAACCTACCCACGCCCGTTTATAATCATCACAAACTGGTGCGTGACGATGCAGGTAAACGGCTGGCTAAACGGGACGATGCCCGGGCTATAACAAAGTACCGCTTTGACGGGATCAGCGCTCAAGAAATTCGGTCAATGTTGGGTTTAAATCATCGGTGACATGAGCTCGACCTCTTCACCGTCGCGGACAGCGGTGTAGAAACAACTGCGCCGATTGGTGTGGCAGGCAGGACCGGTTTGGCGCACAACCAGCAACAGGCAATCACGGTCACAGTCCACACGCAGATCAACCAGCTCCTGCACATGACCCGAGCTTTCACCCTTCACCCAAAATGCCTGACGCGAACGCGACCAATAGGTCACTCGCTTTGATGTCAGCGTTTTCGAAACGGCCTGTACGTTCATCCATGCCATCATCAGAACTTCGCCAGTGGCCTCATCCTGTGCAATGGCCGGAATTAAGCCTGCGTCATTATACTTTAGTGTTAAGGGGTCGAACGTGACTGTCGCAGACATGCTAAAAACCTTTTGCATCCGGGTGGATGCTCACTATGTATGGGGAACAGTCAACGAGGGAAAGCCATGTCCGGCGAAAACGACCTGATCAAGCTATACTCTGGCCGCATTTTGGCGCTGGCTTCTGATATTCCTCATTTGGAACGGCTTGAGAACCCGGACGCGACGGTGAAAAAACGCTCTCCATTATGTGGATCCACGGTGACCGTAGACGTCAAGGTTGACGACGGTCGAATCTCGGCCTTTGGTCAGGATGTCAAAGCTTGCGCCTTGGGTCAGGCGTCAGCTTCTGTCGTTGGCAGCGCTATTATCGGCGCGACGCGGGCTCAGGTGGAAACCGCGCGGGATCAGCTTTCAGCGATGCTGAAAAAGGATGGCCCTGCCCCGGATGCGCCGTTTGACGGGTTGGAAGTCCTGATGCCCGCACGCGACTACAAAAACCGGCACGCATCCATTCTATTGGCGATGGACGCCACGGCCGAAGCAATGGAACAGGCCGAACAGGCAAATTGCGCCTGAGCGTGGCGTTTTTTCGTGAACCAGTCTAACCTCCTGTGAAATCAGGGGAGTGACCGGTTTGAACAATCTTCTCGAACACTTCGTGACGCTTTGGGTCGTAATAGATCCAATCGGCACAATCCCAGTTTTCATTGCGGTCACGGCAGGCCTCGAGGCCGCAGCCAGACGGAAGATGGCGCTGGTCGCATCGATCATCAGTGCCGGGGTTCTTCTGTTCTTCCTGGTGTTTGGTCAGTTACTGATCGAGGCATTGGATATCGGCCTGAATTCATTTCAGGTGGCCGGTGGAATAATTCTGTTCTTGTTCGCGCTGACCATGATCTTTGGGGAAAGCAAACAGGATCTTGAGCGAAAAGCGGCCAAAGACGATCAAAAGGACAAGCTGCATCAACACAATCCTGCAATCTTTCCTCTGGCTGTGCCTTCGTTGGCGTCACCTGGTGCTATGCTGGCCGTGGTGATCTTGACAGACAACAACCGATATAGCCTGGCGGATCAGGGCATCACGGCGTTGGTCATGATTTCAGTTGTTGCGGTGGCTTTTGTTTTAATGCTCTTGGCAGAGCCGATCATCAGGCTGATCGGTCATTCGGGGGCCGCCATCATCAGCCGCGTCATGGGAATGATATTAGCGTCGGTTGCGGTGAACTCGGTACTGTCGGCGATGCTGGAAATCATGAAAACTGGTCAGTTATAAAAAAACCGCCGCACCTTCCGGGCGAAAGGGCGGCGGCAGTCTATGCGTGTCTCATGTGGGGTCCGGAATACCGCATGAGGCCGAGGCATGGCCCCCTCAAGGGAATTGGGACAGGCAGGTCACCCTTGACTGATATGGGGATGACAGAGCGGCTTGATCGGCATGAGATCGCAGGCAGAAAGGGTCAGAACACTCCGGGTACGTGAAGGGCAACCATCAAAATCACAACCAGAGAAACCGCACCCGCAGCATCCTGCAACAGAGTTGCTTGCGAGCGACTTATAGCGGTCTTGATCTGTGTCAGCATGGGTCACCTCCGGTCAGAGAATTAATCCTTTGTTGACCTTTTGTTCTCATATTTTTCCGACTCGGTAAAGAACTTTATGAGAACATTTGCGAACTTTTTACTTAACCTACTGATATCAAACGTATCGCTTGATCCTGTTTCATAAGCCAAAGCAGTGTGCGAACGGCCTGTCCCCTTGCTGAACTCAGTTTTGGGTCTTTGCTCAACAGTGTTCTCGCGTCGGTTTGTGCGATGGCCATAAGGCTCGCCTGACGCTCGAGATCAGCGATCTTAAATTTGGGCAAACCGGATTGCGCTGTTCCGATCAGATCTCCAGCGCCGCGCATTTGCAGATCGGTTTCCGATATCTTGAAGCCGTCTTCAGTTTCCCTTAGCACTTCCAGCCTTTTGCGCCCGCCTTCACTTAGCGGGGGCTGGTACATCAACAGACAAGTGGAATCCGCGCTGCCCCGCCCCACACGCCCGCGTAACTGATGCAATTGAGCAAGCCCAAAGATTTCTGCACGCTCGATCACCATGATCGAAGCATTGGGTACATTGACCCCAACCTCGATCACAGTCGTTGCGACCAGTACCTTGGTTTGCCCCTCCTGAAAGGCGCTCATTGCTGCGTCCTTATCCGCGGGGGGCATCTGCCCGTGAACCAGACCGACAACACCTTCCCCCAGAACAGCGCGCAGGCGTTTGAAACGCTCTTCGGCCGCGGTCAGGTCGGACACTTCGGATTCGTCGACCAGCGGACAAACCCAATAGCATTGACGGCCCTCGTCAATAGCTCGTCTCAGATGCGCAACGACTTCATCCATGCGTTCGGTGCTAATGACAGCCGTTTTTATCGGTTTCCGCCCCGGAGGTTTCTCGTCCAGAATCGAAACATCCATGTCCCCGTATTGGGCCAACGCAAGGCTGCGAGGTATCGGCGTGGCAGTCATGACCAAAACATCCGCACCCTGCCCTTTTTCGGATAATTCCATGCGCTGACGCACGCCAAAGCGGTGTTGTTCGTCCACGATTGCCAGACGCAGCCCATTAAATTCGACATCACTTTGAAATACCGCATGTGTCCCAACAAGGATGTGAATGTCACCTCGTTTCAGGGCGGCCAGTTTGGCGCGCCGTTCTGCGCCTTTGTCACGGCCAGTCAAAATCTCAAGGACGACGCCTGCGTCTTCGGCCAGTGGGCGTAACCCTTCCAGGTGTTGGCGCGCGAGTATTTCAGTCGGTGCCATCATCACGCCCTGACCACCCGCTTCGACAGCGACCAGCAACGCCATGAAGGCAACCAGAGTTTTACCAGCGCCTACATCCCCTTGCAGCAGCCTGTTCATGCGATGCTGCGACGCCATGTCTTTGGAGATATCGTCTATCGCGCGGGTCTGAGCACCAGTAGGGCTATAAGGAAGGCTAGACAGGACTTTAGCTTGCAATGCACCTGTACCGACGCTGACCAATCCACGGGCCTTGCGTTCCCTCTGTCTTGCCAAGGCCAGTGTCACCTGATGGGCAAACAGCTCATCATACGCCAGTCTTTGACGCGAAATCGCGTGCGCAGATACGTCGTCGGCCCCTTTTGGGTTATGCGCAGATAAAATCGCTTCGTGCCAGCTTGGCCAGCCTTGTTGCAGAACCTGCGTTGGGTCGATCCATTCTTCCAGCGCAGGCGACTTTGACAGAGCACTTCGCGCAGCTTTGAATGCAGTTTTCTGGGTAACCCCTTGGTTCAAATGATAAACCGGCTCAAACTCTGGAATATCTCCTGCATTCTCAACCGGAAGCATATGATCTGGATGAACCATCTGGGCGAGCCCATCAAACAGTTCGAGTTTGCCGGAAATGACACGCCGCGAACCTTCAGGAAGAAGCTTTTTCAGGTAATCACCTCTGGCGTGGAAGAAAACCAGTTGAAAGTCAGATTGCGCGTCTTCGACATGGATCCTATACGCGCCGCCCTTGTTACGTGCTGGACGATGTGCGCCAACCGTGACTTCGACCGTTAGGGTCGTTGGCAAGTCGACGCCCTGTATCGTATCACGTCGACGGCGATCGACGACGGCATAAGGCAGGTTGAACAGGACGTCCCGAGGGGTCTCGATCCCCGTCTGCGCCATGATCTGAGCGATCTTTGGACCGACACCGTCCAACGTCTCAAGTCGCGCAAACAGCGGAAACAAAAGCTCAGGACGTCCGCTCATGCCGTGCCTATCAGGTGCAACCACCCGTCTTCGTCCAAGGTTTCAATCCCAAGTTCAGCGGCTTTTTTGGCCTTTGACCCAGCCCCGGGCCCCGCAACCAAAATATCCGTCTTCTTGCTGACCGACCCCGACACTTTGGCACCCAATGCTTCGGCCCGGGCTTTCGCCTCGGCGCGGGTCATCTTTTCTAGCGTCCCGGTGAAAACAACGGTTTTTCCCGCTACAGGGCTTCCCGATGTATCCGGGCGCTTGGCCTCTTGTACATTGAGTTGATCCACAAGTGCGTCAATCATCTCGCGTTCTGCGTCTTGTGCAAACGCCGAAACCAAGGCGCGCGCCATAACTTCACCGACGCCGTCTATGGCCAGCAAGTCGTCCCATTCTGGCCCTTCGAAGGCGGCGGCAGCGGTTACTGCGCGTTCAAACTCACCCCATTCGCCATAGTGGTTCGCCACGAGGTTCGAGGCCGCTTCGCCCATGTGGCGGATGCCAAGTGCAAACAGAAGTCGGCCGAACGGGATATCGCGCTTCTCGTCGATGGCACTCCACAGATTTCCAGCACTTTGGGCGCCCCATCCTTTACGGTTCGCAAGTTTATTCAGGTTTGCAGCATCTCGGGTCTGGAGGGTAAAAATGTCGACCGGCGTTTTGATCGGCAAGTCGAGGTCTTCGTAGAACATTTCAATCTGTTTGGCCCCGAGCCCCTCGATGTCGAACGCTTTGCGAGATACGAAGTGCTTCAGCTTTTCAACGGCTTGTGCCGGACAAATAATGCCTCCAGTGCATCGACGCACGGCGTCACCTTCCTCGCGTACAGCATCGCTTTGACACTCTGGGCAAGTCACGGGAAACACGAAAGGAATTGCCGATTGAGGACGCTTGGAGGTGTCGACGTCTGCCAGTTTTGGGATGACATCGCCCGCCCGATAAACCTGTACCCAATCGCCAACACGGATATCCTTGCCATCACGGATAGGAACCCCTTTGGCATCCATGCCTGCGATATAGTCTTCGTTGTGCAACGTGGCATTCGACACAACCACCCCTCCAACCGTCACTGGGTGAAGGCGGGCCACCGGGCTAAGCGCACCTGTGCGTCCGACTTGAATGTCGATGGCTTCAAGGCGTGTCCAGGCGAGCTCGGCAGGGAACTTATGCGCGATCGCCCATCGTGGTGTGGTTGACCGAAATCCCAAACGGGCCTGAAGCGATAGATCATCCACTTTGTAGACAACGCCGTCAATATCATAACCCAATGTGGATCGTTGCGCCTCAATCCCACGATAATGCGACAGCAGCTGCTCGGGCGTTTCGCAACGTTCTGTCAGCGGGTTGGTCGAGAATCCCAACGTTTTTAATCTTTCAATCGCGCCAGACTGTGTGTCCGCCAAAGGCTGCGATAGCTCCCCCCAAGCATAGGCAAAAAACTTTAGAGGCCGAGAACGGGTAATAGAGGCATCAAGTTGCCGCAAAGAGCCTGCTGCAGCGTTTCTGGGGTTAGCAAAGGTCTTTTCCCCTGCTGCCGCTTTTCTTGCGTTCAAGGTGTCAAAATCCGCGTGGGACATGTAGACTTCACCGCGAACTTCCAGCACGCCTGGTGCATTTGCAAGCTCTTGTGGGATATCCCCGATCGTTCTTGCGTTCTGGGTTACGTTTTCTCCGACTTCACCGTCGCCTCGGGTGGCGGCCTGAACCAGTTTTCCCATTTCGTATCGGAGAGAGAGCGAAAGCCCATCAATCTTTGGCTCGGCCGTAAACGCCAGCGGAGCTGCTTCGTCCAAACCAAGGTATTTCCGAATGGACTTTGCGAAGTCTTTCACGTCTTCATCTTCGAAGGCATTTCCCAAGGATAGCATGCGAACGGCATGTGTGACCTTTGAAAACCCATCTGACGCCCTCGCCCCCACTTTTTCCGAGGGGCTGTCTGCACGTTTCAGATCCGGAAAACGGCTTTCGATGGCGGAGTTTCTGGCCTTCAGCGCGTCGTATTCTGCGTCCGAGATTTCCGGTGCATCTTCAGCATGGTAGAGGCGATTTGCGCGCGAAAGCTGACTTTCAAGATACGCGAGCTCTTCTCGCGCCTGTTCTTTAGTCAGCTCTGAAACCGGTATTGAATTGCTCATGGCCTCGCCCTGTCACGTATTCTTGGACCTCAGTGATAGGGCGAGGTCATGGTCAGGTCCAGATGTGCTGTTTCGTGAGTGAGGGAGTTACACCGGACCAAAGGAACCAGGAGCAGCCGAAAGTTCAGGCTCCTACGGCGATACGACGCGCATCCACGCTGTTTGCCTGAGGATCGCGCAGCACATAGCCCCTGCCCCAAACAGTTTCGATATAGTTGTCGCCGCCGGTCGCGTTGCTGAGTTTCTTACGCAATTTACAAATAAACACGTCGATGATTTTCAGTTCAGGTTCATCCATGCCACCGTATAGGTGGTTGAGGAACATTTCCTTGGTAAGCGTTGTTCCCTTTCTGAGGCTGAGCAATTCAAGCATCTGGTACTCTTTGCCAGTCAGGTGGACTGTTTTGCCCTCAACCTCGACAGTCTTTGCGTCAAGGTTCACCGCCACACGGCCTGTGTGAATGATCGACTGAGAATGACCTTTGGACCGGCGAATAATGGCGTGGATTCGCGCCACCAGTTCCTCGCGATGAAACGGTTTCGTCATGTAGTCGTCAGCGCCGAAGCCAAAGCCTTTGATCTTGCTTTCGGTATCATCGGCTCCGGAGAGAATCAGAATAGGTGTTTCTACTCGTGCGATACGCAACTGCCGCAGAACCTCATGACCATTCATGTCAGGCAGGTTCAAGTCCAATAGAATAAGGTCGTAGTCGTAGAGTTTGGCGAGGTCTATTCCCTCTTCACCCAAGTCTGTCGCGTAGACGTTGAGGTTTGCGTGCGTCAACATCAATTCGATGCTTTTGGATGTCGTTGGGTCATCCTCGACAAGTAGTATGCGCATTCACTGCTCCAATTCGGTTCAATTTACCAATTCAAATTGAGCCTGCGTAAAAATGGTTAATCTGACGTTACCGTTGAATCGTTTATTCACTTTCATCTTTAGGTTGTCGATATTTTTTTAGCGCCGTTGCCTTCAAAGCATCAGTTCCGTGTTCGGCAACTGCTGAGACCCACGAGTTGAACTCTTCATCGCTGAGGCCGTAACGCTTTTTCGCATCCGATAAGCTGATCAGCCCATAAAGAACGCCGCGGACGACAATGACCTTACGTGATGCCACCCAACGGGTCGTGTCGTCCGGCGGAAGGTCTGCACGCGATAAAACTGTTCCATCCGGCAGAGTTACGGATCTTGGGCCTTCAACTTTGTGCAAATACATCGTTCATACCTTTCCAGTTACCACAAAGCTGACCCGAGCCTACTTAATGTGCGGTGAAACCGCCTCTTGAGAGTGTGTAGAATTTTCCTATATTCTGCCGGTCTTTCTTAACCCGCACTGGAATCGTCATGGCACTCGATACCGAGACACCGCTGAACTCGCTTGGCTTCGCCAAACCGCCCGCTGAGACACGGGTGGTCGTAGCCATGTCCGGAGGTGTGGATAGTTCTGTTGTGGCCGCACATCTGGCCGATCAGGGTTATGATGTTGTGGGCGTTACGCTCCAGCTCTACGATCATGGTGCGGCGTTGGCCAAGAAAGGCGCATGCTGTGCGGGGATCGACATCCACGATGCGCGACGTGTAGCCGAGGAACGCGGCTTTCCTCACTATGTGTTGGACTATGAGAACATCTTTAAGGACGCGGTGATTGACGAATTCGCCGATAGTTATCTGGCGGGCGCGACCCCTGTCCCCTGCATTCGTTGCAATGAGCGGGTAAAGTTCAAGGATCTTTTGGAAACGGCAAAGGACCTCGAGGCCGACTGCATGGCCACCGGACATTACATCCAACGCAAGATGGGCCCCAACGGCCCGGAATTGCATAGCGCTGAAGACGCAAACCGGGATCAATCCTATTTCCTGTTTTCGACAACGCCCGAGCAACTGGACTTCCTGCGCTTTCCGCTGGGTCACCTGCCCTCAAAGGACGCAACGCGTGAGATGGCGGCGCAATATGGGTTGGCAGTCGCTGACAAGCCGGACAGTCAGGATATTTGTTTTGTTCCTAACGGCAACTATGCCAGCGTGATTGAAAAGCTTCGGCCAGGTGCGGCCGAGCCGGGCGAGATCGTCCATGCCGACGGTCGCGTTTTGGCACAGCACAACGGCGTTATTCACTATACAATCGGTCAGCGCCGTGGCCTTGGTATCGGTGGTCTAAGCGAGCCACTTTACGTGGTCAAACTGGACGTCGATAAAAAACAGGTGGTCGTCGGCCCAAAAGATCTTTTGGCGACGCGTACAATTCCTGTGCGTGAAATCAACTGGCTTGGCGATGCTCCGTTCACCTCGCAAAAAGAGTGGCATGTTTCGGTCAAAGTCCGATCAACCCGTCCACCGCGCGAAGCAATCGTAAGACCTCTGTCAGAAACGACAGCCGAAGTTGAACTGCTGACCCCGGAAGAAGGCGTGTCACCCGGCCAGGCCTGTGTGTTTTACGCATCGGAGGGTAGTCGCATCTTTGGTGGAGGATGGATCTGGCGCGGGTATTGAGCGCAGGAACATCTTGGGCAGCGCGCCAAAAAAACGTTGAACTCAAAGAACGTCAGTGGGCGTGTTCACCAGAATGTATAACCCGACCGAGATCATGACGTACGGAGTAAAACGCTCGAGCCTTGCAAAGCGTGGGGCGAGGCTTTGGGCGCGCGGCGCTCCTACCAACGCGATGATTGCCAGTGCTGCAATCGCCAACCCGGCGCCGATCAAAGCAGCTAGGCGGAATGGCGCTGTTGAATCCGCCATTAGCGGCGTCATCGCAGCCAACGTGTCGATGGACAGGCTTAGAAACAAGACAAGAATGGAAGAAGTATCACTGCGGTCCTGAACATCAGCGGTGTGATCTTGATTGTATTGGTGCCAAAGGCCCCGCAGCCCCAAAACCAACGGAATGATACCCAGATAACCGATCCATGTCAGAAAGCCGCTTTGGCTAAGGCCGCTCGCTATGGCCAACGAAGCGAGCAAAACGCAAATCTGAGCTGCGGCAAACCCGGCCACGGCCCGGCGCGCGTTGCTGACCATGACAAAGCCGAAGAGTACGACCAAGTTGTCGAGATTGGTCGAGATCGTCACGATGGATGCGGACAGTGCAAACAGAATTTGTTCCAGCATTGGCTAGGACATTCTTTGCAAAACGGCTCGGGCAGCGCGCAGTCCGGGTGCCTCACCACCACGGCCCAGACGCTCCATCGTAAGATCCATTGCGTGGCGTTGCGCCTGTGGATCCTTGGCGACTGCACCCAAGGCTGCAGCAATGCGCTCGGGCTGGCAATCATCCAACAGGCATTCGGGGACTGTACGGGTCTCAGAAACAAGGTTTACCAAGGTGACCGTATCTAGCTTGACCATCCGCTCAGCCATTTTCTGGGTCAGCCAGCTTAGCCGGTATGCGATCACCATTGGCGTCGCTTGCGCGGCCAGTTCAAGGGAAACAGTACCCGATGCCGCCAGAGCCAAATCAGCGGCCGCAAAAGCGGCGCGTTTAACGCGCGCGGCCTCGTCTGATTTCAAAGCGCGAGTGTCTACTATGACTGGCGATCCCGGCCAAGCCTTACAGTGTTCTGAAACGGCGTCGACCATATGAGCCACCGTTGGCACAACGACCCGTGTATTCGGATGATCGTTTATGTACAAACGCAAAGCATCGCCGAAGACAGTCGCCAGCCTGTCGACTTCTCCGCGGCGGGATCCGGGTAATGCCAGCACAATCGGTGCATCACCCAGACCATACGTCTGACGAAAGGCGCGAATGTCCTCGTCGGCAGCTGCGGGTTCGCTGGCGACGGGATGGCCGACAAAATCGCACTCCATCCCTGCCCGCTCCATATAGGGTGGCTCGAACGGCAATAGCGCCAAAACATGGTCAATCACCTTGGCCATTTTGTCCGCCCGTCCCGGTCGCCAGGCCCATACGCTGGGGGCCACGTAGTGAACTGTCCGGATGTCGCTTTGGGCTTTGACCAGCTTTGCAACGCGTAGCGAAAAATCAGGGCTGTCAATTGTGATCAGGACATCGGGCTTGGTTTCGAGAACGGCCTGCGCTGTCTCGGATATTCGACGTTTAAGATGGAAGAATTTCGGCAGAACCTCGACCAAACCCATGACTGACAACTCCGCCATCGGAAAGCGACTGACCAGTCCCTGTGCCTGCATCAGCGGCCCCCCGACGCCATCAAAGATCACGTCAGGATGAAGTTCTTGCAAACCCTGCATTAAAGCGCCGCCCAAACGGTCGCCCGATGGTTCACCAGCGACCAGAAAGACACGCATCAATTCGTCCGCTCGCGTACGTAAAGGAAGATACCTAGACGGTTGCATTCCTCGATGACGCGGTCTTTTTGCAGAACAAATACACCGCCCTTTTCGACGACAATGCCTGACAATCCTGCGGCCACTACGCTGGCGGGCGTGTCCGGCCCAATCGCTGGCAAATCCGCACGGCGGTCTTGTCCGGGCTTGGGTCCTTTGAACAAAATACCGCCACCGGCGTCGGGCCTTTGAGTCAACGATTGCAGCATCCATGCCGTTCCATAAATGCTTTCCACCGCCAGCGCCTGACCCTTTGATACCGCGCAAGCTTGCCCGATATCTGCGGCCCCCATACCAATCAAAATGCCGGCGGCACGGTCCGCGTCTGACAGGTCGCTTTCGGAGGGTTGCGCCTCGGTCAGGCACCCGAGCGGCGGCAATAAGCCGGGCGCGATCTCGTGAGCGGCACGCATCGTCAGGCCCGCGTCCTTGAATATCCCCATAACTGCACGCAAGGCACCGTCGTCACCTGACGTCATCGCTTTTTGAATAATGGGCACCAGCGGCATAGTTGCGGCATCAATACGCGTCGGGTCGACCGCAGGACGCCGAACGGCACCTGCCAAACAAAGGTCTGTAATGCCCCGAGCCTGAAGCTCTGCGATGAATGAACCAAGATGTTCCAACGGAAATACAATATCGGCGACAACCGAGTCAGGTTCGAAACCTTCCATAGCACAGATCAGCGGTCGCTCCTGCAATTGCGCGACCACTTCACCGGGCAGAACACCTGTTCCAGCAATCAAGGCCAGCATCGGATCACTTCCTAGGGGTAAGGAATGAGCGGTCCGATTGACCTGTCACGAAATCCACGATTCGTTGGACATAGTCGCTCTCGTTGTCGGCACCGACCCTTTGCGCGCGCTCCATAAAGGTTCCCTCACCAGTCGAGAGTTCCTTGAAGGCAGCCCGCAGGGCCGAGATATCCTCGCGTGATACCCCGCGCCGTTTGAGGCCGACAAGGTTCAAACCATCAAGTTCCCCGCGCGGTGCCTGGACAAGGCCGTAGGGAATGACATCATTTGGAACCATGGTCAGCGCCCCGATAATTGCGCCCCGGCCAACACGTACCCATTGGTGCAATCCCGATATACCGCCGACAATAACATCATCTTCGATAATGCAGTGGCCAGCAGCACCAGCATGGTTCACCATGATCACCCGGTTCCCGATCTGTACGTCATGGGCGACATGCACACCGGCCATAAACAAGCAATCATTGCCGATCCGCGTGACACCACCGCCACCCTTGGTTCCGGTGTTTATCGTTACATGTTCGCGAATACGGTTGCGTTTGCCGATTTCCAGCTTGGTGTCTTCACCGCCAAACTTAAGATCCTGCGGGATTTCACCGATGACCGAGAAATTGAAGATGATTGTTTCTTCGCCGACAGAGGTTTCACCCGTGACGACCACATGTGATTTTAACTCGACCCGGTCCGCCAGTTTTACTTTGCTACCAACATAACAGAACGGTCCGATGACGCAGTCTTGACCAATCTGCGCGCCATCTTCGACAATTGCGCTTGGATGGATGCCGCTCATGTTGTTTTTTCCATGTCCCAATCGACATAGGCAGAAAATTCGGCTTCCGCGGCAACTTCACCATCAACGGTCGCGCGACCACTGAACTTGAAGATCTTGCCGCCCTTTTTGCCGCGCACGGTTTCGACATGCATTTCCAATACGTCGCCGGGAACGACCTTGCGGCGGAATTTGCACTTGTCGATATTCATGAAATAGATGAGCAGCTCGCTGTCGATCACATCCATTCCCACGCCCAGCATGACACCCGCAGTCTGCGCCATGGCCTCAACGATTGTGACGCCCGGCATAATCGGGGTCCCGGGGAAGTGCCCTTGGAAGTGGGGTTCGTTCATGGTGACGTTTTTAATGCCGACGGCAGAATGATACCCGGAAATATCCACGACTTTGTCGACCAGCAGAAACGGGTAACGATGCGGCAATATCCGCTGGATCAGCTGAATGTCTGCGCTTTTGGTTTCCGTGGTCATCTTGTCTTTGTCCTGCTATGGATTTCTCATTGAGGCGTGGTTAGCAACACCGCGCCCCAAGGGCAAGCAAACCTATTGTTCGGTTCTGTTTTCCAGGGCGCTTCCGTCCCCGATCCTTTCGTTGATCCGTGCGATGGCGGTGTCGGTCACATCCGTTCGGTCCGAGCTTAGAAAGACGCTGGACCGTTCAATGATAACCGTAGCACTCGACTCGCGCAGAAGATCAATTAACACCGGCTGGATCGTCTCGAAGAAAAGCTGCTGTGCTTCTTCGTTGCGACGCGCCAAAGCGTCCAGTTTGGCCCGCTGTCCATCTCGTTGAGATTGCACTTTTTGATCGAAGGCCTCTGCCAATGGCCGAAATTCTTCGGGGGACAATTGCGCGCGCTGTTCGGTCAGTTCTTTTTCTTCTTTACTAAGCTCGGCCACGATCCGTTCGTTTTCTTCCGATAGCAATGCGCCTTCGGCTTCAATCTCACCCAAGACCCTCCGACCGAAAGCCGAGTCTGCGTAAAGCCTCTCACTGGAGATCGTCAGCACTGATGTTTGCGGGATGCCCAGTTGTTGCGCCTGAGCGGGCACGGCAAAAAGGGCAACCAGAAAAACATACAGGGCCCACAAAGGGCCCTGTAGACTGGACTTTAGAAAGCCGCCCATGAATGGCTCAGAACCGGGCCTGAATAGTCAGGTCAAAGTTCTGCTCTTGGTCAAAGTCTTCTTTCACCAAAGCCTTGGAGAAGTTGAAGCGCAGCGGCCCGAAAGGCGTATCCCAAAGAACTGAGACACCGATCACATGGCGGATCGAGCCATCCTCACCCACGATATCAGCGCCCGCAGTGTTTACGTCATCGAGGTTGTAGAGGTTGCCAACGTCATAGAAGAGACCACCGCGGAGCCCAAGTTCCTCTGGCAGGCCCAAGGGGAAGTCCGCTTCAAAGCGAGCCACCCAGAAATAGTTGCCGCCGATCGCATCATCCTGTCCGTTTGACAAGTCGCGAGGTCCGATCCCCGAAGGTTCAAACCCACGGAATGTGTTGGGTCCCAATACAAAGCGGTCAATCGTCCTGCTAAAGTCGTCACCGGTCCAACGCAGCGCGCCAAGTTCCAGCGACGCACGCAGAACAACTTCTTCGTTCAGAACGCGCTGCTGGGCAATGGCACGAGCAGTGGTTCGGTAGAATTCATTGTCCCCACCCAGTCCTGCTGCATCAACACCGACTTCGAAGAGAACACCTGCATTTGGGTTCAGGCCACCCAAACGGCTGTCGTAAACATAGGAAACACCCAGTGAGCTGGCAGTCCGCTCACCTTGAGCGATTTCAGAAGCAATTACGGCTCCGTTGACCTCACCGCTTTGTTGAGTCATTTCGCTCTCTTCCCAGTTGTAGCGTAGGCGCAAGGAAGAAAGCTCACCAATGGCATAGCTGAGTTGCGGGTTAAAGAAGAGGCGTTCAGTGTCGAAACTTGCAAAGCTTGAGTTGGTGGTTGCTAGTCCCAAACCTAAGTCAAAGCGCAATCTGCGCCCCAGCAGAAACGGCTCGGTAAAGTTAAGAGTGTATTGTTCCGCATCCTGCGCGGTCGATAGGTTCAGGCCGATAGTTTGACCACGTCCCAAAAAGTTGGATTCGCTCAAGCCGACTGCGATCCCGAAGCCGTCCGAGACCGAGAAACTACCGCCAAGGCTCAAAGAACCTGTCGGCTGTTCTTCTACGTCGACATCCACGATAACTTGGCTGGGGCTCGATCCTTCGCGCGGCTCTACATCCGCAGACGCAAAGAACCCAAGGGCGCGGATACGTTCTGCAGCCTGCCGGATTTCACGCGGGTTGAAGGGATCACCCTCAACAGTGTCAAACTGACGTCGGATGACACGGTCCAATGTCGTTGTGTTGCCCTCAATATCAATCCGCTCAACAAAAATGCGAGGGCCTCTGGTCAGAACAAACTCGACGTCTAGCGTTAGATCGCGTGCGTTCCGGGTAACGCGTGGCTCCACCCGCAGGAAATCCACGCCCTGTTTGATCCCCAGACGTTCCTGGCGCGCGATGGAATTCTCGACCAAGGACGGGGTATATGTGACACCGGGCTTAATTTTCAAAGCTGCTTGATACTCTGCAGCGTTCACACCGGGGATCTCGCTGACGGTTGTGATATTACCAAACGAGAACTTCTGCCCTTCTGTGATGTTCATCACCAGGAAGAACGCGTCACGCTCTTGCGTGAACTCCACATTGGTGCTGTTGACGCGGAAGTCTACATAACCGCGCGACAGGTAGAAATCACGGATAACCTGTTTGTCGAATTCAATCCGGTCGGCGATGAACGTGTCACCCCGAAAGAAGGTCCGAAGTACGTTTGCCTGTTTGGTTTCAAGAACACGGCGCAGTCGACGGTCTGAAAACGCGCGGTTTCCAACAAAACTGACGCGCTCGATTTCGATGGTCGTTCCTTCGGCAACTTCAAAGACCAAGTCGACGCGGTTATCGCTCCGGCGGATGATCCGCGGGATAACCGTCGCAGACACACGACCCTGCGCTGAATATATCTGCGCGATCAGATCTGCGTCGGCTTCCGCGACTTGCGGAGTAAACACGCGGCGCGGCTGAGACGAGATAGCTTCGATCAGGACATCGTCTTTGACGCGTCTGTTTCCTTCGATGCTAATCTGATTGATCGTTGGGTATTCCTGGACCTCAATCAGCAAGGTGCTGCCCTGAGGTGTCAGTTCGACTGTTTCAAAAAGACCACTGTCAAGCAAACGCTGAAAGGCGTCATTCAATTCGCCAGCGGAAACGGTCTGCCCCGGTTGGATACCTGTTTGCGAAATAATCGTCGCAGTTTCGATCCTCTGGTTTCCGTCAACATCGAACGAGTTGATGGTAAAATTCTGCGCCTGTGCTGCTTGCGGTGCAGCAATAAAACCAACCATAAACACAAAAGAAACTGCGGATAGCGCGCGCCACAAAATGTTGTTTGCTCGCTTCTGCCCCCCGCAGGATGTGCCTGCGCCTCGCCTATCAGTCATATTTTTCTCTACCCAAAATATTAGGACTTTAATGGTGAGTAGCGAGATTAATTTACCTTGTCAAAAGGCCAAAAAAGGAAAGCGGCCGAGTGGGCCGCTTACTGACGTTTTTATTTGCCGCCGAGAATCACATGGTCAGCAAAAAGGCGCATCCCAACATGGCCAGAGCGGTGGCCCCGAAAAACAGAATCGAGTCCCAATTCAGCACAAATAAGAAGCTGAAGCTTTTGTACGACTTTTTCAGCGCTCGTGTCATAGCAACCTCTAGGGCGTTATAAGTTCAAGACGAAGATAACGTCCAAATGAGGCAGGATTTGGGCTACAACGCGCAGTCTGTGCCTTATTTAGCAAAACAGATCATTGGTCACTGAGAATACCATCAGTCCGAGGATCAACGAGACGCCTATACCCATCAATACCCGCAGTACCCCGTCGCTTGGTGGCTTACCTGCCACGGCTTCATAGGCGTAAAACAAAAGATGTCCGCCGTCTAAAGCCGGTATCGGGAACAGGTTTAGAAGCCCAACAGCCGTAGACAACACGGCGATGAAAAAGATAAAGTTCTGTGCACCTTGGCTGGCCATGGCACCAGACGTCTCAGCAATTCCAATCGGTCCTGACATGTTACAAGTGCTGATCGCACCCGTGATCATGTGCCACAGACCCGACAATGAGCCATCGACAATTCGAAGGGTCTGGCGAACGCCACCCGTGAACGACTCTACAAAACCGGCTGGGACGGTCTCGGGTTCCAGCATCATTCCACCGACAATACCAATGCGCCAATGGGTGACAAAACCGCCGTCGCTCTGTGGCTCGTCGGTTCTACGCGGTACGAGTGCAAACTCCAAATCGGCCCCATCGCGCCAGACGTCCAGCAAAAGAGCTTTGCCGTCGGATCCTTCGACGAACTCTTTTAACTGATCAAACGCGAAAATAGGTTCACCATTCACTGCAGAGATCACGTCACCTTGCTTTAGGTCGATATCCATGGCTGCACTGCGTGGCACAACTTGTTGGATTAAAGCAGGAAATAGCCATGGCCCGGTTGCGTCCAACGTCTCGCCATCGCGTAAAACGGTGTAATCAAGAACCGGTTGCATCGGCAACGCATCAACGAACTCGGACCACGATTCATCTTGATCAAAGTCAGGCAATGGCACACCGGCGATGGCAACGATTTCGTCCCCTTCCCGCAGTTCCTGAACCGTTCCCGGCAACGGGTACAGCTTTCCAATAGTGAGCGGGTCTTTGGTCACGCCTTGCGACAGAAAAATCAGACCGAAGACAAGGATCGACATCGCGAAATTAAACGCCGGGCCTGCTGCAACTGTTGCTGCGCGGGCCCAAAGAGGTGCTCCATGCATTGTGCGGCGCAACTGTTCCGGAGTCTGTTGCGAAATTTCTGACATCGCTGCCTCGTCCTTGCCCGAAGCGGCGTTCGCATCTCCCAGAAACTTGACGTATCCCCCAAACGGCAAGGCCGCGATTTGCCACCGCGTACCGCGTTTGTCGACGCGGCTCCACAAAACAGGCCCGAAACCTATCGAAAATACTTCGGCATGAATGCCTGACCAGCGGCCAACGATGTAATGTCCGTACTCATGCACCGCCACGATCGCGGACAACGCGATAACAAACGCTGCTATCGTATAGAGCAAATTGCCAAATTGAGGGATCAGAGAAAGTACGTCCAAAGTTTTATCCTGCTCGTTGGGCTACGGCCTCATCCACCCACATCCGTGCCAAATGGTCCGTTTGCAGTATGTTATCAAGTGTGAGAGGCGCATCAATCACACTATTTTCACCTTCAAACCGGTTAAGCACGATCTCAACCATCTCAGCCATTTCAAGAAACCGGATTTTCTTAGCAATAAAATGATCCAGCGCGCGCTCCTTTGCTGCGTTGAACACCGCACCGGAAAGACCGCCCTGCTCCATCACGTGGCGCGCGAGCCTTAAGGCCGGATACCGCGCTTCATCGGGTTGGTGGAACCGAAGTTGACCAAGCTTGGCGAGGTCCAAGCGTTCAACCGGCAAGTCGTTTCGGTCAGGCCAGTTGAGCGCATAGCCAATGGCATGCCGCATGTCCGGGGCACCCATATGCGCCATCACTGCTCCATCGTTGAAGCCCACCAATGCATGAACGATGGATTCCGGGTGAACAACGACTTCTATCTGGTTCGGGGAAGCGCCGAAAAATTCTTTTGTTTCTATGACCTCCAGCGCCTTGTTGAACATCGACGCGCTGTCGATTGTAATGCGTTGCCCCATATTCCAGTTCGGGTGGTTTGAGGCTTGTTCAACCGTGGCCGAAGCGAGATCCGATAAAGGCCAGTCGCGGAAAGCACCGCCACTAGCGGTGATAATGATCCGTTCGACCGTATCGAGTTTTTCGCCGTTGAGCGTCTGAAACACCGCGGAATGCTCACTGTCCACGGGTAACAAACGTGCCTCAAACTTTTGTGCGGTTTCGAGGACCAAAGCGCCTGCGCAGACTAAGGTTTCCTTGTTCGCAAGGGCTAGTGTTGCCCCTTGCTTCAGCGCCTCGAGCCCCGGTGGCAAGCCAGCGGCACCCACTATTGCGGACATAACCCAATCTGCGGGCCGAGCGGCAGCTTCGGTCAGCGCAGCGGCACCTGCGGCAACCTCAACATTGCTGCCAGCCAAGGCTTCCCGCAAGTCGTCCAAGCGGTCTTCGTGGGCAGTAACGGCAATCTGTGCATTCAGACGGCGTGCGTCTCGAGCGAGTTGCTCAATATTCGCGCCACCAGTCAATGCAACGACGTCATAGGCATCAGGGGCTCGGTCAATCAAATCCAGAGTGTTCTGCCCGATCGAACCCGTAGAACCTAAAATCGTTACTCTGCGCATTACATCGTCCCTGGCGCATATAGCAAACCGGCAATCAGTACGAACAAGGCTGCGCCCATCATACCGTCGAACCGATCCAGAAACCCGCCGTGACCGGGAATAAGGTTAGAGCTGTCCTTCACGCCGAATTTGCGTTTAGTGGCACTTTCAACGATGTCGCCTGCCTGACTGGCCATCGAAGCCAACACAGAGACAACAACAAACAAAAACCCGAATCCGGCATACACCGCAAAAACAGCACCCACCAATGCAGCGGCGGCCCATCCTCCGGCAGTGCCGGACCACGTCTTCTTGGGGCTGACCTTGGGCCAAAACTTTGGGCCGCCGATAGCCTTGCCGACAAAATAACCAGCAACATCAGTTGCAACGACCACTGAAATCAACCATACCATCCAGCCGAACCCCATGTTCTCACGGATGGAAATAAAGCCCAAACCAGCGGCTGCGATCCAAATCGCAAAGAGCGCATAGGTTCCCTTCGCACGGCTCACCTGCCCGGCCCCGACCAACGCGGGCGCTAGCAAAAATGGCAGTTTGTACAGGGGCGGTAGATGGTAGCTCAGCACCACAGCGACACCGGTCAAAATGGAAAGCTGGATCGCAACGCCTGGTTTGACTGGGTCAATCATGCGAACCAGTTCCCAGGTCATCAAACCGCACGCCACGGCAATAAACGCCTCGAACCACAGCCCGCCGAGCCAAACTTCGATCGCGCCGATCGCGACGAGAACGGCGGCAGACAGAACACGCGCGGTAAGGTCAGACCATCGGCCTTCGCTCATGCTGGAACCGCTCCGTAGCGCCGCTCGCGGCTTCCGAAGTTGCGGCACAGGCGGCCCAGTTCTTCGGCGGTAAAGTCTGGCCAAAGCGTATCGATGAACTCGTATTCGGAATAGGCCGACTGCCAAAGAAGAAAATTTGAAATCCGAGCCTCACCGCTTGTACGGATCACCAAATCCGGATCTGGAAGAACATGTGTATCCAGATATTTAGGGAGGGTTTCTTCATCCACCTCTTCAGGCTTCAAGCGTCCTTCCGCGACATCTTTGGCCAAGCGTTTGGTTGCGCGCGCAACTTCATCCCGCCCGCCATAGTTCAGCGCAATGGTCAGGTGCACCAGATCGTTATCCTTGGTGGCATCCTCAAGCGTGTCCATGAGGTCCACTAACTTGGTGTCAAGGCGCACGCGATCACCAATAAAGCGCACGCGGACCCCATTTTTGGTTAAGTTTGTTGTTTCCTTGATTATGTAGCGTCGAAACAAACTCATTAGACCAGACACTTCCGCCTGAGTGCGTTTCCAGTTCTCAGTGGAAAAAGCAAAAACAGTCAGGTACTTAATGCCGAGTTCCGGACAGGCTTCGACAACGTCCCGTACGCGGCGAGCACCGGCCTGATGCCCAAATAGCCTGGGGCGACCACGCGCCTGCGCCCACCGCCCGTTGCCATCCATGATAATGGCAACGTGATGCGGGCCATCGATCGGGGTCGTATGCGCAGTATCAGGCATTTTCTCGCTCAGACCTGCATAATCTCGGATTGCTTGGTTTCTAGCGCGGCGTCCACAGCTTTGATCATCTCGTCGGTCAGATCCTGAACTTCGCTTTCCCAGAGCTTTTGATCGTCCTCAGACATCCCATCCGCCTTGGCTTTCTTGATCTGGTCCATGCCGTCCCGACGTACGTTTCTGATCGAAACCCGTGCATGTTCAGCATATTGCCCCGCAACTTTACCAAGCTCACGGCGACGTTCTTCGTTAAGCTCGGGAATCGGCAGCATGATAATGGTGCCGTTTAGTTGAGGGTTGATCCCCAGACCGCTCTCCCGAATGGCCTTTTCAACTTTGCCGACAAGACCTTTGTCCCAGACATTGACTGTCACCATTCGTGGCTCGGGTACGTTAACAGTACCAACTTGGTTGATGGGCGTCATTGATCCATAGGCATCAACCATGACCGGTTCCAGCATCGAAGCTGATGCCCGCCCCGTCCGCAAAGACGCAAACTCGGTCTTGAGATTGGCCATCGCGCCATCCATGCGGCGCTTCAGATCGTCGGTGTCCAGTTCAAAATCGTCAGACATTCTGCTCACTCCCCGTCTTCCGGTGCTGTTTGCAAGGCTCATAAGCCATCACAATCGGGATGTATAGCAATAGTGCTCGGGAAATGCGCCAATGACCAGAGCTGTTTCCGGCATTTTCGCGGTCATTCGTAGGCAAAGAGATCGGCCGCAGCGTGGCTCGGCCGATCTACAGACTTGGTTTAGGTTCAGGCGTTTACGTCCACAACGACACGGCCTTTGACCTGTCCTTTCAGGATATCTGCACCCAATTGTGGCAAATCGCTGAGGCCAGCGGGGTGAACCATGGCTTCAAGCTTGTCCATCGGCAGGTCCGTGGCGACACGTTTCCATGCGCGCACCCGGTTGTCGAAAGGCTGCATCACGCTGTCGATGCCCAGCAGATTCACGCCCCGCAGAAGGAAGGGAATAACCGTTGCCGGCAACCCAGCGCCCCCGGCAAGGCCAACTGCGGAAACGGACGCGCCGTATTTCATCTGCCCCAGCACGCGGGCCAGCATATCACCGCCTACCGCGTCCACACAGCCTGCCCAGGTCTCACTTTCAAGCGGACGTTTGACCGTTTCGTTGAGATGATCGCGCGGCACAATCGTTGTTGCACCAAGCGACTTGAGGTATTCACCAGCTTCTGCCCGGCCTGTCACAGCTGCAACCTCATAACCCAGATTTGCAAGGATCGCCGTTGCAACGGAGCCGACACCGCCTGCGGCACCCGTCACAAGAACCGGTCCATGGTCGGGTTTAAGACCGTGATCTTCCAGTGCCATAACCGCCAACATTGCAGTAAATCCGGCTGTTCCCACCGCCATCGCCTGACGTGTATCCAGCCCCTCTGGAAGCGGAACCAACCAATCGGCCAAAGCGTTGGCCTTTTGTGAATAGCCGCCCCAATGCGCCTCACCCACGCGCCAACCTGTCAGAACGACCTTGTCGCCCGGTTTATAACGATCATCCGAGGACGCTTCGACCGTGCCGCTGTAATCGATACCCGGAACATGCGGATAGTTGCGAACCAATCCGCCCCCTTTCGGAGACATGCATAATCCGTCCTTGTAGTTGACCGTGGAATACTCGACGGCAACGGTGACTTCACCATTTGGTAAATCATCTACCGACAGTTGCCTGACCGATGGGCTAGCCAAGCCAGTTTCTTCATCCTTGTCCATGACCAGTGCGTTGAACATCACAATATTCCTTTCGTTATCAACAGATCACAGCCTAAAGCGGAGGTGATCATACCCAGAATTTTTCGCGCACAATCGCGTTTCGCATCCCGTCAGGAGTTTCCACTTCGACCTGCGTACCTGCGTCCCAATGACTGAGGCGCAGCATTCCGATCGAAACGTTGGTTTCGAAATCCGGCGACCACGCGGCCGAAGTCACATGCCCCACCCGCTTACCACCAGCAAATACCGGCCAAGGCCGGTCACAGGGCGGAACCGCGTCGCCATCTATGGCGATCGGTCGAATTTGTTGCACCGGCCCTTCCTTTGCGACACGCAACAATGCGTCCCGACCGATGCAGCCGATCGCTGTATGGGTGTTGCAGAACTTACCCAAACCGCATTCATGCGGAGTATTGTCGTCTGTCATGTCATTGCCATAAGACAATAAACCGCCTTCGATCCGTTCGATCAGGTTTGGACAACCCGCGCGTACGTTCAGGTCTTCGCCAGCTTTGAACAAGGCGTTCCAAAGCGACATCCCAATGTCGGATCCTTCAACGTAGATTTCAAACCCACCTTGCTTTGAGTACCCCGACCGTGCAACCGCCAGATCCCGGCCCTCGAACTCGAACATATCGAATTTGAAGAAGCGGATATCCCGAACTCTTTCGCCGAATACTCGCGACATCAGCTCGTCCGCCTTCGGGCCTTGGACGGCCAGCGGTGACACGTCGGGTTCGTCTACCAGAACGTCCAGCCTGTAGCCATTGGCGATGCCTTTAACCCAAAGCAGTAAGTCACTGTCAGCAATAGAAATCCACCAGCGATCCTCGGACAGTTTGACGGCAACGGGGTCGTTCAACATCCCGCCGGTTTCGTCCACAATCGGAACGTAGTAACACTGCCCCGGCAACATGCCTCGTAGATCGCGGGGTGTCAGCATCTGCATAAGACGCGCTGCGTCCGGACCACGCAGTTCAACTTGCCGCTCGCACGCAACGTCCCAGACCTGAACATGGGACTTGAGATGGCGATAGTCGGCCTCAACCGACTCGAAGACCGTCGGCAGCAACATACGGTTGTACACCGTAAAGGCCTTAACCCCCGCGGCTTGCACACCCTCGGAAAACGGTGTTCGACGCAACCGGCGCGAAAACGATACCTGTGCCACTCAGACCTCCTGCGGCAGAAAAACCAGATCACTGACCGGGGCCGCCGATCCTGTTTCGGTCAACATCTGATGAAGCTGACCGCGATGATGTGTCTGGTGGTTGAAAAAGTGCATTACGCATTGCGCATAAGGCTTTGTTACATCGTCTTGTTTTGCAGCCGAGAACCATGTGAATGAGCCCGAAAGTTCGCCATCGTTCAAAGTGCTCGCCCAGTCTTCGATACGGCTGTCGATCGTATCTCGCAGCGGCAACCATTCGCTCAGTTCAGCACATAGTGTCTTGCTTTCGGGTATTCCGCCCACTGGCGCCTCACCTTTGTCAAACCGGGATATCCATATCCAATCGCCCCACAACAGATGGTTCGCCGTACCAAGGATCGAGCCAAAAAATGCGCCTCGCTCACAAGCTAGCTCCTCGGGCGAAAGCGCCGAAAGAAAGCCTTTCAACTGACTGTTCTGCCAGCGATTATAGCGTGCCATTTCTTGTGCATAGGCCGCGGTTATCATTACTTGGGTCCGTGCCAGTCAATCGGGCAAATTTCGGCGGATTTGCCGCCAAAGTCCCAAACGCGGCCATAGTCGCGCACCTTGGATTTCGTACCACGCGCAACGATGATGTCGGGCCCCATCCAGTATTTTGAGTTGGTTACCATAACCGGATGATCGGCATCTTTACCGCTGAGCATTTCGATTTCACCCTGAATTTTACGCCCGATCATGATGCGGCGCTTATTGCCATCGCGTTCAATCTGAACCGGTGCCCGCTCGGCACCGATGATCTCGCTGACCAACATAGTGAACAAGCCAGTTGTACCGCCTGCCTGACCGCTGAAAATCTGCAATAGACCGTTATAGGCTTTGCCGCTGGCACGTTCGTCGACATAGGCGGCAACTTTCCACTGACCTTCCCCCATACGACCCGGAATATCCACCAACAGGCCCACGTTCAGGCCAGACAGATCTTCGCCCTCAAAGTGACCCTCATCAACGATAACGCCCATCCAAGCATGGCAGTGCCCTTCGGTCGGAGGGTGCGCACCCAATGACACAACGCAGGGACAGAACACGTCGCAGGAACAGTTCAGGATCAACTCACCCTTGATCGCCCATTCTGTCGGGCTCATCTCGCGCCTTTTGGGATTAGGCATACGGCTGTCGATACGTTGGCTGATCGGCAAGCGGTCCGCCTCTGGTTTTCTGTTTTTAGCCATAAGGTTATCCTCCGTAAGCAAAGGGATAGATAAGCAGGACAAGACCACCTGCGATAAGTGCAAAACCCAGCGGTCGCGTGAGCGCATGACCGATTTGGGGAAGTTTTTCGAGAACCATAAACAGCGTGGCAAGGCCCATCCACAGAAGGCTCATTACACCGCCAACAAAACCCAGAGCCATAAAGCCCCAGCAGCAGCCTACGCAAAACGCGCCCAGCCCCAGACCCATTTTCACACCGCCGGCAAACCCGGTCTTCCAATGACCCAGAAAGTAGTTCATCGGGGCATGACAGACGCCGTGGCAAACCTCTTTCGCGCGGGTGAATTGAAATGCGCCAACGGCGATCATAAGACCTCCGGCTACAAATCCGGACTTGGCCACGCCCAGCATGTCAATCACGCCACCAAACAGCAATGCAAGCTGCAAACCGGTGATCAACGCGGCGAACCCGACCCAGACAATGAAGTAACCCGACAGAACGCCCAGCCACCCTGCCCGCGTCCCATTTGCGCTACGGATAAGGTCGTCATAGCTGCGCAACGTGGGAACAAGCGTAGGCAGCATCATAGCAGCCATCATGATCGCCCACATCCAGAACAATGGGCCGAACTCTGCCATCGGCATATACATGTCCATACGGGGGTCCATCGCAGCCATGGCTTGCCCCATGGGACCAGGTCTGCCGATCCAATCCAGGTCCATGTTGCGGCTCATGGTGAACATGACCCACCACGCCCAAAGGATCAGGGCGTAAAACCCCAGCCACAAGCCACTGCGTAAAACAGCGCGACTCATTTGCTCCTCCCGACTCAGTTCTTGCTTTTCAAATGTCAGACTTTTAAATGTCAGACAAATAAAAACGTACCTACGGTTCCAGGAATATGAAAATTGACCCGCAAAAACCCGCTGATCTTTCGGCGCAGATCGCGCAAGCCATTCGCGACGCGATTATCTCGGGCAGATTGATTGTCGATGAACGTCTTCCGTCGGAATCTGAACTTGCCGATCAGTTTCAGGTGTCCCGTCCTACTGTGCGAGAGGCGTTAAAGAGGCTTGCCGCTCAATCCCTGATCCGGACGCAACGGGGCGCGACCGGTGGGGCTTTCGTGAACCGCTTGAATTTTGAAGACGCGTATTCCCAACAAATCACCACGTCTACGCTGTTGCTGTCGATGAATGCTGTCAGCTTCGATACAGCATGCGAGGCGCGCTATGCGCTGGAACGGGCCTGCGCGCCCCTATCCGCAAAAAGGCGTACGGCTGACCAACTGGCCACCATGAGAGCTGAGATCTTTCGTCAAGCGCAGCCCGGACTGACGGATGAGGCGTTCTGCGCGTCCGACGTTGCATTCCACCGTGCGTTGGTGGACGGCGCGGGAAATCCTGTTCTGTCCTATCAACTGGCCGGTGCTGTTGAGGCGATGCAGCCGCTGATGAACATGATCACCTTTACAGCCCGCTCTCGCGAAGAGATCATCGCGCTGCACACTCAAATTGCCGATGCCCTAGAAACCGGCGACGCTGCCTTGGTTGATGAAACGCTGGTAAAGCTTGAAAAGTACACCAGAAAACTAGCTATAGATGTGGCTGAGAAGCGCCGTAAGGCGACCTGACGAGGATCAGATGGTTTCGACATTAAACATCATTGCTGCCCTTCTTACGATCGCATTTGGACTATTTGGTTTTCTCGCACCTGCCTGGACGGCTGCCTCGTTGGATTTGGCGCCAACAAACAGCAACATGGGTCTAAGCGAGATGAGGGCATCTGTCGGTGGCCTTTTTGTGGTTACCGGCATCGCTGTCATTTGGCTCAACGCGCCTATGGCCTATACAATGCTAGGCGTCGTGTACGCAGGCGCAGCGCTTGGGCGGTTTGTCTCGGTTGTTCTGGACAACCCACCTCTGGTCAAAGCGGCCACTTTTGGTGGAATCGAATTGGTTCTTGCGCTTTGGTTGATATTGGCAAACTTTAGCAGAACCGGATAAATTACGGAAATCGAAAGATATTCATCAAATAAATTCCGGAATTGCATCCCATCATAGGCTACCCTATATAAGTTATGTCCTTCGGGACTATGGACATAAACGCGCTCGTAATAAGCGGATCGGACCCGGGGGCGGTACCCGGCGGCTCCACCATAAATCTGCTGGACGTATCCTTCGTTTGGGGATCACTTTCAGTATCGGGGGGCCGAAACAGGATCGACGAACGTCTAAAGGGGTTAGCTTTGTCTCGGCTGTCTGCCACCGTTACCGGCGAAAATAGTACAATTGCAAACGACAATCGTGCTCCGGTTGCAGTTGCTGCGTAAGCAGTAACAAGACCGAAACTTAAGCCCTTACGCCTAGCCGCGTAAGGCGGGGTTCGCAGGTACCTGGCAACAGAAACCTGCATTTCCCTTCAGTCATGTTCGGCAATTTTCGCGCTTGTTCAGAGTTTGTTCACTCCTTTTGCGCATGCTCTCCGTAAAAGTCAGGAGGGCCGAGATGTCACACGCAGAAGTGCTCAGGGAATGGTATTCCGAAGTTTGGGAAAAGGGCGATACGGATGCCATCGACAGGTATTTTGCACCCGAAGTAATGACCGAAGGGCTAATCCCCGAAATGCAGGTTGGAGCTGACGAGTTTCGCGATTTAGTTATGGCTTTCCGACACATCCTTGGTGACATTGAAGTGAACCTGCCGAAAGTAATTGAAGATGGCGATTGGGTTTCCGCTATTATCCATCTCAGCACCACTCGTGCCGACAACGGGGCCCCACTTCAGGCAACCGGCAGCATCATCGGGCGCATCAAAAATGGCCGCGTGGTCGAAGCGTATAACCAGTTCGACTTCATTTCTCTGTTCGAACAACTCGGTCAGTTCCCACAAGACACTTTGCCCGTGTGCATGACGGGTCAAAGGCTGGATTGGGCGTGACAACTTGCGGGTCATTCAGCCAGCTTAACATCAGCTTGATTAACTTGGTCTAGGGAAGCAAAACCGGGCTTTTTGTGGGAAAACCATCGTTCTTGCTTGCGCTCTGAGGCATACAGGTCAAAACGAAGGGGAAGAACCTACAAACTGATCGATGGATCCTATGCAATGGCGCCTACTGCTTCGGAATTGATCAGGGTCTTCGGTCGGATAGGCCTGTTATCCTTCGGAGGGCCGGCAGCTCAGATTTCCCTGATGCAGCAAGAACTGGTGGAAAAACGTGACTGGTTGGACGAACAGACGTTTCTAAGAGCCTTGTCCTTGTGCATGTTGCTTCCGGGTCCCGAAGCCATGCAACTGGCCACATACGCAGGTTGGCGTTTACGCGGTGTTCAAGGGGGGCTGATCGCTGGCGGGCTTTTCGTTATCCCAGGCGCGGTCGTCATCGCTGTACTGGTTGGACTTTACGCCGCTTTTGGTACCCTGCCCCTCGTCCAAGCGGGTTTCTTGGGCGTCAAAGCTACAGTCATAGTCATCGTCTTACAGGCGTTGAATAACCTTACGCGCAAAGCCATGACGAGTGCTGAGCACTACGCGTTGGCAGGTTTGAGCTTTCTGTCAATCTTTGCCCTTAACCTTCCGTTCCCTTTTATCATTTTGGTTGCCGGCATATGGGGTGCTTTCCGTTTCAGCGCAGCAAACTCCCCGGTTATTCCCCCCACGACCACAAAGCCGCGTGACCAAATTCGAACTGGCGTGCTGTGGCTGACACTGTGGTTAGCTCCTCTGGTTGTGCTGAGTATCTCGGGTCACAATTTGCTCGCAGATATTGGGTGGTTCTTTGCGCGCCTTGCGGTGGTTACTTTTGGGGGCGCATACGCTGTACTGGCCTACATGACCCAAACCGTCGTGGACAAATATCAATGGGTTAGCACAGCGCAGATGATTGACGCGTTAGGACTAGCCGAGACAACGCCCGGGCCGTTGATATTGGTTACCCAGTTCGTCGCCATGTTGGCCGGACAATTGAGCGGCGGCCCGTGGTTGGCCGTTACCGCTGGTCTTGTGGCGCTTTGGGCAACTTTCGTGCCCTGCTTTCTATGGATTTTCATAGCGGCTCCGCATTTGGACCAGCTAGGAAAACGCCCCCGTCTGGCTGCCGCATTGAACGGAATTACAGCAGCCGTCGTTGGCGTGATTCTTAATTTGTCAGTGTGGTTTGGCTTGAACGTGATCTTTCATCAGGTTTCGGAAAAAACATGGTGGATGTTCACTTACCCTTGGCCCAGCTTGTCTGATTTAGACCTGAGCGCAGTTTGCCTAACTGTGATCGCTTGGGTGTTGATATTTAAGTTCAAATTTGGCATGGCGCTGACGCTGGCTGTTATGGCTGCGGCGGGGATCGGTTTTCACGTTCTATGAACAATCCCAGCACTCTCGGACTTTCGTTTCCAGCGAAATCCCTTATGCTGGAGGCACCATTTTTGAGGATGACACATGTCGCAGGACATTGATTACGGGAACCTGATGCACACCGCGATGCGTGGGCTTATTAAGACGGTTCTGACAAGCGTTTCGAAAAACGGCCTGCCGGGCGCGCATCATTTTTTTATTACCTTTGACACACGGCAAGACGGGGTCGAATTGGCCGATTGGCTACGGGAAAGATACCCCGACGAAATGACGATCGTGATGCAGCACTGGTTCGAAAACCTTGAAGTCGGTGAAACCGGTTTTGCCATAACGCTGAATTTCGGCGACGCGCCAGAGCCACTTTATATCCCCTATACATCTATCAAGACATTCGTGGACCCGTCTGTAGAATTCGGACTGCGTTTCGAAAGCCCAGAGGACGAAACCGAAGAGCTCGAGCTTGAAGAAGAGCCGATTGAGGTCGAAGTTCAGAACGACCAACATGATGCGGATGTTGTGTCCCTAGACAGTTTCCGGAAATAATCTGCCTTCACAGCTGGGCTAAACGCTTATTCGCGCTTAAGAAACGTGTCTACGGATCGCGATTTCACTCCATTGCGGAAACGCGAGAACGACAGGTTCAGCCCCCCTTCGGCTAGGGTTCGGTCGAATTGCTGGAGCTCATAGCCCCCCCGGTCGTCTATGAACAACGAAAACACGGTTAGCGTATCGCCCTCTATCCGCCCCCAGACAAACGGCTCACCAAGCATCGGATCCAAGGGCACTTCATGCCCGAACACGTTCCGCTTCATCGCAGCAGAGTATACGTCAGATCGTTCTGATTGCCGAAAGTCTATCGAAAACGACTGTTCTTTGACGCGCCCATCCTCTTTGTACGTGGTGGTTTTCCAACTAACGTTAAAACCGTCCTTAGTTGGATGGATCGAAACACTCATGTCCCGGGGCATTTCGCTTCCGTCGGTATCCACCACATTTGCAGAGCCCACGTAGTCCCCGACAAAGGGTTCAATGACACTTGCGCGCGCTGATGGGCTGAATAGCGCGAAGCCCAGCAATACACCTAAAAACAAAGTGCTTAGTTTCAGGGCGTGTCTCCGTTGAAATAGCAGCACAGTACCCTCCACAATCTCTTTATGGATATTGTAGCTCACCTGCGGTCGCACACAATGGGGCCAAGGTGATTAAGCAAAAGAAAAATGTCGCTAATGCCGATCTATACCTTTCAGAGGCTTAAGTTTAAGGTGCGCGCAACTGGCCGATTGCATGGCGGCGTTGCTGCAGGTAAACGGCATGCGACTGTATACAAGACGGAGTGACCGATGTCTCAGACCCGCACCGAATCCGACAGCTTTGGCCCGCTCGAGGTTCCTTCTGATAAATACTGGGGGGCCCAAACTCAGCGTTCGATTATGAACTTTCCAATCGGTTGGGAAAAACAGCCGGTCGCGATCGTTCGCGCGCTTGGTGTCATCAAGAAAGCCTGCGCAATGGAAAACAAGGCGACGGGTAAACTGGATGCCAGGATCGCCGACGCTGTGATTCAGGCCGCTGGCGAAGTGTTTGAGGGCAAGTTCGATGATAACTTCCCTCTGGTTGTGTGGCAGACCGGGTCCGGAACTCAATCCAACATGAACTCGAACGAAGTGATTGCGAACCGGGCTATTGAGATTTTGGGCGGCGTAATTGGTTCAAAAGACCCAGTGCACCCCAATGATCACTGCAATATGGGTCAATCGTCGAACGACACCTTCCCGACCGCAATGCATATCGCCACAGCGATGAGTGTACGCGACGTGTTGCTGCCAGGTTTGGAAAAATTGGCCACTGGTCTGGAACAAAAATCTGATGAGTTCAAAGACATCATCAAGATCGGCCGGACCCATACGCAAGACGCCACGCCACTGACATTGGGGCAGGAATTTGGGGGGTATGCACACCAAATTCGTCAAGGTATCGCGCGCGTCAAAGCAGCCATGCCGGGAATTTATGAGTTGGCACAGGGCGGCACGGCTGTCGGCACAGGTCTGAACACCCAAAATGGTTGGGGTGAAGCCGTTGCAGCGAACATGGCAGAGATTACGGGGCTGCCCTTCGTCACCGCGCCAAACAAATTCGAAGCGCTGGCTGCTCATGATGCCATGGTGTTCTTGTCCGGAGCTTTGGCGACCATCGCAGGCAGCTGTTACAAAATCGCTAACGATATCCGCCTGTTAGGATCGGGTCCTCGCTCCGGTTTGGGAGAGTTGATCCTCCCGGAAAATGAACCGGGATCCTCGATTATGCCAGGCAAGGTGAACCCAACCCAGGCCGAAGCGCTGACGCAGGTTGCCGCTCATGTCATGGGCAATGACGCAGCAATTAAATTTGCTGGTAGCCAGGGGCATTTTGAGCTGAACGTCTACAACCCAATGATGTCCTATAACCTTCTTCAGTCCATTCAACTGCTGGGCGACGCCGCAGACAGCTTTACTGAACGGATGTTGGTGGGCATTCAGGCCAACGAGCCGCGGATTGAAAAGCTGATGAAAGAGTCGCTCATGCTGGTCACTGCGCTTGCTCCGACAATCGGTTACGACAACGCGACGACGGTTGCAAAAACGGCTCATAAAAACGGCACCACATTGAAAGAAGAAGCCATCGCGCTGGGGTTTGTGGACGAAGAAACGTTTGATGCTGTCGTTCGACCCGAACAGATGATTGGGCCCAAAGATTAATGGGTAAGCCGGTTAACCTAAACCGGTACCGAAAGGAAAAAGCGCGGGCTCAGAAAAAAGCCCGCGCCGACGAAAATGCGATCTCTTTTGGACGCAGCAAGGCGGAAAAAGACGCGGTCAGAAAGCAGCAGGACAGACAGCGCAAAGACCTCGATAACCACGAGTTAGACGAATGAGTGGTCGGCCTGTAAAGCGTTCGCTGACTCTGAAAGGTCACCGAACATCTGTGTCATTAGAAGATGAATTCTGGCAGGCGTTTCGGGATATTGCAAAGCACAAAGATATACCAATCAACGTGCTAGCTGCGCAAATTGATGTTGAGCGCGGACCCGATATTGGCCTTGCTTCCGCGATACGCGTTTTTGTTTTGAATTGGTATCGTTCGTGAATTCGACAGTTGCGTGTTCGGTTCAGCTCAATGTAGGCTGGATTGGAACAAAAGGGGTACAACCATGAGTCAAACAGTGTTTGGACCAGACGGTAAACCGCGCTGTTCCTGGTGCCAGGCCGCACCGGAATTCTTTGCCTATCACGACAACGAATGGGGCTATCCGGTTGCAGACGATCAGCGTTTGTTCGAAAAACTGTGCTTAGAAAGTTTTCAGTCTGGTCTCAGTTGGCGCACGATCCTGTCAAAGCGCGAAAACTTTCGCAAAGCCTTTGAGGGCTTTAAGATCGACGCCGTTGCGCGCTTTGATGAACACGACACTGAACGCTTGTTGCAAGATGCAGGGATCGTACGACACCGTGGAAAAATCGAAGCCGTGATCAATAACGCAAGCCGCGCGCAGGAATTGATAGCCAAGGAAGGATCGCTTGCATCCTATGTATGGCGATACGAAAGCGAGACCCCACCTGCCCCGCAATCTGTATCAACCTCGGCCGAATCCATCGCGATGTCGAAGGATTTGAAAAAACGGGGATGGAAGTTCGTTGGTCCCACAACCGTTTTTGCCTTTATGCAGGCAATGGGTCTGATCAACGACCACGCCTTGGGATGTGTTATGCGCGAAAAAGCGGCGCAGATGCGCCGCGATTTCCAAAAACCACAGTGAGTTCTGTTAGACAGAGGCGCTGTAGATCTTATCGATGTTACCAGCCAACGCAGCGTTGAATTCCGCGTCTGACTGTTGTTTCGACAAACCTTCGGTCAATGCACGCGAGAAGGACGCGATCATTTTTTCGTTCTGATCCAACAACTCACAAGCCTGTTGTGTCGAATAACCACCCGACAGAGCAACGACACGAACCACGCGCGGGTGATCAGCTACTTCGTCATACAGGTTGGCCTTGGACGGGATGGTCAGCTTTAGCATGACATCCTGATCATCATTCAGTTGGTCGAGGTTCTTCAGAATTTCAGCCTTCAGAATATCTTCAGCCTCGGCCTTAGTGGATGAATTGATGTTTACTTCAGGCTCGATGATGGGAACCATTCCTGCAGCAACGACCTCACGCGCGACATCAAACTGCTGTGCCACCACAGCGGCGATCCCGTCGGCATTTGCTTCGTGAATGACCGAACGTTCTTTGGTGCCAAACACACCTTCGGCTTTGGCGAGCGTTTCGGCCAAGCCTGGGATCGGCTTCATCAACTGAACGCCGTTCGCCTCGTCTTCCAAGCCTTTGTCAATCTTGAGAAACGGAACAATACCCTTCACGGACCAAAGAAAATCGGCAACTTTCCGGCCATCAATCTCTTCACCCAGCGTACGTTCGAACAGGATAGCGCCAATAACCTTGTTCTTGGTAAACCCGTCGCCGAGGATAATACGGGCCCGCATTTTTTGAATTTCGCCGAACATCTCTTCGTCCGAGCCGTATTCGGATGCCTCTACCCCGTAAAGCGCCAGCGCCTTTGGCGTCGAACCACCACTTTGATCCAAAGCGGCGATGAAACCTGCACCATTGGACATTTGTTCGCGCTGTTCTGATTTGGACATCTTATATTCCCGTTCGAAATGATTCCGCTGTTTTCAACCGCATACAGCAACGCGCATTTGGATGGTAGTTTGTTAGCGCTCAACCAACCGCAACCAAATTCCATCCTCAGAACGAACGGTTAGATGCGCGACAGGTGACGGCGTTTTGCCGTCCACGCGCTCAAACCTAAAGTTTCGAAGTAAAGTGGATAAGATCAAAGGCCCCTCCACCATTGCAAATCCGGCACCGGGGCATACCCGTGCACCGGCTGAAAATGGGATATAGGCCTCTCTTTGGCACTTCTTTCCGTTTTTCGTGCTCCATCTTTCGGGGTCGAACGCATCGGGTTGATCCCACATCCGTTCATGCCGGTGCAGGTGCCATGGGCTGATGACGATCTGGGCACCTTTGGGAACGGCGCGATCTCTGAATCGCTCTGGGCACGTCGCCTCTCGTACCATCATCGGTACTGGTGGATAGAGACGTAAAGCTTCTCGAAAAACATCACGGCTGAGCTTAAGTTGCGACACACCCGTCGCCGGGGCACCAGACACTTGTACCGCTTCCTCGGCAACTTTTTCCTGCCATTCAGGGTATTGCGCCATCAGGTACAACGTCCAAGCCAGCGCCGAAGCACTGGTTTCATGGCCGGCCAAAAAGAAGATGGCGACTTGATCGATCATCTCATCCGTATCAAAGCAGCGCCCGGTTTCGGGGTCCGGAGTTGTCATGATCTTGGTTGCCAGATCATTCGGAGCATTTCCACTGGCGATCAATTCAGCACGTGCCTCGGTAAGGGTTTTGATCAATGCGCGGATTTCTTTGGCGTTCTTGCGGGTGCGCCGCGAGTGCAAGCGCGGTAACCATTGAGGTAAAGGAATAAACGCCGCGATATTGAGCAACGGCTGTTCTCGCTGGTACGTACGAAACCGGTGAAACACCTTTGTGGCAACGTCATGATCAATTGGAACCGAAAACAGCGTGCGAAAAATGACGTCGGCCGCAGCATGGCTGGTTAGTTCTTCGCACTCAACCTCGGTCCCCGTCAGCGCGCGCAGCCTGTTCACCATCGCCTCGGCCGCACTTTGCATGGCTGGGAATGTGTCTTTCAATCGCCCGCCTTCGAAAGCAGGGTCAATAATTCTGCGTTGCCTTTCCCAGGTCGCACCGTTGGTCAAAAACACGGACTCCCCCAGCAATGGCCGCAGCCCTTCGCTGATACGGTTGGATTTCGGGAACCGATCCGGGTTTTTCCTCAGCACCTCTTCAATGAGTTTGGGTTCATTGATCAGAAACGACCGGAAGAACGGCGTCCGAAACTCTGCCATCCACGCCCGATACAATCGTTGAGGTTGCGCAGACAGGATGTCCCTTCGAAACAGCTTCAGGTACCGCCAAAGCGAGACTTTATCCGGGCGTACAGGTGGTTTCGGCGGCGTCACGGCGCAATCGACCGGTATTTGGACACGGCCTTATCGATACGCGATTTCGAAGGCGCGCGACCGTAGAAGCGGTGTCCGAGTGTTTCAGGTCCGGCGGTAATTCGAAAATAATCGTATGACCCGACCTGATCGAATGCGCAAAGATACTGAAAATGTATCCGGAAGAAACGCCAGCGCAGCTCTTTCCAGCGTTCGGCGGATAAGGTTTGGGTAAAAGCAGCCGACAAAACCAATGGCCATTTCTTACGCTCGGTCGCGACACCGCTGACCGCGACCGGGTCACACAGTGCAAAGGCACATCCGTCGCCCGGCGCGGATACATCGACCCAGGTAATATTGTCATGCTCGGATAGGTATTGCAGGTCGTTCCGAAGCGCATGCGCCTTGGGCAAAAAAGAAACCATAGGTGTCACCTGGCCCAGCGACAAAAAAGACAACGCGGGGGTGGCCTTAGTCGACGGTGTGGCACGCAGCACATCAGCTAAGACCCTTACTCCAAGATGAGCGCCTGAGCTGTGCCCTACGACCAGAACTTCGTCGATTTCTTCGCTTAGCGCATCTGCTATCAAAGCGCTGAACTCGGACAGTCTTTCGCGCAACTCAACTGACATCTCTCCGTTTTGAGCAGCTGAATACGCATAGTCTTGCATCAGGTAGTAAGCGAACAACCGGTTGTCGATTTTGCGAAACCAATACAGCAACGCGTAGGCCGCCAGAAAGCCTGGGACAATCGCCGCTAGGGCCAAATAGGGTTGCAGCAGCGCTGTGACAAACCACACCAAACCCAAGGAAAGAGCCAGCTGTGCCAACAGCATTCCGACCGGGTATAATGCGGCTATGACAGGCCCTTTGCGCAAGCGCATCAATCGCGCCAATGCGCCACTAGAGATATAGATCCACGCAGTCCGAAACAGCTGAACATAAGTGCGTGGGATCGACACCGCCATGCTGTCTCGTACAAGATCAGACCAGACGAGAACGTCGATATCGGTGTGAACCTCGGTGTTGTCCTGTGTGGATTGCACGCGCCACCCATAAGGACCATCACCAGTTTTGGCAGAAACCGAAACACTGTACCCGGATATCGACGCCTGCACTGCGCTTTCGGTGCGATACAACTCACGATACCGACGCGGATGGATCGGGTCATAACCGGGTATGTAAAACACCCGGCGCCTTCGGACCTTGGTTGGATTGTTTTGGCTGCTCATTCACTTACCTTCTGCTGCGCAGGTTAGCGCAGCGTTATCGGCAAGGTAAGTCAGATCAGCGCGTTAGCCAAAATTTGCCAATGCCGGAAATGTCTCCAGCAGCCAAAAGCTGAACTCAGTGAACAGGCCAGTGATTAGCATGATTCCAACGAACAGCAAAAGCCCGCCCATCACTTTCTCAATAGTGGCCATGTGAGGCTTGATCTTGTTCATGAACTTCATTGAGCGGTTCAGGAACATCGCCGCCAGCAGGAACGGAATACCCAGACCCGCAGCGTAAACGCCCAGCAGCAACGTCCCTCTAGCAACTGAGGCTTCAGAAGCTGCCAAGGAAAGGATCGCACCCAGTTGGGGGCCAATACATGGTGTCCAACCAAATGCGAAAGCCAGCCCCAGAATATACGCACCGAACACAGATCCACCGGAATCACCGGTTTCAATGCGTGCTTCGCGGTCCAGAAACGGGATGCGGAAAACGTTCAGAAAATGCAGCCCGAACACGATTACCACTGCGCCCGACAGTTTTGCGAACAAAACCTGATTCTGCAGAACAAATGCCCCAAAGGCCGAAGCGGTAAAGCCCAGCAAAAGGAAAACCGTAGACAACCCAAGCACAAAGAACAACGCAGTGAGCGTCGCCTTGCGGCGTGCTTGAGCCTGATCCTGCATCTCGTTAATCGATACACCGCTCATATACGCCAGATAGGGCGGAACGATGGGCAGAACGCAGGGTGACAGAAAGCTGATCAGCCCTCCGAGCATTGCGATGAACATGGCAGGTAGCAGGCCTGCGTCTATGATATCTATTCCGAACATGTTTCAGCACATATGTTATGAAGCGGGCCGCGTCACGGGGCCATTCAGTCACATCCTCGTGGTTGCACGCTGGACACCAACCCAAAGTGGAAATATCTGGTCCTTATGTCAAATCCATCCGAAACACTTGATGCATTAGGGCTTCTTTGTCCCCTACCCGTGTTAAAAGCGCGTAAACGTCTCAAATCGATGCCCGAAGGTGCATTGTTGCGCCTAATCGCAGACGATCCCGCCGCAGTGGTCGATGTCCCACATTTTTGTACTGAAAGCGGGCATCGCCTCATCTCTCAGGAAGAAGAGAACGGTCACCAGATCTATACGATTCAAAAGACCGGATAAGCGCTGGTAATTAAAAAGGCGGACCGAATGGCCCGCCTTTGTGTTTACTGTCCCAATGACCACCAACCTCGTCTTTTCGGCTTGGCTGGTTCTTCTGCAACGACCTCAAGAACAGGTTCCTCAGCCACAGGCTCGGCAACGGCTTCTTCCACAGCTGGCTCTGGCTCAGGTTCGGCTGCGTCCTCGGTAACGGGCGCGGCCTCCTCGTCTTGCGTTTCCTCCACCGCATCCGAAGTATCAGACGTCACTTCGTCGCCTGCGTCCGCCTTATCCGCAACCTCTTCTTCGGCAGGCACTTCGGCCGCTTCGGTTTCAGGTTGCGATGCTGCATCTTCGTCCGAAGGCTGGTCTTCACCGGTCGAATCTTCGGTGGATGCGGCTTCTACATCATCCGCCTTTTCTTCTTTTTTCTTACGGCGCGGAGCGCGTCGACGCTTTGGCTTGGCGGCAACCTCTTCTTCGGCTGCCTCCTGCATATCGGCTTCTGCCGGTGTCTCTTCAACAGCCGCCTCTTCCGACGTTTCGATTTCGTCGGCGTTCACCTCTGCTGCGTCACCATTACCATTGCTTTTCTTACGACGCCGACGCCGACGCTTACGTTTGGGCTTGCTTTCCTCTTCAGCCTGAGGGGCATCGTCTTCGACTTTTTCCTCTTCATCGGCATCCACCAAATCCATCAGAGAGGCGTCGACCGATACGACCGGTGCGCTTGCTTCAGGAACAATCCTGCTGGCTGTCTTGAACTTCTCCATGGAAAAGTCCGGGCTGACCAGATGCACGTCACCCTCGATCCGAACCGACAAACCATACCGACCTTCAATCTGAGCGATATGTTCACGCTTCTGGTTCATAAGGAAATTGGCAATGCTGACGGGGCAGCGGATCAATACCTCACGCGACCGACGGCGCGTCCCTTCTTCTTCGATCTGACGCAGAATACTCAGCGCCATGTTGTCGTCAGAACGGATCAGACCAGTGCCATGGCACGACGGGCAAGGCTGGGTCGTCGCCTCAAGCATGCCTGGGCGCAAGCGCTGACGGCTCATTTCAAGCAGGCCAAAGCCTGAAATCCGCCCGACCTGAATTCGTGCACGGTCGGTTTTCAGCTTTTCCTTCAGACGCTTTTCAACGGCCGAGTTATTTTTGCGCTCGTCCATGTCGATAAAGTCTATGACGATCAAACCGGCCAAATCGCGCAGCCGCAATTGCCGCGCAACTTCCTCGGCAGCCTCGAGGTTGGTCTTTAAGGCCGTATCCTCGATCGAGCCTTCCTTGGTTGCCCGACCCGAGTTCACGTCGATTGCCACCAATGCTTCGGTCACGCCAATTACGATGTACCCACCAGATTTGAGCTGGACGGTTGGGTTGAACATACCGGCAAGATAGCTTTCGACCTGATACCGCGCGAAAAGAGGCAAAGAATCTTCGTACCGTTTCACGTTCTTCGCGTGCGACGGCATGATCATTTTCATGAAGTCTTTGGCGATGCGATAGCCCGCCTCGCCTTCAACCAGAACCTCGTCGATATCGCGGTTATAAAGATCACGGATCGACCGCTTGATCAGGTCACCTTCCTCGTAGATCTTCGCAGGTGCGATAGACTTCAGTGTTAGTTCGCGGATCTGTTCCCACATCCGCTGCAGATATTCGTAGTCTCGCTTGATCTCGGACTTGGTGCGTTTGGCCCCGGCCGTTCGAATGATCAGACCTGCGCCGGTTGGCACATCTATATCGGCGGCGATTTCCTTTAGCTTTTTCCGATCCGGGGCGTTGGTGATCTTGCGGCTGATGCCACCACCACGCGCGGTATTCGGCATCAGAACGCAATAACGTCCCGCCAGCGACAGATAGGTGGTCAGAGCGGCACCTTTGTTCCCACGCTCTTCCTTCACTACCTGAACCAGAAGAACCTGCCGAACTTTTATGACCTCTTGGATCTTATAACGGCGCGGACGAGGTTTGCGCGGAGGGCGAATGTCCTCGCTGTCATCCTCGTCAGCGACAGATTCAATCGAATCGTCCTTTGCGGCAGCATCTGCGCGTTCTTCGGCTTCCTCGTCGGTTTCGGTCCCAGTTTTGGCTCCAACCTCGTCGGTCGCCGCCTCATCTGCCGAAGTTTCTTCTTCAACCGCTTCATCGCTTTCGGAAGTATCCTCAACGGCTGCCACTTCGACCTGCGGATCAACATCCTCAGCAATCGGAGCCTCGACTTCGGTATCACTGTCCGCTTCGTCTTCGACAGTAGATGACTGCTCCGCATCGTCGCCCACAACTTCGTCACTAGACGAAACTTCGACAGCTTCATCAGCGGCGACGTCGTCCTCAGGTTCCTCTACCGGTGTCTCGGCAACCAGATCCACGGGCGATGTGCCTTCGGGGACAGACAGGTCCGCTGCTTCATCGCTGTCATCCAGGTCGATAGTTTCCATCCCGGAGGGTTCCTGAGAAACCTCCATCGTTTCAACGACGTCATCCGTTTTCACATCCGCCGCCTTGGTCCGCGAGCGTGAACGGCGCTTCTTTGGCTTGGCCTCTTCCGCCTCATCCCGGGCTTTCATCGCCTCGGCATAAGCCCGCTCTTCTTCCATGAGCGCTTCACGGTCAGCAACGGGGATCTGGTAATAGTCCGGATGAATTTCTGAAAACGCCAGAAAACCATGCCGGTTTCCGCCATAGTCAACAAAGGCCGCCTGCAAGGACGGCTCGACCCGAGTTACCTTTGCTAGATAGATGTTGCCAGCAAGCTGGCGTTTGTTTTCAGATTCAAAATCGAATTCCTCGACCTTGTTTCCGTCAACCACCACAACGCGGGTTTCCTCCGCGTGGGTGGCATCGATAAGCATTTTCTTAGCCATGTTTCCTTGGTGCACCGCGCCAAACGCGTTGTCCTTACCCATCCTGGAGGACAGGCGCTTTTGGGGTGGTGTCTTGTATGGGCGATTTCGGACGGCGCGCGGCAGGGTCTGGCGCTTTGGCCCCCTGCCCTCAAACTCAATCGTTGCGCGCGCGTCATCGCGGTTCTTCTCCGACAGACATTTTTAAAAGCTGCCTGCCCATTTATTCCTTTCACCCGCATCCGCGGGTTCAGGCGTTCAACTGCCCCTATTCGGGGCACAATCGGTCTGCTTGGCCAGCGTGGGACTTTTGTCACCACCTGCGGCGTCGCAGCGAAACTCAAAGATCGGGACTTGTGGGCACAAAAAAAGCCCAGCCCGTTCGGACACAATAAAAGCAGTCCTGTGGAAAAGACAATGGGCAAACTGCATACCGCCGCACGAACGCAGTCGGGATCCTTCATCTGGCCCAAAATATCCCGGGGGTGAATTGAGCCATAGGCTCAAGAGGGGGCTGGCCCCCTCCTCTACAGATAATCCGAGCGCTGAAGCCCGTACTTGGCCATTTTCTCGTTCAGCGTACGCCGCGGCAGGCAAAGCTCATCCATGACCGAAGCAATCGAGCCCTTGTGCCGCCGCATCGTGTTATCGATCAACATGCGTTCAAACGCTTCGACATATTCCTTAAGCGGCTTGCCTTCAGTCGTCATAACGGGCTGCATTTCTTCATGGTCTGACATCAGCAACGACGCTATAGTCCCGGACCCGCGCCGCGACTGCAGCACTGCCCGCTCGGCAATATTGATCAACTGCCGCACATTACCGGGCCACGGTGCTTGAAGTAACTGGGCCGCCTCCTGCGCACTGACCTGCGGCGCGTCACACCCATATTCCTCGGCAAATTGTTCGCTGAGGCGAGTGAACAAAGTTAGGATATCCTCCCCACGCTGACGCAACGGAGGCATCGTAATCCGCAACGCAGCAAGGCGATAAAACAAGTCCGGGCGTAAAACGTCCTCACTGGTTTTGCCCGCTTCTTGCAAATTCGAGATCGCAATGATGCGTGTCTCGGCCGGTGTCCCCTGATCGTTCATAACGCTCAAAAGCCGCGCCTGCAGGGTATCACTCAGGGCCTCGATATCTTCCAGAACCAGCGTTCCGCCTCGCGCTTCTTCAATCGCAGGCAGTTGTGCATCTTCTGGCATCATCGGGCCGAACAGACGCTTGGACAGCGCCTCTTCTTCCAGTGCCGCACAGGACACCAGAACGAATTTCTTGCCCGCCCGGCTTCCGACCGCATGCAGGGCATGAGCCACAAGCGTCTTGCCCGTTCCGGTTTCACCGTCAATCAGGACATGTCCGTCGGCTTGTCCCAGATCCAGAATATCTTCGCGCAAGCGCTCCATTACCGGGCTCGCGCCGATCAGTTTGTTCATGATCTGCGTGCCGTCGGACAATTCGCGCCGCAAGGCCCGGTTATCCAGCGTTAGACGTCGCGCATTACTGGCGCGTTTTGCCAATTCGGACATGCGATCCGGGTTGAACGGTTTTTCAAGAAAATCGAATGCACCAACACGCATGGCTTCCACCGCCATCGGAACATCCCCGTGCCCGGTAATCATGATCACCGGCAAAGTGCTATCGGCACCCATCAGTTTCTTGAGCAATTGAATGCCGTCCATCCCTGGCATCTTGATGTCAGAAATGACAATTCCTGGATACTCAGGCCCCAAAACCTTGAGCGCATCCTCGGCGCTCGAAAAGGTTTCAGTGTCGTACCCCGACAGAGCAAGCCATTGGCTGATCGACTGGCGCATGTCCTGTTCGTCATCCACAATGGCAATTTTCATGGCCTGTGCCATAGTCTTTCCTCGTTATTCCGCAGCCTCTAGGCCGTCACTTCCAAGTATCGGCAGCTGCATTTCAAAAACCGCACCGCCGTTCGGGCTGTTGCGCGCGGTCAGCCGACCGCCATGGTCGTTCACGATCCCGGACGAGATGGCAAGCCCCAGTCCGACCCCATCGCCAGGCTGCTTGGTCGTGTAAAACGGCTCAAACAGGTTTTCGATGTCTTCGATCCCGTGCCCGTTATCTCTTACAGTCAACACCGCTTTGTCACCGGCAGCCAGAATTATTTCGACGTCTGGCTCTGATACAGATTTGGTAGCGTCCAGCGCATTGCGCAAGAGGTTCACCATAACCTGCTCGATACGCATCCGGTCACCCATCGTAATTACGGGTTCTTCGGGCAATATCTGAGTGATCTTGACCTGTCGTTGGCGCAGCTGTGGTTCCATCATCGACAAGGCCGAGGCAAGCGCTTCACCAAGATTTACAGGGGAAAACGCATCTGCGCCCTTGCGCGCATAAGACTTGAGCTGCCGGGTGATGGCGCCCATCCTCTCGATCAGACCATCAATTCGACCAAAGCTCGCCAAGGCTTCTTCCGGACGGTTCCGGCGCAGCAAAAGTCTTGCCCCTGCCAGGTAGGTTTTCATTGCAGCCAGAGGTTGATTCAACTCATGACTGACGGCAGCCGACATTTCCCCTAACGCCGCCAATTTAGAGCTCTGAGCAAGCGTTTGTTCGGCGACTTCCAGCGTTTTCTCGACCCGTTCACGTTCAGCAATTTCCCGCTGCAGCCTTGCGTTCAATGCGCGAAGCTCTGCCGACTCGCGTTGGAACAGTGCCATGCGGAACGTCGCCCGACGGCTCAGCGCATAGAACGCAAGCGCCAAGAGAATCGCAAAGCCCATAATTTCCAAGGCGATGACGCTGTTGACCTTTTCGCGGATCGACGAATACGTCGTGAACGAGGTCATCTTCCACCCCCGGAACGGAATACGCGTTTCCAGCCGCATAACCGCCTCGCCCTTCAGGTACGCATCCGGGGGCAAAGCCGTCCAGTCCGTGGTCGCCCGAATTGCACGTTCAATTGCACCCTCAGGTGGCTGACGCTGCATAGCTGCGGTTTCTTCCAGCCCCCGCCACTTGGGTTCGGTCGATAGAATGATCGTCCCGGTACTGTCTGCAACCATGACCGCGTCCGAAATACCGGCCCAGGCGCGTTCGAACTTTTGCAGATCAACCTCAACGACGATAACGCCCAAAGTGTCCGAGCCGGCATCCATGCGCCGTGAGTAGACAAAGCTGTAACCACCCGCCTCTTTCTGGATCACAGAGAAGATTGTTGAATTGGCTCTGACCGCATCCACGTAATAAGGCGAATTTCGGTGCGCTTCGCCTAAACGGTTTCTGTCCGTTGCGGCAACGGTCCGGCCATCCCCATCCAACAGCATCAGAGAGGCCGCGCCGATTTCCTCGACAAACGATATAAGTCTTTGTGTAGAAAGCGTATAATCGCTGGATTGAAGCGCCGAGATCAGCGTTGGATCGCGTGACAACAATTGCGGAACGATCGAGTTTCTGCGCAGCTCGCTCAGCAGGTTCCCGGAATACAAAGCCAGCCGCAATTCAGCTCTGTTACGCGTCGATTCAGTGAACCGATCCGTCAGTAAACGGTTCGTCACCCATATCGTCGCGACGGTAGCGATCAGCAGGATCGAAACCGCTATGCGCAGGCGCCAACCGAGTGGCGCCCCGCGGAAAGGTTTTGTTAAAAAAGACCAGTCTGAATTGGTATCGGAACTCATCCCCGAAAACTACGCGGGCCGTTCCGTAACCTCAAGTCACGCCGGCGCAAGAACGCCTGACAATGCGCGGAACAATGCCGTCCCATCCGTGCCGCCATGGCCATGATCCGCTGCCCGTTCTGGATGTGGCATCATCCCGAGAACGCGGCGGTTTTCCGACAATATCCCGGCAATGTCCCCGACAGAGCCGTTTGGATTCTCGGTATAGGTGAACGCGATCCTGTCTTGATCCCGAAGTGAGGACAATGTCGCGTCATCGGCAAAATAGTTTCCATCATGATGTGCAATCGGCACGCCGATCACGTCACCTGCATTGTACCCTTGGGTAAAGGCACTGTCGCTGGTCTGAACTTTCAGGCCTACAGTCTTGCAGATGTACTTCAGCCCCGCGTTCCGCAGCAATGCGCCCGGCAGAATTCCGGTTTCGGTCAGAATTTGGAAGCCGTTGCAAATTCCTACGGCGTAACCGCCGCGTTCCGTGTGTTCGACCACAGCCTTACAAATCGGAGACTGAGCAGCGATCGCCCCACAGCGCAAATAATCGCCATAGGAGAACCCACCCGGAACTCCGACAATGTCGACCCCATCCGGCAAAGCCGCATCTTTGTGCCAGACCATATCGACCTGAAACCCGGCCTGTTCGAAGGCCACTGCAAGGTCCCGGTCACAGTTTGAACCGGGGAAAACGATGACGGCTGCGCGCATGTGCGGACCCTCCTACGAGATAAAATCGGTTACCACGGCAACGCCGGGCGGCGTTGGGTGGTCAAAGGCGGCGAGTTCCTCGCTCACCTCATTCAGTGGTATTTTACGTGTCACCAACGGGCTCAGGTCGACATTGCCCCCGGATATCAGCGACAACAAAGACGGATAACGCCAGCTTGGCATACCGCGGGTGCCGTAAATGGCCAACTGGCCGGAATACAGCGCGTCCATGGGCAAGGACATGTTCGTATGCTGCCCGGCTGGCATTCCGATCTGGACCATACGACCAAGCTTGCGCAGGGACTTCATGGCGGCAACTGTCGTCGTTTCAAAGCCCAAAGCCTCGATCGCGACGTGGGCGCCGCCGCCCGTGATCTCTCTTACAGCCTCAGATGCATCCATTGCCGCGGCATTCACGACCGCATCCGCTCCAAGGCTTTTGGCATAGGCTAGCTTTTCGTCGACAATGTCGACCACAACCACCCGTGCCCCAAGCGCTTTCCCCAGCAGCAGGGTCGAGATCCCTACACCACCCCCGCCAAAGATGGCCAACCACTCACCGCCCTGTATCTGAGCGCGGCCGATCAGGGCTTGCCATGCGGTGGTCACGCGACAACCCAAAGCGGCCGCAATTTCAGGTGCCATGGTTTCCGGCAGAGCCGTCAGGTTCGCATCGGCATGCGCAACGGCAATGTATTCCGCAAACGCCCCGTCACAAGTGAAGCCCGGGACGACTTGCTTTGAGCAGATCGTCTGATGCCCTTGCGCGCAGTCAGGGCAATGACCACAGGCCAGAATGAAAGGCGCGATCACCCGGTCACCCACTTTCCAGCGATCAACCCTTGCCCCAACGGCGACGACTTCGCCGCAGAATTCATGACCTAGGGTCATCGGCAAAACAACATCCGGGTCCGAGCCCGACCACGCATGCCAGTCTGACCGGCACACTCCACAGGCCAGCACCCGCACAACAACGCCGTCTTCGCCCGGCTCCGGATCGGGAACCGCCATCAGCTCAAGAGGCTGACGGTAAGTGATCAGACGCGCTGCCCGCATCAGGTTAAACCAGTTCGATCTCGTAGCGTTCGATCACGGTATTTGCCAACAGCTTTTCGCACATCTCGGTGATATCAGCTTCGGTCGCACCGTCGGACAGTTCCAAGTCAATGACCTTGCCCTGACGAACCCCTTCGACCTGATCAAAGCCCATGGCACCCAATGCGTGGCGTACCGCCTCGCCCTGCGGGTCAAGAACCCCATTTTTGAGCATCACATGCACACGTGCTTTCATTCCTGCAACTCCAACCTTGGGCCTGGAATTCAGGCCCTGTTCCGTTGCGCGGGGGATAACGCGACAAAAGGGTTTCGACAACCCTTGTCTTAACGCAGTTTGCCGCAGGAATGCGCGCGAATGGCATAAAAAAACGCCACTCAACCGAGCGGCGTTTTCATAACGGAATTTCCGAACCGTCGATCAGTTGATCAACGTAGGCTTCGTCACGTTGGTTTGGGGCAAAACACCCAAACGGCGCGCGACCTCGGAATAGGCATCCGTCAGGCTGCCCAGATCCCGCCTGAACACGTCCTTATCCAACTTCTGCCCGCTTTCGATGTCCCACAGGCGGCAGCTGTCGGGGCTGATTTCGTCCGCCACGATCAAACGCTGGAAATCGCCCTCGAACACGCGACCAATTTCGATTTTGAAGTCGACCAGACGGATACCTACAGCCAGCATCATGCCGCTCATAAAGTCGTTCACGCGCAGAGCGAGGCTCAGGATATCATCCATGTCCTGCTGACTTGCCCATCCGAACGCCGCGATATGTTCTTCGGTCACCAGAGGATCACCCAGTGAGTCGTCTTTGTAGCAATATTCGACGATCGGACGGGGCAATTGCGTACCTTCGGCGATCCCAAGACGCTTTGACATGGACCCGGCAGCATAGTTGCGCACGATAACCTCAAGCGGCACGATCTCGCAGCTACGGACAAGTTGTTCGCGCATATTCAAGCGGCGAATGAAATGAGTCGGCACCCCGATCTGGTTCAGGCCCGTCATGAAGAACTCGCTCAGGCGGTTGTTCAGAACACCTTTGCCGTCAATGACGTCTTTCTTTTCCGCATTAAAAGCGGTGGCGTCGTCCTTGAAATACTGCACAATTGTGCCCGGCTCGGGGCCTTCGTACAGAATCTTGGCCTTGCCTTCATAGATTTTCTTGCGACGCGCCATAAGCGACCCTTCCAGACTGACGAGCGGGGGATTTCCCTGCTTCTTGGCGCTCTCATAGTCCAAGGCCCCGGTTCCCGCAAGTTCAGTAGACCGAGAGGGTTTGACGCAGCGCAAATCCCTTGCACCAGAGAGATGCAATAGTCATATCATGAATCAAGAAGATGTAATCCAAGAGGTCCCCAACCAATGACCACGTTTGACGAACGCGAAAACGCTTTTGAAGCCAAGTTCGCTCATGATGAGGAAATGCAGTTCAAAGCTCAGGCGCGCTGCAACAAGCTTTTGGGCCTATGGGCCGCGGAAAAGCTGGGTAAAGCCGGTGCCGACGCCGAAGAATATGCGAAAACTGTCGTGATCGCGGACATGGAAGAAGCCGGGCACGAAGATGTCGTCCGCAAAGTTTCGGGCGATCTTGGTGCTTTGTCCTCTGACGACGAGATTCGTGCCAAAATGGCTGAGCTTCTGCCCGAGGCCAAAGCGCAGGTTTTGACCGAGGCTGAATAAGGTCAAAATGCCCACCTCATGATCTTCATGAGATTTATGAATTTGATTTGATGCCCCGGTCGTGAGACACGGGGCGTCTTAGTTTTTATCGTCTGTGACGACTGTTTTGGAAAACTTGAATGACAAACGCGCTTAGTAAACTCCTGGAAACCAAAGACGCTATACTGGCCGACGGTGCTACGGGAACAAACCTTTTCAATATGGGTTTGCAATCGGGTGACGCTCCTGAACTTTGGAATGTAGATGCACCAGATAAAATTCGCGCTTTGTATCAAGGCTCAGTCGACGCGGGCAGCGATCTTTTCCTGACCAACACGTTTGGCGGTACGGCTGCACGTTTGAAATTGCATGACGCGCATACACGGGTCGGGGAACTGAACCGCATTGGCGCTGAACTTGGACGCGAAGTGGCCGACAAGGCCGGTCGGACCGTTGTTGTTGCGGGTTCTGTCGGTCCCACAGGTGAAATCATGGAACCGGTGGGTGCCCTGTCCCACGCAGGTGCCGTTGAAATGTTCCACGAACAGGCCGAGGCCCTCAAAGAAGGCGGGGCTGATGTTCTTTGGTTGGAAACCATCAGCGCGCCAGAAGAATTCCGCGCGGCGGCCGAAGCCTTTGCGATGGCTGACATGCCCTGGTGTGGAACCATGAGCTTTGACACGGCCGGGCGCACCATGATGGGTGTAACCTCAGCTGATTTGGCGCAACTGGTCGAGACGTTGCCCAACCCACCGCTAGCTTTTGGCGCGAATTGCGGAACTGGTGCGTCGGATATTTTGCGCACCGTCTTGGGCTTTGCCGCTCAGGGTACCGAACGCCCGGTGATTTCCAAAGGCAACGCCGGCATTCCCAAATACGTCAATGGCCATATCCATTATGACGGCACGCCCGAACTGATGGGCCAATATGCTGCAATGGCCCGTGATGCGGGCGCCACTATTATCGGCGGTTGCTGCGGCACAATGCCGGATCACTTGCGCAAAATGCGCGAGGCGTTGGACACGACCGAGCGTGGCGCGCGTCCGACATTGGATCAGATCACGGATGCGCTTGGGCCGTTTTCCTCTGCTTCAGACGGAACCGAAGAGGGTGCCGCGCCCGAACGCCGAACACGTCGCCGCCGTCGCGCTTAACGATCAGCGCCCCTCGAATTTCGGGGGGCGTTTTTGCATGAACGCAACCACACCTTCTGCGAAATCACGCGTCCGCCCACATTCACCTTGCAAATGTGCTTCGATCTCTAACTGCTGCGGCAGTGACTTTTCATAGGTCCCACGGATCGCTTTTTTGATGGCACTGAACCCCGCGGTCGGACCCTTAGCAAGGTATGCGGCACGCTGGCGCCAGTGTTCGTCGAACGCGTCATCGGCAACGGCCTCCCAGATCAGGCCCCAATCGTCGGCTTGTCGGGCGCTGATTTTCTCAGCAAACAGGGCGGCACCCATTGCTTTGGCAAACCCCATCTGTCGGGGCATGAACCACGTCCCACCCGCATCAGGCAGCAAACCCAATTGCGCAAAAGCCTGCATGAAATAGGCACTTTCCGCCGCAATCACGATATCTGCGCTAAGCGCGAGGTTGGCACCCGCACCGGCGGCAGGTCCATTGACTGCGACAATTGTGGGAACCGGGCAGTTGTAGATTGTTTCGAGCATGGGCTCATACTCATCCCGCAGCGTACGCTCCAGATCGATTTTTCCCGTGCTCGAAGCATCACCCAAGTCCTGACCCGAGCAAAACGCCTTCCCTGCCCCGGTCAACACGACCGCGCGTGCATTTTGCGCCGCGTGTTTCATCGCATGGGTCACTTCGGCCCTCATCTGCGCGGTCATGGCGTTCATTTTGTCGGGCCGATTCAACGTCACAACAGCCAGATCGTCCGCGATATCAAGCAGAAGAGTTTCGTAGTCCATTTGCGCCTCCCCCGGGGTCAGTCCTTGAGGTGACCCTGACGCAAACTGACCATAAGGGAAAGACCGACCAAGGGTCAGTCTTTGAGAATTTGCTCTAATCGCTTCTTTTCAGCGTCGCTGAGCGTATCGGATTCACCCGAATGTTCCGCATGTGACCGCTTTCGTAGAAAGTTCCACCCCATCGCAGCCGCGATCAACAACATGATGGGCCCGGCCAGCCACAACACAATGTTGGACCCGGACACGTTGGGTCTCAGCAAAACATATTCGCCATAACGGGCGACGATAAACTCGATCGCTTCTTCGTCGGTATCCCCTGCAACAAGGCGTTCGCGTAGCAAAAGGCGCAGATCACGCGCCAGATCGGCATTGCTTTCGTCAATGCTCTCATTCCGGCAAACGAGGCAACGCAAACCGGTGCTTAGATCGCGGGCGCGCTGTTCCAAAGCGGGGTCGTCCAGGATCTCGTCTGGCTGAACTGCAAAAACCGGCGAAGCGAGCAACGCCAGGATCAAGATCAGGCGCTTCATTCCGCGGGCACTCCGCCAGCAGGTGTCTTGCGCGCACCAGCCGCAACACGGAACCTGCGGTCAGACAGGCTAAGGCAACCGCCGAGGGCCATCAGGATACACCCGCCCCAGATCCAGTTGGCCAGCGGCTTTATATAGGTTCGAATAACCCATCCACCATCGGCCTGCTGGTCGCCGATTACGACATACAAGTCGCGAAGGAATTTATAGTCGATCGCGGCCTCGGTGGTCGGCATGCGGGCAACCGGGTAATCCCTTTTCTCGGGGTGCAGCGAACCGATTTGGCGTCCGTTCTGCTCAACCCGAACATCAGCCGTGGTTGAGAAGTAATTCGGTCCTTCGACCCGGCGCACATCTTCAAGCGTAAGAGTGAACTGACCAACTGTAAAAGGCTGGCCGGGTTGCGCGACACGAATGTCTTCCACTTCCCACGCGGTCAGCCCAGCGATGGCGAACATCGTCACGCCAAGCCCGCTATGCGCGACAGCTTTACCCCAGTCTGCACCCGGCAACCGGAACAGGCGTTGCAGGTTTCCTTTTCGTCCGGTGCGGCTCCACAAGTCCACGATCGCGCCGAAGGTGATCCAAGCGCCAAGGAACAAACCGACAGGCCCCAACGCGCTGCGTCCCGTTTGCATCGCCCAAACCAACAGGGCCAGCGCAACAGCAAGTATGAAGGCAAAACGCAGCGAATGAACCGCTTTCCCGATCTTTCCGCGCTTCCACGGCATCATCGCTCCCACTGGCAGAACAATACCCAGCGCGATCATGAACGGTGTAAACGCTGCGTTGAAAAACGGAGGACCAACCGACAACTTCCGGTCAAAAGCCATCTCGGCCACCATGGGCCAAAGCGTGCCAAAGAAAACAACGAAACAGCTGACAGCCAGAAGGATGTTGTTCAACACCAACGCGCTCTCGCGGCTGACCATTCCGAATACGCCCTTAGCTTCCATCGCTTGGGCACGCGCTGCAAACAAGGTCAGTGCACCACCGATGAAAACGACCAGAATAAGCAGGATGAAAACCCCGCGTTCAGGATCGTTGGCAAAGGCATGAACCGATGTCAGCAAGCCTGAGCGAACGATGAACGTTCCAATGAGTGAAAAGCCAAAGGCAATAATCGCCAACAGAATGGTCCAGCTTTTCAGTGCTTCGCGTTTTTCAACCACAATGGCCGAATGCAACAAGGCTGCGGCCAATAGCCAAGGCATGAACGACGCGTTCTCGACCGGGTCCCAGAACCAGAAACCACCCCAGCCAAGCTCGTAATAAGCCCACCACGACCCAAGCGCGATCCCGATCGTCAGGAACACCCAGGCCGCCAACGTCCAGGGCCGCACCCAACGGCCCCAGGCCGCGTCCACGCGTCCTTCGATCAACGCGGCAACGGCAAAGCTGAAGGCCATGCTCAGGCCGACATACCCCAAATACAAGAACGGGGGATGGAAGGCCAAGCCGGGGTCTTGCAGCAGGGGGTTAAGGTCCTGACCGTCAAAGGGGGCAACGACCAGACGATCAAATGGGTTAGAGGTGAACAGGATAAACGCATAGAACGCGACACCCACGGCTGCCTGGACCGCCAGGACCCTCGCCTTAAGTGTGGGCGGTAATCCCGCCCCAAATACCGCTGCCATCCCGCCAAATAGTGCGACGATGAGAACCCATAACAGCATCGAGCCTTCGTGGTTCCCCCAAGTGCCGCTGAACTTGTAGAGCATCGGCTTGGCGGAATGGCTGTTTTCAACCACCACCCGCAGGGAAAAATCCGACGTCACGAACGCCCACACCAACGCGCCAAAAGAAAACGCCACCAATGCCAGCTGGGCAATCGCGGCCGTTTCCCCGAATGTCATCCAGCCCGACCAACGTTTGGCGGCCCCGATCAACGGAACCACCGACTGAACGATCGCAACAAGAAATGCGAGAATAAGGGCGAAGTGTCCAAGCTCTGTAACCATGGCTTGGGATATAGTCCTGTAGGGCGTCGATCACCAATAACTTTCGCCTCAACGGACAGCACAAAGTGTCGCGGGTTATGCCCTCCGTTCACGCCGCCAGTCTTCCAGCGCTGGATTAGAGTCCGGTTTGGTAACACTTTCCGCCAAAACAACATCCGTGCCAGTATCGGCAGTGCCGACAAACTCTGCCCGCAAATTCTGGAGTGATTGCAGGTTTTGCAAAACCATCGGTACGCGTTCAATCGAAGTTCCGATCTCGCGTTGAAAATCCTGCATTTTTGCCTGATGACGCGCACCGAAATAGAATGAAACAATCACCCCAAGAAGCCACCACAAAGGCTCTGGCACCAATGCAATTCCCTGCATGCGGGATGCAAACCACAACGGGTCCACCATCGCCGCTACAAACAAGCCCAAGGTTCCCAGTGCAAGTGCAGGTCGGGGCAAACGGTTCAAACCATCTATGAACCGGTCATAGACACCTTTTCCGGAATGATTGAACTCGGCGCTGAATTGCATCAACGCATGTTGGCGCAAGGACAAATCCCGCTGGGCACCTTTTTCAGCGTTTTCGCGAAACACTTCTGCGGTTTCACGGACAACGTTGCGGCCATCGCCGAACAAGAAACTTAGGAAACCTGAAATCAATCCCATCCTGAAATCCTTTGTCTAAATTCCGCGTCACTAAGATGATACTTTTCCGAGATGAACTCCTCTGCCCGCCGTATCCACCCGCCCTTTCCACCGGCCCGTGTCCGGGCATATTTTCGAGAGTTCGGTCGCCGGTCAGCCAGACGGAAATAGTAGTTTCGACGCGCAACCCCATAAGCATCCCTAAGCGACGTGGGATGTGGCTTGGACGCGTCAGCACAGGCCTGTGCTGTCTGCGGGCCGATCATACCGTCAACGACAACCGCAAAACCCATATCTTTCAGCAGTTTTTGCAGTATTCGAACGGCCTGATTTCCGGCGTTTACGTACATATCGAATACCGACGCTTGTGCTGCCTTCGGCAGAAGATCGAGCCGAGGTCGGTAGAAGTAATGCGATACGAAAAGGTCCATCGCCTGAGATTTGCTGAGCATTTTAACATCAGCTGTCGTGACCTGCCCGTCGCCGGTTAAATCCAAACCCAATTGCCGCATCGTATGGATTGTCACGCCATATTTCGTTGCGCCGCCCGGGTCGTCGGGATCATCAACAAACCCACCTTCCCGCGATACTATTTCATTGGCCAATTGCCGGACTGTACGCATTGAAACCTCTGTGTTGAGCTGCACAAAGGCTGAAAGAAAAGAATTAAAGTGTTCCAACAAAATCGGGCGCTGCCCTGTTCAAAGAGGCAACGCCCGAAAAACCAAGTTTTCTAGCGGATCAGCCTTCGTCGGCTTCCTTGTAGACACCCTGCTCTTTCAAGGCATCCACGACCTCTTTTGGCATGTAGGTTTCATCGTGCTTCGCAAGTATTTCAGTGGCTTCAAACACGCCGTTTACGTAGCTGCCCGTGCCCACCATACCTTGGTTTTCAGTGAACAGATCCGGCAGAACGCCGGTAAATGCTACAGGCACGCTTTCTCCGCCGTCGGTTACAACGAAACGAACCGTTTCGCCCTGCCCGCGAACAATCGAACCTTCTTCGACCAGACCGCCAATCCGGAACACTTCGGTCGGCTTAGGAGGTTCAGCGATGACTTCGCTTGGTGAACGGAAGAAATTGATCCCGTCCTTTAGCGCGATCCCAATAAACGCTGTCGAGGCTACAAGGGCGACAACAGCCACCAATATGATTTGGACGCGACGGCGTTTCTTGAGCGTTTTCATGTCATCCTCACGGAAACAGAGGGGCCATCAACAGGCCTGCGGTTTCAGTTTCACCTAACATCAGGTTAGCATTCTGCAAGGCTTGCCCACTGCTACCTTTTGTCAGGTTATCCAATGCACCGATCACTATGGCGCGACGTTCGATACGGTCGCCGACTACGCCTATGTGGCAATAGTTCGAGCCGCGAACATGATGGGTCGACGGCGTCTCACCAAAAGGGAGCATCTGGATAAATGGTTCGTGCTCATAGGTTTTCGCCAGTGTATCATAGACGCTGGCCGGGTCACCTTTGACGTAAGTCGTAGCAAGAATCCCGCGATTGGCGGGTACAAGGTGAGGTGTAAACTGAACATGCACCGGACGCCCGGCTAGGGCTGAAAACTCCTGATCGAATTCGCCCAGATGACGGTGCGTTCCGCCAACAGCATAGGCGTTGTAGCCTTCGCTCAACTCGGCGTGCAGCAGGTTTTCCTTGAGCGACCGGCCCGCGCCTGACACCGCGCATTTCAAGTCCAGAATGATATCGTCCAGGTCAATTACACCCGCTGTGATTAGAGGTCGAAGGACGTATTGTCCGGTTGCTGCGTTACAGCCCGTTCCTGCGACCAGCCGCGCGGCGCGGATGTCTTCGCGGTAGAATTCAGTCAGACCGTAAACCGCCTCGTCCTGCTGATCCAAAGCGGCGTGCGCGTTTCCATACCACTTTTCGTACTCGGCGGGATCGTTCAGTCGGAAATCTGCGGACAGATCGACGATCTTCAAATTTCGGGGAAGGTCACGAATAACCTCCTGGCTGGTTTTGTGCGGTAAGGCGCAAAAGCACAGGTCAATCTGCGAAAAGTCGATCTCTGAGATTTTGCACAGGTCCGGCAGTTGCATGTGGCGCAGATGGGGAAAAACCTGCGCCATCGACTGACCAGCTTTTCTTTCAGCCGCAAGAGCCCTGATTTCCATATTCGGATGTTCGGCGATCAGCCGCACCAACTCGGCCCCGGTGTAACCGGACGCGCCTAAGATTGCGATTTTGTGGGCCATGTCAGACCTCTATTCTAGTGTGCCACATGATTTGACCGCCTATGCGACGGTTTTTGAACTACGGGAACGGGTGGACGTCGTCCTTGACCTAGGTCAGACCGCTTTGAAGGTGATCTTTCGTCGGAGGAACTGCGTGGCCCGGTCGCTTACCACATCGGGCTTTCCTGTCGTCAGAAATCCGCCAGCGCCCTGCCCCAACATATTTGGGTGGCGCTTTAGATAATCTCCAAGGCTCTCTGCAACCAAGTCTCCCTGGCTGAAAACCTGAACTTCATCTCCCAACGCTTGCTGGAACGTTTCGGCCATCAGCGGATAATGCGTACATCCCAGAATAGCAGCCTGAGGCTCGGGCATCTTGCGCTTGAGCGCATCAACGTGGCTGCGCACCAAGGCTTCAGCCAAGATCATGTCGCCGTCTTCGATCGCATCGACGACCCCACCACAGGCCTGTGCTTCGACATCAACCCCGATCGCTCGGAAGGCAAGCTCACGCTGAAACGCTCGGCTTGAAACCGTCGCAGGCGTGGCGAACAAGGCTACGTGTTTCACGGCCACTTCGCGCGGCGGACTGTTGTCACCCCATTGCCGCTCGGTCAAAGCTTCGATCAGCGGAACGAACACGCCCAACACGCGCTTGCCTTCTGGAACGCCTTCTTCCTGCATACGGCGCAACGCTGCCGCACTGGCCGTGTTGCAGGCCAGAATCACCAGATCACATCCACGGGACCACAGATCATTTACCGCTCCGCGCGTTAACCCGTAGATGTCTTCAGCATCACGCACGCCGTATGGCGCATGCGCACTGTCCGCATAGTACAGAAAATCCACCTCAGGCAGATGCTTCTGCGCGGCGTCCAATACGGTCAGACCGCCCAGCCCTGAATCAAAAATACCTACTGCCATTTGCCCCTTCAGGCGCGATGCCGTTCCTCGAATTCATAGCCGTAATCATAAGACTTCAACGGCTTCGGAGACAGCTCATACGTGGCTTTGCGAAGGAAATCCATCATCTTGCGCGTATCCTTTGCCAAAGGATCCAAGACGTCGCGGTCGATCGGATTGCCAATCACCACTTTAACCGGCGTATCGACGCGTTTTTTGAACTCTTTTATCAGCAGGCCCATCCGCAGCGTGTTGTGCAAATGACTGGCGATCTGGAACAAGCGCGACGTATGACCTTCAAAAAATACTGGCACGACCGTTGCGTTCGATTTTGCCACCATCCGAGCAGTGAAACCACGCCATCCCGGATCCATTGGATACGAGAACGGTTTCACACCTGTACTGACCGTTCCGCCGGGGAATATTCCAATGGCGCCACCATCGCTCAGGTAATTCAAGGCCGTTTTCCGAGTCTCCAGGTTTTGCTTCATTGCCTCTTTTGTTTCATCGAACGAAATCGGCAGGATAATTTTGTTCAAGTCCTGGGCTTTTCTGAACACGTGGTTGGCCAAAATCCTGAAATCACCACGCGCTTGCGACAGGATATGCCCCATCATCATCCCGTCCAGAATCCCGTAAGGATGATTGGCAATCAGAATAAGCGGCCCGGTCTTCGGAATATTCGACAACGAACCGCTAACTATGTCCAATGACAGCCCATACCGTTCAACCATAACAGCCCAGAAATCCCGGCCCTGAGCGACCTCTTCTTCGTACCCGTCAGCACGTTTAATCAGACGCATACGGCCCGTCGTGTTCTCCATCAACTTGATGACCATTCTTCCGCCTTTTGTCTCGGCGGAATAGGCATACGAGATGTCACGTGCGACATGGCGGCGCGAGGGCATTGGAGTCTCCAGATTTTGTGCCTGCAAAATAGGTGTAAGAGACGATTTTGCCTAGTGATCGTGACAGAGTTGTGACGATTTACTCGGCAGCAGCCTGCAAATCCGGCCCTCCGTTTCGTATGACGGTCAAAAGCTCTTCTCGGCGTTTTGCCGCTTTGGCTTCGTTTTCCTTCAGCACTGGGCCGAACCCGCGTATGTCCAAAGGCAGCTGCGCCAAGGCAATGACGGCATCACGCGTTTGGTCAGAGATCATGGGCATAACCTCTTTCAGGTCGCGTTCATACTGCTTGATCAGAGCCCGTTCCATGCGACGTTCGGCACTGTAGCCAAAGATATCCAGCGGTGTGCCGCGCAAAACCTTGAGCTTGCTCATCAGTTTCAACGGGCCCTGCATCCACTCTCCGTAAGACCGTTTACGTGGACGACCGTCAGTACCTGTTCCACCCAGGATCGGTGGTGCAAGGTGAAACGTCATTTTGAAATCGCCATCGAATTCAGCAGCCGCTTTTTCCCGCGTGGACAGCAACAATCGCGCCACTTCGTATTCATCCTTATAGGACAACAGCTTATGATACCCTTTCGCAACGGCATCGCGGATTTCGACATCATCAAACGCTTCGACAAGCTTGCGATACCGTTTGGCCAACCGGCCACTTTGGTAAGCCTTCAGATGATCCGCGCGGAATGCGATACGCTGTTCCGGCGTTTGGGGGAGTTCGGTGACGTTCGGCTGCAAAACCTCGCGCACCTTTTCTGGGTGCAACACGGCCCAGCGACCGATATCAAACGCGCGTTTGTTACGCTCAACCGCCGTTCCATTCAGTTCAATTGCAGCGATTACGGCATTATGGCTGATCGGCAGCAACCCTCGCTGCCACGCGGCCCCAAAGACCATCATGTTCGAATAGATCGAGTCCCCCATCACAGCGCGCGCAAGGTCGGTTGCATCGAACAACGAAACATCGTCTTTGAGCCGTGCCTGTAACGCAAGCTCTAGCCGGTCACCCGGTATTCTGAACTTGGTATCGCGCGTGAAATCGCCGGTAACCGTTTCGTGGCTGTTCACGACGGCACCTGTTTGCCCGGACCGCGTCAAACCAAGCGTCTTTGCACCTGCCGAGACGACAAGATCGCCGCCGATTAACGCATGGGCCTCACCCGTTGCTACGCGAATGGCGCTGATGTCTTCAGGTCGGTTCGCAAGACGGCAATGGATATGCACCGCCCCGCCTTTCTGCGCCAAACCGGCCATCTCCATCATGCCGGCCCCTTTCCCGTCAATTTGGGCCGCCTGTGCAAGCACAGCACCCAGTGTGACAACCCCGGTTCCGCCAATCCCTGTAATGACCACGTTATGGGTACCGTTGATCTGCGGCAGAGTCGGTGCGGGTAAATCCGGCAGGTCGATATTGGTTGTTGCCTCTTTGCGGATTTGCGCGCCCTCCAGCGTCACGAAAGACGGGCAAAACCCCTTAAGACAAGAGAAATCCTTGTTGCAGCTTGATTGATCGATCGCGCGTTTTCGGCCAAGCTCGGTCTCTTTGGGGACGATTGACACGCAATTCGACTGAGTTCCACAATCACCGCAGCCTTCGCATATGTCAGTATTGATAAACACGCGTTTGTCGGGATCTGGGAACGTTCCACGCTTGCGCCTGCGCCGCTTTTCCGCGGCGCAGGTCTGGATGTACACAATGACCGAGACTCCCTCGACCTCACGCAGCTTTTCCTGAACATGCATCAACTCAGCACGTTCAAATGCTTCGATCCCGGAGGGCAGAGCCTTGAAATTCACATCCTCTTTTTCGTCATAGACGACCACCACGTCTTTGACGCCCATGGCTTTGACCTCGGCCACGATGCGTTCGGCGGTCAGGTCACCTTCGTTCTCTTGCCCACCTGTCATTGCAACAGCGTCATTAAAGAGGATCTTGAACGTAATATTGGTGCCCGCAGACAAAGCAGCCCGTATCGCCTGTACGCCCGAGTGGTTGTAAGTTCCATCGCCGAGGTTCTGGAACACATGCTTGGTTTTTGAAAACGGCGCCTCACCAATCCAGTTGGCCCCTTCACCCCCCATCTGCGTAAAACCCGAGGTGTTCCGATCCATCCATTGGACCATGTAGTGACATCCGATGCCCGCATAAGCCCGGCTACCGTCGGGAACTTTGGTGGAACTGTTATGCGGACAGCCTGAACAGAAATACGGAAGTCGCGTCGCGATCTCTTCGGCGTTGTCGGCCCGCCGTGCCTCGGTCAGTTTTTCCAGACCTGCCCGCACACCATCTGTGTCGCGACCTTCTTCGATCAGAATTCCACCCAGCTTTTCCGCGATCATGTTGGGATCAAGGGCACCGCGCGTTGGGAACAGCTCTTCGCGGTGCAGCGTTCCAGCCCCGCCCTTGTACCACCCATAAACACGGCGACCACGCCGGTCGTCGAAAATGGCCTCTTTGACCTGAACCTCAATCAGCTTGCGCTTTTCCTCAACGATAACAATCAGATCAAGACCTTCGGCCCAGTCGTGAAAGCCCGCCATGTCCAAGGGAAATGTCTGACCAATCTTGTAGGTGGTGATACCTAGACGTTCAGCTTCGGTGGCGTCAATATTCAAAAGCGACAGCGCATGGGTAAGATCCAGCCAGTTTTTACCGGCCGCAACGAAACCGATCTTTGCACCAGGTTTACCCCATACGCGCTTGTCCATCTTGTTGGCGTGAGAAAACGTCTCGGCCGCAAAGCGCTTGTAGTCGATAATACGCCCCTCCTGCAGGTGGGGCGTATCGCCTAGCCGAATATTCAGACCACCTTCGGGCATGTCGAATTCGGGTACGATTACGTTCATGCGCTCAGGGCTTCCATCCACAACCGAGGTCACCTCGATCGTGTCTTTCATAGTCTTTAGCCCCACCCAAACACCCGCAAAACGGCTGAGCGCAAACCCATAAATCCCGTAATCCAGTATCTCTTGGACACCTGCGGGACTGACGACAGGCATGTACATGTCGACCAGTGACCATTCGGATTGATGTAAGACGGTCGAGCTTTCGCCGGTATGGTCATCACCCATCGCCATCAGAACACCACCGTGCTCGGCCGTTCCGGCCATGTTGGCGTGGCGCATCACGTCGCCGGAACGATCCACCCCGGGACCTTTGCCGTACCAAAGCCCGAAAACACCATCGTACAGACCATCTCCGCGCAAACCTGCCTGCTGACTGCCCCATAACGCCGTCGCAGCAAGATCCTCATTCAACCCAAACTGGAAGGTCACATCGCTTTCGGCCAACTGCTTCTGCGCGCGCATCATCTGTTGATCGACCGCGCCCAAGGGCGATCCACGGTATCCGGTCACAAGACCAGCGGTGTTCAACCCCAGCTTTCGATCTCTGGCTTTTTGCATCAACATCAGGCGCACAAGCGCCTGCGTGCCGTTCAATAAGACCGGGCTTTTCTTCAGATCGAACCTGTCGTTCAGAGTTATATGTGGCTGACTCATCAGACGTCTCCCCTCGTCAGATCAGTGTGCTTCATTTATGAACATAATAGGTCATCATTTCTGACCTGCATAGAGTTTATCCACTGAATCATAAGGATTTCAGCCTTTGATTATGGAAGTTATCACCTATTTCATATAGGCGTTCCGAAGGATAACGAAAGTTGCGGCGATGGATTGGGACAAGCTTAGGATATTTCACGCGGTCGCGGATGCGGGCAGCCTGACACACGCTGGTGACAAGCTGAATCTGTCGCAATCCGCCGTCAGCCGGCAAATTCGGGCACTGGAAGAATCCCTTGATTCGACATTGTTCCACCGGCACGCACGCGGCCTGATCCTGACAGAACAGGGTGAGCTTTTGTTCGATGCGACTTCGGCCATGTCAAAACGCCTGGACGCCGCAGCTGCCAGAATTCGGGACAGCGAAGAAGAAGTGTTCGGTGTTCTGCGCGTTACTACAACTTTTGGTTTCGGAACGCTCTGGCTCGCACCGCGTCTGCCGAAACTTTATGAACAATACCCAGACCTTAACATCGACCTGATGCTTGAAGAACGGGTCCTTGATCTGCCAATGCGCGAAGCTGACGTCGCAATCCGTATGAAAGAACCCAGTCAGGCTGATTTGGTTCGCAAACGGCTAATGACGGTCCAGATGCAGCTCTATGCAACGCAGGAATATCTTGACGGTGGCGCTGGCCACCCAAAAACCCTTGAAGACATCGCGAAACATCGTCTGATTTGCCAGACACCGGCTGCACCGCAGGTTGGTGCCAGCGCCGCAATGGTCCGCCATCTGATGACGTACAATCCCGGCTCTTTGTTGACGGTGAACAACTACTTCGGGGTGCTTCAAGGGGTGCTTCACAATTTGGGCATCGGTGTTTTGCCAGACTATGTGACACAGGATTTCTCGCATCTGGTGCCCATCTTGTCAGACATAGAAACGGCTGACGTACCGGTGTACCTCGCGTACCCCGAGGAACTGCGCCATTCCAAACGCGTTGCAGCCTTTAGGGACTTTGTCCAGGATGAGATCATTGCGCAGCGCAAACAGCTGAAGCAAATGGGAAAACTCTAGCTATGCACCCTAAGCATAGCGGACATGCCGAAACTACAGCCTGTTAAATCTTGATCGTTAACAAACTGATCCCTAAATGAGCACTCGAAGGCGGTGATGCTGAAACGCTCATCATCTTCATACCTCCCTGTTGGACTACGGCCGAGCTTAGTGCTCGGCCTTTTTTTTGGCTTTGCGTTCAGAAGCCCGCTTCAACACGACGAAACATCTGGGAAAATCCGATACTTATCCGTATGATCACGAAAAAATTACCAAGACGCATGATCGAGGACAGATTCGATGTTTCACCCCATCCGCCTTTTGCTGGCGTTGATTTTGGCCGTTATTGTCGCCGGGCCTGTTACCGCTCAGGAGGCAGGCACCCCTACGCCAGTCACCATCCCTGAGAATTTAACGCCCGAGCAGGTCGATGATCTTGTTGCCAGAATGTCTGACGATCAAGTGCGCGCCATCCTGCTGGAGCGTCTGGACGCCGTCGCCGAACAACGCGCCGCGGAACAGGCAAACGTCGAAGACCCACTTACGGAAATAAGTGAAATCTGGGCCGAGATGGTCGGCTCCTGGACCCATGTCCTGACAACGATACCGAATATCTTCTCGGCTCAGGTCGTCGCGTTCAGCAACTTTTCCACCACATTCGGGGAAACCGGCGTATTTGTTCTGTTCGGTTTGGTTTTGTCGGTTCTTGTCGCGGGTTTTGTGGCCGAAAAACTGTTCAACCTGTTGACCCGCAAGTGGCACGAAACATCGAAAGTCGGCGATGAAGGTGACCTTTGGGGCGCCGTTAACTACCTGTTTCGCCGCTTTTGCCGCGAAATCGCTGGACTTGTGGTGTTCTACGTCGTGATCCGCGCCTTAGGGCGCGCAGTGCTCACACAAGAGCAGATCACCTATGCCGCACCTTTCGTGTTCTATCTGATCTGGATTCCCCGCCTTGGTGCCGCTGTTTCACGCTTCCTGCTGGCCCCAAAACAGCCAAAATACCGTTTGGTTAACACCGACGACCACTGGGCGCAGTATTTGCACCGAAATCTGATTGGCCTCTTGTTCCTGATCGGGTTCACCTTGTTCCTGATCCACTTCAACGACCTGAATGGCGTTACTGGCGAAGACACGCGCATCATCTTCTGGTTCAACGCAGCCATTCATATTTACATCGGCTTGATCGCGTGGACAGCACGCGAAGGTCTGTCGCAAATGATGTTGGGGACCGATCCGGACTACAGTCAGTTCGACGAGCAAGTCGCCCATTACTACCCCTACTTCGCAATTGGAGTGTCAGCCGCCAGTTGGGTTTTGGTTGAGTTCCTTGTCGCTCAACGTGATCCAACCACGATTGCGCTGTTGGTCAAAGGCGCACATTTCACCACGATGTTCTGGCTGTTGATCGCGCCCGCGCTGGATACGTTGATCCGCGGCCTTGTACGCCACCTGCAGCCCCCCATGCTGGGCGAAGGCCCGATTGCCGAACAGGCCTATAAGTCGACAAAACGCAGTTACATTCGCATCGGTCGCGTATTGGCTGGCATTCTGGTGATACTGATGATCGCCAATGCCTGGGACCTGGACTTGCGAGAAATCGCGGGAGGCGGCGACGAATCCGGCAGTCGTCTGATCCAGTTCTTCATTATCATTGCGGTGGGCTACATTCTGAACGAAGTCGTCTCACTCTGGATTAACCGCCGCCTTGCCAAAGAGATGACCGCCTCTGGGCAGAGCCCAGACGAAGAAGCTGGCGAAGGCGGCGGCGCGGGTGGTTCGCGTCTGGCCACTGTTTTACCCCTTCTGCGGGTTACGGCTCAGATTGCTATAGCTGTGATCTTCATACTTCTTGCGCTAGGCGCGCTGGGTCTGGACATCACGCCGCTTTTGGCCGGTGCCGGTATCCTGGGCCTCGCCATTGGCTTTGGTGCTCAGAAACTGGTGTCGGACATCGTGGGGGGTATTTTCTTCCTGATCGATGACGCGTTCCGGGTGGGTGAGTATGTCGACGTTGGCGGAACGACCGGAACTGTCGAAAAAATCTCAATCCGGTCAATGCAGCTGCGCCATCATCGCGGCCCGGTCCACACCATTCCGTACGGCGAGATTCAGAAGTTGACCAACTACAGTCGCGACTGGGTCATCATGAAGCTGAAGTTCACAGTGCCCTTCGACACCGACCCCAACAAGGTCAAGAAGATCTTCAAGAAGATCGGTGCCGAGATGATGGAAGACGAACTGCACAAGGACGGATTCCTGCAGCCCTTCAAGTCGCAAGGTGTGTTCGATTTTGACGACGTGGGCATGATCATCCGCGGCAAATTCATGGCCAAGCCAGGCAAGCAGTTCACCCTTCGTAAGGAAATCTTCAACCGCGTCAAAGCGGCCTTTAAGGAAAACGGGATCGACTTTGCCCGCCGCGAGGTTCGTGTGGCGATTCCGGGGTTAGAAGAAGCTGAGCACATCACCGATCAACAAAAGGCAGCTATCGGCGCGGCGGCCAGCGACGCCGTTAATCAGGGCCAGGGCCCGGCCCAAGGTTAACCCTATTGACCGCACCCAAAATGGTATTGGGTGCGGTTCAAACCCCCAAATTTTCCGTGCTTTTGACCTCTGCGGTGTCTTGACCCTTCCCACGGGCGCGCCCTTGCCCTAAAAGGCGCGAAATCTCGGCCCCTTTGGACACAGGACAAACGATGCAAGAGCCCGCCATCACCCCGGATCTGATTGCTGCACATGGGCTCAAGCCCGAAGAATACGATATGATCCTCGAGATCATTGGGCGCGAGCCGACGTTTACAGAGCTGGGCATTTTCTCAGCCATGTGGAACGAGCACTGCTCGTATAAATCTTCCAAGAAATGGCTGCGCACTCTGCCGACCTCTGGCCCTCAGGTGATCTGCGGTCCCGGTGAAAACGCCGGCGTTGTAGATATCGGCGACGGTCAGGCGGTGGTGTTCAAGATGGAAAGCCACAACCACCCCTCATACATCGAACCATACCAAGGTGCCGCAACCGGTGTCGGCGGAATTTTGCGTGACGTCTTCACCATGGGTGCGCGGCCCATCGCCTCAATGAACGCTCTGTCGTTTGGTGAACCCGGTCACCACAAAACCCGTCAGTTGGTCAACGGCGTGGTTGAAGGCATCGGCGGCTATGGCAACTGTTTTGGCGTGCCGTGCGTTGGTGGCGAGGTTCGCTTCCACCCAGCTTATAACGGCAACTGCCTAGTAAACGCATTTGCCGCTGGCCTGGCTGACAGCGATAAGATTTTCTACTCGGCCGCTTCGGGCGTTGGTATGCCGGTCGTCTATCTGGGTGCCAAAACCGGCCGCGATGGTGTCGGCGGCGCGACCATGGCCTCGGCCGAATTCGACGACACGATCGAAGAAAAGCGCCCTACCGTTCAGGTCGGCGACCCGTTCACCGAAAAGCGCCTGATGGAGGCGACGCTGGAGTTGATGCAGACCGGTGCCGTAATCTCGATCCAGGATATGGGTGCTGCGGGCCTGACCTGTTCCGCCGTTGAGATGGGTGATAAGGGCGGTCTTGGTGTGCGCCTTGATCTGGAAAACGTTCCCCAGCGCGAAGAAAACATGACCGCCTATGAGATGATGCTGTCGGAATCTCAGGAACGGATGTTGATGGTCCTCAAGCCCGAGCTTGAAGCCGAGGCCCGCGCCGTGTTCGAAAAATGGGATCTGGATTTCGCCATTGTTGGCGAAACAATCGCCGAAGACCGCTTCCTCATCGTCCATAATGGCGAGGTCAAAGCCGATCTGGTCCTGTCCAAACTCTCCTCGACCGCGCCGGAATATGACCGCCCGTGGGTCGCCACACCAGAGGCCGAGGAACTGGCCGAGGTTCCGCAGATCGACCCAATCGACGGTCTGCGCGCCCTGCTCTCTTCGCCCAACTACGCTGGGAAACAGTGGGTCTACGAGCAGTATGACACAATGGTCATGGCCGACACAGCCCGCACTCCGGGGTTGGGTGCTGGCATGGTCCGCGTGCATGGCACAGACAAAGCACTGGCTTTCACCAGCGACGTCACACCGCGTTACGTCCGTGCGAACCCGATTGAAGGCGGTAAACAAGCAGTTGCCGAGGCTTACCGCAACTTGACAGCGGTCGGCGCCAAGCCCCTGGCAACCACTGACAACCTGAACTTCGGCAACCCTGAAAAGCCAGAGATCATGGGCCAGTTCGTTGGGGCGATCAAAGGCATCGGCGAAGCCGTCGCCGCGCTGGATATGCCCATCGTTTCTGGCAACGTCTCGCTTTATAACGAGACCGACGGCCAGGCGATCCTGCCGACCCCGACCATTGGCGCGGTCGGCCTGCTTAACCACACCGATGAGATCATCGGCAATGAGGTCCGCGAAGGCCATGTCGCGCTGGTTATTGGCGAAACGAAGGGCCATCTGGGCCAGTCCGCCCTGCTGGCGGAGGTGTTCAACCGCGAAGACGGTGACGCCCCTCATGTCGATCTGGAGGCTGAAAAGCGCAACGGCGACTTCATCCGTGCCAACCGCGAGATGATCAAGGCCTGCACAGATCTGGGTGACGGCGGCCTAGCACTGGCAGCTTTCGAATTGGCAGAGGCGGCTGGGGTTGGTGTGCATCTTGATGATGCTTCAACTGACTTTCTGTTTGGCGAAGATCAGGCACGTTATCTCGTAGCGTGCAACTTTGATCAGGCCGAAGCGTTGATGATCGCGGCCGGTCAGGCTGGCGTTCCATTGGTTTCAGTCGGTCGGTTCACCGGCGAAAATGTGCGGATCGGTAGTTCCGAGGCCCCTCTGTCCGAAATGACTGCCACCTTCCGCAACAGTTTTGCTGAGGCTGTCGCTTAAAACCTCATCATAGGATGGCTAAAAAACCTGCGCTTTGCCGAGCGCAGGTTTTGTCGTTTTACAGCCCCTTTCACACCCTTGCGCGCCTCGCGTTGGCGCTCTACATCTTGGGAAAGACTTTCAGGAGTAACCTACATGCCGATGAGCGCCCACGAAATCGAACACCTGCTGCGCGAAGCCTTTCCGGATGCGGAAATACAGGTTGGCGGCAGCGACGGCGTCCATATGTCCGCCATGGTCGTGGATGAAAGCTTTCGCGGTAAAAACCGTGTCCAGCAACAGCGCGCAGTTTATGCGGCCTTGAAAGGCAAGATGGATGGCCCAGATGGAGAGCTGCACGCGCTTGCGCTGACTACTAAAGTGCCGGAATGATCAAGTTTCTTTGGAAAGTTCTCAAATCAATGGGTGGTTGGAAACCGCCCGATCCAAATGAAAAATCACCGTTGGGAATGGAAGCAACTGACCTAGACCTGGTTAAGAAAACAAACGACGAAAACGCGTGGCGACAAGGAATAAACGTCAGCCATAGACGCGATCTATGAAGGAAACGCAAAATGATCGATGTGAAAACCCAGATCGACGAAACAGTCAAAGCTAACGATGTGGTGCTGTACATGAAAGGTACCAAGGAGATGCCGCAATGTGGTTTCTCATCCCGCGTTGCTGGTGTTCTGAATTACATGGGCGTTGATTACACCGATGTGAACGTTCTGGCCGACGAAGAGGTCCGTCAGGGCATCAAAGACTATTCTGATTGGCCGACCGTACCGCAGCTTTACGTCAAAGGCGAATTCGTAGGTGGATGCGACATCATCACCGAGATGACCTTGTCCGGCGAGCTGGACACGTTGTTTGACGACAATGGAGTCGGCTACAACAAGGATGCAGCCGACAAAATTCGCGAAGCCAACGCCTGATTAGCGGCTGGAACAGTTCTCAAGAACGATATCTTCACTGGCGGCATCACCGGCCGCCAGGAAGCTGACTGTGGCATCCCAACCTTTAGACCTCAGGATGTAACGCCCACTCGGTCCGGTGGATTCGTAGCGTATCCCTGATCCACTTACAGTTTGCTGCAGTGCGACCAGTTGGTTATCGACCATCATCGCAGCAGCGCTTGTTCCGTCCGGCGCGTTGAAATACGCCACCTGCAACTGGACCCCACCGTCGCAGTTAAAGGTCACGGGCAAAATATCCATCTGAGCCCAAGCTGATGTAGCGAAAACGCCCGCGCACAGCCCCACAACACATGCTGTCCGCTGGATCATCCGTCCGATTTCTCTTCGACAACCGAGGCCAGCGCTTCGGCACGCGCTGCGAGTTCAGCAAGCGTATCCGTCACCGATGGAGGAACGACAGCAACTTCTACCCTTTCAGGTGCAGGCTGCGGCTTATTTTGCAAAGCTTGAACCTCTGCCTGAGCTTGAGCCAGTTGCCCTTCTAGCGAGCGGATTTTGTCCTCGGTCGCGGCGGTCTTGTCAGCCAGCATAAGGCCCGCCATCAGCAGCATCCTGGACTCTGGCATACGTCCGATCTGGTCAGACAGAACCTGCGCCTCATCGTCTAGCAACTTGGCAGCAGCTTGCAGGAAAACCTCTTCACCGTCCTGGCACGATACATCAAAGCCGCGCCCGCCGATTTGAATGGTAACTTCGGGCATTACTCTACCTCTCCTTCAGCCAGCTTAGCTTGCGATAACAAGGGCTCCAATCGTGCAAGCACGGCATGGGCTTCGGCTGCATCCGTCGCCTGCGCCGCACGCGTCGCTTCCAATTCGGCAACTGTGGCGCGGTTCAACAGTTCCGCATCCGTCATTCCGTTTTCCGATGCCGCGCGCAGCTCATCTACGGATTGGCGTAATTGTTCGTTTGCCTTGCGCATGCGCTGCAAGTCGTCATCCAGTCGAGACATTGCTGCCCCGTGGCTGCTGCGTTCTGCGCGAAGCATCTCTAGCTCTGCGCTAAGCTCAGCGACACGTTCACTATCGGCAAGTTCGGATTTCAACCGAGTGTTTTCGGTTTGAAGGGCCTCTGCCGCAGTAGCGATACTTTTCAGTTGATCGTTTTCAGCCCGAAGCGCATTCACCTCGTCCTGATTTTCGAGCGCGGCCTTTGCCTCTGCCAACTCGGATCGCGCGGCCTCAACCGCTGCTAGTTTCGCGGTCGCCTCGGCCAGTTGTTCGCGCAGCATGCCCGTTTCAGGGCTTTCGGTGGGTACGTTTCGAAGCTTTTCCATGTCGGCGCGCATGGCGTCGACTTCTTGCTCGTGACGCAGCTTAAGCGTTTTCAGCCGCTCTTCCAATTGAGCGTTCGCAACCCGTTCGTCATCTAATGCCGCGCGCAGCGTCTCATCTTCACCGGCTTCGACCGGCGCCGCGTTTTGCAAGGCATCGACCCCGGTTCCGATCCGCTCCATCGCAGCGATAATACGGCGCTGTAATTCTTCGATCTGGCTCATGCCCCTGCCACCTCTTGTCCAAGGTCCCTTGTACTGTGGTTTGTACGAATCAATTTAATCCACGTATTGGCCTAGTCTAACCCAATGCCGTAGAAAATACCCACTGTTTGCTTTCAACCACTTGGAATGCGTTCTTGAACCTCAATCGCATCGTAACCCCCAGTTCTGCTTGCACTTTGGGGACTGAATGGTATTGAGCGCGCAATCTGCCCTTAATCCAAAGGAACAACGCCCGTGGACCTGACTGCGCTGCGCAATGCAAACCCCGAACATTGGGACAAAGCTGCGGCCATCCGCACCCTGACCCTGGACGCCGTCGCCGCCGCCAATTCCGGCCATTCCGGCATGCCAATGGGCATGGCTGATGTTGCCACCGTTCTGTTTGAGAAGCACCTGAAATTCGACGCCTCGGCCCCAAGCTGGCCAGATCGCGACCGGTTCATCCTGTCCGCCGGTCACGGCTCGATGCTGATCTATTCGTTGCTGTATCTCACAGGTCATTCGGACGTCACGCTGGACGAGATCAAGAACTTCCGCCAGCTGGGTGCCAAAACCGCAGGTCACCCCGAGAATTTCCTGGTCGACGGGATCGAGACCACCACCGGCCCGCTGGGTCAGGGCATTTCGAACGCTGTAGGCTTTGCCATGGCCGAAGAGATTCAGCGCGCGCATTACGGTAAGAAAGTCGTCGATCACTACACTTACGTGATCGCAGGCGATGGTTGTTTGATGGAAGGTGTCAGCCAAGAGGCGATCACTCTGGCCGGGCGCCATGAACTAAGCAAGCTGATCGTTTTCTGGGACAACAACAACATCACCATCGACGGCACTGTCGACATCGCCGACCGCACCGATCAGGTGCGCCGTTTCGCGGCCTCGGGCTGGCATGTAATCGAGATCGACGGCCATGATCCACAGGCGATTGATGCAGCCATCGTACAGGCGAAAAAGTCAAACAAGCCGACCATGATTGCCTGCGAAAGCCACATCGCTCTGGGTCACGCGGCGCAGGATACGTCGAAAGGCCACGGTGCGCTGACCGATCAAGACCAGTTGAAAGCCGCCAAAGAAGGCTATGGCTGGCCTCATGACGCGTTCGAGATTCCTGCGAATGTGAAAGCCGCGTGGGAAGCGATTGGTGCGCGCGGTGCTGCCGAACGTGCCGCTTGGGAAGAACGCTTTGCGCAACTGTCCGAGCGCAAACAGGCCGAGTTCAACCGCGCCTATGCGTTTGAGGCACCCAAGAAACTGGCTGGTGCGATCCGTTCGTTCAAGAAACAGATGTCCGAGGATCAGCCCAAGCTGGCCACCCGCGCGTCTTCTGAAAAGGTTCTGAACGTCGTGAACCCGATCATGACCGAAACCGTGGGCGGATCGGCTGACCTGACGGGCTCTAACAACACCAAATCGGCCGATATGGGTGTGTTCCTGCCGGAAAATCGCAAGGGCCGCTACATCCATTACGGGATCCGGGAACACGGCATGGCCGCTGCGATGAACGGCATGGCGTTGCACGGTGGCATCCGCCCTTATGGCGGGACCTTCATGGCCTTCACCGACTATGCCCGCCCGTCCATGCGTCTGGCTGCGCTGATGAAAATCCCGTCGGTCTTCGTGATGACCCACGATTCCATCGGTCTGGGCGAAGACGGCCCGACCCACCAGCCGGTCGAACATCTGGCCATCAGCCGTGCAACACCCAACACATATGTGTTCCGCCCTGCCGACACCGTTGAAACCGCTGAAGCATGGGAGTTGGCGCTGACCTTCAAGGAAAGCCCATCTGTCCTGTCGTTGACCCGTCAGGGCGTGCCGACCGTGCGCAAGGATCACAAGACCAAAAACTTGGTTGCCCAAGGTGCCTATGTTCTGGCCGAGGCTGAAGGCAAACGTCAGGCCATCCTGATTGCCACCGGGTCCGAGGTGTCGCTGGCAATGGAAGCCAAAGCGATGCTTGAAGCTGACGGCATCGGCACTCGCGTCGTTTCCATGCCCTGTATGGAGCTGTTCGCTGAACAAGACGAAGCCTACCGCAAACGCGTTCTGCCCGCTGGAGCCGTCCGCGTTGGCATCGAGGCCGCCGTGCGGGCCGGTGGCTGGGACCGCTGGCTGCTGGGTGAGCGTGGTCGCGAAGCCAAGGCAGGCTTTATCGGCATGTCCAGCTTTGGTGCGTCCGCCCCTGCAGGCGAGCTTTACAAGCACTTCGGCATCACTGCCGAAGCAACTGTTGCCAAAGTCAAAGAACTGCTGGGTTGATCATCAACTAATCTGTCTGGAAAGGCGGCCCATTGTGGTCGCCTTTTTTGTTGCCATGGACATCTGTCACAGAACGGTGACAGGACGTGAGCCACCCTGCCCTGTCCCTATGGTCAATTCAACTTAACTGCAGGAAGTTGGAATAAACACAGGGAATTGAGCCATGAAACTCCGCGCTGCGCTTTGCGCCGTCACGCTCGCTACCGCAACTTCAGCTTTTGCCGGTGACTTTGCATCCAAGGATGAAATCCAAAACGCCATGAGTGACCATACCTATCAGGGTGGGATGCTTTCAGGGGCATTCACGGAATACTACGCTGCGGATGGTACCATCAAAGGCGACGGCTACACCGGAAAGTGGAAGGCGACGGATAGCGGTATGTGTTTCCAATATGGCACCGACCCGGAAAACTGTTGGGACCTTAAGATCGAAGGGGCCGCAGTCACATTGTTCAAGGACGGCAAAGTTGACGGTGCCGGCGTCGTCGTATCCGGCAATCCCAACGCGTTCTAAGTATCACGCCGCGCCGCTCAACTTGGCGGCGCGGTCACACAATGTGGTCAATGCGGTTTAAGCAGTTTGGTCGCCACCGGGATCAGAACCAAACCCCACGCCAGACCAAACACACCATCCATTGTGGCCTTGGCTATCCACTCCACCGCAGCGCTGTACTGTGCCGAAACCGCCAGCCCTATCGCATGCGCCCAATCGTGGACGTGGTGGCCCAACCAACCAAAACCCAGCACTTCAAGCCCGTGGATAATGATCGATCCACCGACCCAGAGCATTGCCGCAGTCCCAACAATTGACAGTACCTTCATTACGATTGGCATCGCCTTGACCAGACCTCGTCCTGTCCCGCGGCCAATCGGCGTGAGTGCGTTTTTGGCAAGAAACAGGCCCACGTCGTCCATCTTGACGATCAACGCAACCGAGCCATAGACCGCCACCGTTACTCCAATACCAACAACCGCCAGCGTCGCCGCCTGCATCCAAAAGTTCGGCGCTTCAATGGCGGCAAGTGCGATCGTCATGATTTCGGCCGACAGGATGAAATCTGTTTTGATGGCGCCTTTGACCTTCTGCTCCTCCAGGTGGCCGGGGTCTCGGATTTTCATGTCCTCGTCGATGACGTGGCTTCCGTGAGGAAACAGCACATGGAAGATCTTTTCGGCCCCTTCAAAACACAAATATGACCCCCCTAACATCAAAAGCGGAGTAATCAGCCACGGTGCAAAATTGGCCAGCAGCAAAGCGACCGGCAGCAATAGAATGATCTTGTTAAAGATCGACCCGCGCGCAATGCGCCAGATTATTGGAAGCTCGCGCGCTGGTGCGAAACCCTGAACGTATTTTGGCGTCACAGCCGCGTCGTCGATGATCACGCCGGCCGTCTTTGCCCCTGCCTTGCCAGCCGCAGCTACTACGTCATCCACTGAGGCTGCAGCAACTTTTGCAATCCCGGCAACATCATCCAACAGCGCCAAAAGACCGCTCATGGCAATTCCTTTCTATCCACCTGTCGCACGCGTGACCCTACCTGATCGGACAGCTAGCGCAAGCGTTAGCGCAATCGGCAGAGGTTTGCGCTAACACGTTAAAAATATGTCACTTTTGGGCTTTTGGGAATGCTTGAGGGCCGCTATATGGCCCTAAGAGCAAGCGCATTTTGGAGACGTCAGATGACCATCAAGGTCGGCATCAATGGTTTTGGCCGTATCGGCCGCTGCACGCTGTCGCATATCGCGGCTTCTGCCCGTAACGACATCGAAGTGATCAAGGTCAACGCAACCGGCCCGCTCGAGACAACAGCTCATCTGTTGAAATACGACAGCATTCACGGTCGCTTTCCGCGTGACGTGTCCATCGAAGGCAACACAATGGATCTGGGTCGCGGGCCGATGCAGATGTTTTCGACCTATGACATGAACGAGCTGGACTGGGAAGGCTGCGACGTCGTTCTGGAATGTACGGGCAAATTCAACGATGGTCTGAAAGCCAAAACACACTTGGAACGTGGTGCGCACAAAGTGTTGCTGTCCGCTCCGGGTAAAAACGTCGACAAAACGATCGTCTATGGCGTCAACCACAACAGCCTGTCGGCAGATGATCGTATGGTATCTAACGGGTCGTGCACGACGAACTGCCTTGCTCCGCTTGCTAAGGTGCTGGACGAAGGTATCGGCATCGAACACGGCATCATGACAACGATCCACGCCTATACCGGCGACCAGCCGACACTGGACCGTCGCCATAGCGACCTGTACCGCGCGCGCGCCGCTGCCATGTCGATGATTCCGACGTCCACCGGTGCAGCAAAGGCACTGGGTGAAGTCCTTCCAAACCTCAAGGGACGCTTGGACGGCTCGGCCATCCGGGTGCCTACCCCGAACGTGTCGGCAGTCGACCTGACTTTCCGCGCGGGGCGCGATGTGACTGTTGACGAAGTGAACGCCATCGTTCGCGACGCTTCACAAGGTCCAATGCAGCGTGTTCTTGGCTATGAGCCTGCACCGCTTGTTTCCACAGACTTCAACCACACCGAAGAAAGCTCGATCTTCGCACCTGACCAAACCCGCGTTGTGAATGACCGCATGGTCCGCGTTCTGGCCTGGTACGACAACGAGTGGGCATTCTCGGTGCGTATGGCCGATGTCGCGGTTGCAATGGGTCGCCTTAACTAAGACCCCACCGAATTCTTGAACCTATTCGCCCGCTCAGGTTATCTGAGCGGGCGTTTTTATTCGGGACCACCATGACCAATCAAATAGCTATCTGGCTGGGCCTTCTGATTCTTGGTGGCTTTATTCTGGATTTTGCCATTTTCGGCACCGAGCATTTTATCTTTTTAGGTAAAAAGCTTTACGCGTTTTTGGACTGGCTCGCGTTCTGGCGCTGACATAGGTTTTTCTTGACTTTTTCAGCAATCCCGCTTTGTTAGCGCTAACCAGATTTTGGCCACTACCCGCACGGAGAAGACCATGACATTGAAGCTGGCGATTAACGGATTTGGACGTATTGGCCGCGGAGTGCTGCGCGCCCTGACAGAGACCGGTCGAACAGATGTAGAAATCGTCGCCATCAATGACCTGGCAAAACCCGAGATGAACGCTCATCTGTTCGAATTTGACAGTGTTCACGGAAGATACTCCAAACCCGTTACACTGACAGATGCGGGTCTGGATGTCGGCGCAGGTCCGATCCGGCTGACCAGCGAACGCGATCCTGAGAAACTGGATTGGTCCGACGTCGATGTCGTTTTGGAATGCACCGGCGTTTTCAGAACACGCGAAGCTGCGACTCGCCATTTTGAAAACGGTGCAAAAAAGGTTCTTATCTCCGCGCCAGCGCGTGGTGATGGTGCTGTGAAAACTGTCGTCTTTGGGGTGAACGATAACGAACTGACCGCTGAGGACACAGTTGTTTCGAATGCCTCTTGCACTACGAACTGCTTGTCGCCTGTCGCGGCAGCTTTGGACAGTGGCTTGGGAATCGTTCATGGCAATATGACAACGATCCACGCCTACACCGCCAGCCAACCCGTCCACGACACTGCGGGAAAAGATCCGTATCTGTCCCGTGCGGCCGCCTTGTCGATGATCCCAACGACAACAGGCGCTGCATCAGCGGTTGGCTTGGTTTTACCGAAACTCGCTGGAAAACTCACAGGTCAGGCAATTCGTGTTCCGACGCCCAATGTCTCGGTTGTTGATTTGGTGGCAGAAGTATCCCGCCCGACCACGGAGGAAGAGGTTAACGCCCTATTCATTGAGGCCGCCGCAAAGATTCCGGGTGTCTTGGCGGCAGAAAACCGCCCGTTGATCTCGGTCGACTTCAACCACGACGCCCACAGTTCAACCGTGTCGTTGCCCGAAACGAAGGTGACAGACGGCACGTTGGTGCGCGTTCTTGCCTGGTACGACAATGAGTGGGGATTCTCGAACCGTATGCTGGATACCGCTGCGAAAATGGGTGCCCTAACCTAGCCTCTCGCGCAAAGCTGTGTTGACGCTGGGCGTGACGAACTTCGACACGTCTCCGTTCAAACGCGCGATCTCTTTAACCAGCTTTGACGCAATCGCCTGATGCCGTGCCTCTGCCATAAGGAAAACGGTTTCGATCGAGTCGTCCAGCGCGCGGTTCATCCCAACCATCTGAAACTCATACTCGAAATCGGCCACAGCCCGCAGGCCACGCACGATGATTTGCGCCCCAACATCGCGGGCGCAGTCGATCAGCAGGTTTTCGAAAGGATGGGCAACAATCTCGGTTCCCGTCTGTTTTGTCAGATGGGCGCACTCGGCCTCGATCATCGCGACGCGTTCTTCCAAGGTGAACAGAGGTCCCTTATCCCGGTTGATGGCGACCCCGATCACGAGCTTATCCACCAAGGCAGCCGCACGTCGTATGATGTCGATATGACCCAAGGTGATTGGATCAAAAGTTCCGGGATATAATCCAACCCTCATCGCGACCTCCTGCGCAACAAAATTTCTGCGCAAGCAAACACAACTCTGCGGCAGGTTCAATAGACGGGTGCGTCGCCACCTGGAATTAGTGACCCATAATCATTGTTTCGAGCGCTTCTTTTTCCATCGCCAATTCAGACAACTGCGCTTTGACGACATCGCCCAGTGTAACGATTCCGATCAATTTACCCTCTTCGACAATCGGCATATGGCGAAAACGACCCTCTGTCATTCGGCTCAGAACGTCCTGGACCGAGTCTTGCCGGGTCGCTGTAACCAGATCACGGGTCATATATGCGCTGACAGGCTGGCTAAGGCATCCGCTGCCACTGGCAGCCAATTCGCGTACGATATCACGTTCCGATAGAATGCCGGATGCTGTTTCGCCGCCATCTTCGGACACCACGACCGTACCGATCCGCTTTTCCGCAAGAATTTTGGACGCGTCGGACACAGTCATATCCGGGTTGACCGTTTCAACCCCTTCGGTGGCCTTGGATTTCAGAATGGCCTGAACAAGCATATACGTAACCTCCGAAATAACTGTCTGTTTTACAAAGCGTTGCCGGAATGTTTGAATGTGTCAAGGTGAAGCTTCGGCTTCAAGCCGCTCAACTTCTTCCCGAATACCAATGGTTAAGGCCTGTGCAAAACGATTCAGCCGTTCATTTCGCTGATCACCCTGATGTCGAACCAGGTGAAAGCTGCGCGTCAAACTCACCTGTTCTGTCAGGATTTTTTTCAGACTTGGGTGAAAAGGCAGCGTGAAATCATGAGCCATGCAAATACCTGATCCTAGCGAAACCTGACGCAATTGCACAGACACCGAATTCGATGCAAGCGCGACACGGTCAACTCCGATATCCACAAGGTAGTCGAGTTCCCGGTCAAAAATCATGTCTGGGATATAGCCGATCATCCTGTGACCGTTCAGATCGTTTGGTTTTGCTATGCCAGTGCGGTTCGCCAAATAGTCTTTGCTGGCGACAAGGTGCAATTTGTAGTCAGTGATTTTCTGCACCACCAGCCTACCTGCCGTTGGCGCGCTGACTGTCACGGCCATGTCAGCCTCGCGACGAGACAGGTTAATCACGCGTGGGAGCGCCAGAATTTGAATATCCAGATCGGGATTCGCATCGCAGATTTTTTCGCAAACCTGCGGCAACAGGTAATTGGCACACCCATCTGGCGCACCGATCCTAATCTGGCCGCTCAGGGTCTTTGAAGAACCTGCCACAGCCCCTGCAGCCGAACGCATCGCCTCTTCGGCCTTAATGCCGTGGTCCAATAACCGCTCACCAGCCGATGTGAGGACATAACCGAGCTGCGATTTCGTGAACAAGGATGTATCCAGCGACGCCTCAAGCCGCGCGATCCTTCGCCCAACAGTGGCCGGATCAATCTTTAGCTGACGCCCCGCCGCCGAAAGGCTTTCTTCGCGGGCGACGGCCAGAAAAACCCTCATGTCATCCCAGTTAGGAGTCACGTATCAACCTTTGCATTTTTGCAAAACATCTTTGGGACATTGCCTCTGTTCACAGGATTTATGCAAGCCTATTCTGCGCTCAAAATTATCGGAGGAATTCGCAATGACCGAACTGTCCCACTTCATCAACGGTGAGAACGTCGCTGGCACATCCGGCCGTTTTGACGATGTATTCAACCCGGCCACAGGCGAAGTGCAGTATAAATGCCCGATGGCCAGCGCTGCCGAGACGACAGCCGCGATTGAAAGCGCTGCTGCAGCGCAACCAGAATGGGGTGCGACCAACCCGCAAAGACGCGCGCGTGTCATGATGGCGATGGTTCACCTGATGAATCGCGACATGGACAAATTGGCCGAAGCACTAAGCCGCGAGCACGGCAAAACAATCCCCGATGCCAAGGGTGATCTTCAACGCGGGCTGGAAGTCATCGAATACTGCATTGGCGCACCGCAGATGCTGAAAGGCGAATACACCGATAGCGCTGGCCCCGGCATCGACATGTACTCGATGCGTCAACCGCTGGGCGTTGTGGCGTCGATCATGCCCTTTAACTTCCCGGCCATGATGCCGCTGTGGCACGTGGGTCCGGCGCTTGCCTGCGGTAACGCAGTGGTTCTGAAACCGTCCGAGCGTGATCCTTCTGTTCCATTGATGCTGGCCGAACTGTTCATCGAAGCGGGCCTTCCAAAAGGCGTGTTCCAAGTCGTAAATGGCGACAAAGAGGCCGTCGATACGTTGTTGGATAGCGAAGTCATTCAGGGCGTGTCCTTTGTAGGCTCGACCCCGATTGCGCAATACATCTATTCCCGCGCCACAGCGAATGGCAAACGCGCACAGTGTTTCGGCGGTGCCAAAAACCATATGATCGTCATGCCCGACGCAGATATGGATCAGGCCGCGGACGCATTGGTTGGTGCGGGCTTTGGGGCCGCAGGTGAACGCTGCATGGCTGTTTCCGTCGCTGTCCCAGTCGGAGAAGAGACTGCCGACGCGCTGATCGAAAAGCTGGTACCCCGTATCGAAAAGCTAAAAGTTGGCCCTTATACTGCTGGCGATGACGTCGACATGGGTCCGGTTGTAACCGGTGCTGCCAAAGAGCGTATCCTTGGTCTGATCAATTCTGGCGTCGAACAAGGTGCCAAGCTGGTCGTAGACAATCGGGACTTCAGCTTGCAGGGCTATGAGGACGGCTTCTTTGTCGGGCCTCACCTCTTTGATCATGTCACCCCGGACATGGACATCTACAAGCAAGAGATTTTTGGCCCGGTTCTGTCGACAGTCCGCGCAGGTTCTTACGAAGAAGCGCTGAAACTGGCGATGGACCACGAATACGGAAACGGCACCGCTATTTTCACCCGCGACGGTGACACAGCCCGTGACTTTGCCAGCCGCATTAACATTGGGATGGTCGGTATTAACGTGCCGATCCCGGTTCCGCTGGCCTACCACACCTTTGGCGGCTGGAAGAAATCTATGTTCGGCGACTTAAACCAGCACGGACCAGACAGCTTCAAGTTTTACACCCGCACCAAAACCGTGACGGCCCGGTGGCCATCAGGCATCAAGGAGGGCGGCGAGTTCAACTTCAAAGCCATGGACTAAGTCTTTTCGACACCAGAAACCGGCCCCTGTGGGCCGGTTTTTTCGGCGGCGACCTGCCAAAACCCACGTTTTTGTGAGCCTCACGATAAATTCAGACTGCAACATCTTTAAAAAGCGGGTCTTTCCCAATATTTTTAGGCTAAATTAAGCTCGAGCAGTTTCTGATCCGGAGGCGAAATTGTCTAATCCTCGTATCACCCGTCGCTCTGCCTTATTGGGGGCAGCATCCTTTTTGGCGACGCCTGCGCTTGTCCGCGCGCAAAGTACTGATGCTTTCCCGCAATCCGAAGATGCGATCAGCACGCAACTTCCGGTGCGTCGTAACGTGTCGTCCTTTTCTCAGCAGAACTGGCAGGATCATTTTGATGAGTTAGGTGCCGGTTGCCTGCTGGCAGATATCACAAGCCGCGCCGTGCACTACTGGGGGCCCGACGGGACGTACAAACTGTACCCCAGTTCTGTTCCGATGAGCGAAGAGTTGACCAAGCGTGGATATACCGAAGTTGTCCGCAAGCGCGAGCACCCAAGCTGGACCCCCACCGCGTCCATGCGTGAGCGTGATCCGTCCCTGCCGATCCGGATGGAAGGCGGCGACCCGGGTAACCCGCTGGGTACACGCGCGATGTATCTGGGATGGCCTGCTTATCTGGTGCATGGCACCCACGATACGCGCAAGATTGGACGGCAAAGCTCGTCCGGGTGCATCGGACTTTATAATCAGCACGTCGAGGAATTGTATCCTCTGGTCCAGATCGGAACCCAAGTCCGTCTGGTCTGACAAAAAAGCCCCGGCCGCAAGGACCGGGGCTTTTTTGTTAATATCAATCTTATTCCGGCAAGATTACCGAGTCGACGACGTGGATCACACCGTTGCTTGTCTCAATATCGGCCTGCACAACTTCGGCATCGTTCACCTTGACGCCGCGCTTGGCGTTGACGCTCAGGCGGTCGCCCTGAACCGTCAGAACCTTGGCGCGTTTACCAGCGATGTCACCGGACATCACCTTCGCAGGCACAACGTGATAGGTAAGGATCTCGACCAGCTGATCTTTGTTTTCCGGCAGAAGCAGGGTTTCAACTGTACCTTCAGGCAGAGCCGCGAATGCCTCATCAGTCGGGGCAAAAACTGTGAACGGGCCATCACCCTTCAGGGTTTCGACCAGACCTGCGGCCTGCACTGCGGCAACCAGAGTGTTGAACGACCCTGCAGATACGGCTGTATCGACGATGTCGGCAGCTTGTGCTTTGACGGGCAGTGTCAGTGCAAGTGCGGCGGCGGCGCCCATGAGTGTGCGACGGAACATGGCTGTAACTCCTCTCCAGCTTGTTATGAAAAGGGTTACGGACCTATCGTCGCACCGGATCACATTGATATCAATTTTCTTTGATCTGCAACCAGATACTCTGTGCCCTGCCGTCCCTTAAGAATGGTAGCGCATCGACTGCATCGGGGCGGTCCTGCTGCAGGTAGTATCCGGGCCAAAGCATTGAAAACGCGCCAGATTGCAAAAGCGCATGCAGCATGTATTGCTCACCCCAGCCAGGGCAGTCATAGAAAAAACGTTTCGGGTATTCATACGGTAAAAAAACATCGTGCACGTGGATCACCACCCCCGGCTTCAGGGTAGGAATGATGCGGCAGAACAGATGCGCGACATCATTGCTCATGCGGACAACATGGCTGGAGTCGATAAAGAGAACGTCCCCAGCCTGAAGCTGGTCGAACACTGTGGGATCAACCTCTTCCAACCGCTTTTGCTCGAATTGATCCACGACATGGGCGATATCTGCGCGCGGATACGGATCAATTGCCGTGATCTTTGTGTCCAGCCCGCCGTCAATAATCGCTTGCCGTGTGACGCGGGTCGAGTTTCCACAGCCGACCTCGATCACTCTTTTGGGCTGAAACCGCCGGATCATGAGATATAGCGCGTCAGCGTCAGGGCTGTCGTAGTATCCGTTTTCCGTTCGGTACCCAGTTTGGTTCCGTTCCGGATCCTTTAGCGCGGCCAAAGCATCGGCGTGTTCGGCATATTCCGAAACCAGCGGGGCAATATCAAACGCCTCCATCCCCGGTGACAACGCATATGCTGGTTTGGTCAATCCACCTGCTTTTTCGAATGCCTCCAGCCGGGCGCGCTCATCGTTTTCGACGACTTTGTCGACAAGCTTTACACCCAACTCGTCCAATGCGGCGTTGATCTTTGGGAATTTCCTGGGTTTCACGCGCGGACTCCGGGTTTTGACAGATACCTGCATGCTGCATATCGCTGTGGCTGGGGGGTTCGCAAGCTAAACACTTGGCAAGAAGTTGAATTCCGTATTCACTGTTCGGAATACAGCAGCGAGGGTCGCCATGCAGCAGGAATACACGCTGGGCATCGAAGAAGAGTATCTTCTGGTCGATCGCGATACGCTTGAACTGGCCGAGGCACCCGCGGCTTTGATGGAAGCGTGTCAAAACGATTTTCAGGGTCAGGTCAGCCCCGAATTCCTGCAATGCCAGATCGAAGTGGGCACCCGCCCCCATCCGACAATCGGCTCAGCGCGGGAAGACCTGAAACGTTTGCGCAGCTGCGTGGCCCAGCGTGCCGCCGAATACAACCTGGCGCCCATCGCCGTATCCTGTCACCCGTTCGCGGATTGGAAAAAACAGCACCATACGCGGAAAGACCGCTACGATGCATTGCATCATGCTTTGGGCGGTGTCGCGCGGCGCATGCTGATTTGCGGTATGCATGTCCATATCGGCATCGAGGACCCTGCCCTGCGCGCAGATTTGATGCCGCAATTATCCTATTTCCTGCCCCATCTTTTGGCTCTGTCCACATCGTCCCCCTATTGGAACGGCGAAGATACTGGCCTTTCATCCTATCGGCTGACCGTTTTTGACAACCTGCCGCGCACAGGGTTGCCGCCAGTACATGCCAGTTGGGGCGATTATGAACGCACCACAGGTATTCTGGTCGAGCTAGGCGTCATAGAAGACACGTCCAAAATCTGGTGGGATCTGCGCCCTTCGCATCGCTTTCCGACCTTGGAAACCCGGATCATGGACGTACAGCCCCGATTGGAACACGCCCTGTCCCTTGCAGCCATGGTGCAGGCACTGACGCGCATGCTGATGCGCTTGAAAGACCGAAATTTGCGGTGGCGCCACTACGATCAGTTTTTGATCGGCGAAAACCGGTGGCGGGCCCAAAGATACGGTGTTGGCGAAGGCATGATCGACTTTGGAGATCGATCCATCAAACCCATGCCCGAACTCATTGGTGAATTGATGGGTATGCTGGCTGAAGATACCGAGGCGCTGGGCACAATGACCGAGCTGGCCCGGCTTCAGCAGATTGCGCAAAACGGAACCTCGGCAACGCGCCAACGCCGCGTTTACGCCGAAGCCGCAGCGCGCGGAGAAGACCCCGGCAGAGCGGTCGTCCGGCATCTGATAGATGAGTTCCACCACGACTTGTGAAGACAGATCCTAAACCGCGGACTCTCGCGCTGTGGCAATTGCTGACCGTGCAAAATTTCTGTAAGGATTAAGAAATAAACACTCGTTCAATTCGACCGGCGACGTGGGAGGCAAGATATGGATTTCGCCCTGACCGAAGAGCAGACAGCGATCTTCGACATGGCATACGACTTTGGGCAAGAACACATCGCCCCGTTTGCCCGCCAATGGGAAGAAGACGGCACAATCCCCAAAGATCTATGGCCGCGCGTGGGCGAACTTGGGTTCGGTGGCTTGTATGTACCCGAGACCAACGGCGGCTCGGGCTTGTCCCGACTTGATGCAACGATGGTTTTTGAGGCGTTGTCGATGGCCTGTCCGTCTGTTGCTGCCTTTCTGTCCATTCACAACATGTGCGCCAAAATGCTGGACAGCTTTGCCGGAGACGACCTCAAAGCCCGCGTTATGCCCGACGTGCTCAGCTTGAACACTGTGCTTAGCTACTGCCTGACGGAACCTGGGTCGGGCTCGGACGCGGCGGCATTGAAAACACGCGCGGACCGCACAAACCTCGGCTACACGCTGAACGGCAGTAAGGCGTTTATCTCTGGCGGTGGCTATTCCGACGCCTATGTCTGCATGGTTCGAACTGGACAAGACGGCCCAAAGGGAATTTCGACCGTTTACGTCGAAGACGGCACCCCAGGTCTAAGCTTTGGCGCGCTTGAGCAGAAGATGGGTTGGAAAAGCCAACCCACGGCGCAGGTGCAATTCGATGATTGTACCATCCCGGCCGAAAACCTTGTCGGCATCGAAGGCGACGGGTTCAAATACGCCATGATGGGCCTTGATGGTGGACGCTTGAATATCGCGTCATGCTCGCTTGGTGCGGCGCAGGCTGGTTTGAATATGACGTTGCAATACATGTCGGAACGCCGCGCCTTTGGTCAATCGATCGACCAGTTTCAGGCTTTGCAGTTCCGTCTGGCCGATATGGAGATCGAGTTGCAGGCTGCGCGCACCTTTTTGCGACAGGCGGCATGGAAACTGGATCAGGATGCTCCGGACGCAACAAAGTTCTGTGCCATGGCCAAGAAGTTCGTCACCGAAACCGGTTCCAAAGTCGTCGACCAATGTCTTCAGTTGCATGGCGGCTACGGATACCTTGCCGACTATGGCATCGAAAAACTGGTCCGCGACCTGCGGGTTCATCAGATCCTTGAGGGCACGAACGAGATCATGCGCGTGATCGTATCCCGGCAAATGATCGCCAACCGCTGAGGATCAGATGGCAGATATCGACATTCGAACCACGGGCCGCGCTGGGCGCATCACCCTCACTCGCCCGTCAGCTCTGAACGCTCTCAGTTACGATATGTGCATGGCTATTGATGCCACGCTGCGTAACTGGCGCGAAGACGATTCAATTGACCTGATCATTCTGGACGCCGAAGGTGAAAAGGCGTTTTGCGCTGGTGGCGATATCGCCGAATTGTATGACACAGGCACACAAGGTGACTTCAGCTATGGCCGCACGTTCTGGCGCGACGAGTATCGACTGAATGCCCTGATCTTCGAATACCCCAAACCAATCGTGAGCTTTTTGCAAGGCTTCACTATGGGCGGAGGCGTAGGTATCGGGTGCCACGGAAGCCATCGCGTTGTCGGCGAAAGCAGTCAGATCGCCCTTCCTGAATGTGGAATTGGGCTGGTTCCTGATGTCGGAAGCACCTTGATGCTGTCGCTCGCACCCGGCCGGATCGGAGAATACCTAGGAACAACCGGTTATCGGATGAACGCAAGTGACGCGATCTTCGCCGGGTTTGCCGATCACTACATACCACAGGCGAATTGGCCTAACCTAATCGAAATGCTTGAGGCTTCGGGTGATCCTGAGCATTTGGCCAGCCATGCGGAAACGCCGCAGGACAGTGCCTTGGCAAGCATTCAAACCGATATAGACGCGTGTTTTGACGGCGAAACCTTGCAGGACGTTCTAAACACCTTACGCCATTCCGACAAAGAGATCGCCGCGAATGCCTTAAAGCTTATGAACCGTAGTGCGCCGCTTTCGATGGCATGCACGATTGAGATACTCCATCGGCTGCGTTCCACCAACCTGAGCATCAGAAAAGCGCTTGAACTGGAATACCGGTTTACATTTCGCGCGATGGAACATGGTGATTTTCTGGAAGGCATCAGAGCCCAGATCATCGACAAAGATCGCAACCCGCAATGGCGGTACAAAGATCAACCAGTGCCGGCTGTAGACGTTTCAAAAATGCTACAGCCATTGGGTAAGGACACCCTGACATTCGAGGAGGATTGAAATGAAAATCGGGTTTATCGGCCTCGGGAATATGGGAAACCCAATGGCCGCCAATCTGGCCAAAGCCGGACACGAGGTGACCGGTTTTGATATGGCAGATGTTAATGTCCCGGGTGTCAGTATGGCATCGTCCGGGGCCGAAGCCGTTGCCGGAGCGGACATTGTCATAACCATGCTGCCCAACGGCCCAATCCTTCGCTCGGTCGCGGACGAGATCCTGCCTGCCATGGATTCCGGCTCTGTTTGGGTAGACTGTTCTACGGTGGATGTGGACAGCGCACGTGCAGTTGCGGATCAGGCTAGCGCGGTTGGCGTGCAAGCCATGGACGCTCCGGTGTCGGGCGGTATTGGCGGCGCCGCGGCCGGTACGCTGACCTTTATGGCCGGAGGGAGCGACGAAGCCTTTGCCAAGGCCGCCCCGCTGTTTGACATCATGGGTCAGAAAGCGGTGCATTGCGGAGTATCCGGCGCGGGGCAAGCCGCAAAGATCTGCAACAACATGATTTTGGGTGTCACCATGATCGCGACGTGCGAAGCGTTCGCGCTGGCTGACAAGCTTGGGCTGGACCGACAAAAGATGTTCGATGTCGTCAGCACGTCTTCGGGGTATAGCTGGACGATGAACGCCTATTGCCCTGCCCCGGGCGTTGGTCCTGCCAGCCCTGCAGATAATGAATATCAACCCGGTTTTGCTGCAGAACTTATGCTGAAAGACCTGCGTCTTAGCCAACAAGCTGCCGAAAGCTCGGATGCAGATACACCCATGGGTCAATCGGCAACCGAACTCTACGCCCGGTTTGTCGAGGAAGAAGATGGTCTGGGCAAGGATTTCTCGGCGATGTTGCCGCGCTTTGAAAAGCGTGGGCGAAGTTGACACAGCGCTCGGCGTGTTGTCGCCCATAGGGTTGACCCAAAAGCACCGCGTGCGCATGTAATGATGAAACCATATCGTTGTATTCGGAAAACATCATGTCGCGCGCGCTGCCTATCGCACTGTCCATATTGGCTCTGACCCTTAGCCCTGCAGCAGGGATTGCAGGTAATGGAAAAGGGCATAGCAAACACAGTGACAAAGTGTTCCGTGTCGATCCTCAACTGGTAAAAGGCAAAGCCGGACACTGTCCGCCGGGCCTTGCCAAGAAAAACGCTCCCTGTGTCCCTCCTGGTCAGGCGAAGAAACTCTACCGAAATGGGGACTTCATCAACCGCGATTACCGTTGGATCAATGACCCCTATCGCTATGGGCTGCAACGGGGCGGCAGCTATATTCGCGCGGGCGATTACGTCTATCGCGTTGATCCAGAGACGCGGAAAGTGCTGAACCTGATCGGTGCCGTCGCTGATATCCTTTATTGAGAAACGCAGACCTGCGGCCAACGAGCCACAGAATTTGTTGGATTGAACCGCGTTTACGCAACTATGGCGGTAGCTCCTAACTTTTGACGCAATTTAGCGTCACCACGATTCTCGTTATTACGAGGATTGAATATGAACAGCGAAGCCACGATATTTGAGTTCCGCGGCCCGTGGAATGTTCCGATACAGTTTAGTCAAAGCCTGATTTTCCTGGTTCTGATCGTTGTTGGGTTTAACTTTGATCCAGACAGCCTGCCCTACGCGCTTGGATTTGTGGCCATTTTACTTGCCTCAATCCTTCTGCACGAATTGGGTCATGCTTGGGGCTGCCTTGTTCAGGGTATTCCCGTCAAACGCGTGGTCCTTTGGGGCGGCGGCGGGTTTTGCGAACATGCCCGATCAACTTCATCCTATGAGGACGAACTGATTGTTGCGATGGGCCCCATCGTAAACCTTTCCCTGTGGGCAATTTGTTCACTGTTGGAGCCGATGGTTGCCTCGCCCCAGCTTGGATGGGTATTGGCCGTGGCAGCCGAACTGAACTTGTGGCTAACCGTATTTAACATGTTGCCATTGATGCCGCTGGATGGAGGGCGTCTGCTTCATGCCGGCTTGAACAGGGTTGTAACCCCTGACATCGCAACCCGTATCTCGGGTTTTGTCGGCCTGATCGGTGTTCTACTCTGGCTGCCGCTGATGTTCTTTGCCTACTACTATTTCGGCTTTGTTTTTCTGTTTTTCCCGCCGTTATTGCTTCATTGGCACATGCTCAGATACGCCCACTACTAGGCTAAGAAACAACAGCTGCGGCAGAACTTATTCTGCCGCAACCTGTTCAGGATTAAGCATTTGCTTGAGGTAGCGCCCAGTATGACTGCGCTCGACCAGAGCAACCTCTTCCGGGGTGCCAGTCGCAACGATTTCACCGCCGCCATCACCACCTTCGGGACCAATATCAATGATGTGGTCAGCCGTTTTAACCACGTCCAGGTTATGCTCGATCACGACGACGGTGTTTCCCTGATCAACAAGTTCATGCAGAACTTCCAACAGCTTACGGACGTCTTCGAAATGTAATCCTGTGGTTGGCTCATCAAGGATGTACAATGTCCGACCCGTCGAACGTTTGGACAATTCCTTGGACAGCTTGACCCGCTGTGCCTCGCCACCCGACAAAGTCGTGGCTTGCTGGCCCACCTTGATGTAACCCAAACCGACGCGCGCCAGTGCATCCATTTTATCCCGGATCGATGGCACAGCCTTGAAGAACTCTTGTGCATCTTCCACTGTCATATCAAGGACATCGGCGATGGACTTACCCTTGAATTTGATCTCAAGCGTTTCACGGTTGTACCGCGCGCCTTTGCACGTTTCACAGGTCACATAGACGTCCGGTAAAAAGTGCATTTCGATCTTGATGACGCCATCACCCTGGCACGCCTCACACCGGCCACCCTTGACGTTAAAGCTGAAACGACCGGGTTTGTAGCCACGTGCTTTCGCTTCGGGCAATCCCGCAAACCAATCCCGGATTGGGGTGAAGGCACCGGTATAAGTTGCTGGATTTGAACGCGGTGTCCGCCCGATTGGGCGTTGGTCAATATCAATAACTTTGTCCAGATGCTCTAACCCCTTGATGGTTTCACACGGGGCCGGAGTTTGCCGCGCGCCGTTCAGACGCATAGAGGCCGTTTTGAACAGCGTTTCGATGGTCAAAGTTGATTTTCCACCACCGGAAACCCCGGTCACGCACACGAATTTCCCAAGCGGGAATTCGGCCGAAACGTTCTTGAGGTTGTTGCCCGTAGCTTTGACGACTTTGACTTTCTTTTTGTTACCTTTTCGGCGATCCGCCGGTACCGAGATTTCTCTGGTACCCGACAGATACTGACCGGTCATCGACGCCGCATCCGCTGCGATTTCACTTGGTGTTCCTTTGCTCACCACTTGTCCGCCATGCACACCAGCGCCGGGGCCAATATCAAAAACGTAATCGGCCTCGCGGATAGCTTCTTCGTCGTGCTCGACCACAATCACCGTGTTGCCCTGATCGCGAAGGTTCTTCAGCGTTCCAAGCAGCCGGTCATTGTCGCGCTGGTGCAGACCTATCGAGGGTTCGTCCAACACATACAGAACGCCAGTCAAACCTGAGCCGATTTGGCTGGCCAAGCGAATTCGCTGGCTTTCACCACCCGAAAGCGTCCCGCTTGAACGAGACAGTGTAAGATATTCCAAACCAACATTATTCAAAAATCCCAAACGCTCGCGAATTTCCTTGAGAATGGCACGCGCGATCTCATTCTTCTGGGTGCTAAGATGGTTCGGAGCCTGTTCAACCCAGTGCAGAGCGTCTTTGATCGACATTTGAACAACTTCGCCTACATGCAGCCCAGCGATCTTTACCGCAAGCGCTTCGGGCCGCAACCGGAACCCATGGCACGCCCCGCAAGGGCGATTGTTTTGATAGCGTTCGAATTCTTCGCGAATCCAGGCGCTATCTGTCTCACGATAGCGCCGTTCCATATTTGGGATCACGCCTTCAAAGTTGCGCGTTACCTGATAAACGCGGCCACCTTCGTCATAGCGGAACTGTATCTCTTCGTCGCCTGAACCACGCAGGAATACCTGCTGGACCTTTTCAGGCAGATCTTTCCACGCAGTGTTCTTGTCGAATTCGTAGTGCCGGGCAATCGCTTCGATCGTTTGCAGAAAATACGGGGACTTCCCCTTGCGCCACGGCGCTAAGGCACCGTCATACAGCTTAAGTGTCTGGTCGGGAACGACGAGGCGTTCATCAAAAAACAGTTCCACCCCTAACCCGTCGCAATCCGGGCAAGCGCCGAACGGAGCGTTGAAGGAAAAGAGGCGCGGTTCAATTTCAGGGATCGTAAAGCCGCTTACCGGGCAGGCAAAGTTTTCGCTGAACGTTATCCGTTCGGGGTCGCCTTCGCGTGGCGCGGTCTCAAGGATGGCGATCCCATCTGCCAAGTCTAACGCCGTTCGCAGGCTATCCGCCAGCCGGGTTTCCATACCCTCACGCACAACCAGACGATCCACGACCACGTCAATGTCATGGCGGAACTTTTTGTCCAGCGTGGGCGGTTCGTCCAATTCATAGAACTCTCCATCCACCTTTACGCGTTGGAAACCCTGTTTACGGAGCTCCAGGAATTCTTTCTTGTATTCCCCTTTGCGGTCGCGAACGATCGGGGCCAGCAGATAGCCACGTGTGCCCTCCTCCATGGCCATGATGCGGTCCACCATGTCCTGAACCTGCTGGGCTTCGATTGGCAACCCTGTGGCCGGGCTGTAAGGGGTTCCCGCACGTGCAAAAAGCAGTCGAAGATAGTCGTAAATCTCAGTCACGGTTCCTACGGTCGAACGTGGGTTCTTAGAAGTCGTCTTTTGTTCGATCGAAATTGCCGGGGACAATCCGCTGATATGATCTACATCGGGCTTTTCCATCATATCCAGGAACTGGCGCGCATAGGCCGACAGGCTTTCGACATAGCGACGCTGACCCTCGGCATAAATGGTATCAAACGCAAGGGACGACTTACCCGACCCGGACAGCCCGGTGATAACCACCAACTGGTCCCGTGGGATATCTACGTCGATACCTTTGAGGTTATGCTCGCGCGCTCCGCGCACCTCAATATTCTTCAGCTCAGCCATGCTAGGCCCCCAAAACAAAAGTGTCCTAGAAATAGGCGAGCGGCACTGAGTCTCCAACAGAAAAGTTAGAACGAATAGTGAACAATCGGTTTATTGCCGATCTCTACTGACAAATTTCATCACGATTGTCGTTTTGCCGAGCAGGGATCGTCTAAAACCGAAGATTGAGAAAAAAATGGCGCGGTTGACGGGGCTCGAACCCGCGACCCCCGGCGTGACAGGCCGGTACTCTAACCAACTGAGCTACAACCGCGCATCTATTTTCGTGGCCTTTGACCTGGACCAAGGATGGCAGCGATGGCGCGGTTGACGGGGCTCGAACCCGCGACCCCCGGCGTGACAGGCCGGTACTCTAACCAACTGAGCTACAACCGCCCGCTGCACGTTCGTCGCTGAACGTTTGGGTGTATTATGGCTAGGCTCGGGCAGCGTCAAGCGGCGTTTTGAAGTTTTTTCCGAATTCCGGAATTTTACGCCGTGCGTGATTGAATGGCGTGATGCGTACCGACCTGCACACTTGATATAGGCATTCGTTTTCGGGGGCTTCGAAGGCCCAGGCCCAGCACGTGTATATTCGCATGTGTTTACCTGGCAACAGGATAGGAAATTTCCGGCCAACCGATACACCCTGGAGAGGAATCACCATAAGGCTGCGCCCGCTGATCAGGTCTCAATTCAGAACCTGAAGCAACAAAACCAAAAACGGAGCAGAAACGTGAATAAACTGTTTATTTGCAGCGCATTAATTGCATCATTTAGTGTAGGAACTGCGCAAGCCGTCGAAATTTCCGGTGGCTACATTGATTTAGGCTATTCGACTTTCACTGATACCGACCTCGGCGATGTGTACAACCTAAACGGTTCAGGTGAGCTTGCTTTCTCACGCGCATTCAGCGCGCAATTGGACCTGGGAGCATACCGCTTTCAGGACTTTGGTGAAACTGCCACAAACTGGACAGTGCACGGCAACTGGCACACAAGCGGAAACGCCTCTTTCGGTGCATTCTATGGCCAAGAGGATCTGGACGAAGCCGACTTTGACTTCTACGGAATCGAAGCCGGATTTGATGCCGGCCCCGCCGAGATCGAAGGTTACCTGGGCCGTCATGACCTAAGCAATGTCTCTGATCTCGACGGAACTATTTTCGGTATCGCGGCCAAGACTGACCTGAATGACAATTGGGAACTAAACGCCAGTTTTGACATCGTAGACAATTTCATCGGCGCACTGGATTACAACCTGTTTGCCCTTGGTGCTACGTATGCCGCTGCTGACAATGCAGAGGTTTACGGCAAAGTCGGTGTCGCCCATATCTCTTCACCGCTGGTCTCTGGCAGCTCGAATGAGGCCTATATCAACGTGGGTGTACGTGTGAACTTTGGCAACGAACGCGGAACGACTTTTGGACGCCGCGGCGTACTGGCCAGATTGCCTGGTCTGCCGGGATAACAAACAATGCGCCCCGAAACCTTCGGGGCGCGTTTTGCCTGATGTCTTTGGGAAGATATCGACCCTGCCTTGCGCAGCAAAAAGACTCGCGCTAATAGGCCGGCTCATGGGTGATTAGCTCAGTGGTAGAGCGCTTCGTTCACATCGAAGATGTCAGGAGTTCAAATCTCTTATCACCCACCATCAATCTTCTCATTTCATCAAGGACTTAAGCGATTAGCACCTGTTACTGTGCTGCGCATGAAACTGTGCCCGCTGCGCCTCCGCTGCACTTAAACGGAAAAGATGTCTCCAACACAGGAGATATGGGCCATGGCAACAATCGTAAAACGGCCTAGCGGGAAGTGGCAGGCGACTGTTCGGAAGGACGGGCAATCCCGATCCAAGACCTTCCTAAAGCGTGCTGATGCGGCAAAGTGGGCGCGAGAGACGGAGTTAAGCGCCGACAGAGGATTGCTAGCTCCAAGAACCGGTGCCAATGTTCCAGAGATGACTTTGGGTGAGGTACTTCAGAAATATCGGGACGACGTGACCAGCGCAAAACGGTGCGCGAACAATGAAACCTATGCAATCGACGGGTTCCTGCGGAGGGGTCGCAAGCTGGCCGGTATGAAGATCAGCAAGTTACGATCCCCTGACTTTGTCCACTATCGTGACCAGCGCATTAAAGCCATGAAGGCGGCGACTGTGGTGAGGGAGCTGGGTTGGTTACAGCACGCCCTAGATGTCGCCTGTGAGGATTGGGGGCAGAACCTGCCGCAAGGAAACCCGGTCAGACCTGTTCGGAGACCCAAGATTGAAAATCGCCGCGAGAGGCGATTGCAAGAAGGTGAATGGCACGCGCTGTTGGGTGCCGTGAACCAAGCTCGGTCTCCGCTGATGGAACCGCTACTTAAGCTCGCTTTAGCGACCGGGATGCGACGTGGGGAATTGCTGTCAATGCAATGGAAGAACGTCGACCTTGAACGTCGGACAGTGTTCTTGCCTCAAACAAAAAACGGTCGCGCCCGTACTGTTCCTCTCAGCCCAAATGCCGTTGCCGTGTTGATGGACCTGCCACGCGGTGACGAGCGGTGTTTGCCCCTGTCTGGTAACTCCGTGCGATTAGCCTTTGAACGTCTCAGACAACGGGCAGGCGTGGTTGACCTTACATTTCATGACATTCGGCACGAGGCCGTGTCCCGCTTTGTGGAAAGCGGGTTATCGCTGGCACAGGTCCAAATGATCAGCGGGCATCGGGATTTGCGGATGTTGATGCGTTACACGCACCTGCAGACCGATGACATCGTGGCAAAGTTGGCAGCCGTCGAACATGCCTAAATCCGCATGATACTGTGCGGGGTGGTCGTAGTCTCGCGAAGCGTCAGATTTGACCACCCTACCCCCTAACAAGCGACAACAGTGCCCCCTTGCCTTTTGGCTGTCCGGTGGCTGGCTTTCTGTCCCGCGCGCGTTTGGAGATGGCATTAGCCCTTCCTCTTATGAACACACCGGGGTTAGCCCTCCGTCTAATGAACTAATCGGCGTCACCCCTCCCTCAATTGAGCAAAACCCCTCCGTCAATTGAGCATCAGATTGCGCTTGGTCCGCGTTGATCGGGGTGCACTATCATCTTCGACTTTCCTCGCTCCAATGCGAGTGGAGTAGATGGTGCATAAGAACCTGTAAGTAAACATAAAATCACGCAGACCTGTAAGCAAAGGTACTGAATAGAGGGCTATTGATCCCTCCAATTTAACCATTGCGTGTTCACCGGGATTTTCTCCCAGTCGCCCCAACGGGGCAATTCCATTTGCTCGGTATCCACCTGAGCGCATTCCCCAATCTGGTCCAATGGGCCGAACACAGGAGGCTTATATGCCGCATATCACTATTGCCGATAAACCGTGTGGCTATGGAAAATCCACAGAGATCAACCGCAGCTTCAAAAAGTCGGAGAAGTACATTGCGGTTGTGCCTTACCTGAGTGAGGTGGAACGGTTCATCGAAGATGCACGAAAAGGCTCCGATTTCATTCTTACACAACCCGTTAACAACGGTAGCAACAAAAGCGATCACTGCGAGAAGTTGATCCGGGCAGGCAAATCAATCGCTTGTACGCACGCACTTTTCTACCGACTTGGAACTCTGGCAACCCAAGACACCGGGGTTGTGAGATGTACTGAGTTCGACAGCCACGGCAAACCGACAATCGAAGTCGATCACCTACTTGATAGATACAACATGATCATCGACGAAGTCGTAAACCCCTTCGAGGTGGAACAGACAGTCCGAAAAGTTGACTTTGATGCAGCTTACCTCGGCCTTGGCATGGCAAAAACCTCAACACCGTTATGCTTACTTGCGCACGTGACCTGTGGCATGGGGCAGTGACCGGCCAAAAGCCAAAGGCAGGCAGGCTCTCAACGCATACGCGTATGTTCGGACGCGCCCTAAAAGAAGAGATGTACAACAAGGACACAGAAGTCTTTGATGAAGTGTGGACCACAAGCGGCGTTAGCTTCGTGCCAAACACCACACGCGGGACCAATGACCATATTGGGTGCACAACAGCGGTATACCTATATGACCAATACCCCAACCCGCAACTCTTGACCTTCCTAGGCATGAAGCGCGACAGCAAGGAGGCTCATAGGTTCTCTGATGCTTATGCGTTGACCGAACTGGTGCAGTGGCTATTCCGGTCTGCAATACGTGTGGGTGGGCTAAATGGTACCGAACGCGCCTACACACCAAGGCGTAGAGTTACGCTCTACATACCATCTCGGAGAATGCGGAACCTACTGCTGAACTGGCTGCTTTCGGGTGAGGTCAACAGTGGGCCGGTTCGCGCCAAAGGCCAACGACAGATTGAGTTGCTTGCCCGAGTAGAGGGTCGACAGGTGGCGGCAGTAGCCTAATGCCATTCGACATAACAGCGGAACAGACGTTCCTAACCCGTAAAGAGGCCGCCTTGCGCGGCCTTTCTCGTTTCTGGACGGGTCGTCCGTGCAGGTATGGGCACATGGCTGAGCGGTACGTTAGCAACGGCCAATGCGTGCAGTGCAACGCAGAGAAAACAGTGGAGCGGGATCGGAGATGTCGGGCAACCGATCCCTCTTACCGTATGTTTAGGTCGGTACTGAACCGATCAGGACAAGTGCTTATGGGTCGGGCGAGGCCGTCCAACTCGGTCGGCTGCTCTAAGGACACACTCAAGCGGCACATAGAGGCTCGGTTCTCGGACGGCATGACATGGGATCGGTACGGTCAATGGGAGGTGGACCACATTACCCCTCTCTCGGCTGCCCGGTCTTTGGAACACCTCATCGAACTTTGCCACTACAGCAACCTACAACCTCTTTGGAAGCGGGACAACTTAGCAAAGGGCGGGGCATAAGCCTCGCCCGTGCGGGTTGGCATCTGTCTTCTTTGAACACGGTAGGTGTCATAAGTGGTTCTACCGTGACCGTTATTAAGCATTCGGCGCAAAGGCTTAATGCCAACTTTCTCCGCACTCGCTCGTAACAAGTGCTAGTTCGCATGAGACAGCAATCAGATCGCATAATTCTAGGATGTTATGTCCCGAGATCGCGCACAGGCTCGGAGTTTCTAAAGATCATTGCCTATAAGCTATGTCCTGCATTTGCACTGGTGGGTTGCCAACCGTAAGCCGAATTGCCTCTCCAACGCGACGGACGAGCCCGCCACATTGACAACAAGCAAATCACTGAGATGGTGCCAGACATGCCACAACCACGAATTGTTTTCGGCTCAGGCAGGCCGTCAAATCTCAGTTTGGCTGAAAAATTCTCTCCATAAGATAGTAAATGCCCTGCAATGAAGTAATGAAAATACTCCCCAGCATTGCAAACAACGCAAACAACACACACGTCTTCGCACCAAAGATGAAACCCTCGACATAGTCTATTGGAAGTAGGGCAACAACCAATTGCCGGGCGGATGGAAGGACCATCTCAAGAGCTATGGAAAAAAACACCAAAAATAGGCTCGCTACAGATAGATAGCCGAACAGGTAGCAGAGGAACATACGCCTTGTAAGTTGCTCAGAGCCTTCAGTTTGCAAGGTCTTGATATATAGTTCCGGTGCAGGGTCCGGCATAGTTTCATCCATGTGAATGCCCGCAAACGTCGACACCGCCGCCAACGAGGCGATGTAAAAACCGGGCAGCAATGCTGTGGCGCTCACCATCGCTTTGGATACATCTGTCAAAGAAATTCCTGCCGGTGCCAACGCGGTGAACGCGGTCATCCCAGTGGCAAAAGCGATTGGGAACGTAAAGTTGTAGAACCGCATAGAGGGGTGCTCTATGCGTCTATAAGCATACCATCGCGTTACTTCGTACCAGCTCAATGTTCTTCCTCTGTTCTCATTTGAAACCTAGTTGAGAGAGGCAATTTTTGCAAGAAGGCTAGCTTTCATCAGCGCGGCAAACTCTTCAATTATCTTTCCGTCCTTTGACATCGCAGCCATCTTTGTCTGAGTGGGACCGACGTCTATAGACATTACTAGGAACTCATCTAGAGTTACGTTTGCGCCCATTATACGGAAGGCAATCTTGTGTGGCCTACCATCGCGTTTGTAACGATATTCTGCGGCGGTGGCCCTGCCCGGAATTCCTTTGACAAGCTGAATTAGCCCATCAACAGTCTTCGGCAAATTTACCTTTTTGTCGGGGTTTGGAAGAAGAGCAAGCCGTTCTTCGGAACGCAGGTGTGAGACTTTTCCAGCTATCTTCGTCTCTTTTACGTATTTCTGCATGAACAGCCCGACACCCACGCCCTTCTTTAAATCGTCCTCCAAAAAGTCTCTCGGCATACCTGACACGGTGAACATTGGTCGATATGGCTCGGGTTTCTTATTGCCACCCGTCGTTCTTAGCGCTTTCATGGATTGCTGGTCGTCGTCGTAAATTGCTTTGAAAGCTGCACGCAGTAAATCTTGTGTAATCGCCCTTCCCAAACCCTTCGAACTCTCAATTGCAATGTAATAACTGAAGCCGTCTTTAATCGGTTTTGGGACAAGATGGATAGCTACGTGTGCACCGGCTCCACCCCCTTCACCAGCTTCCTTTTCGACAATTCTGGTCTGGAACTTGCCTTTGCCGACAGACTTTGAAAATGCCGGATCGACGTCGTACTCGTCTTTCTTACAGATGTATAGCAGCGCAATCTGCTCATTTTCCTGTATATCAATGTCGGTAATATTGTATTGTCGCGCTCCACCAACTCTCGACATTGAAGTATCGAGCGCGTCTAGCTTTGCTTCCAATAACTTCAACAGGTCTAGCATTTTTTCTGGAAGAACGTGTTTCTTGTTCGTAGTTACGAACATGTCGCAAATAGCGACTTTTCTGTTGTGCTGATCCAATGGCTTACTCTGATTTCAAGACAGTCTTCTGTTACTTTTCATTTTTTCGGTCGCCATGCAACCTATGGCTGAGAGTGCATTTTCGATAAGCTAGAGATCGAAGAGCGTTTTCGTAGCATATCGGCTCGCGGACAGAACCGGGATACTCGTTGGACTTGGCGGGGACGACGGTTCAAACGGCCGCTGCCGTTCTTGAAGCTCAGCACCGAAGCAGTTGCAGGCGGTTAACTAGCTCTACTATCTCACAACTATGCTAGAGGCTTGTACAATGCCACTAACAGAAATGGGGCTGCACAAATAATCACTCTTTATGGACAGAGTTCGGCCCTGAACCGAACAGAAATTTTCGGCAGATTTTTTCGAGCTGGTATCTAAGTATCCTGCGCAGCAAAATCCCCCCGTACACCCCTTTTTATGAGGTGGCCACCGCTGCACATGCGCTGCAATGCTGGTCAGATTTGCAGACAGTTTCTTGGAGCGGAGCACGCTTGTGGGCTTGCGCACTGATTTGGACTATGAGAGGCTCAAACCACTGACAACTCTAGACATCCAACCAATAGGGTGCTGGTAGCGGCAGTGGAATACAGCACCTTGTTGCATGTGAGGATTGGGTAGAGCGCTTCGTTCACATCGAAGATGTCAGGAGTTCAAATCTCTTATCACCCACCATTCCCCTCTTTGCCGGACTAGTCTCACTACCGACGAAGTGCGTGTGTGATAGAACTATGGGCGAGACATAAGCCCCGCCCACAGTTTTCTGAAATTAATGGGTTGTCGCCGCCGCACCCGAGCTGTCGGATGTCTTAGCGGCAGCAGCAGCAGCTTCTTCAGCCGCTTCGTCCCATTCGATCGCTTCAGGCTCACGAACCAATGCCTGCTTCAGCACCTCGGATACATGGGTCACCGGAATAATCTCTAGCCCTTCCTTCACATTGTCGGGAATATCGGCTAGGTCCTTTTCGTTTTCCTCGGGGATAAGCACAGTCTTGATCCCACCACGCAGAGCCGCCAGCAGCTTTTCTTTAAGGCCACCGATCGGCATCGCGTTACCACGCAGTGACACCTCGCCCGTCATGGCGATATCCTTACGAACCGGGATTCCGGTCAGCACGGACACGATGGATGTCACCATCGCCAGACCGGCGCTTGGTCCGTCCTTGGGCGTTGCCCCGTCCGGAACGTGTACGTGAATATCCAACGTGTCGAACTTGGGCGGCTTTACCCCAATCTGCGGAGAGATCGACCGCACATAGGACGAAGCTGCATCAATGGATTCCTTCATCACGTCGCCCAGTTTACCCGTGGTCTTCATTCGACCTTTTCCAGGTAATTTCAGCGCCTCGATGTGCAGCAGGTCACCACCGACCGAAGTCCACGCCAGACCGGTCACAACACCAACCTGATCGTCCTGTTCCGCCAAACCATAACGGAACTTGGGCACGCCAAGGAACTCATCCAAGTTGTCGGGCGTTACCGTAACGGATTCGGCCTCTTTCTTGATGATCTTGGTCAGCGATTTCCGCGCCACCTTGGCGATCTCACGCTCCAGATTCCGAACACCCGCCTCACGGGTATAGGTGCGGATGATGGACTGCAGCGCGTCATCTGTCAGCTCAAACTCCTTGGCTTTGAGGCCGTGGTTTTTGACCTGCTTGCTGATCAGGTGCTGCTTGGCGATCTCGGACTTTTCCTCTTCGGTGTAACCGGCCAGCGGGATGATCTCCATCCGGTCCAGCAGAGGCCCGGGCATGTTGTAACTGTTCGACGTGGTCAGGAACATCACGTTGGACAGGTCGTATTCGACCTCAAGGTAGTGGTCCATAAACGTGCTGTTCTGTTCTGGGTCCAACACTTCGAGCATGGCCGAGGCCGGGTCGCCACGGAAATCCTGCCCCATCTTGTCGATTTCATCCAACAAGATCAGCGGGTTCGTGGTTTTCGCCTTTTTCAGCGCTTGAATGATCTTACCGGGCATCGAGCCGATGTAAGTCCGGCGGTGACCCCGAATCTCGGATTCGTCGCGCACGCCACCAAGCGAGATGCGAATGAACTCACGCCCGGTCGCCTTGGCAACCGACTTACCCAGCGAGGTTTTACCCACACCCGGAGGGCCGACAAGGCACAGGATCGGGCCCTTCAGCTTTTTCGAGCGCTGCTGGACCGCCAGATACTCAACGATCCGCTCTTTGACCTTCTCAAGCCCATAGTGATCGGCATCCAGAATGTCTTGCGCGCGACCCAGGTCCTTTTTGACACGCGATTTCGTGCCCCACGGCAAGGCGAGGATCCAATCCAGATAGTTGCGCACCACGGTAGCTTCGGCCGACATGGGCGACATGTTCTTGAGCTTTTTCAGCTCGCCCTCCGCCTTCTCGCGCGCTTCCTTGGACAGTTTGGTCTCAGTGATCTTGGCTTCCAGTTCGGCAACTTCGTTACTGCCGTCCTCTCCATCGCCAAGCTCCTTCTGAATGGCTTTCATCTGCTCATTCAGGTAGTACTCGCGCTGCGTCTTCTCCATCTGGGATTTGACGCGGGTTTTGATCTTTTTCTCGACCTGCAACACCGACATCTCGCCCTGCATCAGGCCGTAGACCTTTTCAAGCCGCTCGCTGACCGAAAGCGTCTCAAGCAGTTCCTGCTTTTGCTCGACTTCAATGCCCAAGTGACCGGACACAAGATCAGCCAGTTTTGCGGGCTCTGTGGTCTCGCCAACAGCAGTCAGCGCTTCTTCGGGGATGTTCTTGCGTACTTTGGCATAACGCTCGAATTCGTCCGCGACGGTGCGCAAAAGTGCCTCGGTCGTAGTCACGTCGCCGGGTATCTCGGTCAGATATTCCGCGCGTGCCTCAAAGAACTCTTCGTTTTCCAGAAACTCGGTGATCTGCACGCGTGCTTGCCCTTCGACCAGCACCTTCACAGTGCCGTCCGGCAGTTTCAGCAACTGCAAAACGTTTGCCAGAACACCGGACCGGTAAATCCCGTCCTCGACCGGATCATCGTCGCCCGGATCAATCTGGCTGGACAGCAGAATCTGCTTGTCGTCCTGCATCACTTCTTCCAGTGCGCGGACGGATTTTTCCCGACCCACAAACAGCGGCACGATCATATGTGGGAACACCACGATGTCGCGCAGCGGCAGTACAGGGTACGAGGAATTAAGAGGCTCTTGCATGCTCTATCCTTATCATTGGCAAGACGGCACCGGTCCCTTCTAGAGGCAACGCCTGACCGTCTCCTGTTTGGACGATAAAGGTGGGGCTTCCGTGCCCTTTTTCAACCTCATCGCCGGGTTTTCAAGTTGCAGAATGAACGTTGTGCCCGGCAAGGGCAAGGCGACATTCATGACGCTTTGACAAATTTTGGGGATAAGTAACACCGGTTTGAAAAAGCTGTGAAAAACGCGCGCCATTGTCCAGCGATGGTCAAAGTTTAGCCCAAATACAAACGTCTTGTTATGGCAAAACAACCTTCAGTTGCCTCAGGCAACATCGTTCGTATGGACCTGACAGCCAAATGATAACACGCATTTTTCTTCAATATCGGCGATTTGTTCTGTGCAGTGTTTTGCTGTCGATCTTCTATGCCTTCGGAATCGCATTTGGCTATGCAGACTGGCCCGTAGAAGTCCGTGGCCCCTTAGCGGTGGTCGCAGCGGCAATCGTCCTTGCAATCTGCGTGGGCACTCCGATCGTTGTACTGGCCGTTATTGCGCCAGTTCTCTTGCCTCTCCTCGAAGTGTTCTTGGTTGGCCTGACATTTGCCATGATAATTGACCAAGGTATTCGGACCTTTGCGCCCGCGTTTGAAATTCCAACTTGGGCAAGCTGTGTTTTACTCGGCCTGCTGCCATTGGCCGTTTTTTCAGCACTATATGGACCTTGGTTTTCAGATGTTTACAGGAAGGACATGAAGAAGCACACCAAGAGGTTTCGTCTTGTCGGAACGCCCGAGGAAATTTGGCGAGCCTTTTTCCCGACCCCCGAAAACCAAAACGCCTTTTATTGGCCAAACGTGGAATACATGCCGTCAGGGCACAACAGCGATGCCAGTTTTGTCATGACCCTTCCGCGGCGGGACGGTTTTGAGAATGGCACGCTGGAGGTCTATGTTGAACACGCCGAGCCTTACACGGCATTCCGGTACCGCGCAAAATCAAAACCCGGTGGCTGGGACCCGGATCAAATCGTTGAGGTCAAAATTTTTCCAAAAGGGAACAAGTGCATCGTCGAATATACACGACAATTGATTAATGTTCCCGCTGGGCGGCGACTATTCCTGTACCTGTCCAATGACTTTCGGGACACCGTTCACAGCATGAAGCGTCGCTTTCAGGGGCGACGGGATGGAACGCTTCAGGGACGCCAGATGCTGCGCGGCTAAATAGGTTCGATATCGCCTTGCGCGCGTTGCGCATGGAAATCAGCCTGCCACAGATCGAATCTCCCTGCGGATATTGCAATTCGCATACCCTGCATAATCTCTTGAAAGTAATGAAGGTTATGCCATGTCAGCAGCATACCTGAGATCATCTCGTTGGCGCGGAAAACGTGATGCAAGTAGGCCCGGGAATAATGCGAACACGCGGGGCATGTGCATTTTTCATCCAGTGGCCTAGGATCGTCAGCGTGGCGGGCGTTTTTGATGTTCACGACACCGTAACGTGTAAAGACCTGCCCCGTCCGCCCCGACCGAGACGGCAGTACACAATCCATCATATCTATACCCCGCGCAACCGCACCGACGATATCATCAGGTTTGCCGACCCCCATCAGGTAGCGCGGTTTGTCTTGCGGCAGCATATCAGGGGCGAAATCCAGGACGCTAAACATGGCCTCCTGACCTTCTCCAACGGCCAGACCGCCGACAGCGTACCCTTCAAACCCGATCTCCTTAAGTGATTGGGCGGACTCCTCACGAAAATCCTGCTCTAGCCCACCTTGTTGAATACCAAACAAAGCATGCCCCGGCCGATCACCGAACGCATCGCGCGAACGCTGCGCCCACCGCATTGAAAGCCGCATCGACTCGGCAATGCGATCCCGATCCGCGGGCAAGGCAGGGCATTCGTCAAAACACATCACGATATCTGACCCGAGCAATCGCTGGATTTGCATGGAACGTTCAGGTGTAAGTTCATGTTTCGAACCATCAATATGGGATTTGAAGGTCACGCCTTTTTCCGTCAATTTTCGCAACCCGGCCAGCGACATGACCTGAAACCCACCCGAGTCCGTCAGGATCGGTCGTTCCCAATTCATGAACTTATGCAATCCACCCAGACGGTCGATCCTTTCGGCCGTCGGACGCAACATCAGGTGGTAAGTATTGCCCAACAGAATGTCCGCGCCAGTTTCTCGCACGCTTTCGGGCATCATCGCTTTGACTGTCGCCGCGGTTCCAACCGGCATGAAAGCGGGCGTCCGCACATCGCCACGTGGTGTACGAATTACACCGGTCCGGGCCTTGCCGTCTGTGGCTTTCAAATCAAATGAGAAACGGTCGGTCATTGGGGCCTCAGGGTATCAGAACCGGCCAGCATTTGCCTGATCTAAGTGCCTATTGCAACCCGTCACGCAAGTGATGCGACCCGTCTCGTAAACAGATCGACGACCCCCGCCCCATCGACGTCGCGACAAACGCGGACCGCAGGCCGTGTCGCATCAACTCGTGTTGCACCAAACTCTGGGCCATCTGTAACAACACAAATACCGGTTTCAACCATATCAAACATCGCTGCATGTGTGCAGGCGATTACCGCTGTTGAGTCGTGCAAGCCGCATCCATCCAAACCGCTGACTTCTTTGTAGAAACGCAGGTAGAACTTGGAAATATCTCGAATAAAACCGCCGATTTCAGGTGCCTGTAACGCCAAAGCCTCGAAATCGGCCGATTTGTAGAGCGTCTTTAGCGTCACATCCAAGCCCACCAAAACCGTTTCTGGCGGAGCTGCGAAAACCTCATCCGCCGCCTGGACGTCATGGTAAATATTCGCCTCGGCGTGGTCTGTGACGTTGCCGCGACAAAACACAGCGCCACCCATAATGACCAACCGTTTGATATTGGACGAAAACTGACAATCCAAGCGCATTGCGGCGGCGACATTAGTCAATGGACCCACTGCACAAACAACCAGTTCGCCCTTATGCGCTCTGGCCATTTCGACTAGGTATTCCGCTGCTTGCAACCGATGATTTTCACCGATCTGAGGGATATCGACCACGTCACCAAACCCTTCGGGCCCATGCACGCCATCAGATGGTATGTGAGTATCCTTGCCCTGCGCGGCCTTTGCACCTTCGGCGACCGAAGCGGGCGATCCAAGTTTATGCAGCAAAAACCGGGCATTGCGGCTGGATTGACGCACGTGTGTGTTGCCGAAGACCGTTGTTAGCCCAAGCAAGTCTATCTCGGGCGCGGCAACGGCATAGGCAATCGCCATTGCGTCGTCGATACCGGGATCTGTGTCGATAATCAGTTTCATCCCTGCCCGATAGCGCAATCAACCAGGGATGCAAAGCAGCCACATTTAGCTGTTTCCCCAACACATATACAGGTTCAAAGACTTGCATCACCAGCTATTCCATCCATACCTGAGTTGAAAATGGGCGATTCAATACCCAAATGTATACTATAGTACACAATAAACGAGGACAGATATGACCGAAGACCAGATTATAGGATTGCTTTCATCGAATATCATTTACCTGCTTGCGGCGGTTCTGATCGTCGTTGTGATTTTCAAAGGCATAAAAATCGTGCCGCAATCGGAAAAATATGTGGTCGAAAGGTTTGGACGCCTTCACTCGGTACTTGGCCCCGGCATCAACTTTATCGTCCCTTTTCTTGATGTTGCGCGTCACAAGATATCTATTCTAGAGCGCCAGTTGCCGAACGCTACGCAAGACGCGATCACCAAGGACAACGTTCTTGTTCAAATCGACACATCGGTTTTCTACCGGATTCTCGAGCCTGAAAAGACCGTTTACCGTATCCGCGACGTTGATGGCGCCATCGCGACCACCGTTGCAGGTATTGTCCGTGCAGAAATTGGTAAGATGGATCTGGACGAAGTTCAGTCGAACCGCGCGCAGTTGATCACCCGCATTCAGGAAAGCGTAGAAACCGCCGTGGATGATTGGGGTATCCAAGTGACGCGCGCCGAAATTCTGGATGTTAACCTTGATCAGGCAACGCGTGATGCGATGTTGCAGCAGTTGAACGCTGAACGTGCCCGCCGTGCCCAGGTGACAGAAGCCGAAGGACAGAAACGCTCGGTCGAGTTGCAGGCGGATGCCGAACTCTACGCCGCTGAACAATCTGCTAAAGCCCGTCGGATTGAGGCCGAGGCCGAAGCCTACGCAACAGGCGTTGTCGCCAAAGCGATCCAGGACAACGGCATCGAGGCTGCTCAATATCAAGTAGCACTGAAACAAGTCGAAGCCCTTAACGCTCTGGGTAATGGCGATGGCGCACAAACAATTGTCCTACCCGCAAATGCGCTTGAGGCGTTTGGCGATGCGTTCAAAATGCTGAGGGGAGGTAAATAATGGCCGATCCGTTCTGGCTGACATGGTGGATCTGGCTGGCTGCTGCTTTGGCGCTGGGAATTCTGGAGATCGTCCTGCCAGGGTTCATCTTCCTCGGGTTTGCCATCGGGGCCGCCATAACGGGCCTGTTGCTGGTTGTTCCAGGAATTGCCCCGTCACTGCCGGTGCTGCTTTTGATCTTTGCGGTATTGTCGCTTGTTGCATGGCTGGCTCTGCGTCGAATGTTTTCCTTGCCGCATGGTCAGGTGAAGACATTCAAGCACGACATCAACGAATAAATCCGTCGGCGCCCTCAATGGGCGCCACGGCACTACTGGACGCTGCCCGTGGCTTTCCCTATATAAAAGCTCAGGAAACAGACCCGAGGCACGAATGACTCACCCGAGTGAACAGTTTGAAGGCACACCACTAATCGCGCCTTCGACCATTGAGCACCCGCTGTATGACGCAGTGGTAGAGGCTTGCCGCACCGTCTATGACCCTGAAATACCGGTGAATATCTACGATCTGGGCCTGATCTATACGATAGACATCGCTCAGGACAATGCGGTCAAGGTGATCATGACGCTCACAGCTCCGGGCTGCCCGGTTGCCGGCGAAATGCCGGGATGGATCGTCGAGGCAATTGAACCGGTTGCCGGCGTTAAAGATGTTGACGTGGAACTGACTTGGGAGCCCCCCTGGGGCATGGAGATGATGTCAGACGAAGCACGTCTAGAACTGGGTTTCATGTAAACCCAGCCGAAACACACAAGATTTCTTTGAAAAACCGCTGTCACCGTGCAGCGGTTTTTAAGTTTTAGGGGTCATTCTACCCCGCAAGTGGTCCTGATTTCGTCAGCTCTTTGGTCGAGCTGCTTTACGTAATCCCCTGAAAGCATGGATAACCTTTTCTTCTCGGTCCCTGTCACAAGGCCCAACAACGCTCCGGCTGGTGTAATGGCGGCTACACTTTCCACCTGTTGATCCTGTGCATGTTTTCGTTCTGCCGCTATGGCACGCAAATCACCTTCGGCCGTTGCGCAATTGACTGGGTGACGCTTGTCCTCAGTCGCGGCATTTACGGCGGTGCCAGTTAAGGACAGAAGGACAAGCAAATGTAATATTGTTAGTTTTCTAAATCCTGTGTGCATGATTGCCTCCTGTTTCTTCAGAAAATGCTCGATATTTACAAGGCTAGGACGCGTAGGCTTCATAAGGCAAGCAAAGTTAAATCGACGACCATCGACATTTGCCTGACCGTAAAAGTTAGGTAAGAAGCCCTGCTATGACTTGAGACTGTCGCCTCGCCCCACTAAGTTATGTGTGACGCGCGACAACGGAGATCACCATGTTCGGCATTCCCGGCAAACAAGCCGTGACGATGACGCCTAAAGCGGCGGCTCAAATCGTACGCCTGATGGAAACGGGCGGACACGCGGGCCTGCGCATTGGCGTAAAAAAAGGTGGCTGCGCGGGTATGGAATATACCATGGACTATGTCGACGAAGCGGATGCCAACGACGAAGTGGTCGAGCAAGATGGCGCACGCGTCATGATCGCGCCCATGGCACAGATGTTTTTGTTCGGCACCGAGATCGACTACGAAGTGTCGTTACTGGAATCCGGCTTCAAGTTCAGAAATCCGAACGTCGTTGATGCCTGTGGCTGCGGTGAGTCGATCAAGTTTGATGAAAGCCTGTCGACCCAAGGCTAAGACGCTTTCAAATGGACGTATGTTTCGTTGAACCGGCGTGTCAGATGATCGCCCGCGCGGATAACCTTGTCCGCTTCAGGCGGGGCAACATTGGTGTCGTAAGACGGGTTGAAAAATAACGGCACCGAGATTCTTTCTTCATTCCCGCCGATTACCCGGTGAAGGGTCGCTTTGACCCGACCTGCTGTCCAAAACTCCAGCATCTCTCCGAAGTTAATAACATACGTGCCGGGCGACGCCGTGATTTGTTCCCAATGACCATCGGGCATCTTCACCTCAAGACCCGGAGTGCCGTCTGTCGCCAAAAGCGTAAGGCATCCGTAGTCGGTATGTGCGCCGATGCCAAAATCCCGAGAGCCAGCCCACGCAGGACGCTCGGGATAATAATTTCCGCGTAACAAAGCCATCGGGGTTTCGAAAGCGCTGTCAAAACTGTCCGCGCTGCGGCCAAGGGCATATGCGATCGCTCGCAAAACGCGCATCGCAACCGCACAGGCATCGGCGTAGTAGGCCTGAACAACCCTCTGGAAATCGCCTGGGACCTTTGGCCAGAGATTGGGTGCATAGACGCTCAGCCCGCGATCAAGATAGGCGTTGCCGGCTGGCAGTTCATAGCCGCAATCGAACACCTCTTTGAAATCCGGGTTTGCATTCGGGTCGACATGTTCAGACTGTGATGCCCCCCAACCCCGGTTTGAGCCAGTCGCCGCCATATCAACCTGCTCTTTTTCCGCGACGGGTAAGTGAAAAAACTCTCGGTACGCGCCAATGACCTGTTGGCATCGGGCAGCATCGAGTCCGGTATTGGAAACCGTCAGGAAACCAACCTCGCTGATCGACTGCAGCAAACGAGCAACCTCGGTCGGGTCGCGTTGGTCCAGCTTGGATAGGTTCAGTTCGTTGATCATACCGGCCTCATTGATTGCATGGGATATCTGCCGTTTTGGGGCGTCTTCCGCAACCAGAATTGTCAGCACGCCTGTGTGGTGTTATCCGGAGTGCAAACAACAGCTTATTTGGGGGTATCTATGATGCGGCGCAAGCTAGCGGCGGGAAATTGGAAGATGAATGGAACGTCATCAGCCTTGGCAGAGCTCGACACTTTGGCCAAAGCCTTCCCTTCCCCTTCGGTCGACGTTTTGATTTGCCCTCCCGCGACCTTGCTTCATCGTGCGGCTCAGACTGTTGGCAATTCCGGCATCTCGGTCGGCGGGCAGGATTGTCATGCGGCGGAATCTGGGGCGCATACCGGTGATGTCAGTGCCGAAATGCTGGTCGATGCAGGGGCCGACATGGTCATTCTGGGGCATTCGGAACGGCGCGAAGACCATGGTGAACAGAACGAAGATGTCCGCGCCAAGGCACGGGCCGTCATGGATGCAGGTCTGAAAGCCATCATCTGCGTCGGCGAAAGTCTGGAACAGCGTGACGCCGCAAATACGCTGGATATTATCGGCGGTCAGATGTCCGGGTCGATTCCTGATCAATCCACAGGTGAAAACTTGATCGTGGCCTATGAGCCAATTTGGGCCATCGGAACCGGAAAGGTCCCGACATTGGACGAGATCGGCGAAGTGCACGACTTTATCCGCGCGCGGCTTGAGCGCCGCTTTGGCGAAGGTGTCGGACGGTCGGTTCGCCTGCTTTACGGTGGATCCGTTAAACCCAGCAACGCGGCTGAAATCTTCGCCGTTTCCAATGTCGACGGTGCACTGGTCGGCGGCGCAAGCCTGAAGGCTTCGGATTTCTCGGGAATCATTGAAGCATTGCAAAAGGCCTGAGCGTTCAGCTCAGGCCAGTTTCATTGTGACAAGACCGGCCAAAACCAACACGGCCGCAAACACCCTTGTGGCGTTCAGGCTTTCGCCCAAAAACGTGACCCCAACCAAGAACGCGCCCATAGCGCCAATACCAGTCCAGATCACATAGGCGGTTCCCAGTGGTAGGGTGCGCATTGCCATGGCCAAAAGACCAAATGAGCCTATCATTGACACGCTCATCACCACAGTCGGCCAGAGCCGGGTAAAGCCTGCCGATTGCTTCATGGAAATTGCCCACACGATTTCAAGAAGACCAGCGAAGAGAAGATAAATCCAAGCCATGTCGGACCTCATATCCGTTCGGGTCGTCCCGAATGATTGCCCATGATGGGAAGGTCGTCCTTGGTCCTTACTTAAGGTCTCAAATTGATTTCACAATGTATGAATGAAAAAACCGGGCAAGTCTCCCTGCCCGGTTCTGAATAGTTTTATCGTCGTCAGTTGGTTATGATCTCTGGCCCCATGAAGGTATTGGGCAGGAAAGTCGATATCCAGGGGATATACGTGACCATGATCAGGAAGACGAACAGCACGGCCAGGAATGGTAGTGCTGCCTTGACCACGCCCATCATTGGCATACCAGCGACGCCCGAGGTTACGAACAGGTTCAGCCCAACCGGAGGGGTAATCATCCCGATCTCCATATTCACCACCATGATGATGCCCAGATGGATCGGGTCGATGCCCAGCTCAATGGCAATCGGGAACACCAACGGTGCGACGATGACCAGCAGGCCCGAAGGCTCCATGAACTGACCGCCGATCAGCAGAATAACGTTGACTACGATCAGGAAGGTCACCGGACCCAGACCCGCCGACAGCATGGCGCTGGCGATGTGCTGGGGCACCTGCTCGTCGGTCAGTACGTGTTTGAGGATCAACGCGTTGGCGATCACGAATAGCAGCGTGACGGTCAGCTTGCCTGCCTCGAACAGCGTATGCTTGGTGTCGGGGTGGAAAAACGCAGTCACCAGCGCATAGGGCTTCTTCATCAGCGGCAGGTTCGGCGTACCCTCTTCTGTGCTGAGCGGCCCCATATCCTTGTAGACAAAGCTGGCGATCAGGAAGGCGTAGACGGCGGCCACCGCTGCAGCCTCGGTCGGGGTAAAGATACCGCCGTAGATACCGCCCAGAATGATGACGATCAGGAACAGGCCCCAACCGGCTTCGCGCGCCGAGGTGAAGATTTCGCCCCAACCCTTCCAGTCGCCTTTGGGCAGGTTCTTGACCTTGGCCATTATGTAGATGGTGATCATCAACATCAGACCAGCCATCAGGCCCGGAATGACACCGGCAAGGAACATGCGGCCGACCGAAACCTCAACGGCGGCGGCGTAGACGACCATAACGATGGACGGCGGGATCAGAATGCCCAACGTACCCGCGTTACAAATCACACCGGCGGCGAATTCCTTGGAGTACCCCACCTGACGCATGCCCGCGATCACGATCGAACCGATGGCCACAACAGTCGCCGGAGATGACCCCGACAAAGCGGCAAACAACATACAGGCAAACACGCCCGCAATAGCCAGACCACCGGGCAAATGCCCCACGCAAGCAATCGAAAACCGGATGATCCGGCGTGCCACCCCTCCGGTCGTCATGAACGACGAGGCAAGGATAAAGAACGGGATCGCCAGCAGGGTAAAGTGCCCCTCGAACGCCTCGAACAGCGTTCCCGCGACCGAAGCCAGCGAGCTGTCAGAGTAGATCAGCAGGAACAGGGTCGAGCTGAGGCCAAGCGCAACCGCAATCGGAACACCGATCAGCAGCAGGCCGATGACCATCGAGAATAGAAGTACGACGTCCATCAGTTTTGCTCCCCTTGCTGAGCGCGGACTTCTTCGATCTCGTCCTCGACTTCATGGCTGGCGACAAGTCGGTCGGTTTCGCCGCGCCAGATTTGAACGGCAACCTGGCTGAACCGAAACACCAACAGCACCATCGAAACTGGAAGAACCAGGTAAGGTATGACTTTGGGAATCTTCTCGTATCCTTCGCCGTAGTTGATCATGTCTTCCAGAAATCGCAGCGGAGCGACCATTGGGATATCGTCAACTTCGTAGAAACTCTGACTGCGCGCGCTGGTATCGAACCCGGTTGGGAACCATCGGCCTGAGGTGGGCGGCAAGTCTGCAAAAACAGCCCAATAGTCGTACGACCCTTTGAGCAGCAGCAGCGAGAACACCAGACAGCAGGCCACCGCAATCAGCGCCAGAATACGGCGCGGCGCGGGTTGCAGCATGTTCAGGATCGCGTCTACACCCAGATGCGCGTGCTTTTTCACCGCGTAGGATGCGCCCAAAAGCACCAGCCAGCCAAAGGTGAATACCGTCAGCTCCAGCGCCCACAGAATATTGGAGTTAAAGACAAAACGCGCGATCACGTTGGCAAATGTGACAACCGTCATAATGCCCAACAACAGCGCGATCATTGTCTCTTCGATATGGTCGACCAGCCCGCCTTGGCCGGGTTTCGCACCAGACATCTCTCTGTCCCCGCATTTTTTGTAGATGAGAGTAAAGGGTGGCGGGCCTTCCAGGCCCGCCCTGACCGCGCGTCGATAACTCCCCAGTCCCCCGACGCGCTGTCTGAACCGGGATCAGAACCCGGCGTTGATTGCTTGTGCAGCGTCGATCTTGTCCTGACCGACATCACCCGCGAATTTGTCCCAAACGGGCTTCATCGTGTCGACCCACGCCTGACGTTGTTCCGGTGTCAGCTCACGAATGGTTCCACCTGCGTCGATCACAGACTGTTTGGCGGCTTCATTCACAGAAAACGCTTCTTTGTTCCGTGTCTCGGTTACTTCGGACAAGATGGTCAGGAACTGTTCACGAACCTCTGGGTCCAGGCTGTCCAGCCAATCGACCGATGTCACGACCAGATAGTCGATGATGCCGTGGTTCGTTTCGGTAATACCGTCCTGCACTTCAAAGAACTTCTTGCCGTAGATGTTCGACCAAGTGTTTTCTTGACCGTCCACAACACCCTGCTGCAGCGCACCGTATACTTCCGAGAATGCCATTTTCTGCGGGCTTCCACCGATGGCTTCCATTTGCGCCACCAGAACGTCAGAAGACTGCACGCGGAATTTCAAACCATCTGCATCCGACGGATCAACCAATGGTTTGTTCGCCGACATCTGCTTCATACCGTTGTGCCAGAACGCCAGCCCCTGTAGGCCGCGGCGCTGCATGCTGTCTTTCATCGCCTGACCTGCGTCCGAAGCCTGAAACGCGTCCACTGCGTCGATGTTCTTGAACATGAACGGCAAGTCAAACAGACGGAACTGTTTGGTGAACTTCTCGAACTTTGACAGTGAGGGTGCGGCCAGTTGCACATCGCCTTGCAACATCGCCTCAAGCACTTTGTCGTCGTTATACAAGGTCGAGTTCGGGAACACTTCCATGCACATGACGCCGTTCATTTCGTCATTCACCCGCTGCTCGAGCAAAGATGCCGCAATCCCCTTGGGGTGTTTGTCTGTATTGGTTACATGAGCGAACTTGACGACAATTTCACCGTCTTCGCAGGCAGCCATGCCAGCGGTGGCGGTTACTGTCAGCGCAACAGCGGTTGCGGCCGTTGTCAGGAATTTCATCAGTCTCTTCCTCCCAGACTTCATAGATAGATCTTCGAAGCGCTCAATGCGCCACATGACGGGGAGTGAACCGAATCGATATGTACCACTCAACTTTTTGTTGACCATTGATGCACTCGGTAAATTTTTGATTAAAACATAATCACTTATAGGCAGGCATTCGGGACCTGGGCTCGCGCCACTGGGCTCGCAGTGCGGAAATCCACACACCCAATTCCCAATTTGTGCGGAATTTCGCACTGTTTGTGATTCGCCGCCTTAGAATCGGTTCTCAAAAATCTCAGCGCGTCCGCAGGCCGCGTCAGCGGGCTGCTCGGCCCAACGACTTTAACTGCATGACAATGCAGTAAAAGTCGGCGGGAGCTTCTACTACCTTCGATAGTCCTCTGGTCGAATTTTGTACCGGGCAAGCTTGTCGTAGAACGTCTTACGCGGCACTTTCAACGCTTTAGCCGCGTCCGAGGCCTTGCCGTTGTGGCGCCCCAACGCTGCGATCAATAACGAGCGTTCGACCTGCGCCATTTGCTCACTCAGCCCCAATTCGGTGGAATGCGCTCCCTCCTCTGGCATTCCCAGAACGAACCTCATGGCAGCGGACATTAGGGATCGTGCATTACCCGGCCAATCCTGCGCCATCAAGGATGCCAGATGTTCCGAGCTGATGTCCGGAGGCGCAATTCCAGCCTGCTCAGCCGCCTGCGCCACATAGTGCCTGAATATCACAGGAATATCTTCGGGACGCTCAGACAATGATGGTATGCGCACACGCATCACGTCCAGCCGGTAAAACAAATCGGCGTTGAACGCACCTTTCGACGAAAGTTCCGCCAGATCCGTCGTCGTTCCGGCCAGAATACGCGCCCCTATCCCCTGCTCGACCAATTCAAGCGCGGCATACTGGGTCGCTTGCGGCATTGCGGAAATTTCATCCAGGAACAAAGAGCCTCCGTCAGCCCCTTCGCAGATTTGGGTCAAATCCTGAACCGTCAATCCTGATGCAGGCCGCTTTACAAACGGGCCCTGTCCAAACGGCGACATCAGGTGGATGACTTCGGCCACCTTGGAAATACCGCTGCCTGCGGGACCTGTTACCAGTACTTCGGCACCGGTCGGAGCAACCGTACGCACGCGATCCCGCAACGCTTCGGCCTGCGGAGATAGACCAAACAACAGCCTTGCAGCAGGATCACCGCGCTCCAATTCCTGTTTGACCGCGCGTTGCTCCAGCACTTGATTGCGCGCTGAAATCGCCCTTTCCAGCACCGCCAAAAGATCGGATGCAGCGCAGGGTTTCTCTAAAAAATCGAACGCGCCTTTGCCCATGGCCTGAACAGCCATCGGAATATCACCTTCCCCGGTCAAAAGAATGACAGGCAATTCGGGATCGACCTCGTGCGCAAAGCTCAGCAGGTGAAAACCGTCCCGCCCGGGCATACGTATGTCTGACACGATCACACCGGGAAAATCCTCGCGAATATGGTCTTTGGCCGCCACAAACGAGCCCGCAGTGATCGGCGCATAGTCGGCAAGCTCTAGCGTCTGCGCCAAAGCCTCGCGAACAGCGGCATCGTCATCAACCAAAAGGACTTTACTGATCATGCGACCTCATCTTCGCGGTAATACTCCAGTTCAACCGTGAACTCTGCTCCGGGCTGAACGTTAGCGCCCCGAATATTTCCCCCAAAGCTTTGAACCAAACCATATGAGATCGAAAGCCCCAATCCCATCCCTTCGGAGGAGCCAACCGCCTTGGTTGTATAAAACGGCTCAAACAGTTTTTCGGTATTCTCGATCCCCGGTCCGATATCACGCACCGTGACCTCCAGCTTGTCTGTCGTGCGTATCTCGATCCCAATTCGCCGGTCCGCCTGTTGGCTCATGGCGTCAGCGGCATTGTTGATAAGGTTGACGAAGACCTGCACCAAGCGCACTTCCCCGCCCCAAGCGAACACCGGCCCCGGCGGAGCTGTCCAATCCAGAGCAACGTTTTCCGTCTTTAGTCGAGCCTCGGTTAGTTCCACAGCAGTTTCGATTACCTGAACCAAATCAACCTTTCCCATTGGTTCACTTTCGTTTCTCGCAAAAGCGCGCAAATTCTTGATAATCCGCGCCATTCGGGATGCCATATCCGAGATACGCGTCAAGTTCTCGGATGCGCGCTCTTCGCGGCCTTTTGACAGGAACGCAGCGCCGTTATCTGCGAACTGCTGAATAGCCATAAGGGGTTGATTCAGCTCATGACTGATCCCCGCTGACATTTGACCCAACGCACTTAGCTTACCTGCCTGAATCAGCTCTTCCTGAGCTTGCTTCAGGGCGATCTCGGCCTCTTGCCGTTCGTGCACTTCGCGTTTCAATGCAGTATTCGCCGCGGTTAGCGCCTGCGTGCGTTGCGCCACCCGGCTTTCGAGTACGACATTGGCTTGCGCCAGCGCACGGCGCCGTTCCGTTGCCAAAAACAACAAAGCGCCGAATGCAAAACAGATGGCGGCAACCGCTGCGGCCTGCAGGCCTGCAAGGCGGCGCGCCGGTGCAACATCCACCAGCACCTCGGCCGTCATATCGATGACCGGTAAGTCCAGCGTCAAATGCAAAGCGCGTTCAGGAAGATAACGCCCCCAACCCAGTTGCCACAATTCATGATCACCAACAAAGCTGGACGCGAAATCAACCGCGTTGCCTTCTGGGGGCGATAGTCCCTGCTGGCCTTGCGCGCGCCTCCAGAACAAAAGGTCGGACCTGTTCGAGATAAAGACCACACCGTCCGCATCTACAAAGAAGACGGCCTCGGTACTGCCGCGCCATGTCTGTTCAACATCCTGTACGTCCGCGACGACCATCAACGCGCCTGCAACCTGACCAGCGGCATCAAAGGAGGGCGCTGCGTAGGTGTAGATACGAGCCTCGTTGCTGGGATCCACACCATGCGCGCTGCCCAATGCGCCCTGCATCGCACGTTCGAAGGCTGGATGATCCGCCATGCTGCCCTGCGCGACCGGCTGAGCGGCGGCCAAAACCTGACCACGTTGATCTAGGTACATCATGTTTACCGCCGCCGTCTTATCGGCCACGTCCAGCAACATGGCCTGCGCAGTCTTACGTTGCGCCTCGGTTTCCAGAAAACGCAAACCCGGATGCGTTGCCATCAAAACCGCCAGTTCCTGATAAACCTGCATCTGCGTGCTTAGACGGTCTGCGGCAAGCTCAAGGTCGGCCTCAGCCTTTTCGCTGAGCTGTGACAGCGCCTGTCGGTAGCCGTATGACCACACCCCGGCGGACAGCGCTCCGACCGCCAGAAGAAAACTCAGGATGATCCAAACTCTTTGCATGACATAGGGTCTTGCATTCGACGCGCGGCATGGCAAGTCTGCGCCGCATGAAGACGGTCATTCAATCTCCGGTCGATCCGGATTTCGTTCAAAACCCCTACCCTTTTTATGACGACGCCAGAGCATCAGGCGATCTCGTTTTCTGGGAAGACTATCAGATGGTGGCGGCCGTCTCGCACAGGGCCGTACATTCCCTTTTGAAGGACCGTCGTTTCGGCCGCGAAATACCGCCCGAATTGATCACGGAAGGACCGGATCATATAGCACCCTGGCTAGCCGTCGAAGCGCATTCCCTGCTTGAGGCCGAACCCCCGCGCCACACCCGCTTGCGGGCCTTGGTGTTGCGGGCTTTTACGTCACGCGCCATAGCGCAGCTTGAGCCCTCGATCCACGCCCTCAGCCATGCACTGATCGAAGGGTTCCCAACCGGGGCTTTCGATCTGCTCGAACATTACTGCACGCAGATCCCCGTCATAACCATTTGCCGCCTTCTGGGTGTACCCGAAGACATGTCTCCCAGCCTTCTGCAATGGTCCCACGATATGGTGGCCATGTATCAGGCCAGCCGAACCCGTCAAACCGAAGACAACGCCGCAAAGGCAGCGAAAGAGTTCACGGCGTTTCTGACAAACTACATCGAAGATCGCCGCAGTGACCCTCGGGATGATTTGATCACACGTCTGATCGAAGCCGAACAAGATGGGGAAAAGCTCAGCCACGATGAGCTTGTTGCGACTTGCATCTTATTGCTGAACGCAGGTCACGAAGCCACGGTGCATTCTCTGGGAAATGGTGTGAAAACCATTTTGCAGACACCACAGGGGATCGCCGTGTTTCTTCAACAGCCCATCGATCTGGCGGTTGAAGAAGTGCTGCGTTACGACCCGCCGCTGCACATGTTCACACGCTATGCATACGAAGACACCGAAGTTTTCGGAAATCGGTTCAAGCGCGGCGATCAGGTCGCATTACTGCTTGGTGCTGCAAACCGTGATCCTTCGGTCTGGGACAATCCCAATCGTTTTGATCCATCGCGGGCAATCGTGACCAATGCAAGCTTTGGAGGCGGCTTGCACTTTTGCGTCGGCGCGCCGCTCGCACGTCTTGAGATGAAAATCGCGTTGACCGTGCTGTTCGAACGTTGCCCCAACCTTAGACTGGCCGCAGCGCCGGAATACGCCAACAGTTATCACTTTCACGGGCTTACCAGGCTAATGGTCGAGGTCTAGTGCCTCTAGCCATTGGCCAGCGCGTTCAAAGGCAGCATTGTCGTGGACTTGATCTCTTCCATCGACAGCAAAGCGGTCACGTTATGAACGCGCACTTCTGAAATCAGGGTCTGGTAGAATTCATCATAGGCCCGGGCGTTTTTGACCCGAACTTTCAGAATGTAATCAATGTCGCCCGCCAACCGATGAGCTTCCTGAACCTCGGGCCGATCGCGCAGGGCCTTTAGGAACCGACGTTGCCAGTCAGCCTCATGTTCCGAGGTACGGATCAACACAAAGAATGTCGCCTCAAAACCCAGCGCTTCGGCATCCAATAGGACGGTCTGTTGACCGATGACGCCAGCCCCTTTCAGCTTGCGTATGCGATTCCAAACCGGGGTCTTGGAACTACCGACGCGGGCTGCTATTTCGTCCAGCGATTGACTGGCATCACGCTGTAGCTCAACCAGAATTTTCCGATCCGTATCATCAATCCGCACCGACATTCCAATTTTCCCTTCGTTTCGACACGTACGTTCCAAATCAGGCCATTGACGGAACGTGTGTTCTTATTTAATCGCCCATATGGCGCAATACCGGGAATATTTCCTATATTGCAGGTCAAGTCAAACGAACGGAACGAAACATGCAGTTAACGCATTCACATGATGGCACAGGCCACGTCGACTTTGTCGGCGCGGGACCGGGCGATCCGGAATTGCTGACACTCAAGGCACTGAATGCCTTTGGGCAGGCTGATGTCGTTCTGCATGACCGCCTGATCAGCGCCGAGGTGCTGGAGTTGGCCGGGAAAACCGCCATTCTCGTAGATGTGGGCAAAGCGGGATTTGGTCCCTCGTGGAAACAGGAAGACATTGACGCCCTGCTGGTCAACTACGCCGCGAAAGGCCACCGCGTTGTGCGCCTGAAGTCGGGCGACCCCACCGTATTCGCTCGTCTGGATGAAGAGATCGAAGCCGTCGAAGCCGCCGGTATCCCGTGGCAGATCGTACCGGGTATCACTGCAGCCTCAGCCGCTGTTGCTGGCATAGGTCAAAGTCTCACACGCCGTGGTCGGAATTCTTCTGTCCGCTTCCTGACCGGGCATGACATGAAAGGCTTCGCCGATCATGACTGGGTCGCGCTGGCGCGTCCGGGTTCGGTTGCCGCGATTTACATGGGCAAGAAATCCGCACGGTTTATTCAGGGCCGCCTGATCATGCACGGTGCGGATCGCGCCACGCCCATCACATTGGTCGAAAACGCTTCGCGCCCGGACGAGCGTGTGCTGACAACCAATCTGGACCAGTTGCCCAACGATTTGAACGCCGCCGAAATGTACGGCCCGACCCTGACCTTTTACGGGCTGGAACCGCGCCAAGCGGCCAAAGCCCTGACCGAATTCAAGAAGGAGCACGCCTGATGGCCCGCGCTTTTACCCCCAAAGTCGTCACAGCCAACGATCTGTTGGAAGGTGACGTCATCTACCTGACCGCAGATGACCGTTGGTCGCGTGAGCTGGCTGAGGCCGAATTGATCACGGATGAGGCCCATGCGCAGGTTCGCCTGCTGGATGCCGAACGTCAGGCAAGCAAGGTAGTCGGTGCGTATTTGGCTGATGCCGTAGCCGGCGCGAACGGCCCCGAACCCACCCATTTCCGGGAGGATTTCCGCCGGACTGGTCCGTCCAACTATGCCCATGGCAAACAGGAAACTTCCCCGCAGCCCCGGACCTGATCAAAGGCCCTCTCTCTCCCCTTTCAAGGCCCCAAAGTTCGGGGCTGCAACTAAGGACAGCTAATCATGTATCGCTACTCCGAGTTCGACACAGCATTTTTGGCAGAACGCAACGCACAGTTCCGTGCTCAGGTTGAGCGTCGTATCGACGGCTCTCTGACCGAAGATGAATTCAAACCCTTCCGCCTGATGAACGGCCTCTACCTGCAGCTGCACGCCTACATGCTGCGGGTCGCCATTCCCTATGGCACACTGTCCAGCGCGCAGATGCGCCAACTGGCCCTGCTGGCTGAGAAGTGGGACAAGGGGTATGGCCATTTCACCACCCGTCAGAACATCCAGTACAACTGGCCGAAACTGAAGGACGTGCCGGATATGCTGGACGCGCTGGCCGAGGTTGGCATGCACGCCATCCAGACCTCGGGCAACACCATCCGCAACGTGACCGCCGACCATTTTGCCGGCGCTGCCGCCGATGAAGTCGCCGACCCGCGCCCCTATGCCGAACTGCTGCGCCAGTGGTCGACCGATCACCCGGAATTCCAGTTCATGCCGCGCAAGTTCAAGATCGCGATCACCGGCAGCGAAAACGACCGCGCCGTCATCAAAGCGCATGATATCGGCCTGCAACTGGTTGAGCGTGACGGTGTTCTGGGTGCCCGCGTGATCGTGGGCGGTGGTCTGGGCCGTACGCCCATGATCGGCAAGGAATTGTCCGATTTCGTCGCCTTTGACGATCTGCTGGCCTATCTTGAAGCGACCGTGTCCGTCTGGAACCAGATCGGCCGCCGCGACAACAAGTACAAAGCGCGTATCAAGATCACCGTTCATGAAAACGGCATCGACACCATCCGCGCCAAGGTCAACGAGCGTTTCCTGCAGGTCCGCCCGCAGTTCAAAGGCGCCGACATGGCACTGCTGGAAGAGATCAAAACCCACTTTGCGGCCCCAGCCTTCCGCGAAGCCTCGGTTGCGTCCTTTGAAAGTGCTTACACCAACGATCCGGTCTTCCGCTCGTGGGTCGATACCAACATCGCGCCGCACAAGAACGCCGACCACGCGATTGTCACGATCTCGATCAAAAAGCACGGCGCTACGCCTGGTGATGCGACCGCTGAACAGATGCGCGTGATGGCCGACCTGGCCGAAGAGTTCGCCTATGACGAGCTGCGCATCAGTCATGAGCAGAACGTGATCCTGCCGCATGTCCACAAGTCCGACCTGCCCGCGATCCACGCGAAGCTGAAGGAATACGAACTGGCCACTGCCAATATTGGCCTGATCAGCGACATCATCGCCTGCCCCGGAATGGACTACTGCGCTCTGGCCACGGCACGTTCGATCCCGGTCGCCCAGCAGATCGCAACTCGTTTCGATGAGTTGAAGCTTGAGCATGATATCGGCCACCTGAAGATCAAGATCTCGGGCTGCATCAACGCGTGTGGTCACCACCACGTGGGTCATATCGGCATTCTGGGTCTGGATCGCGCTGGCGTCGAAAACTACCAGATCACGCTGGGCGGCGACGGCACCGAGACGGCTGCTATCGGTGATCGCACGGGTCCGGGCTTTGCCTATGATGAGATCGTCCCTGCCATCGAGCGGATCGTGAACACTTATCTGGAACAACGCGAAAGCCCCGAGGAAGAATTCCTGCAGACTTACCGGCGTGTCGGCATGGCGCCGTTCAAAGCAGCACTCTACCCCGAGGCTCGGGCGAATGCCGCTTGACCTGATCCAGACGGAGCTGGGCAAGGAAAGACGCGAATTGACCGAAAAGGTCGAGGCGCTCAATGCCCGGTTCCGGCACCACAGTGCACATGACGTGATGCATGGTGCCAACCAAGAGATTGAGGACCTGGCCCTGGTTTCTAGCTTTGGGGCCGAGTCCGTGGTGTTGCTGCATATGGCGGCGGTGGTCGACAAAATGACCCCGGTGCTGTTCATCGATACCCAGATGCTGTTTACGGAAACGCTGGAATACCAACAGGAAGTCAGCGAGCGTCTGGGCCTGAAGAACGTCAAGATCATCCGGGCGGATGAAGAAGACGTGCAGCGCGAAGACCCCTATGGCGCATTGCGCATACGGGACATGGATGCGTGCTGTAATCTGCGCAAGACCTTTCCGCTGCAACAGGCCCTGTCGGGTTATTGCGGTTGGATCACGGGGCGAAAGCGGTTTCAGGCGGGCTCCCGCGCCGCGCTCGAGTTCTTTGAAGTCGAGGACGGAACGGGCCGGATCAAGGTCAACCCGCTGGCCCATTGGGCGCCCGAAGATGTGCGTGCCTATATGGTGGAAAACAACCTGCCTCGGCACCCGTTGGTGGCTAAAGGATATCCTTCGATCGGATGTGCGCCGTGCACATCTCCGGTCAAAGAAGGCGAAGACCCACGCGCCGGGCGTTGGCGCGACCAGAACAAAGAAGAATGCGGTATCCATTTTGTCGACGGCAAGATGGTACGCGCCGGAGAGAAAACATGAATGTAATCGTAACGGATGAGGGCTTTGCCCCCGACGACTGGACAGATGGGTTCGTCACGTTGGAAGACGCTGCGAACGATGTGGTCGCGCTGGATGTCAGCTCGGACACCGATCCAGATCAGTTGTTTGAACGGCTGGGAAACGCGCGGATGGTGCGCGTTGACTTCCCGTCTTTCGCTGACGGCCGCGGCTTTACCATCGCGCGTACCCTGCGCTTGAAAGGCTACACTGGTCGCTTGCGCGCCAAAGGCCATGTACTGGCGGATCAGTTCACCATGGCCCGCCGCAGTGGCTTTGATGAGGTCGAAATCGATCACAATCTCGCCAGCCGCCAACCCGAAGATCAATGGTTGGCGCGGGCGAATTGGGAAGAAAACAACTACCAAGCGCGCCTACGCGGTTAACACCGCCTTTGCCAGCAAGCAACGAGAGGGGCAATTCGCCCCTTTTCCTGATGTGGATCAAAGATTAAACGGAGATGTCGGTTTAGCGAACCGGCAGTGAAACGATGACAGAGATGAAACCCGTGACCGAAGCAACCGCCGTTAAGGCCCCCGTCCTTCCGGACGCCCAGACCGTGACAGACGTCAAGCATTGGACCGACAGCCTGTTTTCTTTCAAGGTGTCGCGTCCCGCATCGCTGCGGTTCCGCTCGGGCGAGTTTGTCATGATCGGCCTTCTGGGTGACAACGGCAAGCCGCTGCTGCGCGCCTATTCCATCGCCTCGCCCTCGTGGGACGAAGAGCTTGAGTTCTACTCGATCAAGGTACAGGACGGCCCTCTGACCTCGAAGTTGCAGCACATCAAGACAGGCGATCAGATCATTCTGCGCCCCAAGCCCGTTGGTACGCTGGTGCATGACGCTTTGCTGCCCGGAAAGCGCCTGTGGTTCTTTGCCACCGGCACCGGCTTTGCACCTTTTGCTTCGCTGCTGCGCGAACCTCAGACATATGAGGACTATGACGAAGTCATCATCACCCATACATGCCGCGAAGTGGCCGAGCTGGAATATGGTCGGCAGCTGATTGAAAACATCCGGCAGGACGAGATGCTGGCAGAGCTGATGGGCGAAGGCTTTGCAGACAAGATCCGCTACTACCCGACCACAACGCGGGAAGAGAGCCCCAAGATGGGCCGCATCACCAACCTGCTTAAAGACGGAACCGTCTTTGCAGATCTTGGCATCGAAGGCGGGATCAAGCCTGAAACCGACCGTGCGATGGTATGTGGCTCTCTGGCGTTCAACCTGGATATCAAAGCGATCTTGGAAGAGTTCGGCCTGCGCGAAGGCGCAAACTCTGAGCCCAAGGAATTCGTGATCGAAAAGGCCTTTGTCGGCTAAACTGACTGCGCCGGTCTTATGAATAGGCCTGACCGGCGCATAAACCTGCTGTGAATCCTGATTATTTCGACCTTTTCACCGCGGATGGCGCTTGAAACGGCGCGCCGGGCGGTCTAAATTTCGGGCTCGAATTTCTGCAATCATCAAAGGAATGAACCCATAGCTCGCAGACCTCACAACGCGCCGCCTCAGAGAGATACCGGCCCGCGTGTAAATGAAAGAATCCGTGCCCCCGAAATCCGCCTGATTGGTGCCGAAGGTGAAAACGTCGGGGTGGTTCATCCCGCCAAAGCCATGCAACTTGCTGCCGATGCCGGGCTTGACCTGGTAGAGATTTCGCCCAATGCGAACCCGCCGGTCTGCAAAATCATGGATTTTGGCAAGTTCAAGTACGAACAGCAGAAACGCGAAAGCGAAGCCCGCAAAAAGCAAAAGGTCATCGAGGTGAAAGAGGTCAAATTCCGACCCAACACCGATACGCATGACTATGACGTTAAGATGAAGAACGTCTTCAAGTTCCTCGAAAAGGGCGACAAAGTCAAAGTTACGCTGCGCTTCCGCGGGCGGGAAATGGCCCACCAGAATTTGGGCCGTGAATTGCTGGAACGCGTCGCTGAAGACATCAAGGATTTGGGTAAGATTGAAAACATGCCCAAGATGGAAGGTCGTCAAATGATCATGATGATCGGACCGCTTCCGCAGAAGTAACGAGACGCTTCTGCGATCATCCAAGCCTCCTTCGCGTTAAGGGGGCTTTTTTATTTGGTGGCGCGAGACTTTACCCAGTGAAAAGAGTCGTGCAGATCGAACGCCAATGAGATCGTATCTACAGTCAGCAGCACGATCAAAAACGCCGCGTATTCGGGTGACAGCGGTGCATCGCTGGCAAGAGCCAGTGAAATCACGAAGACCAAGGGCCCCCAGCACAATAAATGCGGCAGAGACATAGCTTTGCTCATACCCCGTGCGGCCAGCATTATTGGAATATTCAGGGCCATTCCGGTAACGGCCAGAACGGCAATCAACTCACCGTGAGGTTGATCCAGAAACGCCAATGGCGCGAGATTGATTGGCACAAGTATCAAAGCAACCCAAACCTGAACCCATGTAGGGAGATTCCGAAAGCTCGACCAAATATCACCAATCATTACCACTGCCCTAGTCAAAAATTTTTCCGTCATTGTATTGAGTTAAAACGGAAAGTCAGATCACAAAGGTGTTATATCACGCCAGATATCGCTTTGCCTAGCTTGCCAATTAATTCGTCCAATTGTGTGTCTTCAATGATGAAGGGTGGTGCAAGCAGAACGTGATCGCCTACACGCCCATCGCGAGTGCCCGACATCGGGTAACAGATCAGCCCCTCGTTCATCGCTGCTTTCTTGATTTTCCCTGCAAGGCCCACACTCGGGTCAAACGGCGTTTTCTGACCGCGGTCAGCAACAAGTTCTATTCCCCGGAACAATCCACGGCCGCGAATGTCGCCAATATGCAGGTGTTGACCGAATGCTGATTCAAGAGCCTGCTGCAATCGGTGCCCCATCAATCTGGCGCGTTCCGGCAGTTGCCGCTCTGTAAGTTCGCGCACGACCGCAAGCGCGGCGGCGGTCGCGACCGGGTGGCCGACATAGGTGTGTCCGTGCTGAAAAAACCCCGATCCGTCACGGATCGCATCATAGATTGCACCGGTGCACAACATTGCTCCGATAGGCTGGTACCCTGCCCCCAGACCCTTTGCGATACATAGGATATCGGGCGAGACCCCCTCGTACTCACAGGCAAAAAGGTAACCCGTGCGTCCCATTCCGCACATGACTTCGTCGAGTATCAGCAAAACACCGTATTGATCGCAAATTTCTCGGATACGCCTAAAATAGCCATCGACGGCAGGAACCGCACCCAGTGTCGCTCCGACAACGGGCTCGGCCATAAAGGCCATGACCGTTTCAGGACCCAAGCGTAAAATCTCGGTTTCCAACTCACTTGCGACACGCTGGCCGTATTCGAAACTGCTCTCGTCTTCTTGCTTTTCCGCGTATTCGTAACACGGCGCGATATGAGTCATTTCAATCAACATCGGCGCAAACTGGGCACGGCGCCAAGCATTACCTCCTGCAGACAATGCACCTAGAGTGTTGCCATGATAGCTTTGGCGCCGGGCGATCACATGACGCCGTTCCGGCTGCCCTGTTTCCAGAAAATACTGACGCGCCAGTTTGATTGCCGCTTCGGTCGCCTCCGACCCGCCCGATACGAAATAGACACGGTCCAAAGCGCCCGGGGCAAACTTAATAAGCAGTTCTGCCAGTTCCTCAGCGGGTTCCGACGTCATAAAACCGGTATGGGCAAATGCTATTTTAGCGACTTGATCCTGAACCGCCTTGATCACAGCCGGATTCGAATGACCCAAACAGGACACGGCGGCATCACCACAATCCAGATAGCGTTTTCCCTGATCGTCGATCAAATAGGCTCCGTCACCGCCCGCTGCGATGGGCAGAACCGACTTGGTATGACGTGGAAAGACTTTGCTCATGTCCTAACCTCTCTCAAACTCACTGCCAAAGCGGCAACGGATGCAGCGTTGTCCGCCCAAGGGGTCTCCTGATAATCCGTCAAACTGTTTTCAAAGCCAACACGGACGTCTCCACCGCGGCTGGCGGCCAAACGCAAACAAGCGTGTTCTTGCGGGCCAAAAGCGCAAACCATCCAGTCCGTGCCGGAAACAGGAAACTGATCCATCTCTTCAGGAGAGGAAGTCATGCGCTGAGTATACCGCCCCAAAACAAACAACCGATCCGTCTGACCGCGTCTCACTGTTCCGCTTTCCTGCCAATGCGACAGTCGCGTCAAATCCTGCGTGTCATAAAGAATATGCTGCACGCGAGTCCCCTGTTCTGCGCAGGCCCCGTAAACGTGGTCAGCCAATTCCGGTAATCTTGCAATTTCCCGAACAGCGATCGAAGCCCAGTTCGGTCGCACGTGCCGCAGACAATCCAACTGAGCGGCCACATCGTATAGACCTGCCGCCTCAGTGGTGATTTGCACGTCCATTTCGGGGCAAGCTTCCTCCAAGGCGCTGATAGTTTCGCGGTATCGTCCCGCATCCAATGAATGCACGCCCTGTTCATCTCGTATGTGTAAATGAATTCCGTTTGCGCCTGCGCGAAAACAAGTTCTTGCCGTCTCGACAATTTCTTCCGTGCGTATTGGCAATCGAAGATGATCACGCGTAGACCGACGCGCCCCGTTCGGTGCAACCAGGATATACGGCTTCCTCGCCAAGACTTCAGATTGTTGGGCCTTCTGCATGACGAAAACTCTTCTTTGTTCCACAATCGCCTATCCAACAGGGGTTTCGTTTTGTATATTAAAAATCCATAACAAATGTTTTTTCATGAGCTACAGCGCAAACCAACTTATCGCCAAACTTCGAAAATCCATCGAACGGATGCCGCCTGCCCTACAGGCCGCGGCCAAATACGTGATAGATTATCCCGGCGACTTCGGCCTGGATCCCATTCGCATTACGTCTGAGAATATTGGCGTCAGCCCAAATGTACTTGTGCGCCTTGCACAGCACATGGGCTTTGAACGGTTCGAGGAATTTCGAGCGCCCTTTCGCCACGCTTTGGTCACCGACAAGGAAGAGGACTTAGGCAATGATTGGCTTAAGACGATGCATGAAGGCGACGCGTTTAGCCAAAAGCAGGCCAAGCTTGCGCAGAACGCACAAAACGTGACAATGCGTTCTCTGCGCCTGATGAGTCCCGCAAAAGTGGCGCAAGCATTGGGATACATCGAAACAGCACCACGGTGCTATGTTACAGCGACACGAGCCAGCTATGCCCTCGCCTATTACTTTGCCTATGCAGGACGGATGGCTCATCCCGGCATTCACCTTATCCCTAGGCATATGGGGTCTGCGATCGACGATCTATTAGACGCCGATCCCAGTGACTGTTTGCTGGCTATTACGATGCAGCCCTACTCGGCTGACACAATCGAAACCATGCGCTACGCGCTCAAAAAGAAGCTGAAAGTCATCCTTGTATCGGAAAGTGATGTAATCGCGCCGGGCATCCAACCGGATATTACATTCCAGATCAGCACCCAATCGCGCCACCATTTCTCCAGCTTTTCAGGTGCCGCCGCAGTCTTGGATTGCCTATTGGGTCATTTGTTCGATGCTGGTGGCGAGGAAGCGCGGGTGCGGATCGAACGCTACGAAAAAGCGCGCGAAGACACAGGTGCATATCTGCAGCCCGCCAAATTGCCCAGAATAGGCAAAAGATAATCCAAAAGCCCCGTTACATCGGGGCTTTTGAATGATTTAAGCGCAGGCTTGGATTGCGCGTTTAGTCATGACGCTGACGAGATGGGCGCGGTATTCTTTGCTGCCATGCAGATCGCCGATCATGTTGGCTGGGTTGATACGCAGGTCCATCAGCGCATCGGCGCGGAACTCTGTGTTCAGAGCCTGCTCTGCCTCGGACCAGCGGAACACGCCATCCTCGCTGGCACCGGTGACGGCAACGCGCACACCATCTGCGAACCGCGCCAGATAGACGCCGACCAATGCAAACCGAGACGCAGGCTGCAGGAACTTCTGATAGCTCGCCGCCTGCGGCACCGGAAAGCGGACGCCGGTGATGATCTCGCCGTCCTCCAGCGCTGTGGTGAACATGCCTTGGAAAAAATCATCCGCCGCGATCTGCCGCGTATTCGTCACGATGGTCGCGCCCGACCCCAGCACACCGGCCGGATAACAGGCCGCAGGGTCGTTATTTGCCACCGAGCCACCGATTGTGCCACGATTGCGCACCGCCGGATCCCCGATCTGCCCCGCCAGCGCCGCCAGCGCCGGATACGACGCGGCGGCCTCGCGCGCCACCGTGGCATGGGTTGTCGCACCGCCCACAGCCAGGGACCCGTCATCCTCAACACAGACCCCCTGCA